>NZ_JQMJ01000004.1:5400000-6000000 GCF_000744655.1 Streptacidiphilus rugosus AM-16 | reverse complement strand
GTCGCGCTGGCGCTCTGGTTCGTCGGCAAGACCTACCGCTTCGGCCGCGACAGCCAGCGGCTCTCCCGACTGCTGGAGGCCGAGGGCGGTCTACCCGTCGACGAGCTCAAGCACACGCCCGGCGGCGGCATCGACCGTGACTCCGCCGACGCGGTGTTCGCCAAGCGCAAGGCCGAGACGGAGGCCGCCCCGGAGGACTGGCGCAGCTGGTTCCGTCTGGCCGTCGCCTACGCGGACGCGCGCGACACCCCGCGCGCCCGCAAGGCGATGGAGCGGGCGATCACACTGCAGCGGCAGTCCGCGCACGGGGCCGCGGCAGCGCACTGACCGGGGCCCTGACGTAGCGCAGCTCCTGCAGCAGGGCTCCGCCCAGCCGCAGGGCGGTCCGGCCGCCGTCGGGTCGCCAGCCCTGCCGCTCGTAGAAGCGCCGGGCCTGCGTGTTCTGCTCCAGCACCCACAGGAGCAGCGGGGCGTGCCCGTCGGCCCTCAGCGCGGTCACGGCCGCGTCGAGCAGCGCCGCGCCCGCGCCGGTGAACCAGGCGTCCGGATGGGTGTAGAGCGCGTGCACCTCCCCGCCGCGCGGCCGGTCGCCCCTGACGACCTCGGCAGCCGGGCGCTCGGGGCCGGCGATCACGAAGCCCACCAGCGCCGCGTCCCGCTCGGCGACCAGGAAGTGCCACCCCTCGGGCCGTGACCGCAGCTGGTTCCGGGTCCGGACCAGGGACGCCTCGGGGTCGAGCTCGTCCAGATAGGCCGGAGGGACCAGGCCCGCGTACGCCGCCCGCCAGGAGTCGATGCGTACCCGCACTAAACCGGCGAGGTCCGCCTCGTCCGCACCACGAATCGTCAGCTGTCCCATGTCTCCCCCTTCGGGGCGGCACTGTAGCCGAAATGTCCCTCGCGGGTCCGCGCCGGATACGCTGTTCGGCGGGTCGCCGGGTAGTGCCGGTACCAGCATCGGCAGGCTCTCGGCATCGGACCGGAGCCCGGGGCAGAGTCGACCCATGATCGAAAGGAATTCCCCCTTGACCGACGAGACCTCGGCTGCGCCCGAGCCCCTCTTCCGTGACGACGTCACGGTCGAGCTGGTGCGCAGCAGTGCCCAGGACGCCGACGTGCTCTTCGCCGCGCGGGTCTCGACGGCGGGCGAGCAGTCGCTCGAAGAGCTGCAGAAGGACCCCGAGCGCTCGAAGGGGCTGATCAACTACCTGATGCGGGACCGTCACGGCACGCCCTTCGAGCACAACTCGATGACGTTCTTCGTCAGCGCGCCGATCTTCGTCTTCCGTGAGTTCCACCGTCACCGGGCGGGCTGGTCGTACAACGAGGAGAGCGGCCGCTACCGCGAGCTGCAGCCGGTCTTCTACGTCCCGTCGGCCGAGCGGAAGCTCGTGCAGAAGGGCCGTCCGGGCAAGTACGAGTTCTTCGAGGGCACCCCGGAGCAGCAGAAGGCCGTGACCGCGGCCATGGAGGACTCCTACCGGCAGTCCTACGAGCGCTACCGGGAGATGCTGGCGGCCGGTGTCGCGCGCGAGGTCGCGCGGGCGGTGCTGCCGGTCGGGCTCTTCTCCTCGATGTACGCGACCTGCAACGCGCGCTCGCTGATGCACTTCCTCTCGCTGCGCACCAAGGACGAGCGGGCGAAGGTGCCGAGCTTCCCGCAGCGCGAGATCGAGATGGTCGCCGAGAAGATGGAGACGCTGTGGGCCGAGCTCATGCCGCTGACCCACGACGCGTTCAACACGCACGGCCGGGTCGCGCCCTGAGGCCACAGCCCCGCTGACCTGGGCCGGAGCTGACGGATCGACCGCTCGGCAAGATTTCCCTTATGTCCCATTTGCGGGATATCTCACGGTTCCTTAATCTCAAAGCACGAGCCCCGGTGCCGCTTGAACCCCCGAGCAGGCGGCGCCGGGCTCCTTGCCTGTTCAGACGGCTCGGCTGTCCTTCAGCTGGACCGTCTGTGCCTGCCCCCGCCCGCAACGAGTAGCGTTGGACACATGGCTCCGACCTCCACCCCCGAAACCCCCTTCGGCCGGGCACTGACCGCGATGGTGACCCCGTTCACCGCCGACGGCTCCCTCGACCTCGAAGGCGCACTGCGGCTGGCCGTCCATCTCGTCGACGCAGGCAACGACGGTCTGGTCGTCAACGGCACCACCGGTGAGTCCCCGACCACCACGGACGCCGAGAAAGCCGCGCTGGTACGGGCTGTGCTGGAGGCGGTCGGCGACCGCGCCCACGTCGTCGCAGGTGTCGGCACGAACGACACCCACCACACGCTGGAGCTGGCCCGCGAGGCCGAGCGTGCCGGAGCCCACGGCCTGCTCGTGGTGACGCCGTACTACAACAAGCCCCCGCAGGAGGGCCTCTACCGGCACTTCACCGCCGTCGCCGACGCGACCGGTCTGCCGGTCATGCTCTACGACATCCCCGGCCGCTCCGGCGTCCCGATCGCCACCGAGACGATCGTCCGGCTGGCCGAGCACCCGCGGATCGTCGCCAACAAGGACGCGAAGGGCGACCTGGCCGCCGCCAGCTGGGGCATCGCCCGCAGCGGCCTGGCCTGGTACTCCGGCGACGACATGCTGAACCTGCCGCTGCTCTCCGTGGGCGCGGTCGGCTTCGTCAGCGTCGTCGCCCACGTCGTGGCCGCAGAGCTGCGCGTCATGGTCGACGCCTTCGTGGCCGGCGACATGACCAAGGCCACCGAGATACACCAGCGGCTGCTGCCGGTGTTCACCGGTATGTTCCGCACCCAGGGTGTGATCACCACCAAGGCGGCGCTCAACCTCATGGGCCTCCCGGCCGGGCCGCTGCGGCTGCCCCTGGTCGAGGCCGACGAGGCGGAGATCGCGCAGCTGAGGAGGGATCTCGCCGACGGAGGGGTACACCTCTGACAGCAGACTTCCACGTCCCGGTCGCCGGCGACGTGATGCACCACCGGTTTCGCAGTACCTGAACAGCAGAAACGATGCCGCGTGCGCCAGAGCCAGGAAGCTCCGACCGGCGCGCGC
Organism: Streptacidiphilus rugosus AM-16; assembly: GCF_000744655.1. Classification (NCBI taxonomy): domain Bacteria; kingdom Bacillati; phylum Actinomycetota; class Actinomycetes; order Kitasatosporales; family Streptomycetaceae; genus Streptacidiphilus; species Streptacidiphilus rugosus. Next base: position 5,996,983 of record NZ_JQMJ01000004.1, on the reverse strand, counting down.
GGGAAGGAGAACCTTTGAGTCATCCGCACCCTGATCTGGGCGCCCCGCCCGCGCTCGCGCCGAACGCCCTGCGGATCACCCCGCTCGGCGGCCTGGGCGAGATCGGCCGCAACATGACGGTCTTCGAGTACGGCGGTCGCCTGCTCATCGTCGACTGCGGCGTGCTCTTCCCCGAGGAGGAGCAGCCGGGCGTCGACCTGATCCTGCCGGACTTCACGTCCATCAGGGACCGCCTCGACAAGATCGACGGGATCGTGCTCACGCACGGCCACGAAGACCACATCGGCGCCGTCCCCTACCTCCTCCGCGAGAAGCCGGACCTTCCGCTGATCGGCTCCAAGCTGACGCTGGCCCTGATCGAGGCCAAGCTGGCCGAGCACCGGATCCGGCCGTACACGCTGGAGGTCAAGGAGGGCCAGCGCGAGCGCATCGGCGCCTTCGACTGCGAGTTCATCGCGGTCAACCACTCCATCCCGGACGCGCTGGCTGTCGCGATCCGCACCCCGGCCGGTCTCGTCGTCGCCACCGGCGACTTCAAGATGGACCAGGTGCCGCTGGATCGCCGCCTCACCGACCTGCCGACCTTCGCCCGTCTGGGCGAGGAGGGCATCGACCTCCTGCTGGTCGACTCGACCAACGCCGAGGTCCCCGGCTTCATCGCGCCCGAGCGCGAGATCGGCCCGGTGCTGCAGCAGGTCTTCGACCGCGCCGACAAGCGCATCATCGTGGCGAGCTTCGCCTCGCACGTGCACCGCATCCAGCAGGTGCTCGACACCGCGCACGAGTTCGGCCGCAAGGTCGCCTTCGTGGGCCGGTCCATGGTCCGCAACATGGGCATCGCCCGCGACCTCGGCTACCTGAAGGTGCCGGGCGGCCTCGTCGTCGACGTGAAGACGCTGGACGACCTGCCGGACGAGGACGTGGTCCTCATCTGCACCGGCTCGCAGGGCGAGCCGATGGCCGCGCTGTCGCGCATGGCCAACCGCGACCACCAGATCCGCATCGTCGAGGGCGACACCGTCATCCTCGCGTCGTCGCTGATCCCGGGCAACGAGAACGCGGTCTACCGCGTGATCAACGGCCTGACCCGGTGGGGCGCGAACGTCGTGCACAAGGGCAACGCCAAGGTGCACGTCTCCGGCCACGCCTCGGCCGGCGAGCTGCTCTACTTCTTCAACATCTGCAAGCCGCGGAACCTCATGCCGGTCCACGGCGAGTGGCGGCACCTGCGGGCGGTCTCCGACCTGGGCCAGAAGACGGGCATCCGCAAGGACCGCATCGTCATCGCCGAGGACGGCGTCGCGGTCGACCTGGTCGACGGCGTCGCCCGCATCGTCGGCAAGGTGCAGGCCGGCTACGTGTACGTGGACGGCCTGTCGGTCGGCGAGATCGGCGAGGGCTCCCTCAAGGACCGTCGCATCCTCGGCGACGAGGGCATCATCACCGCGTTCATGGTCGTGGACTCCTCCACGGGCAAGGTGCTGAGCGGCCCGAACATCCAGGCGCGCGGCTCCGGCATCGACGACGAGGCCTTCGGCCCCGCGATCGCGAAGATCCAGGAGGCCCTGAACCGGTCGGCCCAGGACGGCGTCCTGGAGACCCGCCAGGTTCAGCAGCTGGTGCGTCGCACGCTCGGCAAGTGGGTGTCGGACACCTACCGTCGCCGCCCGATGATCCTGCCGATGGTCGTCGAGGTCTGAGCAGGTCACGGGGCCCGGCAGCCGATTTGACTCGGCCTGCCGGGCCCCGTAATGTTCTTCGAGTTGCCCCGCTGAGCGGGGCGCCAAACCCCTCGGATAATCGGAGAAATTCGGTTGACGGGGACTGCGAAATCGGGACCGGAAAGTTCTGATAGAGTAGAAAACGAAGGAAGCGCCCGGAGCGGCCCGAAAGGGAAGCAAAGGAAGCGTCCGTTCCTTGAGAACTCAACAGCGTGCCAAAAGTCAACGCCAGTTACTTTTGAGATGTTTTAAAATCAGCGAGGACGCTGTGCACGAGTCCCCCTTATTCCGGTGGGATGTCGTGCCGCTCAACGCGAATGCCCCATTACGGGAATACATTCACGGAGAGTTTGATCCTGGCTCAGGACGAACGCTGGCGGCGTGCTTAACACATGCAAGTCGAACGGTGAAGCCCTTCGGGGTGGATCAGTGGCGAACGGGTGAGTAACACGTGGGCAATCTGCCCTGCACTCTGGGACAAGCCTTGGAAACGAGGTCTAATACCGGATACGACCCTGGAGCGCATGCTCCGGGGTGGAAAGCTCCGGCGGTGCAGGATGAGCCCGCGGCCTATCAGCTTGTTGGTGGGGTGATGGCCTACCAAGGCGACGACGGGTAGCCGGCCTGAGAGGGCGACCGGCCACACTGGGACTGAGACACGGCCCAGACTCCTACGGGAGGCAGCAGTGGGGAATATTGCACAATGGGCGCAAGCCTGATGCAGCGACGCCGCGTGAGGGATGAAGGCCTTCGGGTTGTAAACCTCTTTCAGCAGGGAAGAAGCGCAAGTGACGGTACCTGCAGAAGAAGCACCGGCTAACTACGTGCCAGCAGCCGCGGTAATACGTAGGGTGCGAGCGTTGTCCGGAATTATTGGGCGTAAAGAGCTCGTAGGCGGCTTGTCGCGTCGGATGTGAAAGCCCGGGGCTTAACCCCGGGTCTGCATTCGATACGGGCAGGCTAGAGTGTGGTAGGGGAGATCGGAATTCCTGGTGTAGCGGTGAAATGCGCAGATATCAGGAGGAACACCGGTGGCGAAGGCGGATCTCTGGGCCATTACTGACGCTGAGGAGCGAAAGCGTGGGGAGCGAACAGGATTAGATACCCTGGTAGTCCACGCCGTAAACGTTGGGCACTAGGTGTGGGTCACATTCCACGTGGTCCGCGCCGCAGCTAACGCATTAAGTGCCCCGCCTGGGGAGTACGGCCGCAAGGCTAAAACTCAAAGGAATTGACGGGGGCCCGCACAAGCAGCGGAGCATGTGGCTTAATTCGACGCAACGCGAAGAACCTTACCAAGGCTTGACATACACCGGAAACGTCCAGAGATGGGCGCCCCCTTGTGGTCGGTGTACAGGTGGTGCATGGTTGTCGTCAGCTCGTGTCGTGAGATGTTGGGTTAAGTCCCGCAACGAGCGCAACCCTCGTTCTGTGTTGCCAGCGGGTTATGCCGGGGACTCACAGGAGACTGCCGGGGTCAACTCGGAGGAAGGTGGGGATGACGTCAAATCATCATGCCCCTTATGTCTTGGGCTGCACACGTGCTACAATGGCCGGTACAAAGAGCTGCGATGCCGTGAGGCGGAGCGAATCTCAAAAAGCCGGTCTCAGTTCGGATTGGGGTCTGCAACTCGACCCCATGAAGTCGGAGTTGCTAGTAATCGCAGATCAGCATTGCTGCGGTGAATACGTTCCCGGGCCTTGTACACACCGCCCGTCACGTCACGAAAGTCGGTAACACCCGAAGCCGGTGGCCTAACCCCTTGTGGGAGGGAGCTGTCGAAGGTGGGACCAGCGATTGGGACGAAGTCGTAACAAGGTAGCCGTACCGGAAGGTGCGGCTGGATCACCTCCTTTCTAAGGAGCACATAGCCGCTTGCGAGCGCATGTCTCGCACGGTTGCTCATGGGTGGAACGTTGACTATTCGGCACACGGATTCCTGGTGGGATCGTCAGTACTGCGCTTCGGCGCGTGGAACGCGGTCGCCGGAAGGGCTGTGTGTCGGGCACGTTGTTGGGTCCTGAGGGAACGGGCTGGTGACAGTCTGAACCTTCTGGTCGTTGTTTGAGAACTGCACAGTGGACGCGAGCATCTGTGGCCAAGTTTTTAAGGGCGCACGGTGGATGCCTTGGCACCAGGAACCGATGAAGGACGTGGGAGGCCGCGATAGGCCCCGGGGAGCTGTCAACCGAGCTTTGATCCGGGGGTGTCCGAATGGGGAAACCCGGCAGTCGTCATGGGCTGTCACCCGCTGCTGAACACATAGGCAGTGTGGAGGGAACGCGGGGAAGTGAAACATCTCAGTACCCGCAGGAAGAGAAAACAACCGTGATTCCGGGAGTAGTGGCGAGCGAAACCGGATGAGGCTAAACCATGGTGGTGTGAGACCCGGCAGGGGTTGCCGTCATGGGGTCGTGGGATTGTGTTTCAGTCGTCTGCCGGCGGCTGGGCGAGTCAGAAACCGAGAGTGTAGTCGAAGGACATGCGAAAGGTCCGGCGTAGAGGGTAAGACCCCCGTAGACGAAACGTTCTCGGCTCGCTTATGCAACTCCCAAGTAGCACGGGGCCCGAGAAATCCCGTGTGAATCTGGCGGGACCACCCGCTAAGCCTAAATATTCCCTGGTGACCGATAGCGGATAGTACCGTGAGGGAATGGTGAAAAGTACCGCGGGAGCGGAGTGAAATAGTACCTGAAACCGTGTGCCTACAAGCCGTGGGAGCACTTCGGTGTGACTGCGTGCCTTTTGAAGAATGAGCCTGCGAGTTTGCGGTGTGTGGCGAGGTTAACCCGTGTGGGGTAGCCGTAGCGAAAGCGAGTCCGAATAGGGCGAATGAGTCGCGCGCCCAAGACCCGAAGCGGAGTGATCTAGCCATGGGCAGGTTGAAGCGCGGGTAAGACCGTGTGGAGGACCGAACCCACCAGGGTTGAAAACCTGGGGGATGACCTGTGGTTAGGGGTGAAAGGCCAATCAAACTCCGTGATAGCTGGTTCTCCCCGAAATGCATTTAGGTGCAGCGTCGCGTGTTTCTTGCCGGAGGTAGAGCACTGGATAGGCGATGGGCCCCACCGGGTTACTGACCTTAGCCAAACTCCGAATGCCGGTAAGTGAGAGCGCGGCAGTGAGACTGTGGGGGATAAGCTCCATGGTCGAGAGGGAAACAGCCCAGAACACCGGCTAAGGCCCCTAAGCGTGTGCTAAGTGGGAAAGGATGTGGAGTCGCAGAGACAACCAGGAGGTTGGCTTAGAAGCAGCCACCCTTTAAAGAGTGCGTAATAGCTCACTGGTCAAGTGATTCCGCGCCGACAATGTAGCGGGGCTCAAGTACACCGCCGAAGCCGTGTCATTCATGCTATAGCCCCAACGGGTGCATGGATGGGTAGGGGAGCGTCGTGTGCCGGGTGAAGCCGCGGAGGAATCCAGTGGTGGACGGTTCACGAGTGAGAATGCAGGCATGAGTAGCGATACAAGAGTGGGAAACTCTTGCGCCGATTGACCAAGGGTTCCTGGGTCAAGCTGATCTGCCCAGGGTAAGTCGGGACCTAAGGCGAGGCCGACAGGCGTAGTCGATGGACAACGGGTTGATATTCCCGTACCCGCTTTGAAGCGCCAACGGCGAACCAGGTGATGCTAAGCCCGTGAAGCCGCCCGGAGGTCTTCGGACCGAAGGGAGTGGTGGAGCCGGCGACCCGAGCTTGTAGTAGCTGAGCGATGGGGTGACGCAGGAAGGTAGTCCAGCCCGGGCGGTGGTAGTCCCGGGGTAAGGGTGTAGGCCGTGTGGTAGGCAAATCCGCCACACAATAGGCTGAGACCTGATGCCGAGCCGATTGTGGTGAAGTGGATGATCCTATGCTGTCGAGAAAAGCCTCTAGCGAGTTTCATGGCGGCCCGTACCCCAAACCGACTCAGGTGGTCAGGTAGAGAATACCGAGGCGTTCGGGTGAACTATGGTTAAGGAACTCGGCAAAATGCCCCCGTAACTTCGGGAGAAGGGGGGCCACGCCTGGTGACGAGATTTACTCTCCGAGCTGGGGGTGGCCGCAGAGACCAGCGAGAAGCGACTGTTTACTAAAAACACAGGTCCGTGCGAAGCCGTAAGGCGATGTATACGGACTGACGCCTGCCCGGTGCTGGAACGTTAAGGGGACCGGTTAGCTCCATTTCGGTGGGGCGAAGCTGAGAACTTAAGCGCCAGTAAACGGCGGTGGTAACTATAACCATCCTAAGGTAGCGAAATTCCTTGTCGGGTAAGTTCCGACCTGCACGAATGGCGTAACGACTTCTCGACTGTCTCAACCATAGGCCCGGTGAAATTGCATTACGAGTAAAGATGCTCGTTTCGCGCAGCAGGACGGAAAGACCCCGGGACCTTTACTATAGCTTGATATTGGTGTTCGGTTCGGCTTGTGTAGGATAGGTGGGAGACTTTGAAGCAGCAACGCCAGTTGTTGTGGAGTCGACGTTGAAATACCACTCTGGTCGTGCTGGATGTCTAACCTGGGTCCGTGATCCGGATCAGGGACAGTGTCTGGTGGGTAGTTTAACTGGGGCGGTTGCCTCCTAAAATGTAACGGAGGCGCCCAAAGGTTCCCTCAGCCTGGTTGGCAATCAGGTGTTGAGTGTAAGTGCACAAGGGAGCTTGACTGTGAGACCGACGGGTCGAGCAGGTGCGAAAGCAGGGACTAGTGATCCGGCGGTGGCTTGTGGAAGCGCCGTCGCTCAACGGATAAAAGGTACCCCGGGGATAACAGGCTGATCTTCCCCAAGAGTCCATATCGACGGGATGGTTTGGCACCTCGATGTCGGCTCGTCGCATCCTGGGGCTGGAGTAGGTCCCAAGGGTTGGGCTGTTCGCCCATTAAAGCGGTACGCGAGCTGGGTTTAGAACGTCGTGAGACAGTTCGGTCCCTATCCGCTGCGCGCGCAGGAGTATTGAGAAGGGCTGTCCCTAGTACGAGAGGACCGGGACGGACGAACCTCTGGTGTGCCAGTTGTCCTGCCAAGGGCATGGCTGGTTGGCTACGTTCGGGAGGGATAACCGCTGAAAGCATCTAAGCGGGAAGCCTGCTTCGAGATGAGTACTCCCACCCACTTGATGGGGTAAGGCTCCCAGTAGACGACTGGGTTGATAGGCCGGATGTGGAAGCCCTGTGAGGGGTGGAGCTGACCGGTACTAATAGGCCGAGGGCTTGTCCATAGTTGCTACGCGTCCACTGTGCTGTTCTGAGACAGCGACAATCGCTTGTTTCACCGTGTTTCGGTGGTCATAGCGTGAGGGAAACGCCCGGTTACATCCCGAACCCGGAAGCTAAGCCTCACAGCGCCGATGGTACTGCAGGGGGGACCCTGTGGGAGAGTAGGACGCCGCCGAACAACCATTCCAGTGAAGCCCCCTGACCATAGGTCAGGGGGCTTCACTGCGTTCCGGACCCAATTGGCGCGGCGCGCTATCGCGCGGCGACCACGCGGCGCATCACCAGTCCTGCGGCCAGTGCCCAGACCGGGGCGCCGATACCGAAGGCCGAGACGCCCGACGCGGCGACGACGAAGGTCACCACCGCGGCCTCGCGACCGGCCTCCTCGGCCAGCGCGGAGGAGAGAGCAGAGCCGAGGGTCGGGAGCAGAGCGAGTCCGGCGATCGCCTCGACCAGTTGGGGCGGGGCCGTGGTCAGCAGGACTGCCGAGGCGCCCGCGGTGAGGCCGAGCAGGATGTAGCAGACGCCGGCCGTCACCGAGGCGATCCATCGGCGGGCGCGGTCCGGGTGGGCGTCGGGGCCTGCGGCCAGGGCGGCGGTGATGGCCGCGAGGTTCACGGTGTAGCCGCCGCCCAGGGCCGTCGCCGTCGTGCTGAGACCGGTTGCCGTCAGGACGGGGCGGACGGGCGGCTGATAGCCGAAGTGGCGGAGCAGGGCCAGGCCGGGGATGTTCTGCGAGGCCATCGTGATGACGTACAACGGCAGGGCGATGCCGATCAGGGCCGACCAGCCGAAGGCCGGTGCGGTGAGGCTCAGCCTGGGGAGCAGCGCGCTCGTCCCCGTGCCGAGGTGGCCGCCCGAGTGCACCGCGACCACCACCAGGGTCGTTGCCAACGCCCCGGGGGTCGCCCAGCGGCGGGCGAAACGCATGAGCGAAGCCCAGACCGCCAGGACGGGCAGTGTCAGCGCGGGAAGTCTGAAGGCGGCCTGGACCGGGGCGAGGCAGAGCGGCAGCAGGACGCCGGCCAGCAGTCCGGTCGCGAGAGCGGTCGGGATCGCGGCGATCACGCGGCTGAGCCGGGTCCAGAGTCCGGTGACGGTCAGCAGCAGTCCGCAGACCACGAAGGCGCCCACAGCGTACCGGTAGTCGCCGGTCTGCGCGCCCGCGCCGGTGAGGAGGGCCGCGCCGGGCGTGGACCAGGCGATGCTGATGGGCTGCCGGTAGCGCAGTCCGAGCCAGATCGCGAGCCCGCCCATGCTCAGGCAGAGCAGCAGCAGTCCCGAGACCGCCTCGTTCCTGGTGGCGCCGACGGACCGCAGGCCGGTCAGGACCAGGGCGAAGGAGCTGCTGAATCCGACCACGGCGGTGATCACGCCTGCGGCGACTGGTTGTGCGGGTATGCGGCCCGGCATCTCTGGTCCTTGTCTGCACGGCCTGACGGCGGCCGTTTCGCTCGGTGTTCCGTTTATGGAACGCTAGCGGATTGGGGATACTCGACGCCATGGAGAATCCCGGGCCCTGGACCGCCGCAGCCGCCGCCGCGACCGGCGAGCGCATCCGCGCCCTGCGCGGGCAGCGCGGGATCAGCCTGTCCGAGCTGGCGCGTCGGGCCGGGATCGGCAAGGCGACGCTGTCCGGCCTGGAGACGGGTACGCGCAATCCGACGGCGGAGACCCTGTATGCGATCGCCGGGCAGTTGGGGGTTCCCCTCGCGATGCTGCTGTCGGCACCGGGCGGGGCGCCGAGGGCGCCGGAGGTCCATGGCACCGCGGTGACGGCCCGGCTGCTGGAGGTCTTCCAGGACGGCGGCACCAGCACCGAGCTCTACCGGTTGGACATCCGCCCGGGCGTGCTGCAGACCTCGCCCGCGCATCCGCCGGGAGTGATCGAGTACCTGACCGTCTTCTCCGGCACCGCCCAGGTCGGTCCGGTGGGCGGCCCGCTCACGGTACGGGCCGGCGAGCACGTGTCCTGGCCGGCCGACACGCCGCACACCTATGCCGCGCTGGGCGACCTGCCGGTGCAGGCGTCGCTGCTGATCCGGCATCCTCTCGGATAGCGGCCCGCCGCGCCCCTCGTCCCCGCTTGGCACTACGGTGAGCGCTGGGAAAGGGGAACAGCACTGTGCAGAACCTCACGCTCAACTGGCAGACCGCGGGTGCCGTCGCGGTGGTCGCCTTCGGCGCGTCCGTCGCCGTCCGGCGGATCGGGACGCCGTCCGGTCTGCGGCTGAACGTGGGGCTGGTCGTGCGGGAGCTGGGCACGGTGCTGGGGCTCTTCGCGGTCTGGCAGTTCGCCGGTCAGCTCTCCGTGATGAGCAACGCCGACGCCCTCTCCCGTGGCCAGGCGATCTGGGATGCCGAGCGAAGTCTGCACCTGCCCAGCGAGGCGACGCTGCAGGCCTGGGTGGAGCCGCATCCGCTGGTGGTCCAGGGGGCCGACTACTACTACGCGACGCTGCACTTCGGCGCGGTCATCGCCTTGCTGATCTGGCTCTTCCTGCGGCACAGGGAGGCCTATCCCCGGGTGCGGATGACGCTGGTGCTGGTCACGGCCTGGTCGCTGCTGATCCAGCTGATCCCGGTCGCTCCGCCCCGGCTGCTGCCCGGCAGTGGCATGACGGACGTGGCGGCCGAGTACGGCCAGTCCGTCTACGGGGCCACGATCGGCGGGGTGCAGGCGGACTCCTATTCGGCCATGCCGTCGGTCCATGTCGCCTGGTGCGTCCTGGTGGCCGTCGCCGTGATCAAGGTGAGCCGGAGTCGCTGGCGCTGGCTGGTGCTGGCGCACCCGATCCTGACCGTCGCGGTCGTCGTGGTCACCGCCAATCACTACTGGCTCGACGGGATCGCCGCGGTCGGGCTGCTTCTGCTCGCCTACGGCGTGCAGTGGTACGCGGCCCGGTTGCGGGCCGCGTATCTGCTGCGAGGTGCGGAGGCGGACGGGCCGGGGACTCCCCTCGGGTCTCGGCCCGCCGCCCCTCTGGGGATGGCCGGTGCTGCTCGGTCCGCCACGGGCTCCGAGGCCGTCACCGGTTCCCGGGCCGTCAGCGGACCGGGAGAGTGACCCTGCCCCACTTGTTGCCGCCGAGGGCGACCGTGGCGGCGTACCAGGAGAACAGTCCGGCGACGGCCGCGACCCACCCGGCGATCTTGCCGAGGTCGGCGTTCCCGGCGAACTCGTCGATCGCCCAGAGCACCAGGGCGACGGTGAACAGGCCGTAGACCCCGCGGACCAGCAGACTCTCGTGGCCCCACTGTGAGGCGGTCAGCGAGAGCGCGAGCAGGGCCCAGAGCACGAAGAAGAGTCCGGCCGCGTTGGTTGAGGTGAAGGTCATCTGGGAGGCGGCGACCCAGAGGGCGCCGAGGCCGCCGAAGGCGGTGCCGGTGCCCGCGCTGCCGGCGCGGAACTCGAGCAGACCCGCTATGAAGAGGGTGACGCCGCCGACCCAGAACGCGAGGTCCTTGGTGTCCGCGCCGGCGGTGTTCGAGATGACGCCGGTGGCGACGAGGCCGTAGGCGAGCAGGGTCAGGCCGAGGGCGAGGTAGCCCAGCGGGCCGGCTGCTGCGCCGAGAGTGAGGGAGCGGTTGTCGGCCACCGCGGCTTCGTTGCTCACGGGGGCTCCTTTCACTGGTGATGCTGGTCGGCGGTCAGATGTGGCCGCCTTTCTCTGATGGTTGTTCCGTACCCGACAGTGACCGGGCGTCAACCTACCGTAATCAGAGTGATATCGAGCAATTTCGAAGATCTACCGCTGCTGACCAGCCGAGAGGTGTATTGCGAGCCGCCGCCGGTCGTCTCAACCGAGGTCGAGGCGGTAACTCCCTGTGGCGCAGCCGGAGACGAGCCAGCCGCCGGCAACCTGGTGCTCCGTCAGGCGGGCGATCCCGTGGGCGGTCGGGGTCGGCTTCGCCTTGCCCGGGTACCAGACCGAGAGTGTGCAGGCGGTCCCTTCGCCGCTGGTCGGGGCCGTGCCCGCCAGCGAGAGGCCGGTTTCGTCGGCGCCCGTGGCGAGGCGGGTGAGCGTGCCGGGGGCGGCGTGGGGGTAGGCGCGGGAGAGGACGGACAGGACGGCGCCCGCCGGGGGGAGGTCCTTGCCGGTGGCACAGTCGACGCCGACCAGGTTGCCGGCCTCGCTCGCGTGCTGGTCGCTCTCCGGGCTGCCGCAGGCCTGCTTCCAGACCCAGAAGGCGTCCCCGATCAGCGCCCGGTCCTCGGCGGCGGCGAAGCGGCGCATCATCGCCCCGTTCTGCGGGACGTTGGAGCCGAACCAGCCCCATTCGCCCGCCCAGAGCGGCATCCCGTAGGCCTTCGCCTGCTGTTGGGCCAGGGCGAAGCCGCGCTCGACCGAGACCAGGGTGATCCCCAGGGACTGGTCCATGGTGATCGACTGGCTGTAGAGGTGGGGGGCGAAGACCAGGTAGGGGTCGGTGCTGAAGCCGCGCGGCGGCGCGGCGTCGAAGCCGAGGCCGGACCAGAGCACGCTCGGCTCGACGAAGACCAGGTGCGGGAAGCCGCCGGTGCTCGCGCTCTCGGCGTCGCGGATGGCCTGAACGGCGCGATGGTAGTAGGCGCCGAGCAGGACGGAGGAGGTGGCCGGCGAATCCTCGCCGATGCCGGGCTCGTTGAGCAGCCCGTAGCCCGCCACGGCCGGGTCTGCGGCGAAGGTGTGGGCCAACAGTGCCCAGGCGCGGGTGAGTTCGGTCTGGATGCCGTCCGTGTCGTGGTAGAAGGCGGTGAACGCACGGGCGTTGGCGGGGGTGAGGTCCCGGCTGAGGCCCTGGCACCGCGAGGCGCCGTCGGTGATCGTGGCCCAGCCGGGTGCGCCGTCGTAGCCGAGCGCGGGGGTGGTGCCGGAGGGGCAGGAGGTCCCCGCCGGTGCGGCGATCGCCTTGCCCCAGGCGTCCTCGTGCAGGTCGAGGTCGGTGTAGAGGCCGTGCTTGGCGGCCTCCGCGACGGTGGCGCGGATCCGGTCCAGGTAGGTCCGGTCGAAGTGGCCGCGGCTCGGTTCCAGTGCGGACCAGGAGATGTCCAGCCGGACCACGTCGAAGCCGAGCGAGGCCATGGCGGCGAAGTCGCCGTCGGCGAGCGGCCGGACGGTCTGCCGCCCCGGCGTGGGCGCGTAGTAGTCGACGAGCTGGTTGACGTTGACGCCGCGCAGCAGTACCTGGCGTCCGTTGACGTCGGTGATCGCCGCAGGCTCCGCGCCGGACGGGGGGCGTACGGTCAGCGCAGGCAGGTCCTGGTCGGCCGTCGCACGGGCGGCGGCGTTGACCGAGGGGGCCGCGCTCGCGGTGGTCGGGGTGGCCTGGGCCAGCAGCCAGGAGCCAAGGGCCAGCACGGTCGCCGAGGCGACCACGGTCGCGAAGCGGCGGCGTTGCCCGGAGATGACGTCCAGCAGTCTGCTGATCAGCAGCAGCGCGGGCACGATCGCCCAGCCGAAGGCCACGCCGAGGGAGAGTCCGGTGCTGATCCGCAGCGCGGCGTCGGGGACGGCGAACAGGTCGCCGCTGCCGAGGCTGCCGCCGCCCGGTCCGCCGCTGAGGCCGAGGTCGCGGGGCAGCGCAAGCAGCGCCTGCACCACGCCGGCGCCCGCGCCGCCGCCGAGTGCGGCGAGCCAGCCGCCGAGCAGCAGATGGCTGGGCCGGGTGTAGTCGAAGCGCCGCGAGGAGCGGGAGAGCAGGACGGCGCCCACGACGGCGGCGGTGGCGAGCTCCACGGCGAAGCGGCCGGGGCCGAGGTCGAGCCCGAAGGGGAGGCGGCGCAGGCTCAGCTGCTCGCCGTAGAAGGACGCGGCAGGGGAGCCCTCCCAGAGCATCGGGCCGACCAGCGGTCCGAGCAGGGCGAGCGGCAGGGCCGTGCCGGTGAGCGACCAGCGCCAGCCGTAGTGCGGGGGCATGTGCCGGCGACGGCGGGGCTCCTCCGCGTCGCGGCGGCGCCGGTAGGCGAGCGCGCCGAGCAGCGCGGGCAGCCAGCCGATCAGGGCGGTGCGTCCGGCGGTCAGTCCGCAGTCCCAGAGCGCGGTCGCCGCGAGGGTGCGCGCGCCGCCGTGGATCGCTGCGCCCGCGGTCTCCGCGAGCAACTGGGCGAGCCGGGCGAGGGCGGCGGCCAGCACCGTGACGGCCCAGAGCCGCCGGGCCATCCTGGCCCGCCCGGTGGCCGGGTCGGCGCCCCGGTAGGAGACCACGGTGCCCCACGCCGTCACGACGGCCAGCACCGGCAGGAACACCGCCACCCCGGCGACGGACCATAGCCCGTGCGCGGGTGTCACCGTCAGCGCCGACCAGGGAAGCGGTGCGAAGAGCGAGGTCGGATCCGCGGCTGCGGCCGCGAGGCAGACCGCGAGGAGGGCGGTGACGGTCACCAGTGCGGCGAAGGGGGCACGGCGCGAGGGGCGGGACATTCGCCGATGGTAGGAGGGCGCATTCCGCGGCAACAGGGGTCACTTCTGTCCCACGCTTGCCCCAAGCACCGCAGAACCGGACAAGTCGTGGGGTGCCGCCTGTGAAGGTTTGGCAGGGGACGGGTGAAGCGGAGGCGAAAACTCCACAGGATCCCGGATCATCCGCCTCGCGGTGCGAGCGGAGCGCGGACGCTCTTCGGCGATCGGCCCGGTTCGCGCCGGCCGCGCCCCGCGCGACCGACCTCGGTGCGCGCGGCGGCGCCGCTCAGGGCTGCGCGGGCGGGTCGAGGATGCGGAGGGCCAGGATGGCCATGTCGTCCGAGGCCGGGTCGGCCGCGAAGCGTTCGACGGCGCGCAGGACGCGGGTGGCGACGGCGCCCGCGGTGAGCCCGGTGCAGGCGGAGAGGACGTCGGCGAGGCCGTCGTCGCCGAGCATCCGGGTGCCCTCGCGTCGTTCGGTGACCCCGTCGGTCACGCAGAGGAGCACGTCCCCGGGTTCGAGGACGAGCGTCTCGGCCTCCAGCTCCAGGTCGTCCATGACGCCCAGCAGGGCCTGCGGGGAGGCGGCGGGGGAGACCGTGCCGTCCGGCCGCAGACGCAGCGGCAACGGGTGGCCGGCGCAGACCGAGTGGAGGGTGACCGTTCCGTCGGGGTGCGGCGTCATCTCGCCGTAGAGCAGCGTGAGGAAGCGGCCGCGGTCGCCCTCGTCGAGGATGGCCGCGTTCAGGCGCTGCAGCACCTCGGGCGCGGCCAGGCCCTCGCGGGCCAGCAGCCGCAGCGAGTGGCGGGCGAGGCCGGTGACGGAGGCCGCCTCGGGGCCGGTGCCGCAGACGTCGCCGATGGCGAAGCCGTAGGTGCCCTCGCGGATCGGGAAGATGTCGTAGAAGTCGCCGCCGACCTCGTTGCCCTCGCCCGCCGCGCGGTAGATGACCTCGACCTCGACGCCGGGCACGCGCGGTACCGCGGGCGGCAGCAGGCTGCGCTGCAGCGCGCGCGAGATGGCGGTGCGCTCCGAGTAGAGGCGGGCGTTGTCCAGCGCGAGCGCCGCCCGGCGGGAGAGGTCCTCGGCGAGCTCGAGGATCTCCCTGCGGAACTTCTCGTCCGCCGCCTTGCCGAGGGTCAGCATGCCGATCACCCGGTTGCGCGCGACCAGCGGCAGGACGACCGTCTCCCCGCCGACGGTCGCGGCCGTCGCCGCCGCGGCGCGCTGGGCGCCCTGCTCGTCGGCGGGAGCCGTTCCGTCCACGTCGCCGAGGTTGCGCAGCGAGGCGCGCAGGGCGGCGTCCTGCGCGGCGTCGCCGGGGCCGGCCAGTCGCGGGCGCTGGGCGCGTTGAGGGGCTCCGGCGGCGCGATGCGCTCCAGCAGCGCGCGCAGGCCGTCGATCTGGTCCTCGTCCTCGTGCAGCACGTAGGCCAGCTCGGGGACCGAGGGGTCGGTGCCGGTGTAGGTGGTGTAGACGGCGCACCAGGAGGCCAGGGTGGGCACGGTCATCTGGGCCATCAGGGCGAGGGTCTGGTCCCGTTCCAGGGTGCCGGCCAGCAGGTCGGAGGCCTCGACCAGGAAGGAGAGCGAGCCGCGGCGCAGCCGTTCCAGCTCGGTGAGCCTGGCGCTCTCGACCGCCAGGGCGATCCGGTCGGCGGCGAATTGCAGCCGCAGCGCGTCGTCGTTGCCGTACTGGCCGGGGTTCTGGGCGGCGACGCCGAGCGAACCGGTCAGCCTGCCTTCGACCTTGAGCGGGACGGTCACCACCGAGCGCAGCCCGGTGCCGCTCAGCAGCGGTACGGCGCCGGGCGAGTCGGCCAGGTCGTCGTGGACGGCGGGCAGTCGCGCCGAGCCGTAACGTCCGGCGCCCGACTCGACCGGGACCCGCGCGAAGCGCTGCCGTCCCGAGGGCAGGCCGCAGCTGGCGCGGACCTCCAACTCGGTCTCGTCGTCGGTCGCGAGGAGCAGGTAGGCGGCGTCGCCGTCGAGCATGTCGCGGGCCCGTTCGACCGTGCGCTGCAGCAACCCGTCCAGGTCGTCCGGGGCCTGACCGCCCATCAGCGAGCTGAGGAAGGCCTCGGCGCCGATGCCCGCGCCCTCGTGCCGCCCGCCCGCCCCCTCGGCGGGGGCGGGGTGCGCCCGCAACGGGGACTGCAGCACCGCGCGTTCCTGCTCGCGCACCAGCAGGCAGACCGTGGACGGCGCGCCGTGGGCGTCGCGGACACGCAGGTGCGCGGCGTAGACGGCGAGGAGCCGGCCGTCGGCGCGGCGGATCGCGTAGCTGCCCTCCCAGCGGGACAGCCGCAGCGCCTCGGCGATGCCCAGGCCGGTGCCCGGCGTCTGCGGCCAGGCCGCGAACTCGGTGAACGGGCGGCCGAGCGCCTTGACGGCCGGGTGCTGGAAGAGCAGTTCGGCGTCCTGGTTCCAGCCGGAGACCAGGCCCTCGGCGTCGATCTGCAGCACCGCCACGTGCACCGAGGTCTCGGCCTCGGGGAGCAGACTGTCCGGGGTGACCGGGCCGGCGAAGCGGGTGCCCGCGGCGCGGGCGGGGAGTTCGAGGGAGAACCAGACCCGCTTGTCGGTGGCGGTGTAGTCGACGCCCCAGCGGGACGCGAGCGCCGCGCAGAGCAGCAGACCGCGTCCGCCCTCGCGCTCCAACTCCGCGGTGCCGGCCGGTCCGTCCTCGTGGCCGGGGTAGATCGGCAGGGAGCGGCGCGGGTAACGGTCGGCGACCTCGACCCTGACCGAGTCCTCGCGGCGCAGGCACTGCACGTGCGCGGCGGTTCCGGCGTGCACGACGGCGTTGGTCACCAACTCGCTGGCCAGGACCACCGCGTCGTCGACGACCTCGGCGAACCCCCAGCCCTGCAGGGTGTCCCGCACGAAGGCGCGGGCGGCGGCGACCGAGCGGCCGACCGGTTCGAACGTGGCGGCAGCCCGCGCGGTGGCGTCACCCACGAGGCGCCTCCTCCTTCTGCCGGGCCTGGCTACCGGGCACACACGTTACCGGGCGGCGATCGACGTCTGTTCACGACTGCTGTGCGGCACTGGCCCAACGTCGGTACTCGTCGCCAGGTTACTGACCCCGGTTCCGCTTCGGGAGCGAAGCCGGTACGTTCGGTGACTCGATCTGAACCTGACAGACCGGGATGCTCCGCTCGGTTGTTCGATCAAGAGCGTCCGTGCGGGGCCGATACCCGTCGATACCCGTCGGCACCTCTCATACACCCCGCTCGGTCGTTAGATTGTGGGATGCGTCCCATGCGTACGACCGCGCGGGGCGACCGCGGGGGCAGTCAAGGCAACTCTGGAGGCAGGCCGGTGGATTCGAGCAGGGCGACGGCGGTTGTGGCGAACCGGGGCGGAACCCAGCAGAATCGGGGCCGCCGGAACCGCGGCGCGGACGCGGCGGATCTGCGCAAGCTGCTCTCCGCCCTCACCGCGATGCGCGACGGCAACTTCCGTCGGCGGCTCACCGTTCCCGGGGACTCCGTGATGGCGGAGATCGCCGCGGTCTTCAACGAGGTCGCCGAGCGGAACCAGCACCTGACCGGTGAACTGGCGCGGGTGCGCCGGACCGTGGGACGCGAGGGCCGGCTGGGGGAGCGGCTGGAGATCGGTGCGGGCGAGGGCGCCTGGGGCGCCGCCATCGACAACTGCAACGCGCTGATCGACGACCTGGCCCGGCCGATGGCCGAGGTCGGCCGGGTGCTCGGGTCGATCGCGGAGGGCGACCTGCAGCAGCGCATGGAACTGCGGGCGCTCGGCCCGGACGGCGGCTCGCACCCGCTGCGCGGCGAGTTCCTCAAGATCGGTCGTACCGTCAACGGACTGGTCGAGTCGCTCTCGGAGTTCACCGACGAGGTGACCAGGCTGGCCGTCGAGGTCGGCACCGAGGGCAAGCTGGGCGGCCAGGCCAGGGTCCGCGGCATGTCCGGCACCTGGAAGGACCTGACCGACTCGGTCAACATGATGGCCAGCAGGCTGACCGCGCAGGTGCGCGACATCGCCCTGGTCACCACGGCCGTCGCCAAGGGCGACCTGTCCCGCAAGGTCACCGCCCAGGTCGCCGGCGAGATGCTGGAGCTGAAGAACACCGTCAACACGATGGTCGACCAGCTCTCCGGCTTCGCCGCCGAGGTCACGCGGGTGGCGCGCGAGGTGGGCACCGAGGGCCGGCTGGGCGGTCAGGCCACCGTGCCCGGCGTCGCAGGGACCTGGAAGGACCTGACCGACAACGTCAACCAGATGGCGACCAACCTCACCGACCAGGTCCGCAACATCGCCCAGGTGACCACCGCGGTCGCCCGCGGCGACCTGTCGCAGACCATCGAGGTCGACGCCCGCGGCGAGATCCTCGAACTGAAGAACACCATCAACACGATGGTCGACCAGCTCTCCGCCTTCGCGGACGAGGTGACCCGGGTGGCCCGCGAGGTCGGCACCGAGGGCATCCTCGGTGGTCAGGCCATGGTGCCGGGCGCGGCGGGCGTGTGGCGCGGACTGACCGACAACGTCAACTTCATGGCGTCCAACCTCACCTTCCAGGTCCGCAACATCGCCACCGTCGCGACCGCCGTCGCCAAGGGCGACCTGACGCAGCGCATCACCGTCGACGCGCGCGGGGAGATCCTGCAGCTCAAGACGACGCTGAACACCATGGTCGGCCAGCTCTCCGCCTTCGCCGACGAGGTGACCCGCGTCGCCACGGACGTGGGCACCGAGGGCAGGCTGGGCGGGCAGGCGCAGGTGCCGGGGGTCTCCGGCACCTGGAAGGACCTGACCAGCTCGGTCAACCTGATGGCCAACAACCTGACCAACCAGGTCCGCAACATCGCCGAGGTCACCACCGGGGTGGCGCGCGGCGACCTGTCGAAGAAGATCACCGTCGACGCCCGGGGCGAGATCCTGGAGCTGGTCACCACCGTCAACACGATGGTCGACCAGCTCTCCGTCTTCGCGGACGAGGTGACCCGGGTGGCCCGTCAGGTGGGCACCGAGGGCATCCTCGGCGGTCAGGCGCGGGTCAAGGGCGTCGAGGGCATCTGGCGCGACCTGGCCGAGAACGTCAACGGCATGGCGTCCAACCTCACCTTCCAGGTGCGCAACATCGCCCAGGTCGCCACGGCCGTGGCCGGCGGCGACCTGTCGAAGAAGATCACCATCGACGCGCAGGGCGAGGTCGCGGCGCTCGCCGACACCCTCAACACCATGGTCGACCAGCTCTCCGGCTTCGCCGACGAGGTGACCCGCGTCGCCCGCGAGGTGGGCACCGAGGGCATCCTCGGCGGTCAGGCCCGGGTGCCCGGCGTGGCCGGGATCTGGAAGGACCTGACCGACAACGTCAACCTGATGGCCGACAACCTGTCCGGTCAGGTGCGGAACATCGCCCAGGTCACCACGGCGGTCGCCAAGGGCGACCTGACCCGCAAGATCGACGTCGACGCGCGCGGCGAGATCCTGGAGCTGAAGACCACCATCAACACGATGGTCGACCAGCTGTCCGCCTTCGCCGACGAGGTCACCCGTGTCGCCCGAGAGGTCGGCACCGACGGCCGGCTCGGCGGCCAGGCCCGCGTGCCCGGCGTGGCCGGGACCTGGCAGGACCTGACCGAGTCCGTCAACGAGCTGGCCGGCAACCTCACCCGCCAGGTGCGCGCGATCGCCCAGGTCGCCACCGCGGTGACCCGCGGCGACCTGAGCCTGCGCATCGACGTCGACGCGTCCGGAGAGCTCGACGAGCTCAAGGACAACATCAACCAGATGATCGCCAACCTGCGCGAGACCACCAGGACCAACCAGGAGCAGGACTGGCTCAAGACCAACCTGGCCCGGATCTCCGGCCTGATGCAGGGCCGCAGGGACCTGGAGGCGGTCGCCGCGCTCATCATGAGCGAACTGACGCCGGTGGTCTCGGCGCAGCACGGCGCGTTCTTCCTGGCTATGCCGGCGCTGCGCTCGGCCGAGCTGGTGCCGGACTCCGCGGACGACGTGGTCCAGCACGACATGGTGCTCCGGCTGATCGGCTCCTACGGGTACCAGCGCCGGGCCATGCCGACCACCTTCCACCCCGGCGAGGGCCTGGTCGGGCAGGCGGCGGTGGAGAAGAAGCCGATCCTGCTGCGCGACGCCCCGCCCGGGTACCTGAAGATCGCCTCCGGCCTGGGCGAGGCCGCCCCGGTCAACGTGATCGTGATGCCGGTGCTGTTCGAAGGCCGACTGCTCGGCGTGATCGAGCTGGCGTCGTTCAACGCCTTCACGAAGATCAGCATGGACTTCCTCGACCAGATCGCCGAAATGATCGGCGTGACCGTCAACACGATCGCGGTGAACACCAAGACCGAGGGCCTGCTGCTGGAGTCGCAGCGACTGACCGCCGAACTCTCGATGCGTTCGGCCGAGTTGGAGGCCCGACAGGAGGAGCTGCAGCGCTCCAACCTGGAGTTGGAGGACAAGGCCGAGCTGCTGGCCACGCAGAACCGCGACATCGAGATCAAGAACTCCGAGATCGAGGAGGCGCGGCAGGTGCTGGAGGAGCGCGCGGAACAGCTCGCGCTGTCCTCCCGGTACAAGTCGGAGTTCCTCGCCAACATGTCGCACGAGCTGCGTACCCCGCTCAACTCGCTGCTGATCCTGGCGAAGCTGCTCTCCGACAACGCCGAGGGCAACCTCAGCCCCAAGCAGGTCGAGTTCTCCGAGACGATCCACGGCGCGGGCTCCGACCTGCTCCAGCTGATCAACGACATCCTGGACCTGTCCAAGGTCGAGGCGGGCAAGATGGACGTCCGTCCGGCCAGGATCGCGCTGGTCCAGCTGGTCGACTACGTCGAGGCGACCTTCCGGCCGCTCACCGCGGACAAGGGGCTGGACTTCGCGGTCAGGGTCTCGCCCGAGCTCCCGGTCACCCTGCACACGGACGAGCAGCGGCTGCAGCAGGTGCTGCGGAACCTGCTGTCGAACGCGGTGAAGTTCACCGACTCCGGGGCCGTCGAACTGCTGATCCAGCCCGCCAACGGCAACGGCGGCCAGCACCGGGTGCCGCAGGCGATCCGCGAGCAGCTGCTGGAGTCCGGCGCGATCACCGACCCGGAGGAGCCGCTGATCGCGTTCTCGGTCACCGACACCGGCATCGGCATCCCGCAGAACAAGCTGCGGGAGATCTTCGAGGCCTTCAAGCAGGCCGACGGCACGACCAGTCGCAAGTACGGCGGCACCGGCCTCGGCCTCTCCATCAGCAGGGAGATCGCCCGCCTGCTCGGCGGCGAGATCAACGCCGAGAGCGAGATCGACCGCGGCAGCACGTTCACGCTCTACCTCCCGCTGCGCGAGGAGCCCGAGCCGGAGGCGGGGACCGGCCCCGGGCAGTCCGCGCACACCGCGCAGTCGGCACATTCGGCCAATTCCCTGCTGTCGCCGAACCCGGCGGCACGCTGGGCGCAGGAGGTGATCGAGGCCGCGCACGAACGCCGTCGCGCCGCCGCGATGCCGAGCCTGTCGCGCTCCCTTCCGGCGCCGCTGCCCGCGCCCGCGCAGGAGCCCGTGTCCGCTCCCACGGCGCCGTCGGCCGGGGCCGGGGAGCAGGAGGCGGCCGCGGAGCCGGGGACGGCCGCCGAGGGGCCGCACGAGGAGGGCGGCGAGCAGCTGTTCGCCCCGTTCTCCGGGCGTTTCAACGGCGAGAAGGTGCTCATCGTCGACGACGACATCCGCAACGTCTTCGCGCTGACCAGCGTGCTGGAGACGTTCGGCCTCGGCGTCCTGTACGCGGAGAACGGCCGCGAGGGCATCGAGGTGCTGGAGCAGCACGAGGACGTGGCGGTGGTCCTGATGGACATCATGATGCCGGAGATGGACGGCTACGCCACGACCGAGGCGATCCGCCGGATGCCGCAGTTCGCCGGACTGCCGATCATCGCCCTGACGGCCAAGGCGATGAAGGGCGACCGGGAGAAGAGCCTGGCGGCCGGCGCGTCCGACCACGTGACCAAGCCGGTCGACACCGACCACCTGCTGGGGGTGATGGAGCACTGGCTGCGGGCGAGGAGGAGGTAGGCGCCGGCGCTCGCGCGGCGGGCTCGGCGGAGCCGATCGTCCAGCCGCGCACGGGTCGGCGGCATATGCGTCCGTACCCCGGGGCGAAGGGGTTGGGGACCGGTCGGGTGAGGGCATCTGACCGGAACCCGCACCGTCGCATCCGGCTGGATCGATGTGTCCCCACTCGTAAGGGTGGTGGCTCTGGGACGCAGGAACCGGATAAGGTCACTCGGCGTTGCTACCGGTACTGGCTGGGTCACCGGGTGGCGGGCAGTGAGGTGCGGCTAGCATGACCGTCGGCAGGACAGTTGTGGACACACGAGCGGCGAACGGGTCCGACACGTACCGGGGAGCGGCTGGGGCCGTCGCGCCCGCAGTGGGGGCGGCACGAGGAGGGCAGGCCATGGTGCAGAAGGCCAAGATCCTCCTTGTCGACGACCGCGCGGAGAACCTTCTCGCCCTGGAGGCGATCCTCTCCGCCCTGGACCAGACACTGGTCCGTGCGGGTTCCGGCGAGGAGGCGCTCAAGGCGCTGCTCAACGACGACTTCGCGGTCATTCTGCTGGACGTGCAGATGCCCGGCATGGACGGCTTCGAGACCGCCGCGCACATCAAGCGCCGCGAGCGGACCAGGGACATCCCGATCATCTTCCTGACCGCGATCAACCACGGTCCGCACCACACCTTCCGCGGCTACGCGGCCGGCGCGGTCGACTACATCTCCAAGCCCTTCGACCCGTGGGTGCTGCGCGCGAAGGTCTCCGTCTTCGTCGAGCTCTACATGAAGAACTGCCAGCTCAAGGAGCAGGCGGCGCTGCTGCGGCTGCAGCTGGAGGCGGGGCAGGCGCCGGGGCAGACGCTGCTGGCCGAGCTGTCGGCGCGGCTGGCCGCGGTCGAGGAGCAGGCCGAGGCGCTCACCAAGCAGCTCGGCGACAGCGCCGAGGCCGCCACGCTCGCCACCGCCACCCACCTGGAGCGTCGACTGGCCGGCCTGCGCCGCGCCCTGGACGCGTTGGAGCCGGGCGCCGGCAACCGCGGCGGAGCACCGGAGAGCTGACGGCGTGTCGCGCCCGCCCACCGGCGTGTCGCGTTGACGGCGCGCGGGCGACCGTGCGGGGCGCGACACGTTCGGAGCAACGGCGTGCGACACGTGTTGCGCGTCTGTTCCCCCTAGTAATCTGAACGCCATGGCCACACGCACGTCCGGAAGCGGTTCGCAGACCCGAGGCGCGGGGACGGCGAAGAAGGCCACGCCCGCCAAGGCCGCCGCGAAGAAGGCGCCCGCCAAGAAGGCCGCGCCCGCCAAGGGCGCCGCCAGGAAAGCACCGGCCAAGAAGGCCGCGGCCGCACCCGCCCCGAAGCCCGCGCCCCCCAAGCCGCTGGCCTACCGCGCCGTCCGCGGCGGTTGGCTCGGCATGGCGCACGGCGTGGGCGCGGTCGCCCGCGGCTTCGGCAACGGCGCGAAGGGCCTCCACCCGGCCCACCGCAAGGACGGCCTGGCGCTGCTGCTGATCGGCCTGGCGCTGCTGGTCGCGGCCGGCTCCTGGTCCGACCCGCAGGGCTGGCTCGGCATCCTGGTCACCGACGGGGTCAAGGGCGCGTTCGGTCAGCTGACCGTGGTCGTGCCGCTGCTCCTGTTCGGCATCGCGGTGCGGCTGATGCGGCATCCGGAGCGTCCCGAGGCCAACGGACGGATCGTCATCGGTCTGACCGCGCTGACCGTCGGCGTGCTCGGGCTGATCCACATCAGCTGCGGCGCGCCGGGCTTCCAGGCGGGGGCCACCCGGATCCGCGAGTCGGGCGGGCTGATCGGCCTGGCGGCCTCGCGGTGGCTGATGGGCGCGGCCGGACCGGCGCTGGCCGTGCCGTTCCTGGTGCTGGTCTCCTTCTTCGGCCTGCTGGTGGTCACCGCCACCCCGGTCAACCAGATCCCGCAGCGGCTGCGGCTGCTGGGCGAGCGACTCTCCATCCTGGAGCCGCTCCCGCAGCCGGACGGCCCGGACCAGTTCGACGAAGACGCCGGTCTGGCGGGCCTCGGCTTCGGCGAGGAAGGCGACCACGGCGCGGTCCACGACTTCGAGGGGGAGCCGGGCACGCCCGAGGAGCGCGCGGTGCTGCTGGCCAAGCGCAACCAACTGGAGCGCGACGGCGCCGTCGCGCCCCGCCGCCGGCGTCCGCGCCGCCGCGTGGGAGCGGGCGCGGACCAGGACCAGCCCGATCCCTTCGACACGATCGGCGTCGCGGCCGCCGCGGCCGCCGAGCTCGACGGGGCGGTGCAGCACGGCGTGCTGCCCTCACCGGCGCTGGCCGACGTGCTCGGCCGGGTCAAGGACCGCACACCGCCCAGCGACGTGCCGCCGGTCGACTTCGACAAGGCCGACATCCCGCCGATGCCGGAGCAGGCCCCCGACGTCCCGGTGCCCGGCGCCCGCCGCGAGGACGCCACGGAAACCCCCGGGGCGGACGAGGCCTCGGGCGCCATTCCGCCGCTCCGCTCCGAGCAGCTGCGCCTGCCGGACGGGGGGAGCTACCGGCTTCCCTCGCCGGACGTACTGGCCCGCGGCGGCCCCGGCAAGGCGCGCAGCAAGGCCAACGACGACGTGGTCGCCTCGCTGATGGGCGTCTTCGCCGAGTTCAAGGTCGACGCCGCCGTCACCGGCTTCACCCGCGGCCCGACGGTCACCCGCTACGAGGTCGAGCTCGGCCCGGCGGTCAAGGTCGAGCGGATCACCGCGCTCGCCAAGAACATCGCCTACGCCGTGGCCAGCCCGGACGTGCGCATCATCAGCCCGATCCCGGGCAAGTCCGCGGTCGGCATCGAGATCCCGAACACCGACCGCGAGATGGTCAACCTCGGCGACCTGCTGCGCTCCGGCGCGGCCACCGGCGACCTGCACCCGATGCTGGTCGGCATGGGCAAGGACGTCGAGGGCCAGACGGTGATGGCGAACCTCACCAAGATGCCGCACATCCTCGTCGCCGGCGCCACCGGCGCGGGCAAGTCCTCCTGCATCAACTGCCTGATCACCTCGGTGCTGATGCGCGCCACCCCGGACGACGTGCGCCTGGTCCTGGTCGACCCGAAGCGCGTCGAGCTGACCGCCTACGAGGGCGTGCCGCACCTGATCACCCCGATCATCACCAACCCGAAGAAGGCCGCCGAGGCGCTGCAGTGGGTCGTCCGCGAGATGGACCTGCGCTACGACGACCTGGCCGCGTTCGGCTTCCGGCACGTGGACGACTTCAACCGGGCGGTCCGCTCGGGCAAGGTCCAGCCGCCGCCGGGCAGCGAAAGGGTGCTGACGCCCTACCCGTACCTGCTGGTCATCGTCGACGAGCTGGCCGACCTGATGATGGTCGCCCCGCGCGACGTCGAGGACTCGATCGTCAGGATCACCCAGCTGGCCCGCGCGGCCGGCATCCACCTGGTGCTCGCCACCCAGCGGCCCTCGGTCGACGTGGTCACCGGCCTGATCAAGGCGAACGTGCCCTCCAGGCTCGCGTTCGCCACCTCCTCGCTCGCCGACAGCCGGGTCATCCTGGACCAGCCGGGAGCGGAGAAGCTGATCGGCAAGGGCGACGCGCTCTTCCTGCCGATGGGCGCGGGCAAGCCGCTGCGCATGCAGGGCGCGTTCGTGACGGAGGAGGAGATCGCGGCCGTCGTCGAGCACTGCAAGGCGCAACTCCAGGCGGAGTACCGCCACGACGTGACGGTCGGCTCGGCGCCGAAGAAGGAGATCGACGAGGAGATCGGCGACGACATGGACCTGCTGGTCGCCGCCGCCGAACTGGTCGTCACCAGCCAGTTCGGTTCCACCTCGATGCTCCAGCGCAAGCTGCGGGTCGGCTTCGCCAAGGCGGGCCGGCTGATGGACCTGATGGAGTCGCGCGGGATCGTCGGCCCGAGCGAGGGCTCCAAGGCCCGTGACGTGCTGGTCCAGCCGGACGAGCTGGACGGCGTGCTGCTCACCCTCCGGGGGGAATGAGCGCGCGCACACGCATCCGGTCGGTTCTTCTTGACGTTGTTCGGGGGAGGAGGGAACCGACCGGGGCACCCTCGCGTCTCTCTTCCGACACTTCGTCATCTCCCTCCTCTCCCAGGGCGGAATCCGGGGCTCACCGCCCGGGTAACGATCCGGATGCAGACCTCCACATTCGGCCGAATCCCGGTTGAGCAAGGTCCGGACCCGCCCCCTAGACTGGTGTTTCGACGGCGTTCTCCGGGGGCCTCTGACCCCTCGTGAAGAAGCCTGGCCGCCCACGTTGGAAAGGCGCCCCTTGTGACGACCGGCACGACCTCTCCCGGATCGCCCGAGCCCACCCGGCACGAGCCCTCGATCGGGCAGGTGCTCGGTTCCGCGCGCGTTGCTGCGGAGCTCAGCGTCGAGGAGGTGAGCGCGCAGACGCGCGTCCGCGTGCCGATCGTGCAGGGCATCGAGATCGACGACTTCGCCCGATGCGGCGGCGACTTCTATGCCCGCGGGCACATCCGCGCGATCGCGAAGGCGGTCGGCGTCGACGGCGACGATCTGGTGCGCCGTTACGACGCCGCGCACGGCGGGAGCCCGGAGACGGCGAAGGTGCCGCTGTTCGAAACGGCGGGCGACCGCAGGATCTCCGCCGAGCGACGCCGCCCGAACTGGACGGCGGCGATGGTCGCGGCGATCGTCGTGGTCATCGCGGTGATCGGCTTCAACCTGGCGAGCGGCGGTTCGAAGGCGCCGAGCGCGTCCGCGGTGGTCCCGAGCGTGACGGCGTCGCCGTCGATCGGCCCGGTCCTCCACCCGAGCGCGCCGTCCGCGGCCCCGGTCAAGCCGAGCGCGATCGCGGCCGCTCCGGCGGGCAAGGTCACCGTGAAGCTGGCCGCGGCGAGCGCGGACAGCTGGGTCCTGGTCAAGGACAGCTCGGGCAAGGTCCTCTTCCAGGGCGACCTCGCGCAGGGGCAGACGCAGACCTTCACGGACGGCAAGAAGCTGAAGCTGGTCCTCGGGAACGCCGGGGCGGTGCACGTCTGGGCCAACGGCAAGGACCTCGGATCGGTCGGATCCGACGGCCAGGTGGTCAACGTCACCTACACCCCGGGCGACCCGGTCGCCGGCTGACCGCGCCGCACGCGCGTGAGGGGCGCGGGGAACTGCGCGACAGGCCACCCCAGATGGTGGGCCACCGGACGAACAGGGCGATCCGCGCGTCGGTGGTTGCGCGTGCAGTTCCCCGCGCCCCTGAAGCGCAGCTCCGCTGCCCAATGCTCGGGGTCGGGGAAAACCTCGGTAACCTTGGCGACATGCCCGAACGCCGCACAGTCGCCCTTGTCACCCTTGGATGCGCCCGCAACGAGGTCGATTCCGAGGAACTCGCCGGGCGGCTGGAGGCCGACGGCTGGGAGCTCGTCGCCGACGCCGCCGACGCGGACGTCGCCGTCGTCAACACCTGCGGCTTCGTCGACGCCGCCAAGAAGGACTCCGTCGACGCCCTGCTGGAGGCCAACGACCTCAAGGGTCACGGCCGCACCCAGGCGGTCGTCGCGGTCGGCTGCATGGCCGAGCGCTACGGCAAGGAGCTCGCCGAGGCCCTGCCGGAGGCCGACGCCGTGCTCGGTTTCGACGACTACGCCGACATCACCGACCGGCTGCAGAACATCCTCTCCGGCGGCAAGCACGAGTCGCACGTACCGCGCGACCGCCGCAAGCTGCTGCCGCTGACGCCCGTCGAGCGCCAGGCCGCCGCCGCGGGCGTCGCCACCCCCGGTCACGCCGACGGCGTCGCCGAGGTCGCCGACCTGCCGGAGGGCCTCGCCCCCGCGTCCGGCCCGCGGACCCTGCGCCGCAGGCTCGACGACAGCCCCGTCGCCTCGGTCAAGCTCGCGTCCGGCTGCGACCGGCGCTGCAGCTTCTGCGCGATCCCGGCCTTCCGCGGCTCGTTCCTCTCCCGGCGGCCGTCCGACGTGCTGAACGAGACCCGCTGGCTCGCCGAGCAGGGCGTCCGCGAGGTCATGCTGGTCAGCGAGAACAACACCTCCTACGGCAAGGACCTCGGCGACATCCGGCTGCTGGAGACCCTGCTGCCGGAGCTCGCCGCGGTGCCCGGGGTCGAGCGGGTGCGCGTGAGCTACCTGCAGCCGGCCGAGATGCGGCCGGGTCTGATCGACGTGCTGGCCGGGACCGACAAGGTCGTGCCCTACTTCGACCTGTCCTTCCAGCACTCGGCCCCGAACGTGCTGCGCCGGATGCGCCGCTTCGGCGACACCGACCGCTTCCTCGAACTGCTGGACCAGATCCGCGCCAAGGCCCCGGAGGCCGGCGCGCGCTCGAACTTCATCGTGGGCTTCCCCGGCGAGACCGAGGCCGACCTGGCCGAGCTGGAACGCTTCCTCACCCACGCCCGCCTCGACGCGATCGGCGTCTTCGGCTACTCCGACGAGGAGGGCACCGAGGCCGCCGAGTACGACGGCAAGCTGCCCGAGGACGTCGTCGCCGAGCGGCTCGCGAAGATCAGCAGGCTCGCGGAGGAGCTGACCGCGCAGCGCGCCGAGGAGCGGATCGGCAGCAGCGTCACCGTGCTGGTCGAGGACCTCGGCGGCGAGGACGGCGAGGACGGGGTCATCGGCCGGGCCGCCCACCAGGCGCCCGAGACGGACGGCATCACCATCCTGCTCGGTTCGACGGCCGGGCTCGCCGTCGGCGATCTGGTCGAGGCCAAGGTCACCGCGAGCGAGGGCGTCGACCTGTATGCCGAGGTGTGTCCGTGACGCAGACGCCGGGGGGCGGAGCGGCGAGAACGGGTGCTCCGATGACCACGCCCGCGAGCGGCACGTCCACACGGTCGAACCTGTGGAACGTGCCGAACGCGCTCACGATGCTGCGTCTGCTGATCGTTCCGATCTTCGCGGCGCTCTTGTTCGCTAACGGCGGACACGATCCGAAATGGCGCGCGCTCGCCTGGGCGGCGTTCGCGATCGCCATGATCACCGACCTCTTCGACGGCGAGCTCGCCCGCCGGATGGGCCTGGTGACCGACTTCGGCAAGATCGCCGACCCGATCGCCGACAAGGCGATCATGGGAACGGCGCTGATCGGCCTGTCCGCGCTCGGCGATCTGGCCTGGTGGGTGACGATCGTCATCCTGGTCCGTGAGATCGGCATCACGCTGATGCGCTTCTGGGTGATCCGCTTCGGCGTGATCCCCGCCAGCCGCGGCGGCAAGCTCAAGACGCTGACCCAGGGAATCGCGGTCGGCATGTACGTGTTGGTACTGACGGGCCCTCTGGCCTCCGCGCGCTGGTGGCTGATGGGCGCCGCGGTGCTGCTCACCGTGGTCAGCGGCCTCGACTACGTCCGCCAGGCGCTGGTGCTGCGGCGGGCCGGTCTGGCCGAACGCGCGGCGACGGGGCACTGAGGTGACCGGGGCCGAGGCGGTGCTCGCGCGGCTGGTCCGCGCGGGTGCGACCGTGGCGGTGGCCGAGTCGCTGACCGGCGGTCTGCTGGCCGCGGAGTTCGTGGCGGTCCCCGGTGCGTCGAAGGCGTTCCGCGGCTCGGTGACGGCCTACGCCACCGAGCTCAAGGGCTCCGTCCTCGGCGTCGACGTCGCCCTGCTGGCCGCGCGCGGCGCGGTGGATCCGGACGTCGCGGCCCAGATGGCGGCGGGTGTCCGGCGGTTGATGGGCGCCGACTTCGGTCTGGCGACCACGGGCGTGGCCGGTCCGGAACCGCAGGACGGGCACCCGGTCGGCACGGTCTACGTGGCGGTTTCGAGCGAGGGTGGAGAATCGGTCTCTTCGCTCCACTTGTCAGGGGATCGTGTCACAATCCGACGCAAGGCTGTTTCGGCCGCTGTGGAACTGATCGCACAGGCGCTGGAGGGCAAACCGGTGGGTTAGGAAACGTGCTCCTACCGGGAAGAACACAAGGGACGGGCCGGAAAGATTCGCGGGCCATACCGCGAACAACAGGGGAGGGGCCATGGATGCAGCCCAGAGTGAACACGACCAGGCTCCCCGCACGTGATGCGGGGCAGGCGGTACGGTGGGGCTGTGAGGTCTCAAGCCGCGGTCCAAGGAGGGAGCAACCGATGATCCTGCTCCGTCGTCTGTTGGGTGACGTGCTGCGTCGGCAGCGCCAGCGCCAGGGCCGCACCCTGCGCGAGGTGTCGGCTGCCGCGCGGGTCTCGCTCGGTTACCTCTCCGAGGTCGAGCGTGGACAGAAGGAGGCCTCGTCAGAGCTGCTCTCCGCGATCTGTGACGCCCTTGACGTGCGTATGTCCGAGGTCATGCGAGAGGTGAGCGACGAGCTGTCGCTCGCGGAGCTCGCCTCGGGCGAGACGGTACGCCCCGCGCTGCTGGAGCCGGTCTCCGTGCCTCCGGCCGAGCGCGTGCCGTCGCTCGTCCCGAAGGCGAGCGCGATGGACGTCGTCGCGGCGTAGTCGCGCGAGGCGCGCTTCGTCCCGGCCGAACTGGACGGCCCCTCCCCGGAGTCACACGGTGACTCCGGGGAGGGGCCGTTTGCGCTGCGGGGGCGCGGGGCGCGTGGAACGATGGCCTTTCTGTCCCTGTACGGAGGGTTCCTGGTGTCGATACCCCGGCGAAGTCCACTGACATGGGTGATGTGCGCGCTGCTGAGCGGGGGCGCGTGGGCGCTGCTGTTGACGCGTCACGCGGACGCCGGCCTGGGGCTGATGTTCGCGGGCGGCTGGAACCTCAGCCTCCTGCCGGTGCATGCGATGCAGCGCGCCAGGGGCGCGAGGCGCCGCGCCGCAAGCCCCCCGCGGGGGTAGCGCTTCTCCTCGCCGGGCTCGGTGCACCTCCTCCGGCGCGCGGGCGCGGTGCCTGACTCCTGAGGGTGAGTTGCACTCTCCAGGGGCGCGCGGGCGCGGTGCCTGACTGCCGAGGGTGAGTTGCACTCTCCAGGGGCGCGGGGAACTGCGCGACAAGCCACCGGCGACCGGATGGTCCTCAACGCGCAGGGCCATCCGCATG
Organism: Streptacidiphilus rugosus AM-16; assembly: GCF_000744655.1. NCBI lineage: Bacteria > Bacillati > Actinomycetota > Actinomycetes > Kitasatosporales > Streptomycetaceae > Streptacidiphilus > Streptacidiphilus rugosus. Next base: position 5,966,678 of record NZ_JQMJ01000004.1, on the reverse strand, counting down.
TCAGTGGTTGCTCGCGCAGTTCCTCGCGCCCCTGAGGCAGTGCAACTGGCCGGCTGTTGGAAGGCTCGCCCGGGCGCCCCTGGGAGGGGTGCGGGTCAGGCGCGGAGGCGGAGGCCGCGGGGGGTGGGGAGGAAGCCGGCGGATTCGAGGACCGGGCTGAGCGCGGCGGTCAGCGCGGGTTCGCCGTTGATGCGTTCGATCATCAGGTCCCTCAAGGCGCCCTCGTGGACCGCTCGGGCCAGCGCCGTGGCCGCGTGGGCGAGGCGGTCGTGGTCCGTGGCCCAGGAGAGCAGGGTCTTGCCGCCGCGTTCCACGTAGGCGACCAGCTCGCCGTCGACCAGGGCGACCAGCGCGCCCGCCTTGCGGCCCGGCTTGTGGGCGGACGCCGCGCCGCCCGGCGGGTCGGGCCAGGGCAGCGCCGCGCCGTAGGCGTTCGCCGGGTCCGCCGCGGCCAGGACGACGGCTTCCGGGCTCTCGGACGCTGCCGCGTCCGCACGGCGCTCCAGGGCAGTGCCGACGGCACGCAGGCGGTCGATCGCGCCGTCGGAGGCGAACTGTGCCGCGCCGAGACCGTCGACCACGTAGCCGCGACGGGTGCGGCCGGTGTCCTCGAAGGCGGAGAGCACGCGGTAGACGCCGGCGAAGCCGCCCGGCGCCCGCTCGGCCTGGACCGCGCCGCGGGTGACCACGCCGTGGCGGTCCAGCAGGGTCTGGGCCAGCGCGTGGGCGCGCTGCGTCGGGTCGCGGAGCGGGTCGGGCAGCAGCGACCAGCGGCCCGCCGTCGTCGGCAGCGAGGCGGCGCGGGGGAGGGGGCGGGAGCCCCCGTAGCGGGCGCGGGGCGTCGAGCGGGGCGCGCGGTGGGCCGTGGAGCCTGGCGTGCGCCCGGAGCCGAGCACTGCGCGCAGCGGCGCGAGGGTGTCGTTGGTGACCCGGCCTGACCAGGTCAGGTCCCACAGGGCCGTGGCCAGCTCGGCGGGGGGCGTGACCGTGCCCGGCAGCTGCTGGGCGACCTGGTCGGCGAGCTGGCGGAAGAAGAGCCCGTAGCCGGGGGCCAGCGCCGCCAGCACCGCGTAGTGCAGCGGTGTGAGCTCCAGCTCCAGCGGCTCCGGAAGCAGCAGCGGGGCCGCGTCCGCGGGGTGCAGCGCGATCCAGCCGTCCTTGCCCGGCAGCGCGCCCGCGCCCGCCCAGAGGACCTCGCCCGAGGCGGTCAGCTCGTCCAGCAGCGCGGGGCTGTAGTCCGCGACACGGCTCGGCAGGACCAGGCGTTCCAGCGCGGAGGCGGGCACCGGCGCGCCCTGGAGCTGCTCGACGGCGCGCAGCAGCCCGTCCACGCCGCGCAGGCGGTTGCCGCCGCCGATGTGCTGCCACTGCGGCAGGAAGGTGGCCAGGGCGCGCGGAGGAACCGGCTCGACCTCGTGGCGCAGCGCCGCCAGCGAACGCCGCCGCAGCCGGCGCAGCACCTCCGCGTCGCACCACTCGGTGCCGGAGCCGCCGGGGCGGAACTCGCCCTGCACGACGCGGCCCGTCCCGGCCAGCCGCTGCAGGGTGCCCAGCACGACCGCGGGGCCGAGGCCCAGCCGTGCGGCGGCGTCGGCGACGGTGAAGGGGCCGTGGGTGCGGGCGTGCCGGGCCAGCAGGTCGGCCAGCGGGTCCTTGACCGGTTCGGTGAAGGCCTCGGGAACGCCGACGGGGAGCGGGGTGCCGAGCGCGTCGCGGAGCCGTCCGGCGTCCTCGATCGCGGCCCAGCGCGGTTCCCCGGCGATCCGCACGTCGATGACCCGCCGCTGGGCCTGCAGCTCGGGCGCCCAGCCAGGCTCCGCGCCGCGTTCGGCGAGCTCGGCGTCGGAGAGCGGGCCGAGCAGGCGCAGCGCGTCGGCGACGCCCTCGGCGTCCTTGATCCGTCGCTCGGGGGTGAGCCGCTGCAGCTCCGCCTCCAGCTCGGCCAGCACCGTCTCGTCCAGCAGTTCGCGCAGCTCGGCCTGGCCGAGCAGTTCCGCGAGGAGCCGGGAGTCCAGGGCGAGGGCGGAGGCGCGGCGCTCGGCCAGCGGCGAGTCGCCCTCGTAGAGGAACTGGGCGACGTAGCCGAAGAGCAGCGAGCGGGCGAAGGGGGAGGGCTCGGGGGTGGTCACCTCGACGATGCGGACCTTGCGGGTCTCGATGTCCCGCATCAGCTCGACCAGGCCGGGGACGTCGAAGACGTCCTGGAGGCATTCGCGGACGGCTTCGAGCACGATCGGGAAGGACCCGAACTCGGCGGCCACCGAGAGCAGTTGCGCGGCCCGCTGGCGCTGCTGCCAGAGCGGTGTGCGGCGGCCCGGGTTGCGCCGGGGCAGCAGCAGGGCGCGGGCGGCGCACTCGCGGAACCTGGCGGCGAAGAGGGCGGAGCCGCCGACCTGGTCGGTGACGGTCTGTTCGACCGTCGTCGCGTCGAAGACGACGGCGTCCGCGCCGACCGGGGCCTCGTCCCCGGCGGCGCGTGCCGGCTGGTCAGGGTCGGGGAAGTCGAGCAGGTCGGCGTCGGGCAGGCGCAGCACGATGCCGTCGTCGGCGTGCATGACCTGGGCGTCCATGCCGTAGCGCTCGGCCAGGCGGGCGCCCAGCGCGAGCGCCCAGGGCGCGTGGACCTGCGCGCCGAAGGGGGAGTGGACCGCGATCCGCCAGTCGCCCAGTTCGTCGCGGAACCGCTCGACGACGATCGTCCGGTCGTCAGGAAGGTGTCCGGTCGCCTGGCGCTGCTCGCCGAGGTAGCTGAGCAGGTTGCCCGCCGCCCAGGTGTCGAGGCCGGCGGCGGCCAGCCGCGTCGCGGCCTTGTCGGCGGGCAGTGCGGCGACCTCGCGCAGGAAGCCGCCGACGGCGCGGCCCAGCTCCAGCGGCCGGCCGAGCGCGTCGCCGTGCCAGAACGGCAGCTTGCCGGGGACGCCCGGGGCGGGGGAGACCAGCACCTTGTCGTGGGTGATGTCCTCGATCCGCCAGGAGCTGGTGCCGAGGGTGAAGACGTCGCCCACCCGCGACTCGTAGACCATCTCCTCGTCCAGCTCCCCGACCCGGCCGCCGCCCTTCTTCGGGTCGGCCCCCGCCAGGAAGACGCCGAACAGGCCCCGGTCGGGGATGGTGCCGCCGGAGGTCACCGCGAGCCGCTGGGCGCCAGGCCGGGCCGAGACAGTGCCGGTGACGCGGTCCCAGACGATGCGCGGCCGCAGCTCGGCGAAGGCGTCGGAGGGGTACCGGCCCGCCAGCATGTCCAGCACGCCCTCGAACGCGGAGTGCGGCAGCGAGGCGAACGGCGCGGCCCGGCGGACCAGGGCCAGCAGCTCCTCGACGTCCCAGCTGTCCATGGCGGTGATCGCGACGACCTGCTGGGCCAGCACGTCGAGCGGGTTGCGGGGCACCCGCAGCGCCTCGATCGCGCCGGACCGCATCCGCTCGGTCACGACGGCGGACTGGACCAGATCGCCCCGGTACTTGGGGAAGACCACGCCCGTCGACACCGCGCCCACCTGGTGACCGGCACGCCCGACGCGCTGCAGGCCGGAGGCGACCGAGGGCGGCGACTCGACCTGCACCACGAGATCGACCGCGCCCATGTCGATGCCGAGTTCGAGGCTGGACGTGGCGACGACGGCGGGCAGCCGGCCGGACTTCAGCTGCTCCTCGACCTCGGCGCGCTGCTCCTTGGAGACCGAGCCGTGGTGCGCGCGGGCCAGCACGGGCGGGGCGCCCTTGGCGGCGCCCGCCTGGGCCATGGTGACGGCGGGGCCGTGGTCGGCCGGGAGCGCCTCGCCGGTGGCGCGTTCGAGGGCGATCTCGTTGAGGCGGTTGCAGAGCCGCTCCGCGAGGCGGCGCGAGTTGGCGAAGACGATGGTCGAGCGGTGCGCCTGGACGAGGTCGGTGATCTTCTCCTCGACGTGCGGCCAGATGGACGCGGCCCGCTCCGGTTCGTCCTCCTTGGTGCCGCGCCCGCCGGAGAGCTCGCCCAGGTCCTCGACCGGCACGACGACGGAGAGGTCGAACTCCTTCTCCGACGGCGGCTGGACGATGCTCACCCGGCGGCCGGGACTGAGGAAGCGCGCGACCTCCTCGACGGGCCGGACCGTGGCGGACAGCCCGATGCGGCGCGCGGGCGCGTCCAGCACCTCGTCCAGCCGCTCCAGGGTGAGCGCGAGGTGCGCGCCGCGCTTGGTGCCCGCGACGGCGTGCACCTCGTCGAGGATCACCGTCTCGACGCCGCGGAGCGCGTCGCGGGCGGCGGAGGTGAGCAGCAGGAAGAGCGACTCGGGGGTGGTGATCAGGATGTCCGGCGGGTGCGTGGCGAAGCGGCGGCGCTCTGCCGCGGGGGTGTCGCCGGACCGGATCGCGACCTCGATCTCGGGCTCCGGCAGCCCGAGCCGCGTCGCCGCCTGCCGCAGGCCCGCGAGCGGCGCGCGGAGATTGCGCTGCACGTCGACGGCGAGGGCCTTGAGCGGCGAGACGTAGAGCACGCGACAGCGCCGTTTGGCCTCGGCCGGAGGGGGCGTGGACGCGAGCCCGTCCAACGCGGACAGGAACGCGGCCAGCGTCTTGCCGGAGCCGGTCGGCGCGACCACGAGCACGTCGCTTCCCGCGCCGATGGCCTGCCAGGCCCCCTCCTGCGCGGCGGTGGGCGCGGGAAACGCCCCCTCGAACCAGGCCCGCGTGGGCGCGGAGAAGCCGGCGAGTGCGGTGTCGGGAGTCACGCGTGCCATGCGCCCATCGTGCCGTGCGGCACTGACATTCGGTCCCCGCCGTGCGCTTTCCCGTGACGGCGGGTCCTCGAGGGGCGCGAGGAACTGCGCGAGACACGACGGAGATGCGGACGACCCTGCGCGATCGGGGCTCCACCTGCGCGGGTGGCTTGTCGCCACCGTGCACCTTCGCCCCGGCGGACAGCGTGGTCACCCCGCTGCCGCCGGCCCCGCCGTAGGCGGCCCGCGGACCGGCTGCGCCGGATGGGCCGGCAGCAGGGGGAGGACGGCGGGGCCGGCTTCGGCGACGTGCAGCCGCGCGGGTACGCGGGGGGTTTGGCCACTGGCGTGTGGGCGGGCCTGTGAGTTGAGGGCTCTGCCTGGCGGGGTGGCTTGTCGCGCAGTACCTCGCGCCCCTCGGGAGGTGCGGCTTTCCGGCCGTCGGGACGCGCGCCGGAGGCGCGGGTCGGGGGGAGCCTCGCGCCTCCGACGCGCGCCGCGGCGCTCGATCGGCGGAGTTCGGCGGGCGAGGGGACAAAGTGATCCATATCGTATGAATATCCCTGCCCAGGGCGCAGCTTCCGCGCCCCGAACCGTGGAGGCCTGGTGGCGCGTGTCGCGAAGGGCCTGCGATCGGCGACGGCGCGCTGCGCCATCGTGCTGGCGATGGTGACGCTGCTGCTCGGTGGTGCCGTCCCCTACGTCGGTGGCACCGGTCGGCTCTACCTCGCCTATCTCGTCGTCGCCGCCGAGCCGAACGCCGGCGGGATCACCGTGGCCGACGACGCGATCCGGGCCGAGCAGGGCATCGTCGGGCAGGAGTACCCACAGATCGGCGTCGTGCTCGCGTACGCCTCGGCGACCGACTTCGGGGTCCGGGTGCGCCGGCACGACGGCATCGCCGCCGCCGGGGCGAGCCGGACCGCTCCGGTGCCCGACCCGCACGGCGGGGGCGTCGGGCTGATGGCCCAGAGCGTCTCCGCGGAGGGGGCCACCGCCGACGACATCCCGATGGCACCCGACCCGCACGGCCGGCTCCAGTGGAACCAGAACATGGTCGGCGAGAGCGCCCGGCTGCCCGCCGCCGACGTCGCCGCGCTCGGCGGCGTGGTCGTCGCCGTGCTGGACTCCGGGGTCGACGACACCCATCCCGACCTGCGCAGCGCCGTGGACCCGCGCCGTTCGGCCTCGTGCGCGACCGGCTCGCCGGACACCCGGGCCGGCGCCTGGCGTCCCGACCCCGGGCTCGGCGAGAGCGGTCACGGCACCCACGTCAGCGGGATCATCGCGGGCAACAGGCCCGGGGACGGCGTCGTCGGGGTCGCGCCCGGCGCGCGGATAGCCGCGGTGCGGCTGCTGGGCGACGCCGGGCAGTACTACGGCGAGAACATCGTCTGCGGCTTCCTGTGGGCCGCGGACCACGGCGCCCGGGTGATCAACGACAGCTACTTCGCCGATCCGTGGAAGTACAACTGCCCCGACGACGCGGACCAGGCCGCCATCATCGCCGCCGTCGGACGCGCCGTGCGCTACGCGCAGAACAAGGGCGCCGTCGTCGTCGCGTCGGCCGGGAACGACGCACAGGACCTGGACGGCCCGCGGGTCGACGACCGGAGCCCGAACGACCGCGTCGACAGCAGCCCCCCGCCGGTGCGGCATCTCGGCAAGGACTGCATCCGGCTGCCCGGCGGTCTGCCCGGTGTGCTGGACGTGACGGCGCTGGTGCAGGACGGCAGTCTGGCCGCGTACTCCAACTGGGGCGCGGGACAGGTGGTCCTGGCCGCTCCCGGCGGCGACCCCGACGGCGGGATGGCGCAGGCGGTCGTCTCCGCCTGGCCGGGCGGACGCTACGCGGCACTGGCCGGGACCTCGATGGCGGCCGCGCACGTCAGCGGCGTGGCCGCGGTCGACGCGGCCCGGCACCCTGGCGTCCGCGGTGCGGCGCTGGCGAAACTGCTCGAACAGCAGGCGCTGCCGCTCGGCTGCCCCTCGCACACGCCCGGCGGCAAGGACTGCCCCGGCGGCGCCTACTACGGCTACGGGCTGGTCGACGTCCGCTGACCCGACCCCGCTCGCAGCGCTACGCCCTCCGCCCGGTCACCTGGCCGAAGTAGCCGATCAGCAGGGCGGTCAGCTCCCGCCTCAGCGCGGGCACGTCGGCGTCCTCCGCCGAGACCAGCAGCGGGAGCACGCCCTTGTAGGCGGCGAGGGTCACCATCGCGACGAGTTCGAGCTCCCGCTCGGGCAGCCGCGGCGCGTACGCGCCGAGCAGGGCCTGGATCTGCGCGTGGGTGCGGGCGACGAGTGGCGCCTGCAGGTCGGCGACGTGCCCGGGGGCGTCCCCGGCCACGAAGAGGACCAGGCAGGCCGGATTGCGCCGGTGGAACTCGACGATCGGGCCGAGCGCGGTGGTCAGCGCCTCCTCGAGTGCGGTCGTGGCCGGGTCCACCTGCGCGAACGGGGCCATCAGCTCGTCGAGTTGCTGGGCGTAGAACTCGGCGAGGGCGGCGGCGATCGCGTCCTTGTTCGGGAAGTACTGGTAGAGCGAGCCGGGGGAGACCCCCGCGCGGGCCGCGATCGCGTTGGTGGTCGTGGCCGCGTAGCCGGACTCGACGAAGACCTGGCCGGCGGCCTCCAGCAGCTGGGCGATCCGGCGCTCTCCGCGTGCCTGGCGCTTCCTGGGGCGCTCGACGGCGGCGTCCGCCGGGGCTTCGACGGCGGTGTCGGCGGGGGTGGGGGTCTCGGCGCTCACCCAGCCGATATTAGGGCGCGTTGACTAATGCGAGCAATCACTCGTAATCTCGGAGACAAGAAACACGAGCAAAAGCTCGCGTTCTTTTCCCGGCCCTGCCATGCCGTTCTGCCCTGGGGGACACCCATGTCTGCTCCCGTCCACACACCCGCGCCGGTCGACCCCGGCTCGCCGCCCGCCGCCGGCCGTGCGCCAGGCCGCGGCTGGACGCTCGCGATCGTCTCGATCGCGACCTTCATGCTGATGCTCGACCTCACCGTCGTGAACGTCGCGCTGCCCGACCTGCGCAACGCGCTGCACGCCGACTTCTCCGGTCTCCAGTGGGTCCTCGACGCGTACGCGCTGACCCTGGCCGCCTTCCTGCTGACCGGCGGTTCCCTGGCCGACCGGCTCGGCCGCAAGCGGGTCTTCATCGCCGGCTTCGGCCTGTTCACCCTCGCCTCGCTGGCCTGCGGCGCCGCGCCGGACATCGTCACCCTCAACCTCGCCCGCGGCCTGCAGGGAGTCGGCGCGGCGGTGCTCTTCGCCGTCGGCCCGGCGCTGCTCGGCCACGAGTTCCGCGGCAAGGACCGGGCGATGGCGTTCGGGGTCTTCGGCGGGGTGGCGGGTCTGGCCATCGCCTTCGGCCCGCTCATCGGGGGCGGCCTGACCAGCGGCGTGGGCTGGCGCTGGATCTTCCTGGTCAACGTGCCGATCGGCATCGTGGCGATGGTGCTCGGCGCCCTGCGGATCCGCGAGTCCCGCGAGCCCGCTGCGCAGCGGGTGGACTGGGCGGGGCTCACCGTCTTCTCGGTCGCCCTCTCGATGCTGGTGCTCGGCTTCCTGCGCGGCGAGGCCGAGGGCTGGACCAGCCCGGTCATCCTGTCGCTCTTCGCCGGCTCGGTCGTACTGCTCGCCGTGTTCGTGCTGATCGAGCGCGGGGCGGGAGCGGCGGCGATGCTGGACCTCTCGCTCTTCGGGATCCGCACCTTCAACGGCATCTCGGCGGCGACGCTGCTCGGCAACGCGGCGGGCATGGCCGCGATCTTCCTCGAGGTCTCCTACATGCAGAACGTGCTCGGCTCCTCCCCCTGGGACACCGGGCTGCGCTTCCTGCCGCTGACCCTGGTGCTCTTCGTGGTCGCCGCCGTGACCGGCAGCCTGACCGTCGCGCTGCCGCCGCGGCTGCTGGTCGGGGTGTCGCTCACGCTGATCGCCGTCGGCCTGGTGCTGGTCCGGCTGGTCGACGTGCACAGCGGCTGGACCGCGATGCTGCCGAGCCTGATCGTCACCGGCGCGGGGATGGGGATGTTCAACCCGCCGCGCGCCGCGATCTCCATCGGGGTCGCCGAGCCCGCCCGCGCCGGAATGGCGGCGGGCATGGGCGAGACCTTCCAGCAGGTGGGCATCGCGATCGGCATCGCCGGCTTCGGCGCGCTCTTCCAGCACCGGGTCGGCGACGCGTTCGGCGCGTCCGTCCCCGGCGCGAGCGAGAGCGCCCGGCAGGCGGTCGCGGCCGGAGCGGGGGACCAGGTGGCGCGGGCGGCGGCCCCGGCCATGCGGCAGGCCGTCGCGGAGGCGGCCCGGTCGGCCTTCGTGCACGGTCTCGGCGACGTGCTGATGGTCTGCGGCGGCGTCGCCGGTCTGGGGGCGCTGATCGCCTTCCTGACGCTGAGCCGCAAGGACCTGCACGAGAGCGCGCTGGCCGGCGCCTGAGCCCGCCGCTCCCGGATCCCGGACGGGGGCTCCGACCGCAGCCTCCCCGCGTGCCAGACTGGCAGGCGGGGAGGCCTGCGTCGTGAGGAACAGAGCATGACCGAGGAGAGCGCCCACTACTGGCAGCATCCCGACCTGCCCGGCGTCGATCTGCTGCGGGCCCACTACGTGCGTCACACCTTCGGCAAGCACACGCACGACAGCTACGTCCTCGCCTCCATCACCTCGGGGGTCGAGGCCTTCCACTACCGCGGCGGCCTCGAGGTCGCCCCCGCGGGAAGCGTGGCGCTCGTCGAGCCGGACCGGCTGCACACCGGACACGCGGGGGTGCCCGACGGCTGGAGCTACCAGGTGCTCTATCCCGGCGCGGCCCAGATCGCCGCGGTCGCCGCCGAGTTGGGGGCGGCTCCCGGCTCGCCCGGCTTCGGCACGGCCGTGGTCCAGGACGACGAGCTGACCCGCCTGGTGCTGCAGACGCACCAGGCCGCCGAGCAGAACCAGGTCCTGGCCGCGAGCACCCTGCTGCGGCTGGCGCTGGCACGTGCGGTGAGCCGGCACTCCTCGCAGCGGCTGGTCCGTCCGGTGTCCGGGAGCGGTCTGGAGGCGGCCTCGGCCGCGCGCGACCTGCTCGCGTCCCGGCTGGAGCAGCCGCCCACGCTGGAGCAGTTGGCCGACGCGGTCGGCGCCCGCCCGTTCCCGCTGCTGCGCGCCTTCAGGGACGCCTACGGACTCCCGCCGCACGCCTGGCTCACGCAGCAGCGGGTGCGGACCGCGCGCACGCTGCTGGACACCGGCGCCTCCCCGGCGGACGTCGCGGTGGCCGTGGGCTTCGTCGACCAGGCCCATCTGACCCGGCACTTCCGCCGCATCGTGGGCGTGCCGCCCGGCGCCTACCGGCGGGCGCGCAAGAACGTACAAGAAACGATCGGTCGATCGCCCGCAGCATGAGCGTATGACCGCTCTGCAACCCGGCCACCCGGCCGTCGAACACGTCGAAGAAACGCACCGCGCGACGATCGCTCCCGGCACCCTTCCCTCCCTTCCCGGCCGGTCCGACCGGGCCGTGGTCAGGGACGCGCTCGCGGTCGGTCTCGCGGTCGGGGTGTCCGGCATCGCGTTCGGCGTGACCGGTACGGCGGCGCACCTCACGGTCTGGCAGATCTGCGCGCTGAGCCTGTTCGTCTTCACCGGGGCCTCGCAGTTCGCCCTGGTCGGCTCGCTGGCGGCGGGCGCCGCGCCGTTCGCCGCGATCGCGGGCGCGCTCTTTCTCGGCGTGCGGAACGGCTTCTACGGCATGCGCCTCGGGGAACGGCTGCAACTCCCGCGCTGGGCCCGCCCGTTCGCGGCGCAGGCGGTGATCGACGAGACCGCCGCCGTGGCCCTGGTCCAGCCCGACCGCCGTTCGGCGCGGCTCGGCTTCACGGTGACCGGCGTCAGCCTCTACCTGGTCTGGAACGCGACCACCTTCGCGGGCGCGGTCGGCGCCGACGCGCTCGGCGACACCTCCCGCTACGGGCTGGACGTGGCCGGTCCCGCGGTCTTCCTGGCGCTGCTGGCCCCGCGGCTGCGCGAGGGCGGCGAGGAGCGGGCGGTCGCCCTGCTCGGCGCGCTGCTGGCCCTGGTCGCGGTCCCGTTCCTGCCGGCCGGGCTCCCGGTGCTGCTCGCCCTGGCGGCGGTCCCCGCGGTGGCCCTCGCCCGATCCGCGCGCACCCGCGCCACGGCACCGGCGAAGAACTCGCAGGCAGAGGAGCAGACGCGATGAGCACGACCTGGTTGGCCGTCCTGGGCACGGCGGCGGGCTGCTACGGCCTCAAACTGCTCGGCCTCTCCGTTCCCGCGGGCCTGCTGGACCGCCCGGCGGTGCGGCGCTTCGCCGCCCTGGCCCCGATCGCCCTGCTGGCCGCGCTGACCGCGTTGCAGACCTTCGGCGGGGCCCCGCACGGACTCACCGTGGACGCCCGCGCGGCGGGCCTCGCCGTCGCCGGTATCGCCGCCTGGCGTCGCGCGCCCTTCCTGGTGGTCGTCCTGGCCGCCGTCGTCGCCACCGCGGCGATTCGGGCGGTGAGCTGACGGACACCGCGAGGAGAGGGGCATCCATTCTTGCCTGACCGGTCAGATCCCGTATGACCGGTCAAGCAACGACATGGCCGCCTCATAGAGGGGCACTGGCGCTGACCCCGAGGCGGGCGGCGTCGCGCTCGGGGCGGACCAGCAGGGCGGTGAGCAGCCCGGCCGAGGTCACCGGCGCCGCCGTGAGCAGGTAGTCGGTCCGGTAGCCGGATGCCAGGTGCGCCCCCGTGGTGAGACCGCCGACGACCAGCGGGGAGAGCACCCCCGCGAGCGAGTAGACGAAGGTCAACGCCCCGAGGACGACGCCACGTTGTGCGGGCGGAGTGATCCGCCCGCACGCGGCCTGCGCCGGCACCAGCACGACGGCCGACAGCAGCGTCGGGCCCACCGCGAGGACGACCTTCACCGTGGTCGAGCCGGTCAGCGCGAAGCCCGCGACCGACAGACCGGCGACGACCGTCGCCGCGCCCGCCCAGCGGGCCGACTGCCCGATCGTGCCGCCCGCGCGCCGCGACCGCTGGGCGAGGAAGCCGAAGATCAGCAGCACCAGGGCGGAGGTGAGGCCCGCGCCCATGGTGACCAGACCGGCCCCGGTGGCGGACAGCCCGGCGACCGTGCGCAGGTAGTCGGCGCCCCAGGTGAGCGCCGAGCTGGTCTGCCAGTACGCGGCGAAGCTCGCCAGCGCGCACACGATCCAGGTCCCGGTGAACAGGATCCGTCGCAGCGGCACCGCGCGCGAACTCGGCCTGCATGCGAACACCGTGGACAACCGGCTGACCAGGGCCGGCGAGCTGATCGGCGTCGACCTCACCTCGCCGCGCGGCTACGCCCTGGTCCTGACCGCGCTGACCCTCCGCGAGCTGCGCCCGCCCGATCCGGGCTGACCGGCGGCCGGGTCATACTGGGCCCATGCGCCTGACCGAGTTCTGGAAGCGGATGTACGCCCACTTCGGTGAGTCCTACGCGGAGAGCTTCGCCACCGACCACGTGATGAGCGAGCTCGGCGGCCGCACCGTCCGTCAGGCACTCGACGCGGGCTGGGAGGCCAAGGACGTCTGGCGAGTCGTCTGCTCCTCCATGGGCGTCCCCGCCTCCCGCCAGTAGCGGTTCGCCTCGCCCTCGCGTCAGCCCTCCGGAGCCGGCCAGGGCTCCGGAGGGCTGACGCGAGGCCGGGCAAGGCCCCGCGACGGCCCGGGGTCGGTCCGGCGTCCTTCCTCACGCCGCAGTCCTCGGGCCCGGCCGCGCCGAGCGCTGTTGCAGTGCCGCGGAAAACGCGGATAAGGCAGACAAATCGTCGGCTGCTTAATAATCGAACGTGCGTTCCCTATACTTGTTTCCGGCACGTTATCCACAGGCTCGTGCTCAACGAGGGCCGTTTGTCAGTGGTGCGCGCTAGCGTCTTCGGTGATGAAGCGCTCAGCACAGACACAGACCCCCAAGGTGGCACCCATGGCAGCGAACGACCGCGAGCGGGCACTCGAAACAGCCCTCGCGCAGATCGAGCGACAGTTCGGCAAGGGCTCCGTCATGCGCCTCGGCGACGAGGCCAGGGCTCCGATCGAGGTGATCCCGACCGGATCGATCGCCCTCGACATCGCGCTCGGCGTCGGTGGGCTGCCGCGTGGCCGCGTGGTGGAGGTCTACGGCCCGGAGTCCAGCGGTAAGACCACGCTCACCCTGCACGCGGTGGCCAACGCGCAGAAGGCCGGCGGCGTCGTCGCCTTCATCGACGCGGAGCACGCGCTCGACCCGGAGTACGCCAAGAAGCTCGGCGTCGACACCGACGCCCTGCTGGTCTCGCAGCCGGACACCGGCGAGCAGGCGCTCGAGATCACCGACATGCTGATCCGCTCCGGCGCCGTCGATCTGATCGTCATCGACTCGGTCGCGGCCCTGGTGCCGCGCGCGGAGATCGAGGGCGAGATGGGCGACTCCCACGTGGGTCTGCAGGCGCGTCTGATGAGCCAGGCGCTGCGCAAGATCACCGGTGCGCTCAGCCAGACCAAGTGCACCGCGATCTTCATCAACCAGCTGCGCGAGAAGGTCGGCGTCATGTTCGGCTCCCCGGAGACGACGACGGGTGGCCGCGCGCTGAAGTTCTACTCCTCGGTCCGCCTCGACATCCGCCGGATCGAGACGCTGAAGGACGGCACGGAGGCGGTCGGTAACCGCACCCGCGTGAAGGTGGTCAAGAACAAGGTCGCCTCGCCGTTCAAGCAGGCCGAGTTCGACATCATCTACGGCCAGGGCATCAGCCGCGAGGGCGGCCTGATCGACATGGGTGTCGAGCACGGCTTCATCCGCAAGTCCGGCGCCTGGTACACCTACGAGGGCGACCAGCTGGGCCAGGGCAAGGAGAACGCCCGCAACTTCCTCCGCGACAACCCGGACCTCGCGGACGAGATCGAGAAGAAGATCAAGGAGAAGCTGGGCGTCGGTCCCAAGCTGGACACCCCCGAGGGCGCCGCTCCCGCCGTGGGCGAGGCCGCGCCCGCCGTCGCGGCCGCCGCCAAGACGCCCGCAGCGCGTGGTTCGAAGGCCAAGGCCGCCGAGCCGGTCCCGGCGGAGGTCAAGGCCTGAGCCCGATGACGAGCGACAGCGGGTGGGGTCCCCGCGACTGGAGCTCGAACGGGGCCGGCGGCACGTGGACGGAGTCCCTCTCCGACACGGCCGCCGCCCCTGAGCCCACGGCCGAGCCGGAGGCGGCAGCGGTTCGGCAGACCACGCGGCGCTCGCGCCGCGCCGAGCGCTCCGACGGCCCCGAGCGTTCCGGCATCGATGACACACGCGGCGCGGGGGCGGCCCCCGAAGCGCCGAGCGATCCCGCGTCCCGGGCACGGGACATCTGCCTGCGGATGCTCACCGGTTCCGCGCGCACCCGGCGCCAGTTGGCCGACGCACTGCGCCGCAAGGAGATCCCGGACGAGGTCGCCGAGGCCGTGCTCGACCGCCTGGAGGAGGTCGGCCTCGTCGATGACGCCGCCTACGCCCGCAGTTGGGTCGAACAGCGCCAACGCAACCGGGGTCTGGCCCGGCGCGCGCTCGCGGGGGAGCTGCGCGCGAAGGGCGTCGACAGCGCGTTGGTCGCCCAGGCCGTCGCCGACGTCGATCCCGACGACGAGGAGGCCGCGGCCCGCCGCCTGGTGGAGCGCAAGCTCCGTTCGACGCAGGGGCTCGACCGGCAGGTGCGGATCCGCCGCCTGGCCGGAATGCTCGCCCGACGCGGCTACCCGGAGGGGCTCGCCCTGCGCGTGGTCCGTTCCATGGTCGACGAGTCCATGGTCGACGAGTTCATGGTCGACGAAGCCGAAGCCGAGTCCTGGCCCGATGCGGGGTTCGGAAGTGACCACGGGGAGGACGCGGGCTGACGCCCGGGTCACGGAAGCCGCGCTTCCGAACGGTCAGGACTGGTCGCCATCTTGACCGTTTCGTAACCCGCACCTAGCCTCACCATGAGGGATGAGGGGTCTCTGCTCGCCTCGCACCGAGATCGCACCGTGATCGCAGCGTGATCCTGCGACCGGGACGGGGAGGGCCGACAATGCTGGCAGCTGGCGCTATGACGAGCACCCTGGGCCCCTGGCTCTTCGCCGTGATCGCCTTCCTGGTGCTGGGCGTCGCCGCCCTCGCCCTTCGCCAACTCCTGCGCGGCGCCCGCGAGCGGGCCGCCGACCTGGACCGCAGGGAGCAGCGGACGGCCGCACGCGAGGCCAGGCTCGACTCGGAGCAGCTGCGCCTGCGCGAGCGCGAGGCCGAGGCCGCGCGGGTCCAGGCCGAACTCGCCGCCGGGGCCGAGGCCCTGCGCGCCGAACGCCGCGAGGTCCTGGAGCACGCCGCGGGGCTGAGCGCCGCCGAGGCCCGTGCCGAACTGGTCCGCACCGTGGAGCAGCAGGCCAAGCGGGAAGCCGTGCTGACGGTCCGTGAGATCGAGCGCCGGGCCCGCGTCGAGGGGGAGGCCAGGGCGCAGGAGATCGTCGCCTCGGCCATCCAGCGGGTCGCCGCGCGTCAGACCGCGGATTCGGTCATCACCTCACTGCGCCTGCCCAGTGAGGACATGAAGGGGCGGATCATCGGCCGCGAGGGCCGGAACATCCGTTCCTTCGAGGCGGTCACCGGCGTCAACCTGATCATCGACGAGACGCCGGAGTCCGTGCTGCTCTCCTGCTTCGACCCGGTCCGCCGGGAGGTCGCCAGGCTCACCCTCGAGGAGCTGGTGGCGGACGGCAGGATCCACCCGCAGCGGATCGAGGACGTCCACGAGCGCAGCCAGGTCGAGGTCGAGCGGCTGTGCCAGCGGGCGGCGGAGGACGCCGTCGCGGAGGTCGGTCTCGACGAGCTCCATCCCGAACTGCTGCGCCTGCTGGGGCGGTTGCGGTACCGCACCTCCTACGGCCAGAACGTGCTCGGCCACCTCGTCGAGTCCGCGCACATCGCCGGGATGCTGGCGGCGGAGCTGCGGGTGGACCCGGTCCTGGTCCGGCGCTGCACCCTGCTGCACGACATAGGAAAGGCCGTCACCCACGAGGTGGACGGCAGCCACGCCCAGATCGGCGCCGAACTGGTGCGCCGTTACGGCGAGTCCGAGGACGTGGTGCACGCCGTCGCCGCGCACCACAACGAGATCGAGCCGCAGACGGTCGAGGCGGTGCTCACCCAGGCCGCGGACGCCTGCTCCGGCGGCCGCCCGGGAGCCCGCCGCGAGTCGGTGGAGTTGCACGCACGCAGGCTGGAGAAGCTGGAGCAGATCGCCCGCCGTCACGAGGGCGTCTACAAGGTCTACGCGATGCAGGCCGGACGCGAGGTCAGGGTGATGGTGCTGCCGGAGGCGGTCGACGACCTCCAGGCCCAGGTCATCGCCAAGGACGTGGCCCGCGAGGTGGAGAACGAGCTCACCTACCCGGGCCAGATCCGGATCACCGTCATCCGCGAGAGCCGCGCCACCACCTTCGCCCGCTGATCACGCCCGGCCGTCGGGCGCGTTCGGCGCGCCGGTCACCGGGAGGCCGGCCGCCGCCCAGGCCTGGAAGCCGCCGATCACGTCCGTGGCGCGGTGCAGGCCGAGTGCGTGCAGCGACCGCGCCGCCAGCGAGGACGCGTAGCCCTCGTTGCAGACGACCACGACGAGGCGGTCGTGGTCCGTGGTCTCCGCGGCGCGATGGTCGCCGGTCGGATCCATCCGCCACTCGAGCTCGTTGCGCTCCACCACGAGCGCTCCGGGGATCAGCCCGTCCCGCTCACGCAGCGCCGCGTACCGGATGTCGACCAGCAGCGCGCCCTGCAGCTCGACCGCGGCGGCCGCCCGAGCGGGAGTCAGCCGGTCCAGCTTCGCCCGTTCCCGCTCCAACAGCGCGTCGATGCCCAGGCCCTGCGTCGCGTCCTCGGCGCTCACCACTCCTCGGGCCCCTCGATCTGGGCGACCCTGAGCACGTCGCCCGCGCGGGCGTAGCGGCGCAGCTGCGGCAGCGGAGGGTAGTAGCAGTGGACGGACACCGCGTGCAGGTCCCGCGACGGGTTGACGACCTGGTGGACGTGGTGCGGTCCGAAGGCGCGCCCGCGTCCTGCGGGGAGCGAGCGCTGCCGGTCCACGCCCTCCTCCAGCTCCAGGCTGCGCCACCCGGCCGTCGGCAGCGGCACGCCCAGGGAGAGTTCGCTGAGTTCACCCTGTGAGGTCACGAAGGCTCCGCTGGATCCTCCGTGGTCGTGCCAGCCGGTCTCGGACCCCGGCGGCCAGCCGATGATCCAGGCCTCGCTCCCGCCGGGACCCTCGAGCCGCACCCAGGTGCGTTCGGTCGGATGCAGGGAGAGTCGCGCGAGCACCTCCGGATCGGCGGCGGCCACGCGGGCGAAGTCCAGCAGGTCGGCGAGGTCGGGCGGAGCGGTGCGGTCGGGCGCGGTGGCCGGCTCGGGCGGCGCCGGCCTGGGGCTCGGGGCGACGGGTGCGTGCAGCACGGAGGATTCGGGCACGGTGAGGTCCTCGGAGTCGTCGATGAGTTGACGAGACGCCGTCAAGCCCCGAGTCTCGCACGGTGGGGAGCCGACGCGCAGACAGTGGGTACGACAGCGTGAAGTACGACGTGAAAGGGGTGTGCACTTCACGTCATGAGCCGTGAGTCATGACGTGACGGGCGACGCCGAGGGACGCCTGAGGAGTCCTGCGGGGGTGTCGCGCCGGTGCCGGGAGAGGGGCTGCCCGTGACGGCGGCGAGAGCGATACGTCTCCAGCCGGGCGTCAGAGCCTGCCTGAGTTCTGTGCAGGCCCTGGGTTAGCCCGGGCTACAGAACAGGCGGGGGCACCGGACGACGTCCAGGCGTGTGCTGCGGACAGACCGCATGCTGATGATCCCCATGGCGGGAGTAGAGCACGTGCTCAGTTGATCGTCAAGATTGTCCGGCGGTCAGTCGCTCGCGGGAACGGTCGGCCGCCCGGTCGGGGCCTCCCTCGGCCCCCGCTCCGCTCCCCGGTCCGTGCCTCCCGCGCGCGGCACGGGCAGTTCGGCGGCGGTGTTGCGGGCGCGGTCGGCCAGGTCGTACAGATCCTCCGGGCGGCAGCCCTGCACCGCCGCCACCAGATGCCCGTCCGGGCGGATCAGCAGCACCGTGTGCGCGGCCGCACCGGGGTAGTCCTCGGTGACCAGCAGTTCGGCGGGGAGCGGCAGGGCCTCGGTCGCCTCGGTCAGCTGCGGCATCAGTCCGGCGCCGAGCCAGTGCTCGCTGGCCCACACCCCCGTGCCGGGCGCCACCAGGACGACCAGGAAGCCCCGGCCGAGCCGTGCGCGCAGCCGGTCGACGGCGCCGTCGGCGGTGACCACGGGGAAGTCGGGAACCAGAACGCCGGGGCTGGTCGGGGCGAGCGCGCGGGTGAGCCCAGGACGGGCACGCCCCGGGTAGGCGGGCGCGCCGCCGAGCCGGCCGGTGCCGAGCGAGCCGTCGGACAGCAGTTCCGCGTTGCGGCGCAGCGAGCCGGAGAGCAGGCTGCGGCGCACCTCCAGCAGCGGGGTGCTGGGCTGCAGCAGCGGCATCGCCTGGTCGACGGCCCGCAGCCTGGCGATCACCGCGCCGCGTCGCTCCTGCTGGTAGGTCGTCAGCAGCCGGTCGGGCGCGCAGCCGTGCCAGACCAGCGCCAGCTTCCAGGCGAGGTTGTCCGCGTCGCGCAGCCCCTCGTCGATGTTCTGCATGCCCAGCGAGCCCAGCACGTGCGCGGCGTCGCCGGCCAGGAAGACCCGGCCGACCTGGAACCTGGTCGCCAGCCGCTGCTGCACCACGTAGTCGGCGTTCGAGATCAGCTCGTAGCCGGGCACCGCGCCGCCGTTCCAGGCGGCCAGCGTGGAGCGGAGCTGGTCGACAAGCTGGTCGGGAGTGAGCGCGGGCGCGCGCGGCGGCAGCCGCCAGTCGAGACGCCAGACGCTGTCGGGCAGGGGCCGCGCGATCACCTCCCGCGCGCCCGGTGCGCCCGGCGCCCGGGGCGGATCGCGGTGCAGCCGGGCCTCCCCGGGAAAGGGGAGGTCGGCGCGGATCGTCGCGAGCGCGTAGTGGTCGGCGGCGGCCCTCCCGGGAAAGCGCAGCGCGAGGCGCTTGCGGACGGTCGACCGCGGACCGTCGCAGCCGACGAGGTAGCTGCCGCGCAGCCAGGTCCGCTCGGTCCGCACCCGGACGGCCTCCTCGCCCGCGTGCTGCTCGACGTCGGTGACCGCGCACTCGGGCAGCAGCTCCACCAGCGGCGTGGCCGAGACGGCGTCGCGCAGCCCGCGCAGCAGCCGGTGCTGGGCCAGGTGCAGCACGTCGTCCTGTTCGAGCTCCACGCTGAGCAGTTCGCGGCCCCGCCGCAGGGTCCGCCAACCGGTCCACCCGCGTCCGTCCGCGGCGACCCGCTCGTAGCCGATCCGGCGCAGGAAACCCACGGTGTCGGCGCGCAGCACCGTGGAACGCGACCCCTCCGGACAGACGCCGCTGCCCTCGTCCACGACAAGCGTCGGCACCTCGTGCCGGGCGAGCGCCAGTGCCAGCGCGAGGCCGACGGGACCCGCACCGGCGATGATCACGGGGTCGGGGCCGGAGGGAGCGGGGCCATTCATAGAAGGCAATGCAACAGATCGGCTGGTGCGGCGTCAAGCAGCGTCGGGCGTACGCCGGTTCACATCACACGTGTGCGCGACCTGTTCGATTCGTCCCAGGTCACGCCCGGAGAGGAGGCGTGCGCTCCGCCGCGGGCGCCGCCCGACGCCGGAGACCTGGACCGTGGGTCCCGCCGGCCCCGCCGGGCGACACTCGCCGACGGCTGCGGGCTGCCTGCCGAGGGGTCGTCGGGCTCAGCGTCGGAGCAGGCGGGTGACGAAGTCGCGGGCCCGGGAGGTGCGGGGCGCGGTGAAGAACTGCTGGGGCGGGGCGGATTCCACGATCCGCCCGCCCGACATGAAGAGCACCCGGTCCGCGGCGGCGTGCGCGAAGCACGGCTCCTCGGAGACGACCAGCATCGCCAGGCCCTCCGCGACCAGCTGCCCGGTCAGCTCGTGGGTGAGCTCCCGCAGCTCCTGCGGCGGCTCGTCCACCAGCAGCAGCTTAGGGTCCAGCACCAGGGCTCGCGCCAGCGCCACCCGGGCCAGGCCGGACGGGCTGAGCTGCGCCCTGCGCAGGCCCGCCTCCGCCGCCGCGCCGACCCGGTGCAGCTGTTCCAGCGCGCGCTGCTCGGCGTCCTCGGGGGCGATGCCGCGGGCTCGCACCTGCGAGCGGGTCAGTTCCTCCAGGACCGTGCGGCCCGTCGGCGCGCCGCGCCCGCGCGGTCCGAGCGACACGTAGGAGGCGGAGGAGCCGAACGTTGCTCCGGTCCGCCGTCCCCACCGGCGGGGGCCCTCGGGAGCCTCCGGGCCCTCGGGGTCTTCGGGGTGCCCGGGCCACACCGGCCCGTACGGCTCGTGGAGTCCGTCCGTCCGCCGCGTCACGCGCGCCGGCGCGTCGGAGTCGGGGACCAGTCCGACGTCCGCCCGGGCCGCCCGGCGCGCGCGCCCGCGTGCGGGCAGGGGCGCGCCGTCGAGCAGAATCACCCCGGAGTCGATCCGCTCCGCGCCGTTGATCGCTCGGCACAGCGTGGTCTTGCCCGCGCCCGGCGGCCCGAGCAGCGTGACCACCTCGCCGCGGGAGAGTTCGAGATCCACCTCGTGCAGCGTCTGCACCAGCCCGTGCCGCTTGCTCACGCCCCGCAGGCGCAGCAGCACCGGCTGCTGCCGTGGGGCGGACGCCATGCTGGATCGACTCCTCGGTGCTGCTGCCGGGAGGTCCCGACATGTCCGGATAGTCCGGGTACAGACCGCGGACGACTCGACTCTACGGGCACAGGCAGCCGGTCACCGCACTTCTGAGCGGGATTTGAGGATCGGGGCCCGCCATCGGCCCGCGGCGATCATCGCAGCTCGGTAACGGTCTCCCCGCGCCGACCGCTCCCACTTGACCTTTGGTGGTGGTCTGGGAGTGGATGCCTGCCAGAGCACCGACAGAGCACTCACAGAACCGACACGACACCGAACCTGAGGAGAGACCCGATGCGCCTGCTCCTCGTCGAGGACGACGAGCACGTCGCCGCCGCGCTGATGGCCGTCCTCGGCAAGCACGGATTCGAGGTACGGCACGCCCGCTCCGGCAACGAGGCCCTGGACGCGCTCGTCCCCGACGGCCGTCCGCAGTTCCGGGTGGTGCTGCTCGACCTCGGCCTGCCCGATCGCGACGGCTTCGAGGTCTGCGACCAGATCCGCCGTCGCTGCGGCATCCCGGTCATCATGGTCACGGCGCGCGCCGAGATCAGGGACCGGATCCACGGCCTGAACATCGGCGCCGACGACTACATCGTCAAGCCCTACGACATGGGCGAGCTGCTCGCCCGCATCCACGCGGTGGCCCGCCGCGACGCGGGGGCGCGCCCCGCCCCGGTCGCCCCGCAGCCGCGCCGCGAGGATCCGCCCGCGCTGCTCAGCCGCGCCTTCGGCCTCGACCTCGACCAGGCCTCGCGCCGCGCCACCGTCCACGGCGAGGACGTCGCGCTGACCCGCAAGGAGTACGAGCTGCTGGCCCTGCTGGCGCAGAGCCCCGGCGTGGTCTTCCGGCGCGAGCAGATCATCAGCGAGGTCTGGCGCAGCAGCTGGGACGGCACCGCGCGTTCGCTCGAGGTCCACGTGGCCTCGCTGCGGCGCAAGCTCGGCCTGCCGGGACTGATCGAGACCGTCCGCGGCATCGGCTACAAGCTGGCCGTCCCGTCGCAGCCGGCCGACGAGTAGGCCGGCCGGCGTTCCATGCGTACCCGCCTGCTCGGCATCCTGCTCGCGCTGCTCGTCTGTGTGCTGGCCGCACTCGGCGTCCCGCTGGCCACCAGTGAGGCGCAGCGCGAGCAGCAGCGCGTCGTCGTCGACCGGATGGACGACGCGGCGCGCTTCGCGGCGCTCGCGCAGAACCCGATCGGGCAGCCGGACTCGTCCGCCGCGGTCGAGCAGCAGCTCACCCTGGACGCCCAGCTCCGCCGCTACCACGACGTCTACGGCACCTCGGCCGGGGTCTTCGACCTCAACGGCCGGGCCCTGCACGCCTACCCGAGCGACTGGGCCGACGCGGCGACCGGCGCGTCGGACGAGCCCTTCCGCGAGGCGCTGGACGGCCGCCGGAGCCACGACCCCGCCCAGGTCTGGCCCTGGGACGACGGGAACGCCCGGCTGGTGATCGCCTCGCCCGTGGTCTGGGACGGCGACGTGGTCGCGGTCGTCGTCATCGAGTCGCCGACGGACGCGATGCGCTCGCGGGTGCTGCACGCGTGGCTCTGGCTGATCGGCGGCGAGGCGCTGGCCGTGCTCTTCGCGATCGGCGCGGCCGTCACGCTGACGCGGTGGGTGCTGCGCCCGGTGCACGACCTGGACAAGGTCACCCACGACATCGCCACCGGCCGTCTCGCCTCCCGCGTGGCGCCGGCCGGCGGCCCGCCCGAGCTGCGCCGGCTGGCGCGCGCCTTCAACGAGATGGCTGACCACGTCGAGCAGGTGCTCGACCAGCAGCGCGCCTTCGTCGCCGACGCCTCGCACCAGCTGCGCAACCCCCTCTCGGCGCTGATGCTGCGGGTCGAGGTGCTCGGTATGGAGCTGCCGGAGGGCCACGAGGAGGAGCTGCACGGCGTCAGGGTCGAGGGCCGCAGGCTGGCGCAGGTCCTGGACGACCTGCTCGGCCTGGCGCGCGCGGAGAACGCGGGACCGGTGGCCTCGGCGGTCGAGGTCGGCGAGCTCGTCGCCGACCGGGTGGCCGGCTGGGGTGCGCTGGCGCAGGAACGCGGGGTCCGCCTGGAGTGGACGCCACCGGAGGGCCCGCTGGCGGCGCTGGCCGAGCCGGTGGGCCTGGGCAGCGCGCTGGACGCGGTGCTGGACAACGCACTCAAGTTCACCCCGGCGGGTGGCACGGTCGCGGTGGCGGCGCTGCGGGTCGGCGAGGACGTGGCGATCCGGGTCAGCGACGGTGGCCCCGGCCTGGACGAGGAGGAGCTGGCCCGCATCGGCGACCGCTTCTGGCGCAGTCCGCGTCACCAGAACGTCGACGGCTCCGGCCTCGGCCTCTCCATCGCCCGCGCCCTGCTGACCGCCAACGGCGGCTCCCTCGCCTTCGACCCCACCGAGTCCGTCGGCCTCACCGTCACCCTCACCCTTCCGCCCTCGCCCGATGCGGTCACCGGCGTCGACGCAGCCGAGGCCGCCACCACGCCCCCTCGCCCCCGCCGCGGCTGACCGCCGGGCCTCCCGTCGCCCGCAGCGCCCATCCGGACCATCCGGCCGCGGACGCGCCCGGACGCCGCTCCGCCTGCGCGCGAAGCGCAGGGCGCTGATCGCGCCCGCGGTGGGCCGCCGTTCGCAGACGTTCGCCTCCTCGAGCGCAGCCCGCGAGATTCGCCGTCCGGCCGCACGCAGCGTGGGATTGCCGACACGACGGGCGGGCCGCGCTGTGCGGCAGACGGAGGCCGGTCACCGCCCCGTGCGATCAGTTGCCGACCGGAGTTGCCACCGATGCGATGGGCGCCCCGCCCCCGCGGTCGGTGGAGCCCGGACGCCGCTCCGCCCTGCGGCGCGGCTGCCGATCAGGGCCTGGCCGGAGCGGCGCAGGGGCCATCCCTTGCGGCCGGGCGGGGCCGGTCGCTACCGGCCTCCGGCGCGCGTCGCGCCGGTTCGCAGCGCTGTCGGGAGCGGTCGGACTCCGCGCGGGCAGGGCCGCTCTGTTGATCGCGCGCAAAGGATTGACCGAGTCATCGACCACTGACACATTGGCCGCTGTCAGCGTCATCGTCCGCGCAACGGGTCGGCGTCCGGTCGCGACGCCTGGGGAGAGCCATGATCATCGGCGCTCGGGAACACCGCGTCGTCACCGACGACGGTGTGGAGCTGGCCGTCGTCGAAGCCGGGGATCCGACCCGGCCCACCCTCTGCTTCCTGCACGGCTATCCCGACACCCGCGAGGTCTGGACGCCGGTGATGGCCGCGCTCGCGGCCACCTACCACGTGGTCGCCTACGACACCCGCGGCGCGGGCCGCTCCTCCGCGCCCGAGCCCGGCCGCGCCGGGTACCGGCTCGACCGGCTGGAGGAGGACTTCCTCACCGTCCTCGACGCGCTCGCGCCGTACGGCCCCGTCCACCTGGTGGGCCACGACTGGGGTTCCGTCCAGGGCTGGGAGTTCGCGACCTCGCCCCGGCTGCAGGGCGGCCTCGCCTCCTTCACCAGCGTGTCCGGCCCTGCCTGGACCACGCCGCGCTCTGGGCCAGGGCCCGGCTGCGGCGGCCCACCCCCGCGAACCTGTGGGCGCTGCTCGCCCAGGGCCTGCGGTCCTGGTACATCACCGCGTTCCAGCTGCCGCGCCTGCCGGAGGCCCTGTGGCGCGGGCCGGCCGGACGCAGCTGGGGCGCGGTCTGGCGAACCCTGGAGGGGACCCGGGTGGCCGGCCATCCCGCGCCGACGTTGACGAGGGACGCGGTCAACGGCCTCTGGCTCTACCGTGCCAACACCCGCGACCGCGCCCGGCACCCCCGGCGGGACCGTTTCGCCCGGGTCCCCGTCCAACTGGTCGTCCCCGAACGGGACCCCTATCTGTCGCCGCGTCTCTACCAGGACCTGGACCGCTGGGCGTCGGTCCTGCAGCGGCGCAGCGTCGACGCGGGGCACTGGCTGCCGCTCAGCAGGCCCGAGCTGCTGGCCGGTTGGATCGCCGAATTCGTGGACGCGGTACGCGTCGGTAGCATCCCGTCCGTGGGCCACGCCGCGAGCGGGGCCCGAACTACCGCGCGCTGACGGCGCGTCGGTCGCGCCCGGCCGGGCGGCCGACGGGCGGCACGCGGTCGGCAAGTGGCAAGAAGGCGCAAGAGTGGAGGCAGACCCCATGAGCACGGTGCCGCGCCCGCGCCCGGAGTTCCTCATCGACGACCTGGCCCAGGCGGCCGGCACGACGGTCCGTAACGTCCGGGCCTACCAGGACCGCGGCCTGCTGCCCCGCGCCGACCGGCGCGGGCGCGCGAACGTCTACGACGACACGCATCTGGAACGGCTCCGGCTCATCGCAGGCCTCCTCGACCGGGGGCACACCCTCGCCGGGATCAAGGAGCTGCTGGACGCCTGGGAGAACGGCCGGGGCCTCGGCGGCGTCCTCGGCCTGGTCGCGGAGGTCACGGCGCCGTGGACGGACGAGAAGCCCGGCCGCCTCAGCCACGCCGAACTGCTGGCGCTCTTCGGGGGCACGGAGGATCCGGCGGCGATCGAGGCCGCGCTCAGGCTGGGTGTGCTGGAACTGGAGACGCCCGCCGACGCCGACGCCGATGCCCCAGCCTGCGGCAGCGGGCGGAGTGCGGCGACCGCCTACCGCGTGCCGAGCCCGGCGCTGCTCGACGTCGCCGCCCGCCTCTTCGAACTCGGGGTGCCGCTCGCCGCCGTGATCGACCACTTCGAGGAACTGCGCCGCGACATGGGCCACCTTGCCCGCCGCTTCGTCGAGTTCAGCGCGGTGCAGGTCTTCGCCCGCTACGTCGGCGCCACGCCGCTCAGCGACGAGGACGCCGCCCGCGCGGCCGAGGCGGTCCGCAGGCTGCGGCCCCTGGCGCAGGCGGCGGTCGACGCGGAACTCGCCCGCGCCATGCGCCGCGAGGCGACCCTGCTCCTCGAGGCCTCCGTCGCCACCCTCCCTGAACCGCTCCGCGAGGCACTGGCCGGGGAACTGTAGGACTCTCCGAGGGCGTCCGGGCGTGGCCGACCGCGCAGCGGGTCGCCGACCCGTGCCGAACCGAGGCGCGTCGCCCGACGGCGCGGCGCGACGCGCCCGGCCCTGGTCGGGCGGCCCGGCCTCACGCTCCGCCCCGAGGATGCCCCCGCGCCCTGCCCCTGGCGGGCGCGGCCCTGGCTCGCGCCTGGTGTCTCTGTCTCCGGGGGACGGGCGGGCCCCGGGGCCGCGCCGTTCGCGTCGCCCCAAGACCCCGGCCCCGCGCCCTGCCTCCGGCGGGCGGCCCCTGGCACGCGCCTCGCGCCCCTCCCGCTGAAGGATGGGCGGCCCAACCGACGTCCCGTGCTCGACCCCGGTGGCCGGCCCTGGCGCGCCGCGCGTCCCGCGCTGGCTACGGCTTGACCGAGACGTAGTACCGCCGGGCGCCCTCGGCCAGTGGCAGGGGCTCGGTGTAGATCGCCGATCGGACGTCCACCAGCTGGGCCGAGTGGACCTGCTGCCCGATCGCGTCACGGCTGCTCATCACGACCGCTGTCACCTGCTCGACCAGGGACGCGGGCACGTCGGCCCGGGTGACCAGCAGGTTCGCGACGGCGAGCGTGGAGACCGGGGTGTCGGGGTCGCTGCCCGGATACGCCGAGCTCGGCACCGTCGAGGTGCGGTAGATCTGGGTGTACCTGGCGCCGGGATCCTGCCGCTGGGCCAGCTGGTCCATCTTCGGGGCCAGCCCGCCGAGCGGGACGAGCCGCACGTGGAAGCGGCTCATCAACTCGGTGACCCCGCTGGTCGGCAGGCCGCCGGACCAGAAGAAGGCGTCGATCCTGTGCGTCTCCAGCGCCTTGGGCGCATCCGCGATGCCCAGCGGAACCGCGGTCAGATCGCGGCCGGGGGTGAGCCCGGAGACCGCCAGCACCCGCTGACTGATCAGCTCGACGCCGCTGCCGTGCTGCCCGGTGCCGACCCGCAGCCCCTTGAGGTCGCCGACGCTCCGCACCGGGGAACCGGTGGGCACGACGAGCTGCACGTAGTCGTCGTAGAGCTCGCCGAGCGCGCGGAGGCGCTCCTTGCCCGAGCCCGCGAAGTGCGCGACCGCGTCGGCGGTCGCGATGCCGAAGTCGTCGCGTCCGTCGACGACCCTGGCCAGGTTGTCCGGTCCGCCGACCGACTGGTCGAGCCGCAGCGAGACGCCGGGAACCCCCTTGGCGACGGCGGCCTGGAGCAGCTTCCCGTAGAGCGCGTAGACGCCGGAAGGGGTGCCGGTGGCCATCCGGTAGGCCCCCGAGGGGTAGGACGGACCCCTGCTCGCGCCGAACCACCCGGCGGCCGCCACCGCCAGCACCGTCAGCAGCGCCAGCGCCAGGCGCAGCCGACCGAGCCGGTGGAGCCGCGGCGGAAGGGACGGAGACATGCCCGGATCCTGCCAGCCGGGGACGCCGCCGGGAAGAGCCTGTCTGAGCCGTGGACGCCCCCGCCCGGCCCGGCCCGCCGATCGCCCCGCGCGGCGGGCCGGGGGCCGGAACCTGGCGCACGGACCCCGCAGGCGCTGCCCGTACCCTTGGGGGCGTGGGTACCGCAGAAACTTCCAAGACGTACGACATCCGCACCTACGGATGCCAGATGAACGTCCACGACTCCGAGCGCCTCTCCGGTCTGATGGAGGACGCCGGCTACGTGAAGGCCGCCGAGGGCAGCAGCGCCGACGTCGTCGTGTTCAACACCTGTGCCGTGCGAGAGAACGCCGACAACAAGCTCTACGGCAACCTCGGCCGGCTCGCCTCGGTGAAGGCGCAGCAGCCCGGCATGCAGATCGCCGTCGGCGGCTGCCTGGCCCAGAAGGACCGGGCCACCATCGTCAAGAAGGCCCCCTGGGTCGATGTCGTCTTCGGCACCCACAACATCGGCCACCTCCCCGCGCTGCTGGAGCGCGCGCGGGTGCAGGAGGAGGCCCAGGTCGAGATCCTCGAGTCGCTGGAGGTCTTCCCCTCCACGCTGCCGACGCGGCGCGAGTCCGCCTACGCCGCGTGGGTCTCCGTCTCGGTGGGCTGCAACAACACCTGCACCTTCTGCATCGTGCCCGCGCTGCGCGGCAAGGAGAAGGACCGCCGCAGCGGCGACATCCTGGCCGAGGTCCAGGCGCTGGTGAACGAGGGCGTCGTCGAGGTCACCCTGCTCGGGCAGAACGTCAACGCCTACGGCTCGGACATCGGCGACCGGCTCGCCTTCGGCAAGCTGCTGCGCGCCTGCGGCGAGGTCGAGGGCTTGGAGCGGGTGCGCTTCACCTCCCCGCATCCCAAGGACTTCACCGACGACGTCATCGCGGCCATGGCCGAGACGCCGAACGTGATGCACCAGCTGCACATGCCGCTGCAGTCCGGCTCGGACACGGTGCTGCGCGCCATGCGCCGCTCCTACCGGCAGGAGCGCTACCTCGGCATCATCGAGCGGGTCCGCGCCGCGATGCCGGACGCGGCGATCACCACCGACATCATCGTGGGCTTCCCCGGCGAGACCGAGGAGGACTTCGAGCAGACGCTGCACGTCGTCCGCGAGGCGCGTTTCGCCCAGGCCTTCACCTTCCAGTACTCCAAGCGGCCCGGCACCCCCGCCGCCGAGATGGAGAACCAGATCCCCAAGGAGGTCGTCCAGGCCCGCTACGAGCGGCTGGTCGCACTCCAGGAGGAGATCTCCTGGGAGGAGAACAAGAAGCAGGTCGGCCGCAGGCTCGAGGTCCTGGTCGCCGAGGGCGAGGGCCGCAAGGACGAGGCCACCTCCCGTCTCTCGGGCCGCGCGCCGGACAACCGGCTGGTGCACTTCACCCGGCCGACCGAGCCCGTCCGCCCCGGTGACATGGTCACCGTCGAGATCACCTACGCCGCCCCGCACCACCTGCTGGCCGAGGGCCCGACGCTGGACGTGCGCCGGACCCGCGCCGGTGACGCCTGGGAGAAGCGCCAGGCGGCGCCCGCCGGGGACGCCGCGAAGCCGGCCGGGGTGATGCTCGGCCTGCCGACGATCGGTGCTCCGGCACCGCTGCCGCAGGCGGCGGACGGCGCGAAGGGCTGCTGCTGAGCCGTGACGGACGGCGACGCACGGAGCTGACCGACCGATCACGATGATCGATCGGTCGCGCCGATCGGTGCGATCGCTTCGCCGTCCGTGCGTGCCCTGCCGTGTCCTGCACCGCGCCGGGTGCCGCCCGCAGGCGGGGCCCGACGGCGGGCCGAGCGTCCCGGCAGGGATCCCGATTGATCCGATCATTCGATCGACCTGCCGGGTAGGGTCTTGGGCATGCTGGTTGCCGCTGCCGTCTGCCCCTGCCCGCCACTGCTCGTGCCCGAGGTCGCCGTCGGAGCCGCACCGGAGCTGGACGGGCTGCGGGCCGCCTGCGACGAGGCGCTCGCGGTGCTGACCGGGGCCGCGCCGGAGCTCATCTGGGTGGTCGGGCCGGGACCCGAGCACAAGCTCTTCGACCGTGGCGGAGTCGGCGGATTCCAGGGCTTCGGCGTGGACCTGGGCGTCGCGCTGGGCGCCGGGGACGCGGGGGAGACCCTGCCCTCCTCGCTGGCCGTGGGGGCCTGGCTGCTCGCGCGCGCCGGCTGGCAGGGCGAGACCCGGGCGCTCGCCGTCGCCGACTACCTGGAGTGGGAACTCTGCCGGGAGAACGGAAGGGAGCTGGCCGCTTCCGCCGAGCGGGTCGGCTTCCTGGTGCTGGGGGAGGGAAGCGCCCGGCGCACGCTCAAGGCCCCGGGCTACCTGGACGAGCGGGCCGAGCCCTTCGACGCCGCCGTGGCCGCCGGGTTCGCCGAGGGGGAGCTGCCGCCGCTCGACGCCGAGCTGGCCTTCGAACTGCTGGCCTCGGGCCGTGCCCCCTGGCAGGTCCTCGCCGGCGCGAGCGAGCAGCCGGTCGGATCCGCCCGGCTGCTCTACGACGACGCCCCGTACGGCGTCGGTTACTTCGTCGCGTCCTGGTCCTGACCGTCGTCGGTCGGCTTCTCAGCCGTCCGCTCGCTCGCCTCGCCAGGGATCACGTCCTTCGGGCCGCCGATCTTGTCGACGGCCTCCTTCGCCTTGCCCGTGCCCATCTGGATCTGGTCGCTGTACTTGTGCTTGGTGGCCTTGTCCGCCAGATCGCCGACTTTGTCCAGACCGGCGCCGATCTGTGACTTGTGACTTCCGGCGTATTCGGTGGCTTTCTTGGTGGCCTGGCCCAGCGCGTCCTTCAGGGAGTCCGTGAGGCCCATGGCAGCTCCATTCTCGCTCTCGGGCCCGCCTCAGGCCCGCAGGCCGTGAAACCGGGCATATGGCCCGTCCGTACCCATATGGTATTTCCGATGGACGGATTTGCCAGACTAGGGGGGTGATCAGTGCCTCCTCGCCCCGCATCGCCGGGCCGCGCGTCATCGCCGTCGTCGGCGCCACCGCCGTCGGGAAGTCCGACCTCGGCGTGGCCATCGCCCAACACCTCGGCGGCGAGGTGGTGAACACCGACTCCATGCAGCTCTACCGGGGCATGGACATCGGCACCGCCAAACTGACCATGGCCGAGCGCGAGGGCGTGCCGCACCACCTCCTCGACATCTGGGACGTCACCGAGGCCGCGAGCGTCGCCGAGTACCAGCGGCTGGCGCGCGAGGCGATCGACAAGCTGGTCGCGCAGGGGCGCACACCGGTGCTGGTCGGCGGCTCGGGGCTCTACGTCCGCGCCGCCATCGACGAGCTGGAGTTCCCCGGCACGGACCCCGAGGTCCGCGCCAGGCTGGAGGCGGAACTCGAGACGGAGGGATCCGGCGCGCTGCATGCCCGTCTGGCCGCCGTCGATCCCGAGGCCGCGCGCGCGATCCTGCCGAGCAACGGACGGCGGATCGTCCGGGCCCTGGAGGTCGTCGAGATCACCGGACTGCCCTTCACCGCCAACCTCCCCGGCCACGAGTCCGTCTACGACGCCGTGCAGATCGGCGTCCGCCTGCCGCGCCCCGAGCTGGACGAGCGGATCGAACTCCGCGTCGACCGGATGTGGGAGGCCGGACTCCTCGACGAGGTCGGCGAGCTGGCGGCGCAGGGCCTGCGCGAGGGCCGCACGGCCGCCCGCGCGCTCGGGTACCAGCAGGCACTCGCCCAACTGGACGGCGTCTACGACGAAGCGGAGGCCCGCGCCGAGACGGTGCGGGCGACCCGGCGCTTCGCCCGCCGGCAGGAGTCCTGGTTCCGCCGCGACCCTCGCGTGCACTGGCTCGACCGGGACACCTCCGAGCCGCCGACGGCGCTCGTCGAGCAGGCGCTCGCGCTGCTCTGAGCACGGGACGGGAGGTCGGCGGAACGGCGTTGCGCCGGAGGCCCGCTCGGGTCCGGCCGGGTTCGTCCTCGCGTCGCGGTCGCGCCGTCGGCGCCGCCTCGGGGCGGTGTCCGAGGGGAGTCCTTCGCACGGGCGTCCGGCGCTGGTGGGATGCCGTTCGCACGCCCGTGGCCCGGGAAAGCGCGCCCGGTTACGACCTGATCACGTCATGGCCACGGATCACCGCGAAGGCCCTTGCGGACGCCGCCCCAAGGCCCTGGCGTGCCATCATCGAGCATCGAGAGCTTCGGTGATGCGGTGGGGTGCGAACTCCTCTGCGTCGTGGTTGTTTTTTGGAACTTCTAGCGCAGGGAGGCCGCGTGTCCATGGATACCGGCCCCGACACGCACCGACTCCCGGACGACCCCTTCGAGCCCGAGGAGCAGGCGGCAGTGCAAGCACGCGAGCTGCCCGCACGGGAACTGACGCCCCTTCCGTCGCTGCCCGCCCAGGACGAGGGCGCGCTGCACGGACGCGAACTGCGTCCGGAAGGCCGGCTACGGGTCTGGCAGATCATCCCGATCGTCGGCCTCGCCATCCTCGGTTCGCTGATGTTCGCCTTCCCGCTCGCCTTCGAGGGCGGCGCGGGCGGCACCGGCGGATCCGGCGGCAGCCTCGTCGGCATGCTCGGCCTGCTGCTCACCGCCGCCTCGGCCGGCTGGGGCGCGATGGCCGCCCGCCGGGCCGGCTACGCATGGCCCGGTCTTCCCCGCCAGGGCTCCGGCCGCCGCGCGGGCTGGCGCCCGCTGCTCGCCTACACGGCGACCGCTGTCGCCCTTCTCGCGCTCGGTGTCTGGCGCGTCGCCCACCTCCACGGCTGACACCTGCCCCGCCTGCCCATCCGCCATTCGCCCGTTTTCCGCCCGCCGCCCTGCGGGCTGACGCTCCTCGGGTTGCCCGGTCCGACTCGAGCGCTCGACGCCGGCGGCCGTGCAGGCGACTGGGAACCCTGCGAGAGCGCGTGTGAGCCGCCCGGCGCGCGCCTCGTGGAGCACGACAGCCCCGGAGTCGGCCGTCGAGGCGGGCGTGGTAGGCCGCGGGCAGGTCGTCGACCAGGACCGACCGTGACCAGCCCTCGGTTCCCCCACGGCCGGCTGCTCGGCCTCTGACCCGCCTCCCGGCGGCCGCCGCCTTCACGGCCCTCGGGGCCCGAAGCCCGCTGCGGCGGTTCGGTTCCCGCCCGCGCGCTCGGCGGTCGGCCCGTCTTCAGGGACCCGCGGCCTGTCCGTCCCGGCCGCGGTGCCCGGCACCGCCGCGACTCCCCGGCTCCGCTCGCTCGGCCCCCGATGCCCGCGGCGGTCCGGCCGGCCCTCGGGCAGCCCGGCCGGCGCCGTGTTCCGGCCGGATCCGGCGCGTCAGGCCTCGCCCGTACCATGGATCAGGTGAACGACATGGTGAAGGGCATTCGCTTCCTCAAGGGCCACGGGACCGAGAACGACTTCGTGATCGTCCCCGACCCCGACGGCCTGCTGGAGCTGGGCGCCCCCCAGGTGGCCCTGCTCTGCGACCGCAGGGCCGGTCTCGGCGGTGACGGACTGCTGCGCGTGGTCCGGTCCGCCGCGCACCCCCAGGCGTCCGCGCACGCGGACGGCGCCGAGTGGTTCATGGACTACCGGAACTCCGACGGCAGCATCGCCGAGATGTGCGGCAACGGCGTGCGCGTCTTCGCGCGCTACCTGGTGACTGCCGGGCTCGCCGAGCCGGGCGAGTTCGCCGTCGCCACCCGTGGCGGCCTCAAGCGCGTGCGCGTCCCGGCCGAGGGCGACGTCACGGTGGACATGGGCCGGGCGCTGCTGCCCCCCGCCTCCGACATCGAGGTGGCCGTGGGCCCGCACCGCTGGCCGGCGCGGAACGTGAACATGGGCAACCCGCACGCGGTCGCCTTCGTCGCCGACCTCGCCGAGGCGGGCCACCTGTTCACCGCGCCCGAGGTCACTCCCGCGAGCGCCTACCCCGAGGGCGTCAACGTCGAGTTCGTCGTCGACCGCGGCCCGCGGCATGTCGCGCTCCGGGTCCACGAGCGCGGCTCGGGCGAGACCCGCTCCTGCGGGACGGGCGCGTGCGCGGTCATGGTCGCCACCGCCCGCCGCGACGGCGTGGATCCGGCGGTCACCGGCGAGCCGGTCACCTACACGGTCGACGTCCCCGGCGGTCGTCTGGTGATCACCGAGCGCCCGGACGGCGGGATCGAGATGACCGGCCCCGCGGTGATCCTCGCCGAGGGCGAGATCGACGCCGACTGGCTGGCTGCGGGCCCGCAGCGCTGAGCCGCCGCCGCGGCCCGGCGCGGTCCTGGGACCGGCCTCGCTCGCGTGCGGACTCAAATCTGTAATTCTTGCCCGCTGCGGATCGGTTCAAATCCCCCGAATGGGTGATCAAGGTGACGTTGGGAACACACGGCGTCGCGGTGTGTGTTGCACTCGCTAGCATGGACCATCGGAGCTGCCGCCTGCTCCGGTGATCACTGCCGGAGGTGCGCATGAATGCCGGTGATCTTCACGCCGTACCTGGCGTCCCGGGTGCCCCAGGCGTCCCCGTCGAGGGGCGCAGAACCGTCTCTGCGGCCCGTGCGCTGCCGGGGCTCCGCAAGGGCGCCCTGAGCCGCGCCGGGCTGGGCCGGAGCGCCCTGGGCAAGACGGGGCTGGGCCGTGCGGGGATAGCGGCGCTGCTCGCGGGTGGGGGGCGCCCGCAGCTCGCCGACGCCCTGGAGCCCGTCGTCCGGGCGCACCGCCTGCACCGTCCGCGGGCGGAGCTCGACCTCGCCCTGCTGGAGCGGGCCTACCAGGTCGCCGAGGCCTCCCACCGCGGCCAGACGCGCAAGAGCGGCGAGCCCTACATCACCCATCCGCTCGCCGTCACGATGATCCTCGCCCAACTCGGCGCCGAGACGACCACACTGGTGGCCGCCCTGCTGCACGACACGGTCGAGGACACGGCCATGACGCTCGATCAGGTGCGTGAGGGCTTCGGCGACGAGGTGGCCTATCTCGTCGACGGCGTCACCAAGTTGGAGAAGGTCGACTTCGGCGCCGCCGCGGAGGCCGAGACCTTCAGGAAGATGCTGGTCGCCACCGGACAGGACGTCCGGGTCATGGTCATCAAGCTCGCCGACCGGCTGCACAACATGCGCACGATCCGGCACATGAAGCCGGCCAGCCAGGTCAGGATCGCCAAGGTCACCCGCGACGTGCTGATCCCCCTGGCCGAACGCCTCGGCATCCAGGTGGTCAAGACGGAGCTGGAGGACATCGTCTTCGCCACGCTCCACCCGGAGGAGCACGCCGCCGTCACCGCCCTGCTGCTCCGCCAGGCCGCCGACGCTCCCGAGCCCGCCGCGGCGGCCGGCCCGTCCGGTCAGCGCGCCCGCGACGAGCGGCTCGCCGTCGCCCCCTCGGGTAAGGCCCCCGGCTCCGAAGCGCAGGCCGGGGCGGACGCCGGGGCTGCCACAGCCGTCG
The DNA here is from genome assembly GCF_000744655.1 of Streptacidiphilus rugosus AM-16. Taxonomy (NCBI): domain Bacteria; kingdom Bacillati; phylum Actinomycetota; class Actinomycetes; order Kitasatosporales; family Streptomycetaceae; genus Streptacidiphilus; species Streptacidiphilus rugosus. Next base: position 5,932,461 of record NZ_JQMJ01000004.1, on the reverse strand, counting down.
CTCCCGAGGGGGCGGACGAGGCCGAGGAGACCGACGAGCCTGCCCGGTCCGCCGTGCCCAGGGAGGACGCGCTGGAGTCCTTCGCCGCCCAGCTGCGCAGGCAACTGCGCGAGGCAAGGGTCCCGGCCCAGGTCAGCGTGCGCCCGCGGCACTGCGTCTCGCTGCAGCGCGCCCGGCTGCGTCGCGCCGAGCTCGGCCCGACGGACTTCGCCAGGCTGCTCGTGGTGGTCGAGGAGAACGCCGACTGCTACGCCGTCCTCGGCGAGCTGCACACCTGCTGGACCCCGCTGGCCGGGGAGTTCAAGGACTTCATCGCCGCGCCCAAGTTCAACCTCTACCAGTCGCTGCACACCTCGGTCACGACGGAGCACGGCGAGGTCGTCGAGGTGCTGGTGCGCACGGCGCGGATGCACCAGGTCGCCGAGTTCGGAGTCGTCGCCCTCGGCACGTCGGGCGCCACCGGCCTGGGGGCCGGCGCCGAGGACGCCGAAGGACACGACCCGCTCGACCACACCGACCCGGCCAGGCCCGGCTGGCTCTCCCGGCTGCTGGACTGGCAGCGCGAGACGCCCGACCCGGACACCTTCTGGTCCCAGCTCACCGCCGATCTGGCCGGCGACGGCGAGATCACCGTCCTGGTCGAGGACGCCCGCGCGGGCGCGACGGGCACCGGCGTCGCCGGCGAGCGCGTGCAACTGCCGGCCGGGGCGACGGGCGTGGACGCCGCCTACGCGCTGGGCGAGGAGCGCGGCCACCGATGTATCGGGGCCAGGATCAACGGCCGGCTCACCGCGCTGTCGACCCCGCTGCGCGACGGCGACGTCGTGGACCTCCTCACCGAGCCCCCCGGCGAGGAGACGGCGGGTCCCGCGCCCGAGTGGCTCGCCCACGCCCGCACCCCCGGCGCGCGGATCGCCATCGAGCGCTGGCTGGCCCAGCACCCCGACCACGAGCAGGCCTCCCGACTGCCCACCGGACCGCTCGTCGGACCGCCGCGCGGCCATCAGCTGCTCGGGGCAGGCCTCGTCGACGCCGGTCGCGACGTGATCACCGCGCCGTCCATGCCCGAGGCCCCCGTCCGGCTCGCCCGCTGCTGCACCCCGGTCCCGCCCGACGCCCTGCTCTGCTTCGCCATCCGGGGCGGCGCGCTCGCCGTCCACCGCGCGGACTGCCCCACCGGCGCCGCGATGCGCGACGGCGGCCGGGCTCCGGTCGAGGTCCACTGGCTGGAGAGCCAGACGCCCACCGGGTACCGGGTCACCGTCCAGGCCGACTCACTCGGCCGCCCGCGCCTGCTGGCCGACCTGACCGCCGCCATGTCCGGCGCGGGGGTCGACATCATCTCCGCCGAGGTCGAGCCGCCGCAGGAACTGCGGGTCCGGCACACGTACACGGTCGAGCTGCCCGATGCCGAGGCGCTCCCCGAGCTGATGCGGGTCATGCTCAGGGTCCCCGGCGTCTACGACGTCTACCGGGCCGGGCCCGTGGGACGGGGGCAGGGCCTGGCCGGGAGCGGTGCGACCGGTCATGCCGGAGGGGAGGACGGCGCCGGCGCGCGCCACGGCGGCAGCGGAAACGGTGGCGCCGGAAACGGTGGTGGCGGCGGAAACGGTCGTGACGGAAATGGTGATGACCCCGGTGGCGAGGGCATGCGACCATCAAGGGGAATGCGCGGCATCCCTGCCGCGTTGAATTCGACGGGTGATTCCTCGCCGCACTCCGATCCGGAGTCGCCGAGCGAGTGACACCCCTGGGAGTAGCGCCCCGGCCGAATTGCCGAGACACCTTTCTAAGGATGCGATGACCTCCACGTTCGAAACCCGCGACGCCGACGCGAAGTCCGGCCGCGGCAACCGCCGCCCGGCCGATCTGCGCGCAGAGGCACTGATGGACGAGGACCTCGCGGGAATCGACGGGATTCCCGGGCGCCTCTACACCAACGACTACGACGGCGACCAGTTCGACCGTTCCGACCGCGCCGCACTCCGCCGCGTCTCCGGGCTCTCCACCGAGCTCGAGGACGTCACCGAGGTCGAGTACCGGCAGCTGCGTCTGGAGCGCGTCGTCCTCGTCGGCGTCTGGACCGACGGCACCGTCGAGGAGGCGGAGAACTCGCTCGCCGAGCTCGCCGCCCTCGCCGAGACCGCCGGCTCCGAGGTGCTGGACGGAGTGATCCAGCGCCGTGACAAGCCCGACCCGGCCACCTACATCGGCTCCGGCAAGGCCGCCGAGCTGCGCGAGATCGTGCTCTCCACCGGCGCGGACACGGTGGTCTGCGACGGTGAGCTCACACCCGGCCAGCTGATCCACCTCGAGGACGTCGTCAAGGTCAAGGTGGTCGACCGGACCGCGCTGATCCTCGACATCTTCGCCCAGCACGCCAAGTCCCGGGAGGGCAAGGCGCAGGTCTCGCTGGCGCAGATGCAGTACATGCTGCCGCGTCTGCGCGGTTGGGGTCAGTCGCTGTCCCGGCAGATGGGTGGCGGTGGCTCCGGCTCCTCGGGCGGCGGCATGGCCACCCGTGGTCCCGGTGAGACCAAGATCGAGACGGACCGGCGCCGTATCCGCGAGAAGATGGCGAAGCTGCGCCGCGAGATCGCCGACATGAAGAAGGGCCGCGACACCAAGCGCCAGGAGCGCCGTCGCAACCAGGTCCCCTCGGTCGCGATCGCCGGCTACACCAACGCCGGGAAGTCCTCCCTGCTCAACCGGCTCACCGGCGCCGGGGTGCTGGTGGAGAACGCCCTGTTCGCCACCCTGGACCCGACGGTCCGCCGCGCGGAGACGCCCGGCGGCCGGGTCTACACCCTGGCCGACACGGTCGGCTTCGTCCGCCACCTGCCGCACCACCTGGTCGAGGCCTTCCGCTCCACCATGGAGGAGGTCGGCGACGCCGACCTGATCCTGCACGTCGTCGACGGCGCGCACCCCGAGCCCGAGGCCCAGCTGGCCGCCGTGCGCGAGGTGATCGTCGAGGTCGGCGCGCAGAACGTGCCGGAGATCGTGGTGATCAACAAGGCGGACGCCGCCGACCCGCTGGTGCTCGCGCGTCTGCTGCGGCGCGAGCCGCACGCGATCGCGGTCTCGGCGCGGACGGGTCAGGGCATCGAGGAGCTGCTGGCGCTCGTCGAGTCCGAGCTGCCGCGGCCCTCGATCGAGGTCACCGCGCTGGTCCCGTACACACGCGGCGACCTGGTGGCCAAGGTCCACCGGGACGGCGAGGTGCTGGGCGAGGACCACAACGGCGACGGCACGGTTCTGCACGCCCGCGTCGGCGCGGAGCTGGCAGCCGAGCTGGAGACCTTCGCGGTCGCCGCACAGCACTGAGGCCGGCGTTGCCGGCGCAACAGGTCCGACCCTCAGGGGCGCGGGGCTCTGCCTGATCAACTGCGTGCGCGACAAGCCACCGTGCGTCACCGTGCGTGGTGAGTCGCCGAACGAGCGGGGCCATCCCGACAGGGGTGGCCCCGCTCGCGCAGTCGATCAGGCAGAGCCTCGCGCCCCTGAACGTTCTGCAGCGGGGCGTTCTGCCATACGTGCGCCTCTTGTGCGGGGATTGTGGACGGCCGTTTCTCCACGCGGACTGGGTCGTTAGGCCAACGGGACGTCACCCGAAGGGGGTGCGTGCCACCGCAACCGGGTCTGCTCGTTCGGGTGGTCGGCCGCCCGAGGAGAGCCACGCCCGCGCGGTCGGCGTCCCGACCGCCAGGAGGTACTCAGGCCATGTCCACCACGGCGTCGCCCGCCCATCCCGACATCGCGCTCCGTCTCGGCGCGGAGGCGATCCTCAGCCGCCAGGCGGCCCGCGAGTCCGCCGCGCGGACCTACGCCCGCTCGCTGCCGATCGTCCCGGTGCGAGCGAGAGGGATGACGGTCGAGGGCGCGGACGGCCGCCGCTACCTGGACTGCCTCGCCGGCGCCGGAACGCTCGCCCTGGGCCACAATCATCCCGTGGTACTGGAGGCGATCCGCGCGGTCCTCGACGCCGAGGCGCCGCTCCACGTGCTGGACCTGGCCACGCCCGTCAAGGACGCGTTCACCACCGCGCTCTTCGAGACCCTGCCGCCCTCGATGGCGCGTGACGCCCGGATCCAGTTCTGCGGGCCGGCCGGCACGGACGCGGTCGAGGCCGCGCTGAAGCTGGTGCGGCTCGCGACCGGAAGGGACGGCCTGCTCGCCTTCACCGGCGGCTACCACGGCCAGACCGCGGGCGCGCTCGCGGCCACGGGCGACACGGCGGTCCGCGCCGGGCTCGGGCTCGGCGGCGCGGGCGGCGTCGGCGGACAGGTGACCAGGCTGCCCTACCCCTACGCGTACCGCTGCCCGTTCGGCGTCGGCGGCGTGGCGGGCGCGCAGTTGGGGACGCGGTGGACGCGCTCGCTGCTGGAGGACCCCAAGGGCGGCGTCGACCGTCCGGCGGGCATGCTGGTCGAGGTGGTCCAGGGCGAGGGCGGGGTCGTCCCCGCACCGGACGCCTGGCTGCGTGAGCAGCGCGAACTGACCGCGCGCCACGGCATCCCGCTCATCGTGGACGAGGTGCAGACCGGAGTGGGGCGCACGGGCGCGTTCTGGGCGGTGCAGCACTCCGGGGTGGAGCCGGACGTGATGGTCGTTTCCAAGGCCGTCGGCGGGAGCCTGCCGCTCGCCGCCATCGTCTACCGGGCGGAGCTCGACGTCTGGGCGCCCGGGGCGCACGCGGGGACCTTCCGCGGCAACCAGCTCGCCATGGCCGCCGGAGCGGCGACCCTCCGATTCGTGCGGGAACAGGGGCTCGACGCCCGAGCGGCCGAGCTCGGGACCCGGATGCTGGCCCGGCTCCGAGGCCTGCAAAGGGAGTTGCCCGTCATCGGTGATGTGCGCGGGCGGGGCCTGATGCTCGGCGTCGAACTCGTCGACCGGGAGGCCGCGCCGGACGAACTGGGCGCCTTCCCTGCCGCGCCGGAGCTGGCCCAAGCTGTGCGCGGGGAGGCGCTGCGGCGTGGCCTGATCGTCGAACTCGGCGGCCGGTACGGCTCGGTGGTCCGCCTGCTGCCGCCACTGACCATGACGGACGAGCAGGCGGAGGCGGTGCTGGAACGTCTCGCCGAGTCGATCGCCGCCGCCGCACGAGCGCTGGGCTTCGCCTCGTCCCAGGCCGGGTCCGCGCACAACCCGCGGTCGCAGGCCCCGTCGCGGCAAGGCCCGCTGTCGCAAGCCCCGTTGTCACAGCCGGCGCTCGCCCAGGCACCGCCGCCGGAGGCCGGGTTCGCCCACGCCCCGTTGGCGCAGGCTTCGTCGTCACACGCCCCGTCGTCCCACGCCACGGCTCCTGCGACCGCTTCGGCCCGGGCGTCCGCTCCAGCTCGGGCAACGACTCCGGCGGTCGCCGCCGCTGCCCGCGCGACGTGGGTGCCCGCCGCCCGTGCGGGAGGGGCGGCGTGACGCCTTCCCCGCTCGGGGCGGCGGGTGACGGCCACGCGGCAGGCCGCACACCTGCGGGCGCGGCTCCTGCGACGTCGGCGGGTCCGGCTCCGGTCGGGGCTCCGGTCGCGCCGAGGGCCGCGGCCGCGACGGCGCTCGCGGGCGGGGTGGCCGGGCCGGACGCGCTCGCCTCGTGGGTCGCGGAGGCGCTGAACGCGCTGCGCGAGGGCGCGGTCGCGCGCGGCGGCCCGCTGCCGGCAGGCGGACCGGGCGCCGTCGCCGCCGCCCTGCACGAACTCCTGGCCCCCGCCGCCTTGCTGCCGGAGACGGGCGAGTCGGGCGCGCTCGTGGAATTCACGCGGGCGCTGGCCGCCGGTGCCGCCGATCCGGCCGATCCGCACTGTGCCGCCCATCTCCAGGTGCCGCCGCTCGCCGTCGCCGCGGCGGCCGATCTCGCCGTCGCCGCGCTCAACCCCTCCCTCGACTCCTGGGACCAGGCCCCCAGCGGCGTCGCGATCGAGACCGCGGTGCTCCGCGTCCTCGCCGAGCTGGTCGGCTTCGCAGAGCCCTCCGCCGCGACGGGCGTGCTCACCACCGGGGGCACCGAATCGAATCTGATGGCCCTGCTGCTCGCCCGCGACGCCGTGCTGGCCCGCGAGTTCGGCGTGCCGGCCGGCGGCGCGCCGCCCCCCGAGGCGGCCGGACGGCTGCGGATCCACTGTTCCAGGGCCGCGCACTTCTCCCTCGCCAGGGCCGCGAGCGTTCTCGGCCTGGGCGCGCAGGCCGTCGTGCCCATCGACACCACGGACGACGGGGCCCTCGACCCGCGCCTGCTCGACTGGACCCTCGCCGACGCCCGCACCGCCGGACAGGTCCTGTGCTGTGTCGTGGCGACCGCAGGGACCACGGATCTCGGCGCGATCGATCCGCTCCGCGCCGTCGCCGCCGTCGCCGCGCGCCACGGTGTCCGCCTTCACGTCGACGCCGCCTACGGTGGCGGCGCGCTCTTCTCGCGCACGCTCGCGCCGCTGCTCGACGGCCTGGGACTCGCCGACACCGTCGGCCTCGACCTGCACAAACTGGGCTGGCAACCGGTCGCAGCCGGGGCCCTGCTGGCCAGGGAGGCGGCCATGCTGACTCCGCTGGAGCAGCGCGTCGCCTACCTCAACCCGGCGGACGACGAGGAGGCCGGCTACGTCTCGCTCCTCGGCCGGTCCCTTCGCACCACCCGCAGGCCTGACGCGTTCAAGGTGGCGGTGACGCTGCGGACACTGGGACGTTCCGGCCTCGGCGCACTGGTCGACCGCTGCCACGCCCTCGCGCGGTACGCCTCGGCCGCCATCACGGCGCAGCCGCGCCTCGAAGCGGTGGCCGAGCCGGTGCTCACCACCGTGCTCTTCCGCTACCTGCCGAGCGTTCCGAAGACGGAGTCAGGGGAGTCGGGGAAGTCGGAGGATTCGGTGGAGCCGGTGGCGTCAGCGGGATCGGTCGCATCGGCCGGTGCGGAGGCCGACGCCGTCAACGCGGAGCTGCGTCGTCGGCTGCTCGCCGAGGGCAGCGCCGTCGTCGGACGGACCGAGTTGCCGGGCACGGGCCACGGCCGCGTGCGTCTGAAGCTGACCCTGCTCAACCCGCACACCACCGAGGCGGACCTGGACCGACTGCTCGGTCTCGTCGTGGCGGCGGGCGAGGCGGTCGAGCGCGAGCGGTCAGGGCCGAGACCGTCGGAACCGACGTCAGGACCGACGCCGTCAGGGCCGAGACCGTCCGGGCTCCCCACGGAGGGGCCGTCCTCGCAGGACGGCACGACGAACGCTCGCCGGGGGGACCAGAACAGCGACGACAAGCCCAGCAAGAGCCAGGAGAAGCCCGCGTGAGCACTGTCCCCTCGCAGCAGCACCCCACGCCGCCGCCCTGCGCGGGGGACGACGCCGATCCGCTGCTGCAGGCGGATCCGGCAGCCGCAGCCGACTCCGCCGCCACCGAGAACCTGTTGCGCTGCTGGGTGCGCGAGACCGGCGCCGAGCTGCCCGCGGCCGGTGGCGTGCTGCAACTCGTGCTCGGCGACGGGCTGTTGCTGAGCGCCCTGGTGCGCTATCGGTCGCCCTCCGGCTGGCACCGCTTCGGCGCGGCTCGCCTGGCGGCGGCCGCCGCAGCAGGGGCCGGCTTGTCCGACGGGGTCCCTGGACGCCCGGTCGACGCGGTGACCCTCGCCTCCCTCCTCGCGCGCACGCCCGTCGGCGTCACCCCGGGCGCGGGCGGCGCCAGCACCGACGGTGCCGCCGTCGCGCCGGCGTCAGCCGCGGACATCGCGGACCTCACTGGCCGGGTCGCCGACTCCGTCCGTCGCACGGCGCAGTTCGTCGCGTACCGTCGGGCGGCCCCCGAGCCAGGGACAGCCGCCACCACGCCCTTCCTCCGCTCCGAGCAGGCCCTGATCCTCGGTCATCCGCTCCACCCGACGCCCAAGAGCCGCGAGGGTCTCGGAGACGCCGAAGCCGCCGCCTACGCACCCGAGTTGCGCGGAGCGCTCAGGCTGCACTGGTTCGCGGTGGACCGGACGCTCGTCGCGGCCGCCGATGGGAGAGCGCCCACCTGGGCCGGGGGAGCCGAGCTCGGCGTGTCCGGCGTCGCGGCGCTGACCGCCGGGCTGCGCGGCGCGGAGGCCCCGGACGCGCCGGACGGCACGGTGCTCCTGCCGGTCCATCCCTGGCAGGCAAGGGAACTGTCCAACCGACTGGCCGTGCGGGCGCTGATCGACGACGGCCGGATCCGCGACCTCGGTGCGGCCGGAGGCCTCTGGCACCCGACCTCCTCGGTGCGGACCCTCTACCGGCCGGGTGCGCCGTGGATGCTCAAGCTGTCCCTGGGCCTGCGCATCACCAACTCCCGCCGGGAGAACCTCCGCAAGGAACTGCTGCGCGGGGCCGAGGTCCACCGCCTGCTCGAATCCGGCCTCGGCGCGCTGTGGCGCGCCGCGCACCCCGGCTTCGACATCGTCCGCGACCCGGCCTGGATCGGGGTCGACCTTCCGGGCTCGGCGGAGGACCAGTCGACCGCGAGCGGCTTCGACCTCGTCCTGCGGCAGAACCCCTTCGGCGGCGACGACCACGCGCACTGCCTGGCCGGACTCGTCGCCGAGCGCCCCTGGACCGGCGGCCACCGCTCCCACCTCGCCGAGGTGGTGCACCGTCTTGCCGTCCGCAGCGGACGTCCGGCTCCCACCGTCGCGACCGAGTGGTTCCTGCGTTACCTCGACGCGGTCGTGCTGCCGATCCTCTGGCTCGACGGCCGGGCGGGCATCGCGCTGGAGGCGCACCAGCAGAACAGCGTCGTGCTGCTCGACCAGGACGGCTGGCCCGTCGGCGGCCGCTACCGCGACAACCAGGGCTACTACTTCCGCGACTCGGCGGCAGCCGCACTGGAGGCGCGGCTGCCGGGGATCGGCCGCGCGAGCGACACCTTCGTGCCGGACCAGGTGGCCGACGAGCGCTTCGCCTACTACCTCGGCATCAACCACCTCCTGGGCCTGGTCGGCGCGTTCGGTTCCCAGGGTCTGGCCGAGGAACGGCTGTTGCTCGCCGCGCTCCGGCGCTTCCTCGCCGGAGCCGGCGCGGCCACGGGATCACGGCTCCCTGAGCTGCTGCTCGGCGCGGAGACGCTGCGCTGCAAGGCGAACCTGCTGACACGCCTGCACGGCATGGACGAACTCGTCGGCCCCGTCGAGACGCAGTCCGTGTACGTCGCCTTCGCGAACCCGCTCGCACAGGCCGCAGGGCAGCCCGCCGCGACGGGCGCTCGTCCCCAGGCCCTGGCCGGAGCCGGCGCGTGAACGACCAGCACCATCCGCGTTGGTCCGCCACCGTTCCCCAGGTTCCCCCGCCGAAGGCCGCGCCCCCGGCTGTGCCCGCCCAGCCGGGGAGCCCTGCCCCTTCGCCGCCCGTCCACGCGCAGTCGGCGCACCCTCAGCCGACGCCCGCCCGCCCTGGTCACCCCGAGCAGCCGGGTCACGCGCAGGCGGTGCGCCCGCTCGTTCCCCCGCACCGGCCGCACCCCCGCCAACGAGACGACCTGCTCGACGGCGTGGGGCGCTGGGGCACCATGCACACCCGGCACGGTGAGTTCCGACTGCAGCCGGTCCGGCTCGCGCGTGACCTGGCCCTGCTGGTCGCCTGGATGAACGACCCGGTCGTCTCCACCTTCTGGGAGCTGTGCGGACCCGCCGAGCTGACGGAGCACCATGTGCGCGTCCAACTCGAGGGGGACGGTCGGAGCGTCCCGTGCATCGGGCTGCTGAACGGGACGCCGATGAGCTACTGGGAGCTCTACCGTGCCGATCTCGACCCGCTCGCCCGGCACTACCCCGCCCGCCCGCACGACACCGGCGTGCACCTGCTGATCGGCCCCGCCGAGTGCCGCGGGCGCGGCATCGGCGGAACCCTGCTGACCGCGCTGACACAGCGCGTGCTGCGCGAGCGGCACGCGGCACGTCGCGTCGTGGCCGAGCCGGACGTGCGCAACCTGCCGTCCGTCCGCGCCTTCCTCCGGGCCGGCTTCCGCTACGACTCGGAGCTCCTGCTGCCGGAGAAACACGCGGCCCTGATGGTCTACGACCGCGACTGAGGCCGGCCTCGGCCCGGCCGCAGCCACCTGCCGGGGCGACCGCAGCAGGAGCGTCGCCTCCGCGGCGGAACTGCAGCGGACCTGCATCCGAAGCCGCCCTGCATCCGCACGACCCCTCCCTTCACCCAACCCGGAAAGCACGTGTCCGTGGAACTCTCACGCCTGTCGGACTTTGAAGCCGACACACCCCCGCCCGACGGCCTGCCCTACGACCTCGTCGGGGTGGGCCTCGGCCCGTTCAACCTGTCTCTCGCGGCCCTCGCCGACGGCGTCCCGGCCCTGCGCACCGTCTTCCTGGACGCCAAGCCGACGTTCGACTGGCACCCCGGTCTGATGATCGAGGGGGCACGGATGCAGGTGCCGTTCCTGGCCGATCTGGTCTCGCTCGTCGATCCGACCAGCCCGTGGTCGTTCCTCGCCTACCTCAGGGAACGGCAGCGCCTCTTCCCGTTCTACTTCGCCGAGCAGTGGCATCTGACCCGCCGCGAGTACGAGGACTACTGCCTCTGGGCCGCGGAGGGCCTGCCGAACTGCCGCTTCGACAGCCCGGTCAAGGCCGTCCGCTGGAACGGCGAGCGGCGTCTCTTCGAAGTCGAGGTCCCGGGCCGGGAACCCTGCCTGGCCCGCCATGTGGTGCTCGGCCTCGGCACCGAGCCCGTCGTCCCCATCGCGTTCGCCGGCCTGCTCGGCGACGGCGCCCCGGTGCTGCACTCCGAGGACTACCTCACCTCTCCCCGTTCTCCTCGCGCGCTGGCGGGCGCCACTGACATCACCGTCGTCGGCTCCGGGCAGTCGGGTGCGGAGGTCTTCCTCGACCTGCTCCGACGCCGGGGAGCGGCCGCAGGTCCCCGGCTGCGCTGGATCACCCGGAGCGCGGCACTCGCGCCCATGGAGTACTCCAAGCTGGGCCTCGAACACTTCACCCCGGACTACACGCGTTTCTTCCACGGGCTGTCCGAGCCGGTTCGCGACGCCCTCGTGCCGAGCCAGTGGCAGCTCTACAAGGCGGCCAGCGCGGAGACTCTGGCGGCCGTCCACGACGCGCTCTACGAGCGGACCATCGGCGCGGGCGGCGACGCCGGCGTGGAGATCGTGCCCGGCACCGAGGTGCGCAGCGCCGGTCGCGGGCCCTGCGGCGGACTCGAACTGCGCTGCGGCCACGGCCTGACCGGGGCCGAGTACGCGCTCCGCACCGACCTGGTCGTCCTGGCCACCGGCTACGCGCCGCGTCGGCCCGCGTTGCTCGATCCCATGCACGCGCTGATCGACTGGGACGAGCAGGAGCGTTACCGCGTCGGCCCTGACTACCGGGTCGGCCTCCGGCCGGATGTCACCGGCGGCCTCTTCGTGCAGAACGCGGAGCTGCACACGCACGGCGTCGGCACGCCCGACCTGGGCCTCGGCGCGCACCGGGCGGCCGTGATCCTCAACGCGGTGAGCGCCGAGATCCTCGGCCGCACCGTGCACCAGCTGCCGAGAACCACGGCCTGGACGACCTTCGGCCGCCCGGCGAGCGCGACGGACCTCGTCCCCGAGCAGCGCGGCGAGTGGTCCGACGGGTCCGGACGGGCCGGACGGTCCTCGCGGGCGGACCGGGCCGACCAGGCTGACCGGGCCGACCATGCTGACCGGGCCGGACGGTCCGACCTGGCCGGGCTCTCCGGGACGCCCACGCCATCCGTGGCGTCCGTGCAGTCCGCGATTTCTGCGATCCCCGCGACCCACTCGGTTCCGGCCTCCCTCGGCTGAGGCTCGCCCGCCGGTCGCCGACCGACCACCGCCCCACGACGGCGGTGTGAAATACCCGCAGCCCAGGTTCACCCCTGACAAGCCGCGCCTCGGGCCGCTACGCTCCCCGTCCATGGATGATCTCCAGCGGACGCCGACCGCGTCGCTCAGCATCGCCGCAGGCCAAGCCGCCTGCGTGCCCCTGGACCTCGTCGACAACGCGGCCACCGCCGCCGACCTCGTCCGCCGTGCCGCCGATCGCGGCGCCTCCCTGGTCGTGCTGCCGGAACTCTTCCTGAGCGGCTACGAACTCCCCGGCATCGCCGCCGATCCGGCCCGCCACACCACGGGCCCCGAGGACTCGCGTCTCGATCCGCTGCGCGAGGCCTGCGCCGATCACCGCACCGCCCTCGTCGTGGGCGCACCCACGCTCGCCGAGGGCCGGTTGCGCATCTCCGCGCTCGTCTTCGACCGGGAGGGCAAGCCGGCGGCCACCTACGACAAGCAGCATGCGACCCCCAGCGAGCGCGCCGAGGGCTTCACCTCCGGCACGCGCGGCTGCACGCTCACCCTCGACGGCTGGCGTCTCGGACTCAGCATCTGCTGGGACTCCTCCTTCCCCGAGCACGCGCGCGACGCCGCCCTCGACGGCTGCCACGGCTACCTCAACGGGGCCATGTTCAGCTCCGCCTTCCTGGCCAGGTCCCACGGCTTCCTGCTGCCGACCCGCGCCATGGACAACACCTCCTACGTGCTGCTGGCCAACCACAGCGGGCCCAGCGGTCCGTACGTCGGCGGCGGACACAGCGCGGTCTGGGGTCCCCTGGGCGAGCAGCTGGCCGACGCCGGCGAGGACGACCCCGGCCTGGCCGTGGCCGTGCTCGACCCCGAGCGGCTCGCCGCGGCGAGGCAGGAGGAACCCGTGCTGGTGGATCCTTCGCTCACCGCGACGGTCGGGCCGAGATTTGTCGGTGCCGCCCTCTAGGCTGGACGTGCCATGAGTGACGACATCCTCGAGCCCGCCGCGGCCGAATCCAGCACCCCCTCGCAGCGTTCCGCCGCGCCGTCCGAGAACGCGGAAGGTGCGGACGGCTCCGGAGCCTCGGACGCGCCAGGCGGAGGCGGGGCCGAGCCCTCGCGCATCCGCGAGCTGCTCCACGCCGCAGTGACGGCGGTGGGCGGTGTCGAGCGGCCGGGTCAGATCGCCATGGCCGAGGCCGTGGCCGGAGCCGTCGACAACAACGAGCAGTTGCTCGTCCAGGCAGGCACCGGCACCGGCAAGTCGCTGGCCTATCTGGTGCCGGCCCTCGCCCATGGGGACCGGGTCGTCGTCGCGACGGCGACGCTCGCCCTCCAGCGCCAGCTCGTCGAACGCGATCTGCCCCGCACGGTCGAGGCGCTGCACCCGCTGCTGCGCCGCCGCCCCCTCTTCGCCATGCTCAAGGGGCGGTCCAACTACCTCTGCCTGCACCGCGCCCACGAGGGAGCGCCGAGCGACGACGAGGACGGTCTCTTCGACCCGGCCGAGGCGCTCGGCGGCCCCAGCAGCAAGCTGGGCAAGGACATCATGCGCCTGCGCGACTGGGCCGACGAGACCGAGACGGGCGACCGCGACGACCTGTCACCCGGTGTCTCCGACAAGGCCTGGGCGCAGCTCTCGGTCAGTTCGAGGGAGTGTCTTGGCGCGACGAAGTGCCCGTACGGCGGCGAGTGCTTCGCCGAGGCCGCGCGCGAGCGCGCCAAGCTCGCCGACGTCGTCGTCACCAACCACGCGCTGCTGGCGATCGACTCGCTGGAGGGCGCGCCGGTCCTGCCCGAGCACGGCCTGCTGATCGTCGACGAGGCGCACGAGCTCGTCTCCAGGGTCACCGGCATCGCCACCGCGGAGCTGACGACCACGGCCGTGAACCGCGCTGTGAAGCGGGCCGCCAAGCTCGCCAACGAGAAGGCCGTGGACCGGCTCCAAGCCGCCGCGGAGAACTACCACGGGCTGATGGACCTCGCCGACGCCGGTCGGGTCGAGGAGCTCCCGGAGAACCTCCACTACGCCGTCGCCGCGATCCGTGAGGCCTGCCGCGAGGTGATCACCTCGCTGGGGGAGGTGAGGGACAAGGGTCTGACGGACGAGGACGCCGTCCGCAAGCAGGCCATGGCCTCGTTGGAGACGATCCACGACACCACGGACCGCCTGTTGGAGGGGTCGGTCTACGACGTGGTGTGGATCGACAGGAACGACCGCTTCCTGGCCGCGCCCGCCTCGCTGCGGGTCGCTCCGCTGAGCGTGTCAGGCCTGCTGCGGGAGAACCTCTACACCGAGCGCTCGGTGGTGCTCACCTCCGCGACGCTCAAGCTCGGCGGCGACTTCAACGGCGTCGCCGCCTCGCTGGGCCTCTCCTCGACCGGTCGCGACGACGTCGGCGAGACGCTGGACGACACGGCCCCCGCGCCGGTCTGGCGCGGGCTGGACGTCGGCTCGCCCTTCGACTACCCGAAGCAGGGCATCCTCTACGTCGCCCGTCATCTGCCGCCGCCCGGCCGTGACCCGGAGCGCCCGGAGATGCTGGCCGAGCTCGCCGAGCTGATCCAGGCCGCCGGCGGACGGACCCTTGGCCTCTTCTCCTCGATGCGCGCCGCCCAGCATGCCGCGGAGGCGCTGCGGGACAAGGTGCCGGGGGAGATCCTGCTCCAGGGCGAGGACACCCTGGGCGAGTTGATCAAGAACTTCTCGGCGGATGCCGAAAGCTGCCTCTTCGGCACGCTCTCGCTCTGGCAGGGCGTGGACGTGCCCGGCTCGGCCTGCCAGCTGGTGGTGATGGACCGGATTCCGTTCCCCCGGCCCGACGACCCGCTGATGAGCGCCCGGCAGAAGGCGGTCGAGGAGCACGGGGGCAACGGTTTCATGGCGGTCGCCGCCACCCATGCCGCGCTGCTCATGGCCCAGGGCGCGGGGCGCCTGATCCGCTCCGCGGCCGACCGCGGCGTGGTCGCGGTGCTCGACTCCCGTCTGGCGACGGCGCGTTACGGCGGATTCTTCCGTTCGTCGATGCCCGATTTCTGGTACACGACCGACCGTAATCAGGTGCGCAGGTCGCTGGCCGCGATCGACGCGTCCGCGGCGCCGATTCGCAAGCGATAGGAAATCAGGGGCGCGACACTCCGCTTGATCGACGGCCCGTGAGCTGTCGATCGAGCCGAGGTGTCGCGCCCCTGCCCGGTTCCGGACCGAATCAGAGCCGGCGGAGAACCGCGACGACCTTGCCGAGAATCGTCGCGCTGTCGCCGGGAATCGGCTCGTAGGCCGCGTTGTGCGGCATCAGCCAGATATGTCCGTCTTCGCGCTTGAGACGCTTCACCGTGGCCTCGCCGTCGATCATCGCGGCGACGATGTCGCCGTTCTCGGCGACCGGCTGGCGGCGGACGGTGACCCAGTCGCCGTCCATGATGGCGGCCTCGATCATCGAATCGCCGCTGACCTTCAGGACGAAGAGCTCGCCGTCGCCGACGAGTTGGCGCGGCAGCGGGAAGACGTCCTCCACCGACTGCTCGGCGAGGATCGGCCCACCCGCGGCGATCCGGCCGACCAGCGGGACGTAGGAGGTGGCCGGACGGCCGCCGTTGGCCTCGGGGACCGGCCGGGCGACCTCCATGCCGCGCACCTCGTACGCGCGCGGACGGTGCGGATCCCGCCGGAGAAAGCCCTTGCGCTCCAGGGCCATCAGCTGGTGGGCGACCGAGGAGGTGCTGGACAGGCCGACGGCCTGGCCGATCTCCCGCATGCTGGGCGGGTAGCCACGGCGCTGGACGGAGTCGCGGATGACCTCGATGACGCGGCGCTGCCGCTCGGTGAGCCCGGCCTCGTCCGTGCGGATGCCCGGTGGGCGTCCGGGAAGCGAGCGCGCGGGGCTTTCTTGAATATCCAAGGAGTGTCCCGAGGAGTGCGTGGCGGAAGGGCCGCTAGCCTGGTCCGGAACGAGGCCGGAGGTTCGGTTTCGCGATTCTTCCTGACTGGCGAACTGGGAGCGTTCCTGCACCGGGACGGTGCTGCTATCGGCGATGGTCACGGCGGCCCCTCTCAACCTACGGACGTTCTCCCTTGAATAGGCCAACGGTAGGTCCTATCGAAAGGTTGCGCCAAACACACGTTCGAGTGAATTATTCCCAGAAACCCTGAAGTGATCAAGGTTTTGGGTGTATTTCGACCCTCTCGTGCGATCGCTTGTTCGAGTCGAATCCTCTCATGGATCACCGCGCCTTGCGGGCGAAACGGGCCCGCGCAAGGCCCCGTCGGCGGCCCGGGGCCACTCGGGTGAGACCTTCGCGGCGGTCTTCGGCGGCTCTCCCCAAGGTCCCGCCGACTGACCTGCGCCGATCGCGAAGCGTGATCCGAGGGACACGACACGCGGTGCCTGAATGGTGCGCGACGCACCAGATCTAGTGGTTACATAGGTGCGCGCAGCCCACAAGTTGTGGTCCCGGTGGTCTTGGCCGTCTCCGGGATCGCCTAGACTGGCGGCTGCTCCGGACCGAGCGGACACATGAATCACAGGAGGGGGAGCGGGACGTGCACTGCCCCTTCTGCCGCCACGCGGACAGCCGGGTCGTCGACTCGCGCACGACCGACGACGGCAGCTCGATCCGCCGCAGGCGCCAGTGCCCCGACTGCAACCGCCGCTTCACGACGGTGGAGACCGCCGCCTTGATGGTGGTGAAGCGCAGCGGGGTGACCGAGCCCTTCAGCCGCGACAAGGTGATCACCGGAGTGCGGAAGGCCTGTCAGGGCCGGCCCGTCACCGAGGACGCCCTCGCACTGCTGGGCCAGCGGGTCGAGGAGGCCGTCCGCTCCACGGGAGCCGCCGAGCTGTCCACCCACGATGTCGGTCTGGCCATACTGGGCCCGCTCAAGGACCTGGACCTGGTGGCCTACCTGCGATTCGCCTCGGTCTACCGGGCCTACGACTCGCTCGAGGACTTCGAGGCCGCGATCGCGGAACTCCGCGACGACCGGCCCCCCGCGCCCGCACTCGGATAACCGTCGGCACTTTCGGAGCCGTGCGCGCGCAGTACAGCAGCAACACACGAACCAGCAGGCGACCCCGGGACTATGCGGGGCGCTCAGGGCGTTTGCCCAGGAGGAGGCGGCAATGACAGATACCACCAGCGGCTCCCGTACCGGTAAGAACGGCGCGGCCAAGGGCGGCAAGCCCGCCGCAGCCGGCGCCAAGGCGGGCGCGGGACTGCGTATCGAGCGCATCTACACCACTCCTGGCGTCCATCCCTACGACGAGGTCGCCTGGGAGCGTCGTGACGTCGTCATGACCAACTGGCGCGACGGCTCGATCAACTTCGAGCAGCGCGGCGTCGAGTTCCCCGACTTCTGGTCGGTCAACGCGGTCAACATCGTCACCAGCAAGTACTTCCGCGGCGCGGTCGGCACCCCGCAGCGCGAGTGGAGCCTCAAGCAGATCATCGACCGCGTCGTGCAGACCTACCGCGCCGCCGGTGAGAAGCACGGCTACTTCGCCTCGCCCGCCGACGCCGAGATCTTCGACCACGAGCTGACCTACGCCCTCCTCCACCAGGTCTTCTCGTTCAACTCGCCGGTCTGGTTCAACGTCGGCACCTCCCAGCCCCAGCAGGTCAGCGCCTGCTTCATCCTGGCCGTCGACGACTCCATGGAGTCGATCCTCGACTGGTACAAGGAAGAGGGCATGATCTTCAAGGGCGGCTCCGGCGCCGGCCTGAACCTCTCCCGGATCCGCTCCTCCAAGGAGCTGCTCTCCTCCGGCGGCAACGCCTCCGGCCCCGTCTCCTTCATGCGCGGCGCGGACGCCTCCGCCGGAACCATCAAGTCCGGTGGCGCGACCCGCCGCGCGGCCAAGATGGTCGTGCTCGACGTGGACCACCCGGACGTCGAGGCCTTCATCGAGACCAAGGTGAAGGAGGAGGAGAAGATCCGTGCCCTGCGCGACGCGGGCTTCGACATGGACCTCGGCGGCGACGACATCACGTCCGTCCAGTACCAGAACGCCAACAACTCGGTGCGCGTCTCCGACGAGTTCATGGAGGCCGTGGAGAAGGGCAGGCAGTTCGGTCTGCGCGCCCGGATGACCGGCGAGGTCATCGAGACCATCGACGCCAAGGGCCTGTTCCGCAAGATGGCCGAGGCCGCGTGGGCCTGCGCCGACCCGGGCATCCAGTACGACTCCACGATCAACCACTGGCACACCAGCCCCGAGTCCGGCCGCATCAACGCGTCCAACCCCTGCTCGGAGTACATGCACCTGGACAACTCCAGCTGCAACCTCGCCTCGCTGAACCTGATGAAGTTCCTGCGCGAGGACGACTCCTTCGACTCGGTGAACTTCGCCAAGGTCGTCGAGCTGGTCATCACCGCGATGGACATCTCCATCTGCTTCGCGGACTTCCCCACCCAGAAGATCGGCGAGACCACCCGCGCCTTCCGCCAGCTCGGCATCGGCTACGCCAACCTCGGCGCGCTGCTGATGGCGACCGGTCACGCCTACGACTCCGCCGGCGGCCGCGCCCTGGCCGGCGCCATCACCTCGCTGATGACCGGCACCGCGTACAAGCGCTCCGCCGAGCTGGCCGCCATCGTCGGCCCGTACGACGGCTACGCCCGCAACGCCGAGCCGCACCAGCGCGTCATGCGCCAGCACGCCGAGGCCAACGACGCGGCCACCCGCATGGACGACCTGGACACCCCGGTCTGGGCCGCGGCCACCGAGGCCTGGCAGGACGTCGTCCGCCTGGGCGCGAAGAACGGTTTCCGCAACGCGCAGGCCTCCGTGCTGGCCCCGACCGGCACCATCGGCCTGATGATGGACTGCGACACCACCGGCGTCGAGCCCGACCTGGCCCTGGTCAAGTTCAAGAAGCTCGTCGGCGGCGGCTCGATGCAGATCGTCAACGGCACCGTGCCGCGCGCGCTGCGTCGCCTGGGCTACCAGGAGGAGCAGGTCGAGGCGGTCGTCGCGTACATCGCCGAGCACGGCAACGTCGTGGACGCCCCGGGCCTGCGGTCCGAGCACTACGAGGTGTTCGACTGCGCGATGGGCGAGCGCTCCATCTCCGCGATGGGCCACGTCCGGATGATGTCCGCGATCCAGCCCTGGATCTCCGGCGCCATCTCCAAGACGGTCAACATGCCCGAGAGCGCCACGGTCGAAGAGGTCGAGGAGATCTACTTCGAGGCCTGGAAGCTCGGCGTCAAGGCGCTGGCGATCTACCGCGACAACTGCAAGGTCGGCCAGCCCCTCTCGGCGAAGACGAAGGACACGAAGCCGGAGGAGGCCTCGGCCGCGGTCGCCGCCGCCCCGGCCGCGGTCACCGAGAAGGTCGTCGAGTACCGCCCGGTCCGCAAGCGCCTTCCCAAGGGACGTCCCGGCATCACCACCTCCTTCACGGTGGGCGGCGCCGAGGGCTACATGACCGCCAACTCCTACCCGGACGACGGTCTCGGCGAGGTCTTCCTGAAGATGTCCAAGCAGGGTTCGACCCTCGCGGGCATGATGGACGCCTTCTCCATCGCCGTCTCGGTCGGCATGCAGTACGGCGTTCCGCTGGAGACCTACGTCTCGAAGTTCACCAACATGCGCTTCGAGCCGGCCGGTCTGACCGACGACCCTGACGTGCGGATGGCGCAGTCGATCGTCGACTACATCTTCCGCCGCCTGGCGCTGGACTTCCTGCCCTTCGAGACCCGCTCCGCGCTCGGCATCCACTCCGTCGAGGAGCGCCAGCGCCACCTGGAGACCGGCTCCTACGAGCCGAGCGACGAGGAGGACGTGGACGTCGAGGGCCTGGCCCAGTCCGCCCCCCGCGCCGCCGCCCCGGCCCCGGTCGTCATCCAGACCGCCCCGGCCGCTCCGGCCGCCGCCGCGCCGCACAACTCCACGGAGCTGCTGGAGATCCAGCAGGGCATCAACTCCGACGCCCCGCTCTGCTTCTCCTGCGGCACCAAGATGCGCCGTGCCGGCAGTTGCTACCTCTGCGAGGGCTGCGGCTCGACCAGCGGCTGCAGCTGATCTCCCCCTGAACGCATGACCCGTGAGGGCGCCGACTTCGGTCGGCGCCCTCACGGCGTTCCCGCCCGCCCCGCCCGGCGTTGCACCGCCCGCAGTTGATCATTAGGGTGCGCGCGTGACCGGTGATCAGGGGACCTCCGACGAACAGTGGGACGAGTTCGTCAGGGAGTTCCACAGGAGCAGTGCGACACCCCGGCAGAGTGCCGCAGAGCAGGCCGCGTCGCCGCGCCCGGAACCGAAGCGTGGGCGGCGGGGGCTCGCGACGGTCTCCGTCCTCTGTCTCCTCGCGGCGGTGGCAGGCGCCGGCTACTGGTTCGGCCCGTGGCGGCAGGCCGGTGCCAGGCCGGTCACGGCGGCCCGCGGGGGGAGCGTGGCGCCTGCGGCGGTGAGGCCGACCGTGCAGGCCTTCGGCGCGGTCACGCCCGAGCAGGCGTTTCCTGTGGTGGTGGACGGCTACGCGCGGGTGGCGACGGTCGCGGACGCGAGCTGTGTCCGCCGGGACACCGTCGGTCCGACGCTGGCGGGGATGTTCACCCAGGACCACGGCTGTCGCGGCGCCGCGCTCGCGCTCTACAAGGACGTCTCCGGCGACGAGTACAACATCGCCGTCTTCACCATGAACGACCCGCACGACGTGATCGACCTCGTCACGGTGCTCGGCACGCACCCGACGGACTTCGAAGTCGTCGCCCAGTTGCCGCCGAAGGGGTCCGGTCTGCGGGAGTTGGGCGCCGACAGCGGCATCGTCCAGTCCTACGCCGGATACGGGCACCTGCTCATGGTGGGCATGGCTCAGTGGTCGGACGGGCATGCGAGCGACTACCAGCGTCTGGAGGACAAGCTGTCCCCGCTGCTCGACGCCATCGCCAAGGAGGCGGCACCGCATGACCCACGCCCCTGAGCCCCGCACGCCCGGCCCGGTGACCGCCGACGATCTGGCCGAGGGCGTCCGGCGGGGCGTCGCGTTGCTGCGGCAGGCGTCCCGCGACGCGGCCGACTGGGCCGTCCCGGCCGGGTCGCTCAGGTGGGACTGCTGGGAGACGGTCGAGCACCTCGCGGACGATCTGTTCGCCTACGCCGCCCAGCTCGGTCCGCAGTCGCCGCCCGCGTCCGACTTCGTGCCCTTCGTGCTGTCCCGGCCGGGGGAGGGCAGGCCGCGGAGCACGATCTTCGCGCAGCGGGAGGCGGGGGTGGACGGCCTGCTGCTCGTGCTCGAGGCGTGCGGCGCGATGCTGGTGGCGATGGTCAGGACCGCCGCTCCGGAGGCCCGTGCCTTCCACGGTTTCGGGACCGCCGACGCGGAGGGTTCGGCGGCGATGGGGCTGGTCGAGACGCTCGTCCACCTGCACGACGTGGCCGAGGGGCTGGGGCTGGAGTGGACGCCGCCCGCCGGGCTCTGCGCGCGGTCGCTCCACCGGCTCTTCCCGGACGCCCCGACGGACACCGACCCGTGGGCGACGCTGCTCTGGGCCACGGGCCGCGGGGAGCTGCCGGGCCGGGAGCGTGTGGGCCGCTGGCGCTGGTACAGCGCTCCCCGCTGATACTCCCGATACTCCGGGCCGCCGCCGACCCCCTGGGCTAGGGTGGCCGTTATGGCCCGTCCTAGACGAATTGTCCTGATCCGGCACGGCGAGTCGGAGGGGAATGTCGATGAGTCGATCTACGAACGCGTACCCGACCACGCGCTGACCCTCACCGCCAGGGGCCGCGAGCAGGCCCGCGCCGCCGGCGCCGAGTTGCGGACCATGTTCGGCATGGAGCGGATCCAGGTCTACGTCTCCCCCTACACCCGCACCCGCCAGACCCTGGAGCTGCTCGGACTGGAACCGGCCCGGGTACGGGTGATGGAGGAGCCGCGGCTGCGGGAGCAGGACTGGGGCAACCTCCAGGACCTGGAGGACATCCGGCGGCAGAAGAAGCTGCGCGACGCCTACGGCCACTTCTACTACCGGTTCGCCAGGGGCGAGTCCGGCGCCGACGTCTACGACCGGGTCGGCGCCTTCTTCGAGACGCTGCACCGCAACTTCCTACGGCCCGACTACCCGCCCAACGTCCTGCTGGTCTGTCACGGGCTGATGATGCGGCTCTTCTGCATGCGCTGGTTCCACTGGAGCGTGGACGAGTTCGAGGCGCTGTCCAACCCCGACAACGGCGAGACGCGGACACTTCTGCTCGGTCCGGACGGCCGCTATACCCTGGACCGTCCGTTCGACCGTTGGACCTGAACAGCAACAGGCAAGCAGCAAGGAGCCACCGTGTTCGTCGTCACCCTGTCCTACACCGCGCCGATCGAGCAGGTGGACGCACTGATCGAGGAGCACCGCGCGTGGCTGGACACCCAGTACGCGGCGGGCTTCCTCCTCGCCTCCGGCGCCAAGGTGCCGCGCACGGGCGGGATCGTCCTGGCCGGCGGACTCGACCGGGAGGCCCTGGACGTGCTGCTTGCGGAGGACCCGTTCGCGAAGGCCGGTGTCGCCCGCTACGACGTGGTCGAGTTCACCGCGACCAAGACCGCCCCGTGCCTGGCCGACTATCGCGAGCCGCATGCCTCCTGACGGGCCTTGAGCAGCCGCTCCAGCAGTTCGGCCGTCGCCTCGGCCAGCGGCAGGCGCACCGGCCCAGCGGGCAGGCCCGCCTCGCGGAGCAGCGCCTTGGCGGTGACGGTTCCCGGGGCCTCGTCCATCATCGCCTGGACCAGCGGCAGCAGTTGCTGGTGCAGACGCAGGGCCTCGGCGTTCGCGCCGCGCGCGTGGGCGTCCAGAACGGCGCGCGTCTCGCGCGGCGCCACGTTGGCCACGGTGCTGACGACGCCGACCGCGCCGATCGCCGCGAGCGGGAGGTTCAGTTCGTCCGCGCCGCAGTAGTAGTGCAGGCCGGTATCGGCGATGGTGCGCGCCACGCCCGCCAGGTCGTAGCTGACGTCCTTGACGGCCACGATCCGAGGATGCCCGGCCAGCGCCCGCAGGGTTTCGGCCGCGAGCCGGGTGCCCGTGCGGCCGGGGATGTCGTAGAGCATGACCGGCAGCGAGACCGCGTCCGCGACGGCCCGCAGGTGCAGACGGACTCCCTCCTGCTGCGGCTTGCTGTAGTACGGGGTCACCACGAGCAGCCCGTCCGCCCCCGCGCGCTCCGCCGTCCGGGCAAGCGCCGCCGTGTGGGAGGTGTCGCTGGTGCCGACGCCCGCGATCACTCGTGCGCGGCCGCCGACCGCCTCCACGACGGCGCGCACCAGCGTCTCCTTCTCGGCGTCCGTCGTGGTCGGCGACTCCCCGGTGGTGCCGCTGAGGACCAGGCCGTCGCAGCCCTGGTCCACCAGGTGCCCGGCCAGTCGCTGAGCGCCGTCCGGGTCGAGGCTTCCGTCGTCGTGGAAGGGGGTGACCATCGCGGCCAGGAGGCGACCGAGAGGAAGAGCCGGGGAGGTGTCCTGCGAGGTGTCGTTCATTCGTCCAGCCTGGTCGACGCCTCGATCAAGGACCAGCGCGAGCTGCTTGCCTGAACTCTTCAGCTTTCGTGAACGGTCTAGCTTTCTTCGGCGGTCGCCTCCTTGGCCTCCGCGGGCGGTGGGGCGCCGGACGGTCGGGCCTGCGGTCGCACCACGAACACCGCCATCACGAAGGCCAGCAGGGTGAAGCCCACCGCGACCCAGAAGGCGCTCGTCATGCCGTGGACGAAGGCCTGGTTGGGATCGGGATGCGGATGCTGGACCTTGAGCTGGTTCCGCTCGGCGGTGGCGAAGACCGTCACCAGGATCGCGAGACCGAGGGATCCGCCCACCTGCTGGGTGGTGTTCAGCAGGCCGGTGGCCGCACCCGCCTCGTGCGGAGCCACTCCGGAGACCGCTGTCAGCATCACCGGAACGAAGATGCAGCCCATGCCGAGGCCGAAGATCACCGTCGGGCCGAGCACGCCGCCCACGTAGCTGCTGTGGATGTCCAGTCGCGTCACCCAGAACGCGCCCACGGTGACCAACACCGTGCCGAGGATCATGAAGGGCCGCGCGCCCCACTTCGTCTGCTGCCGGGCCGCGATCTGCGCGGCCACGATGATCGCTGCGCTCATCGGCAGGAAGGCGAAGCCGGCCTTGATGGGGCTGAACCCCAGGATGTCCTGGATGAACTGGGTCATGAAGAAGAAGATCCCGAACATCGCCGCCGCCAGGCACAGCATCATCACGTACGAGCCCGAGCGGTTCCGGTTCCGGAACATCTTCAGCGGTGTGATCGGCTGCGTCGTCCTCGACTCGATCACCAGGAAGGAGGACAGCAGCACGATGGCCGCCGCGAAGGAGACCAGGGTCCAGGTGTCCGTCCAGCCGCTGTCCGCCGCGCGGATGAAGCCGTAGACGAGGCTGACCATGCCCAGGGTCGCGCTCAGTGCGCCGGGGAGGTCGAAGTGGCCGGGATGGCGTTCGGAGTCGTTGATGTAGAGCGGTGCCAGCGCGGCCAGGGCCAGTCCGATCGGGACGTTGACGAAGAACACCCAGCGCCAGGAGAGCCAGGAGGTGAGCATGCCGCCGAGCAGCAGCCCGATCGCACCGCCGGCGCCCGCCACGGCCGCGTAGACGCCGAAGGCCCGGTTGCGCTCGGGCCCCTCCTTGAAGTTGGTGGCGATCAGCGCGAAGGCGGTCGGCGAGGCGATGGCGCCGCCGATTCCCTGCAGGGCCCGGGACGCGAGCAGCATCCACGAGGCGGTGGCCAGGCCACCGAGCAGGGAGGCCAGGCTGAAGAGCAGTACGCCGGTGATCAACGTGGGGCGGCGGCCGAGGATGTCGCCGATCCGCCCGCCGAGGAGGAGCAGGCCGCCGAAGGTCAGCGTGTAGGCGTTCAGCACCCAGGACAGGCTGGTCGGGGTGAAGTGCAGTGCGGTGGAGATGTGCGGCAGCGCGATGTTGACGATGGTGATGTCCAGCACGACCATCAGCTGGGTGGTGGCGATGACGGCCAGGGAGATCCCCGGATGTTGGCCACGCCTGGCCTGGGCCGGAACGCTGCGGGTCAGGGTCTTCGAAGTTGCCACGGCTCCCCCTGGGGTGGATCGCCACGGTGGCTCGGGGTTGGGAGGCTTTGACTTGGAGTGAACGGAAGCGTTCACTAATGTCGACGGTAAACCCGGACAAACCGGTACACAAGCCTCAGGTTCTGCGCCGCAGTGCCGAGCTCACGCACGCGCCCCGGGGAGGTGGCTCATGCACGGGACAGCTCATCGAGTGGCGGCCCGCCGCCGGGGGCCGGCTCTGGAGCAGGCGATTTTCGAGGCCACGCTGGAGCAGTTGGTCGTCTCCGGCTATGCCAGGCTCAGCATGGAGGCGGTCGCCGCAGCCGCCCAGACGGGGAAGGCCAGCCTCTACCGGCGCTGGGGCTCCAAGGAGGAGCTGGTCATGGACGTGCTTCGGACCAGCCTGCCCTTGGTCGGCGCCCCACCGGACACCGGCAGCCTGAGGGAGGACCTGCTGACCGTCCTGGAGCGGCTGCGCGCCGCGATGAGCTCCCGGCCCGGCTGCGCCGCCCGCGCGGTGATCAGCGAACTGGACCACGAACGTGCCTCGGCGTTCATCGGGCTGGTGCACCAGCGCGTCCTGGACCCCGCTCACAGTCTGTTCCTGGACGTGGTCGCCGCGGCCGCGGCCCGAGGCGAGGTGCGTGCCGAAGTGGCGACACCGATGGTGCTGGACCTGGTCCCGGCCATGATGATGTACCGCGCCAAGACCGCCCAGGGCCGTTTCACCGAGCAGGAGGCGGTGGCGCTGGTCGACGAGGTGCTGCTCCCGGTGCTCCGCGCCTGAGTCGGACCGCGTGGCCGGTGCGGAGGACGGCCCCTGGTCGAGAAGGGGGTCGGCGGTCAGGAGCCAGGAGCCTGGGAGCTGCCCACAGCGAGGCCTTGGGGTGGGACGTCCGGGTGGAACTCCGGGGTTCGTGGAGGGCCTAGGCTGAGAGCATGGCCGTCGAACCGCCCTCCCACTCCGTCGAACGCTCGCTGCGCCGCGCCGGGGCGACGCTGGTCGCGGGCGTGGACGAGGTCGGGCGCGGCGCCTGGGCGGGGCCGGTCACGGTCTGTGCCGCGATCACCGGGCTGCGCAAGCCGCCCCCGGGCCTCACCGATTCGAAGCTGCTCACCCAGCGTCGGCGCGAGGAGTTGGAGCCGGTGCTGGCGGGCTGGGTCCGCGCCCACGCCCTCGGTCACGCCTCGCCCAAGGAGTGCGACGAGCTGGGCATGACCGCCGCACTCCGCCTCGCCGCGGTCCGCGCGCTGGAGGCGCTCCCCGAGCGGCCCGACGCCGTGATCCTGGACGGCAAGCACAACTACCTCGGCGGCCCCTGGCAGGTCCGCACGGTGATCAAGGGCGACCAGTCGTGCATCGCCGTCGCCGCGGCCTCGGTGCTCGCGAAGGTCCGCCGGGACGCGATGATGGCCGAGATGGGGGAGTCCTATCCGGACTTCGCCTTCGCCGACAACGCCGGATACCCCTCGCCGGTCCACCGCGCCGCTCTGGAGCGCCTCGGTCCGACCGAGCAGCACCGGCTCTCGTGGGCCTACCTCGACGAGCTGCCGAAGTGGCGGCACCTGCGGACCTATCGCGAGGCGCCGGCCGATCAGGGGGAGCAGCTCGCCCTGGGCTTCTGAGGGCGTCGGCTCGCCCGCTGGAATGATGCTCCGTCAATTCCCGGCGCAACTGCGTCGGGAGAGCCGGAAAGATGACCTGGCGGCAACGCCGGGGCGGCATCGGGAGGGGCTCTGGATGACTGTTCGGTCGTCGGCCGCGCCGCCGAGTGAGCCCCCCTATCGGCTGCTCACAGGCACCGAGTAAGCTCTGGTGCGCTGTGCGACGCCATCCGGTGCGCCGCCGGAAATCGTGCCGAGGAGCTGGAGATCCACAAGACCGACTCGGGCCAGGGCGTTCCATCCACCGACGAGACGGACCCTGTAGCCCGCACCGCCGCGAACGTAGTGCCCTCACCCTCTAGCGTGGCTGCCGCCCCGCGTCCCGTGCCCCGGCCGGGACCCCCGGCGCGGCGCCCGGTGCCCGGTCCTCCGGCCGGGCCCGCCCGTATCCCGAAGCCCGGCCCCGCGCCGCGCCGGGCCGCGGCTGAGCCGACCCTTCCCGAGCTCCAGTTGCTGCCGACCGCCCCCGAGGCCGCGATCGAGCGCGCCGACGAGGCCGTCGACCTGTTGCTGGACGCCGGGCGTGCGCCGGGCCAGATCCTGGTGCTGACCACCGCCGCCGCCCACCCGTGGCAGATCCACGAGCAGTCCTTCGGCGCCGAGCGCTACTGGGCGCAGCTGGACGCGGCGGACGACGTCTTCTACGCGACCGTCGGCGACTGCCGCCCGGTCCGTCGGGAGGTCGTGGTGCTGGCCGTCAACGGCGGCGACACCGGTGCGGTCCAGGACGCCCTGGCCGCTTCTCTCGGACGGGCCACCTCGCTGTTGATCGTCTGCGGCGACACCCCGCTGCCCGCCCCGCGTCAGGGTTAGCGCCGGACCGGCACCGGGGCAGTGTCGTCGGCGGTCCGGCCGGGCTGCCGTCCGGGCCGTCCGGAGCCGGCACCCCGTGGTGGTTCGGTGCGACGTCGGCTGTCGATCCGTCGGCCGTCGGTGCCTTCAGTGCGCCGCTGCGCGGGGGACCGCTTCGGCCGGCATGAGCGCCAGCCGTGGACGGATCGCCTCGACCATGGGCGCCTGTGCCGCACCGGCTTCGCGGCTCGGCAGTTCGCTGACGGTGCTGACGATTCGCTGGACCCAGGAGCCGGCGTGCGGGGTGTGGCCGTTCCGGCTGCCGCCGAGCACCGACCAGCCGCCGTCGGTCATGGTGATGTAGTCGCCGCAGCGCAGGCCGTGCAGCACGGCGGCGTCACGCAGGGCCCACATCCACGCCCCGTCCTGGTCGGTCCAGCCCGCCGGCTCGTGACGGCACTGGAGCAGCACCACACTGTGCAGCGGCGACCGGCGGCGCAGGCCGTGCGGGACGGTGTGACGCAGGTGGGCCAGAAGGATGTTGCGCAGATGCCATCCGTCGCTGATCCGGTCCGGCACCGCGAACGAAGCGCCCGCGACGACCCTGTCCTCGGCGGTGAGCACACCCAGTACGGTGGCTCCCGGCTGTGGCAGGTGGATCCGGTGCAGGTCCTCGACCACGGACCGGGGGTCCGACAGGACCGGGAGCCCGGCCGCCGCCCAGTCGGCGGAGTCGAGCGAACGAGCGACGGCCGAGGAGTACGAGCCCGAAGGCAACTCGGCGGGATGGCTGATGCTCAAGATCCTCCTTCCCCGTGCCCATGCGTGGGCATCTCGCACCACCAGCCACGGACGTCGTCCGGCTGGGATACCTGCCAATTCTCACGTCCCGCGCACCATGCGGCAACGGTGATCCTGCCGGAAGTGTCACCGCTTCTGGCATTCCGACAGATAAGTCCCCCGAGCGGGCTGTTCGTGCTGGTCCGTTCGGCCGGGGCGCTCAGCCGACCGGCCCAGCGGAACCCTGCCGTCCCTCCACCGGCGCTCAGGCGGACTGGGCCAGAACCAGGGGCAACACGCCTGATGCGCCGGCCCGGCGCAGCAGCCGCGCGGCGACCGCGAGAGTCCAACCGCTGTCGGCGTAGTCGTCCACCAGCAGGACCGGGCCGCCGCCCAGATCCGCCAAGGCGGCGGCGAGCTCGTCCGGGACCGTCAGCGTGCCGTGGAGCTGCCTGAGCCGCTGGGCGCTGTTGCCGCGCCCGCCCCGCGCGCGGTCCGCCCCCGCCGCGTAGCCGACCTGGCCGAGCAGCGGCAGCCGACCGATCCGTGCGATGCCGGCCGCCAGACTGCCCACCAGCTCGGGCCTGGTCCTCGAGGCGATCGAGACCACGGCGACGGGGCGCTGCTCCCAGGCTGAAGGCCCGCGCGACCAGTCGGCCAAAAGAGTGACGACGGCGTCCAACACCGGGGCGGGAACCGGCGTGTCGGGGGCGTCGGGGGCGAGCAGCGGTCGCAGCCGCGTGCCCCAGCCGATGTCGGAGAGCCGCCCCAGCGCCCGGCCGGTGGCCGCCTGCTCGCCCGGGGGGATACGGCCCTTCAGGTCGATCCCGATGGCGGGCAGGCCCGTCGGCCACATCCTGCGGGGCTCGACCTCGACGCCCGGCCGACCGAGCGCGGCGCGAGCGGCCGCCAGCGTCTCGGCCGAGACCTCGGTCGGCAGACGGCTGCCGGTGCAGTTGTCGCAGCGGCCGCAGGGAGTCGCCTGGTCGTCGTCGAGCTGGCGGCGCAGGAACTCCATCCGGCAGGAACCGGTGGCGGCGTAGTCGAGCATGGCCTGCTGCTCCCCGGCCCTCGCCTCGGCGACCCGGGCGTAGCGGTCGGCCTCGTAGGACCAGGGCTGCCCGGTGGCCACCCAGCCGCCCTTGACGCGGCGCACCGCACCGTCGACGTCGAGGACCTTGAGCATGGTCTCCAGGCGGTTGCGTCGCAGATCGACCCGGGCCTCCAGGGCCGGGGTGGAGAGGGGCAGCGGAGCCCCGTCGGGGGTGGTGTGCGCCGCCAGGGCGCCGAGCGTGGTGCGCACCTGATCCTCGCCGGGGAAGGCGAGAGAGGCGAAGTACCGCCAGATCGCGGCGTCCTCGGCGCCCGGGAGCAGCAGTACCTCGGCGTGCTTGATCCCGCGTCCGGCCCGGCCCACCTGCTGGTAGTAGGCGATCGGGGAGTTGGGGGAGCCGAGGTGGACCACGAAGCCCAGGTCGGGCTTGTCGAAGCCCATGCCCAGGGCCGAGGTGGCGACCAGGGCCTTCACCCGGTTGGCGAGCAGATCCGCCTCGGCGGACTGCCGCTCGGCGTCCTCGGTGCGCCCGGAGTAGGAGGCCACGGCGTGCCCGCGCTGCCGCAGGAAGGAGGCGACCTCGTCCGCCGCCGCGACCGTGAGGGTGTAGATGATCCCTGAGCCGGGGAGTTCGTCCAGCCGGTCCGCGAGCCAGGCCAGGCGGTGGGCGGGATCGCCCAGCTGGAGCACACCCAGGCCGAGGCTCTCGCGGTCCAACGGGCCGCGCAGCACCAGCGCCTCGCCGCTCGCGGTGCGGGCGCCGGCGTGGGTGCCGAGCTGCTCGGCGACGTCGGCGGTGACCCGGGCGTTCGCGGTGGCCGTCGTGGCCAGGACCGGAACCCCGGTGGGGAGCTCGGCCAGCATGGTGCGCAGCCGGCGGTAGTCGGGGCGGAAGTCGTGCCCCCAGTCGGAGATGCAGTGTGCCTCGTCGACGACGAGCAGGCCGGTGGCCGCGGCGAGACTGGGCAGCACCTCGTCCCGGAAATCCGGGTTGTTCAGCCGCTCCGGGCTGACCAGCAGGACGTCGACCGTGCCGGCCGTGATCTCGGCCTGGATCGACTCCCAATCCTCGGTGTTGGAGGAGTTGATCGTGCGGGCGGCGATGCCCGCCCTGGCCGCCGACTCGACCTGGTTCCGCATCAGGGCGAGCAGCGGGGACACGATGACCGTCGGCCCGGCACCTGAGGCCCGCAACAGGGCCGTGGCGACGAAGTAGACGGCGGACTTGCCCCACCCGGTGCGCTGCACGACCAGCGCCCGGCGCTTGTCGACCACCAGGGCCTCGATGGCGAGCCACTGGTCCTCCCGCAGGCGGGCGTCGCCGCCGGCGAGGAGCCGCAGCACGGCGTCGGCCTGTTCACGCACGGCGGCGCGATCGGGGGTCTGGGTCTTGTCCATGCCGTCATTGATAGTCGGCCGCACCGACAAAGCGCCAACTCGCCTCGCCGGACCTGTGGAGAAACGATTCTTCGCTCCGCTTCTCACTCGTTCGAGTGAGGAGATTTTCCACAGCCCCCTGTTGTCCACAGGCTCTGAGCGGTTCGTCGCGCGGCTCGATCCGGCGGGGCACGCTCGGCCCATGAACGAGCACAGCCCAAGCCCGTCGTCCCCCTCGTCGTCCTCCGGGGCGTCCGCGGCCTCGGGGACGTTCTCCGCCTTCGAGCGTCCCGTCGTCCGGATGAAGACCCCGGCCGACATGGCCGAGGCGCTGCCCTACCTGCTCGGTTTCTACCCGAGCGACAGCGTGGTCGCGCTCGGCCTGCAGGGCCCGCGCCGCCGCCAGGGCGGCTCGGTCAGGATCGACATCCCCGCGCCCGCGGCCTGGGCCGCGGCGTCGGACGAGGTGGTCGGCTTCCTGCTCGCCCTGTCGGAGCAGCGGGACAGGTCCCCCGACGCGGTGATCCTCTACCTCTGCCGGGATCCGGAGCCCGGGGAAAGCCCCCGGGCGGTGGCCGAACGCCTCCGGCCGCTCGCGACACTGCTGGCCGAGCGGTTCGTGGCCGCGGGCGTGCCCGTCCACGAGTCGCTGTGCCTCTCCGACGGGCGCTGGTACTCGTACAGCTGCTCGGATCCGGAGTGCTGTCCCGCGGACGGAGCGCTCGTCCGGGTGCCCGGCAGCACCTCTCCGGTCGCCGCCGCGGCGGCCTTCGCGGGCATCCACGTCCGGGGCAGCCTGCGGGACCTCCACCGGGAGCTGGAGCCACTGCCGGCCGAGTCCGCCCTGCCGCTGCTCCACGCCTTCGAGCGGGAGATGCCCTCCGTCGCCGCCGAACTCGGCCGCACCGGAGGCAGGGAGCGCCTGCGCGAGGCGACCGCCGCACTGGTGGACGCGGCGGTCGCCCGCTTCCGCCGCGACGAGGACGAACTGGACGACCACGACGCCGCCAGGATCGTGCTCGGCCTGCAGGACCGCCTGGCCCGTGACCGCGCCGCCGAATGGCTGGATCCTCCTGACGTCGCGCACGCCTCCCGGCTCTGGCGCTACCTCGCCCGACGATGCGTCGGGCCGTTCGCCGAACACGCCGCCGCCCCGCTGTCCCTGCTCGGCTGGACGGCCTGGGTGACGGGTGACACGGTCACCGCCAGGGTCGCCCTCGGCCGAGCCCTGGCCCTCGATCCGGGGTACACCTTCGCGGGGTTGCTCTACGAGGCGATCAACTGCGGTGCGGTGCCGGATTCACTCTGCGCCACGCTGCGAGCCGAGCGCGCGGCTCGGCAGCGGGGGGCCCGACGCCGCAGGCGTGGCCCGTTTCCCCGCTGCCTGGGCCGATCGACCGACTGAGGCCCCACTGTTTATCGTCACAGAGACGACTATGATGCGCGCATGTCGCGTTACGATCCGTCGGCCTTTCCCCCTTTCGCGGTCACCGTGGACCTGGTGGTCCTGACCGTGCGCGACCATGCCCTGTGCGCGCTGATGGTGCGCCGGGGGGAGCCTCCCTTCCAGGGCTTCTGGGCGCTGCCCGGTGGCTTCGTGCGCCCCGACGAGGGGCTGGTGGAGGCGGCGGCCAGAGAGCTCGCCGAGGAGACCGGGCTCCGCACGCACGGCGCCCCCGGCCAGGGCCCCGGGGTCGGCGCCCACCTCGAGCAGCTCGCCACCTACGGAGACCCGCAGCGTGACCCGCGCATGCGCGTGGTCAGCGTGGCCTATCTGGCCCTGGCGCCGGATCTGCCCACCCCCCGCCCCGGCGGCGACGTGCGCAGCGCGCGGTGGGCCCCGGTCGAGGAACTCCTCGGCCGCGGCAAGGGCGACGACGGACTGCTGCTCGCCTTCGACCACAGCGCGATCCTCGGGGAGGGCGTGGAGCGGGCCCGGTCGAAGATCGAGTACTCCGCGCTCGCCACGGCCTTCTGTCCCGAGGAGTTCACCGTCGGCGAGCTCAGGCGGGTCTACGAGTCGGTCTGGGGTGTTCAGCTGGACCCCCGCAACTTCCACCGCAAGGTGACCGGCACGCCCGGATTCCTGGTGCCCGCGGGCGGCACCACCACCCGCCAGGGCGGGCGCCCGGCCCAGCTCTTCCGCGCCGGGGGAGCCACCGTGCTCAACCCGCCGATGCTGCGTCCGGACGCCTGATTCCGGCGACTGACCCGGGTGCCTCGTCGGGCGCCTGATCCGGGGCGGCCGTCGAGGCGACTCCTACGCGCTGTACAAGTCAATCCCACGCAAAGTAACCATGTCGGTCTATCGTGCTGGCGTTGGGGGGTGACCAGCGCGGAGGTGTCCGACCGTGGCTCAGTCTGTCCAGACCCAGCCCCATGCAGTGGCTCAGCCCCAGCCCGCCCAGTGGCAGTCCGCCCAGCGGCAGTCCGAGGACGGCTCCTCGGGGCGCCGGCTCCAGCAGACCTACCAGCCCTTCCAGGCGATCGGGCTGACGAGGAACGCGCGGCGCGGGAGTCGGCCGACCCTGCTGGACCTGTCCTTCGACGCCCGTCCGGGTCAGGTCACCGCACTCCTCGGCCCCGAGGGATCGGGCCGGAGCACCGCGCTCCGGCTGGCCCTCGGCATCGAGCAGGGCCAGGGCACGGCTCTTTTCCACGGCCGCCCCTACAAGCGGCTGGCCCACCCCGAGCGCGAGGTGGGCGTGGTTCTCGGCGACGCCGGCCGGCCCGCCGGGCATCCCGGCCGCAGGGCCCGTGCGCACCTGCGGATGATGGCGGCCGCAGCCGGGGTCCCGGCACGGCGCGCTGACCAACTCCTCGAGCAGACGCGCCTCGGACCGGCCGCCGAACATCGGCTGCGGACCTACTCGCCCGGCATGACCAGGCGCCTGCAACTCGCCCAGGCACTCCTCGGCGATCCGTGCACGCTGGTCCTCGACGAGCCCACCGAAGGGCTCTCGCCGAAGAACGTGGAATGGTTCCACGCCTTTCTCCGCGCCTTCGCGGCCGGAGGCGGGGCAGTCCTGGTCACCCTGCGCAGCCCGCAGGAGGCGGCGGTGCTCGCCGACCGCGTGGTCACGCTCGAACTCGGGCGGCTGCTCGCGGACCAGCCCGTCGAGGAGTTCCGCCGGACGCGGCTGCGTGACGAGGTCTCCGTACGCGGTCCCCAGGTCGCAAGGCTCGCTGACGTGCTGGCGGCGGCGGGTGCCACCGTGCGGCGCGAGGGCGGCAACGTGATCTCCGTCGAGGGCATGGCCCGGACCGAGGTCGGCGAACTGGCCTTCCGCCACGGCATCCTGCTGCACGAGCTGGCGGACCATGTCGTGGAACACGCTCCGGTCCCGCCCCAGCCCTCCACGTCTCCGCCCCCCTCCGTCGGCGCGCAGATCCCGCCGACCGCCGGGTCCGACGCCCTCCCCGAGGGCGACACGGGAGCGGAGGCAACCGAGCCGACTTCCGCCCGTGCGACGGTCTCGCTCGGCCCCGGCGAGACGATCACGACTCGGATGGTCGTCTCCGCCGAGCCCGCCGAGTCGCCCGCCGCCCGTGCCGAGGTCGGTGGGTCTGCCGCGCCGTCGGTGGCGGTCGGTCAGGCGCGCCGTGACACCCGGGTGAGTGAGCCCCTGTTCCGTGACGATCCTGCCGACGGCGCCAGCTGACGACCTCCCTGGTGCGAGCCGGCCCGCCCGCCCCGCCCCGTGGGTCCTGCCCTGCGCACGCGGCCCGGCGAACCCCGCCACGCGAACACGCCCCGCGCGCGCCGCGAGGACAATCCGGCGCCCACGGACCCGCGACGCCCTGCCGCGGGCCGGATCCGACTGCCCCCACCCGACTGCCCTGCCCGAGGCAAGCAACGGTCGGCCCCCGACGGCCGACACGAAGCGCTGAGACGAGAGTGAGCCACGACCCGTGCACGCACTGACCTACGAGCGACGGCGTCTCACCGGCGTGCGCTCCACCTGGCTGGTCCCCGCCCTCGTGCTGCCGGTGAGCGCGGCCGTGGCGGAGTTGACGCTGCGTCGGCCCGCCCTCGCCGCCAACGGATCGGCCGTCGACCCGGTGCAGGTGCTCACCGCGGGGCTCCCGCTGCTGCCCCTGCCGGTGGCGGCGCTCGGGGCCGGGGTGATCGGCGCGCTGTCGGCCGGACACGAGTTTCGCTACCCGGCCCCCGGCGCGCTGCCGCGGCCGTTGCGGCGCAGGCTCGGGTTGATCCTGGCGAAGCTGCTCGTCGTCGGGCTCTTCGCAGCCCTTCTCGGGGTGGGCACGCTCGCGGTCGACGGTCTGCTGCTGCACCTTGGGAACCACGCGGCCGCCGCTCCGCTCGAGGCGGCGGCCCGGCACGGGCGGCTGCCGACCGCGCTCGGCGGTTATCTCGCGCTCGTGGTCGCCGGCGGCTGGATCGGACTGCTCGGCGCCGCCCTGCTGCGCAGTGCGGCTGCCGGGGTGCTGCTGCTGATCACCGTGCCGATCCTGGCGGAACCGATGGCGGTGGCGTTGCTCGACCGTGGGGCCCTCCAGTCAGGCGGCCTGGGTGCGCTTCGCCGCCACGAGCTCTTCCCGGTCGACGCCACGCACGCGTGGCTCTACGGGGCGCTCTCGGGTCTCCACAGCGGCACCGTGGTGTCCGAGGCGGGGCTCGCGGTCGCCGTGGCCGCCCCGGTGGGGCTGCTTCTCCTCGCCTACCTGCTGCTGCTTCCGCGCCGCAGCGCGCTCTGACAGCCTTGCTCCGAGGCCACCGTCGCCGCAGCTGCGCGCCCCGGCTTCCTGGCCTCGCGGCACCCTGGCTGCGACTCACACCCCGCCAACACCGCCGATTCCGCCAACACCCGCCG
The DNA here is from genome assembly GCF_000744655.1 of Streptacidiphilus rugosus AM-16. Classification (NCBI taxonomy): domain Bacteria; kingdom Bacillati; phylum Actinomycetota; class Actinomycetes; order Kitasatosporales; family Streptomycetaceae; genus Streptacidiphilus; species Streptacidiphilus rugosus. The sequence goes on along the minus strand of NZ_JQMJ01000004.1, from coordinate 5,897,167 downwards.
CCCGCCGACCACGGCCCGGCCGACGGCCACGGACTCCGCCCGACGCTCCCTCGCCGACCGAGACCGCCGTCGGCGTCCAGCGCCAGCGCCGGGGCACAGGGGACAACGCACAGCGAGAAGTAGGCGATATCACCCGATATGGCGTCAATTGTGTAGCAATGGGCGATCACCCTTTCGTGTGCTTTTCACGAAATTCCTCAAGCGCGCGCGTCGCATCGCCGACAAAGGAGACGTGAGTACCGTTGCGCACCCCACGATGCCCCCCGCCCAGATGACGTCCACTCAGCTGGACCGTTTCTCCGTCGCTGCACCACACGCCGCGTCCCACGGCACGCCTCATCCCGCGCCCGGCCCCGCGCTGCACTGGGAGACCGACCCCGAGCTCGGCCGCCCCGGACGGCGGGCCGCCGGCAGTCGCGGCCGCGGCCTGCACGGACAGCTGGTCCAGCAGCTCGGCCAGATGATCGTTTCCGGTGACCTCGGCGCCGACCGCCCGCTCGTTCCCGAGGAGATCGGGCAGCGCTTCGAGGTCTCCCGCACGGTCGTGCGCGAGTCGCTGCGCGTGCTGGAGGCCAAGGGCCTCGTCAGCGCGCGCCCGAACGTCGGGACGCGGGTCCGCCCCGTCGCCGACTGGAACCTCCTCGACCCGGACATCATCGAGTGGCGCGCCTTCGGCCCCCAGCGCGAGGACCAGCGCCGCGAGCTGTTCGAGCTGCGCTGGGCGATCGAGCCGCTGGCCGCCAGGCTCGCCGCCGGACACGGCCGGGACGAGGTCCAGCAGCGCCTGCACGACATGACCGAGATCATGGGCCACGCCGCGGCCCAGGGCGACGCGCTCACCTACGGTCGCGCGGACGCCGAGTTCCACGCGGTGCTGATGGAGATGGCCGGCAACAAGATGCTGGAGCACCTGGCCGGGATCGTCGGCTCGGCGCTGCACGTCTCCGGCGGACCGGTCACCGCCTGCGACCGCCCGTCCGAGCCCTCCGTCGGGCTGCACGTCCGGCTGGTGGACGCGCTCGCGACGGGGGACGGCACCGCGGCCGAGTCGGCGATGCGGGCGCTGCTCACCGTCCACCCGGAGGTCGACCCGCTCGTCCCCGGCCCCCGCGAGCACTGAACGCCCCGCGGTACCCCCGCCCGGCCGCCACCCGTCGTGATCTTGAGGGTGGCGGCCTTCCCTGTCTCTGCGGGCCCCCGGCTTCCGGGAACGGGCCCGAGCGCTGAGCGATTCAGGCGACACTCGGAATGACGGACCATCTGGCATCGTTGAACGGGGTACACCTCAACAACGGCAACCAGCCGGGCATTGTGACCTGCACCACGTAAGTGGGGCGTAACACTTTGCCGCGCGGAGCGATGTGTACCAGGGCGGTGACTGATTCGGTCGGTTCCGCCAGCTCCAGCCAGTACCACAGCACTGAAGTTTCCAGAGGGCCGCCTTCGCGGCCGGCCTTCTGTCCACTCACGTCCGAGAGGTTGTTCGTGTCGGCCAGCACATCCCGTTCCCTCCCACCTGAGATCTCCGAGTCCGCCGCTCTGATGGCGCTCATTGAGCGGGGTAAGGCACAGGGGCAGATCGCCGGCGATGACGTGCGGCATGCCTTCGAGGTGGACCAGATCCCGGTCACCAAGTGGAAGAACGTCATGCGCAGCCTCAACCAGGTCCTCGATGAGGAGGGTGTGACGCTGATGGTGAGCGCGGCGGAGTCGTCCGCCCCCAAGCGCCCCCGGAAGAGCGTCGCGGCGAAGAGCACTGTCACGAAGACGACGGCGACCAAGTCCGTCGCTCCGCGCCCTGCGGCTGCCGCGAGCACGACCCGTACCGCTGTTCCGCGTGCCGCCGTGGCGGCCCCGGTGTCCACCTCCGTCTCCGAGACCGTCGCCGCTCCGGTCGCGGTCGAGGCGGTCGTGACCGGCGGGACCGAGGCGGCGAAGAAGGCCGTGGCCAAGAAGGCCGCTCCCGCCAAGAAGGCTGCTCCTGCCAAGAAGACCGCCGCGAAGAAGACCGCGGCCAAGGCTGCTCCCGGCAAGGGCGAGGGCGCCGAGGGCGAAGAGGCGCTGGCCGGCGAGGACGAGCTGCTCGAGGAGACGGCCGCCGCCGCTCCGGCCGAGGGCGAGCCCGCCGAGGGCGAGGAGGAGTCGGAGGGCTTCGTCCTCTCCGACGAGGACGAGGACGACGCTCCGGCGCAGCAGGTCGCCGTGGCCGGCGCCACGGCCGACCCGGTCAAGGACTACCTCAAGCAGATCGGTAAGGTCCCGCTGCTCAACGCCGAGCAGGAGGTCGAGCTCGCCAAGCGCATCGAGGCCGGTCTCTTCGCCGAGGACAAGCTGGCAGCCGAGGACAAGCTGGCCCCGCGTCTGCAGCGCGAGCTGGAGATCATCGCCGAGGACGGCCGCCGCGCCAAGAACCACCTGCTGGAGGCCAACCTCCGCCTGGTGGTCTCGCTGGCCAAGCGCTACACCGGTCGCGGCATGCTCTTCCTGGACCTGATCCAGGAGGGCAACCTCGGTCTGATCCGTGCGGTCGAGAAGTTCGACTACACCAAGGGCTACAAGTTCTCGACCTATGCCACCTGGTGGATCCGTCAGGCGATCACGCGCGCCATGGCGGACCAGGCCCGTACCATCCGCATCCCGGTGCACATGGTCGAGGTCATCAACAAGCTGGCCCGCGTCCAGCGCCAGATGCTCCAGGACCTGGGCCGCGAGCCCACCCCGGAGGAGTTGGCCAAGGAGCTGGACATGACGCCCGAGAAGGTCGTCGAGGTCCAGAAGTACGGGCGCGAGCCCATCTCGCTGCACACCCCCCTCGGTGAGGACGGCGACAGCGAGTTCGGTGACCTGATCGAGGACTCCGAGGCGGTCGTCCCGGCCGACGCGGTGTCCTTCACCCTGCTCCAGGAGCAGCTCCACTCGGTGCTGGACACCCTGAGCGAGCGCGAGGCCGGCGTGGTCTCCATGCGCTTCGGTCTGACCGACGGTCAGCCGAAGACCCTGGACGAGATCGGCAAGGTCTACGGGGTCACCCGTGAGCGCATCCGCCAGATCGAGTCCAAGACCATGTCGAAGCTGCGCCACCCGTCGCGCTCCCAGGTGCTCCGCGACTACCTGGACTGACCGGTCCGACGCCCCGGCGCGAGCCGGGGCGTCACCCGTAGTGCACATGTGCCCATCGGCCACCTCGCGTGGCGGGTGGGCACGTTGCGTATCCGGACGCCTACGCTGTGGCGCGACAGGAGTGTGCGCGGCGGAAGGATCACGGTGGGAGCACGTACGAGGTCACCCAGGCGGAGGCGCGCCCTGCTCGTCCTGCTCGCCGCGCTGCCCACGGCCCTGGCCGTCCCCGCGACGCCTGCCTCCGCCATCGTGGGAGGCGTGCGGGCGAGCACGGGGGACGATCCGTGGATGGTCGCGGTCGCCAGCCGCTCCGTCTACGGAGGCACCCGCTCCGGGCAGTTCTGCGGCGGCACCCTGATCAGCCCGACCAAGGTGGTGACGGCGGCGCACTGCCTGTACGACGAGTCGACGCTGCAGCGGGTGGACCGGCCGGATCTCAAGGTGATCGTCGGCCGGACCGATCTCACCACCGACGCGGGCGAGGAGGTGCCGGTCGTCTCCACCTGGGTGGATCCGGACTACGACATGTCCACCAACATGTGGGACGTGGCGGTGCTCACACTGGCCGTCCCGCAGGATCCGCACCGGGTGCTGCCGATGGTCGCGCGGGGAGCCGGCGCGCCCTACGCGGCGGGAACCACCGCGACGGTCTTCGGCTGGGGGGATCTGACCGGCAACGGGTCCTACCCCTCGACGCTGCACCGGGTGCAGCTGCCGATGATCGCGGACACCACCTGCGCCGCCGACTACCACTCCGGCTCCGACGGAACCTTCGACCCGCGGGCCATGGTCTGCGCCGGCCGGCAGACCCTGGGCGGTCGGGACGCCTGCCAGGGGGACAGCGGCGGCCCGTTGGTGGTGGCCGGCAAGCTGGTCGGCATCGTCTCCTGGGGCACCGGCTGTGCGGAGCCCGGGCATCCCGGCGTCTACACCCGCCTCTCGGCGATGGTCGACGCGGTGCGCGGCCAGCTCTGAGGCGAGACGGCTCTGAGGCGAGACGGCTCTGACACGAGACGGCACGAGCACGGGACAGCTCTGACGCGAGCCGCCCTGGAGCCCGGCTCGACCCGGATGTGAGATGCGCGACAGGGCGGGCAGACGACCGGCCCGGCGGACGACACGGCAGTGGGCGGTGGACCTCTCGGTCCACCGCCCACTGCTTCTGACAGCTCTGTTCAGCTCGTCGTCATCACCAGCGCGCCGACATTGCCCAAGGGCTCGGCGCTCAGCGCTCGTCCGGCTCGGCCGAGGCGGAGGTGGTGGCCGTCAGGCGGCCGCTCTCGTCCTGTATCTCGGCGGCGATCTTCTTCAGCTCAGGCTCGAACTTGCGGCCGTGGTGAGCGCAGAAGAGCAGCTCTCCACCGGACGCGAGCACGACGCGGAGGTACGCCTGGGCGCCGCAGCGGTCGCAGCGGTCGGCAGCGGTCAGCGGGGTCGCGGGGGTGAGAACGTTAGTAGTCACGTCGCCTCTTCTCTAGCTCGACGAGCTGTCTTACCAGGGTCAACATCCAACCAGGCTGTTTTCGTTCCCGCTCGGCTTTTGTTTTTGAGCGGTGGTTCCGGGGCTTCGGTGGATGGAGACGGCGGTCTTGGTGTCGATGCTGTCTTCGGTGCGGTGGATCTGTGGTGCGTTGTTGTAGTGGAGGACGTGCCCGGAGCGCGAACGGTTCATGCCTGCCGCCGTGGTGACCTTTGCATCACTCGAACGTGTTATCGAACGTCCGTGCGAGGTGCGCGTAGCATAAGCCACAACTTGGTGGAAGCAATAGCCCCAGCCCACGCACCGGTAGCCTGCATCCCGGCAGCATTCCTGCCATGGTGCCTTGGCCCCCCGGCTCGAAGCCAGGGAAGGGGCTCTTGTTCGCAGCAAGCAGAAGTCGAAGCAGCCGAAAAAGCGAAGAAGCAGCAGAAGCAAGAGAGCAGCAGAGGAGCATCACGCGCGTGACCGCCGAACCGACCGTGCCCGCCAGCGCCCCGAAGGACGGGTCCAACTACACCGCGCGGCACCTCCTCGTCCTTGAGGGCCTGGAGGCGGTGCGCAAGCGCCCGGGTATGTACATCGGCTCCACCGACAGCCGGGGCCTGATGCACTGCCTCTGGGAGATCATCGACAACGCCGTCGACGAGGCCCTCGCAGGCTTCTGCGACCACATCGACGTGCTGCTGCACGCCGACGGCTCGGTCGAGGTCAGGGACAACGGCCGTGGCATCCCGGTCGACGTCGAGCCCAAGACCGGCCTCTCCGGCGTCGAGGTCGTCATGACCAAGCTGCACGCCGGCGGCAAGTTCGGCGGCGGGTCCTACGCCGCCTCCGGTGGCCTCCACGGCGTCGGCGCCTCCGTGGTCAACGCCCTCTCCGCCCGGCTCGACGTCGAGGTCGACCGCAGCGGCCACGTCCACGCGATGAGCTTCCGCCGCGGAACGCCGGGCGCCTTCAAGGGGGACGGCCCGGACGCCGACTTCGCCCCGGCGAACGGCATGACCAAGGCGAGGAAGGCGCCGCGCGGCAAGACCGGCACCAGGATCCGCTACTGGGCCGACCGCCAGATCTTCCTCAAGGACGCCAAGCTCTCCCTGGAGAACCTGCACAACCGCGCCCGCCAGACCGCCTTCCTGGTGCCCGGCCTCACCATCGTCGTCCGCGACGACCGGGCGGTGGACGGCGCCCCCGTGGACGAGCAGGTCTTCCGCTTCGACGGCGGCATCACGGAGTTCTGCGAGTTCCTGGCCCCGGACAGGCCGGTCTGCGACATCCTGCGCCTGACCGGGCAGGGCACCTTCAAGGAGACGGTGCCGGTCCTGGACGAGCTCGGCCACATGACCCCCACCGAGGTCGTCCGCGACCTCGGCGTGGACATCGCCCTGCGCTGGGGCACCGGCTACGACACCACCGTCCGCTCCTTCGTCAACATCATCGCCACGCCCAAGGGCGGCACCCACGTCAGCGGATTCGAGAAGTCCCTGGCCAAGACGGTCAACGAGGCCCTGCGCGGGGCCAAGCTGCTGCGCGTCGCCGAGGACGACATCACCAAGGACGACGCCCTCGAAGGGCTCACCGCCGTGGTCACCGTCCGGCTGGCCGAGCCGCAGTTCGAGGGGCAGACCAAGGAGGTGCTCGGCACCTCCGCGGCCCAGCGGATCGTGGCGGCCGTGGTCGCCAAGGAGCTCAAGGACTTCCTGACCTCGTCCAAGCGGGACGCCAAGGCGCAGGCCCGCACCGTGATGGACAAGATCGTCTCGGCCGCCCGCACCCGCGTCGCCGCCCGTCAGCACAAGGACGCGCAGCGCAGGAAGACCGCGCTGGAGACCTCCTCCCTGCCCGCCAAGCTCGCCGACTGCCGCAGCGACGACGTGGAGCGCAGCGAGCTGTTCATCGTCGAGGGAGACTCGGCCCTCGGCACGGCCAAGGTCGCGCGCAACTCCGAGTTCCAGGCCCTGCTGCCGATCCGCGGCAAGATCCTCAACGTCCAGAAGGCGTCCGTCTCGGACATGCTGAAGAACGCCGAGTGCGCGGCGATCATCCAGGTCATAGGGGCCGGCTCGGGCCGCACCTTCGACATCGACCAGGCCCGCTACGGCCGCGTGATCATGATGGCGGACGCCGACGTCGACGGCTCCCACATCCGCACGCTGCTGCTGACCCTGTTCCAGCGCTACATGCGACCCATGGTCGAGGCCGGCCGGGTCTTCGCGGCCGTCCCCCCGCTGCACCGGATCGAGCTCACCAACCCGCGCAAGGGCCAGGACAAGTACGTCTACACCTACTCGGACAACGAGCTGCGCAACACGCTGCTCGAACTCCAGCGCAAGGGCCAGCGCTGGAAGGAGCCGGTCCAGCGGTACAAGGGCCTGGGCGAGATGGACGCCGACCAGCTGGCCGAGACCACCATGGACCCGCGCCACCGCATCCTGCGCCGGATCAACCTGGGCAACCTGGAGGCGGCCGAGCGCACCTTCGACCTGCTCATGGGCAACGACGTCGCGCCGCGCAAGGAGTTCATCGTGGACTCCGCCGCGCTGCTCGACCGCTCGCGCATCGACGCGTAGCGGGCGACGGGGCCGGGCTCCGGCCCGGGCGAGCTCCACCCGGGGGTGGAGAGGCGAGCGGCACCGCCTCTCCACCCCCTTCTCCATCCCTGCTCCGAGGCCCGGAAGCCGGCCGGTCCCTACCGTCGAAGATGTCGGCGGGAGCCCCCGCGGACGGTCGGAGAAGCCGAAGCAGGAGTGATTCAGATGCCCGCCGTCGCCAATGCAGTAGTGATCATCGCGGTGGTCGCCTACGTGCTGGTCCGCCAGTTCCAGGCCCGGCAGCTCAGCAACAACACGCGCCGACTGCTGCTCGTCCCGGCCGTGCTCGCCTTCCTTGCGCTGCGCGATCCGCACCTGCTCGACCCGAAGCACCAGGCACTCTCCGTGGCCTTCCTGATCGTCGGCGTCGTCCTGGAGATCGGCCTCGGCGCCGTCTGGGGCTTCACCACCCGGATCTGGCAGGGCGAGGACGGCCGGATCTGGTCCAAGGGCACCAGGGCCAGCTTCTTCGCCTGGATCGGCATGATGATCGTCAGGATCGCCCTCTACGCCGCCGCGGCCTCGTTCGGCATCGCGCAGGGTCAGTCCGGGCTGCTGCTGGCCCTGGCCGCCCTGCTGCTGGTCCGCGGCGCGGTGGTGACCTGGCGGGCCCGCGAGTTCGCCCCGGCGTACGGTAGCCCTGCCCGCGCACTCTGAGCCGGGCGCCGGGCGCAGAAAGAGACGGACGACCCCACGTGGAAAGCTGGACCGACTGGCCGTCCCCGGAGGCTCTCTCCAGGGACGGCCTCGCCGCGGGTCGCCGCTGGGTGGGCCTGATCGCCCGGGTGGCGGGCCTGGGCGCGGCAGTGTGGATCACCTTCGCCGGCCACGGGCTGACGATGCCCCAGGTCATGGTCGCGCTGCTGGTCACCGTCGTCGGCCTGCTGGCCTTCTGGGGCTTCATGAGCTCCGCGCCGCGGATGAGCCTGCCGCGCAGCCTCACCTGGCTCGGCCTGGTCTACGTGATGGCGATCCTCGCCGCCCTGAACCACGCGCCGGTCATCGGACTTGTGCTGATGTGCCTGATCGCGGTCCGGTCGGTCCAGACGCTGCCGCTCGTCGTCGCCGCCCCCGCCACGCTGCTGGGCGCCGTCGTCTTCCTGATCGTCAGCCCGCCCAGCATCGGGCACTGGGAGAACCTGCTGAGCATTCTCGGTCTCGGCGTCCTCGGCTACGTCACCCGGCTCGACTGGGAGTCGCGGGCGCAGACCCAGCGCGCGCTGGTGCAGGAGCGTGCGCTGCGCACCGCCGAGGCGGAGTCCGCCGCCCTCGCCGAACGGGCCAGGATCGCGCGCGAGATCCACGACGTGCTGGCCCACAGCCTCTCCGCCCAACTGGTGCATCTGGAGGCGGCCCGCCTCATGCTCGACGCGGGCGCCGAGCGCGAGGCGGTCAGGGAGCGGATCGTCGCGGCGCGGGGCATGGCCAAGGACGGCCTCGACGAGACGCGTGCCGCACTCTCCGCGCTGCGTGGGGAGTTCACGCCGGTCGGGGAGTTCCTGGCGAAGCTCGCCGACGCTCAGGAGGCCGAACTCGAGGTGGTCGGCACGCCGCGTCCGCTGACGGCCGAGGCCGGGGTGACGGTGCGGCGCACGGCCCAGGAGGCGCTGACCAACGTCCGCAAGCACGCGCCCGGCGCGCAGTGCACGGTCCGGTTGTCGTACCTCGACGGTACGGTCGAGCTCGAGGTGGTGAACCGGGGCGGGCTGCCCGAGGGGGAGTTGGCGGCGGAGCTCGCAGGGTCGGGGAGCGGCCTGGGGCTGCTGGGGATGCGCGAGCGGGCCGAACTGCTCGGCGGAGCCCTGGAGGCGGGCCCCACGGCCGAGGGGTTCAGGGTGCTGTTGCGCGTCCCCTGTTGATCAGTTCGCGGATTACGATGACTCGGGTGGAGAGTCAGCCGGTTCGGGTGGTGGTCGCGGACGACCAGCAGGTGGTGCGCGAGGGCATCGTGATGCTGCTGAGCCTGCTGCCCGGCATCGAGGTCGTGGCCGCCGCGGCGGACGGCGAGGAGGCCGTCGCCCTCGTCGCGCGGCACAGCCCGGAGGTGGTCCTCATGGACCTCAGGATGCCGCGCTGCGACGGGGTCGAGGCGACCCGCCGGATCCGGGCGGAGCATCCCGGGACGGCCGTGATCATCCTCACCACCTACGCGGACGACGACTCCCTGTTCCCGGCCCTCCAGGCAGGTGCGCGCGGCTACCTGACCAAGGACGCGGGCAGCGAGGAGATCGCCCGCGCCATCCAGGACGTCCGCTCCGGCGCGGCCGGCCTCTCGCCCCAGGTGCAGGCCCGCCTGCTGGAACGCCTCGCGACGCCCGAGCCGACCCCGCCGCAGCCTGCCGCGCCGACGGCGGACCCGAAGGCGGCGCAGCCGCAGCCGCCCGCTGTCCTGCCGGACGGGCTGACGGGGCGGGAGGCGGAGGTGTTGGGTCTGATCGCGGCCGGGCTGTCGAATGCCGAGATCGCCGAGCGACTGTTCGTCAGCATGGCCACGGTGAAAACCCATATCAACAATCTCTTCGCCAAGACCGGCGTCAGGGATCGTGCACAGGCGGTCGGGTACGCGTACAAACACGGACTCCATCACCTAATGGAGTGAACGTCCGTACACCGGACCATGTTGGTCTTCTGCGCTCCCCATTCTTGTGGCGTGAGTCCTCAAGAACTAGCCGATCAAGCGCAGACGGAATCCACCGAGCCGGCGGATTCGTTCGACTGGTGGTCCGCGCCGCCAGCCTCCCGCGCCAGGCAGCAGACGCGGAAACCCGAGCAGGACCGGGTGCAGGAGTATCGGTCCGGTTCCGAAACAGACCACGAGCCGGCCCCTGGCGCCGACCCCGGAGCGGACTCCGAAGCCGACTCCGAAGCCGAGTCGGCACTCGACGCCGCCGGGATCTACCGTGCCGTCCACGACAGCCCGGAGTTCCGGGAGATCCGCACCCGGTACCGGCGCTTCGTCTTCCCTGCCACCGCCGCCTTCCTGCTCTGGTACCTGCTCTACGTGGTGCTGGCCGTCACCGCGCCGCAGTTGATGGCCCGTCCGATCGCCGGGCCCTTGAACACCGCCTGGTTGCTCGGTCTGCTCCAGTTCGCCAGCACCTTCCTGCTCACCTGGCTCTACGCCCGCCACGCGCGCGACCACCGCGACCGTGCCGCGCTCGGCCTGCGCTGGGAGACCCAGGACCGACTCCGGTGATGGCGCCGTCCGCGCCGCGGCGCTCGCCGGAGTCCAGCGCACGCTTCCCGAGGGGGGATTGACCATGGCCGCAGGACTCTTCGTGCTCGTCGTCCTGGTGACGCTCGGCATCACCTTCTGGGCCGGGCGGCGCGGTCACGCCGCGGAGGACTTCTACGCGGGCGGACGCGGCTTCAGCCCTCTGCAGAACGGTTTCGCCATCAGCGGCGACTACATGTCCGCCGCCTCCTTCCTCGGCGTCACCGGGCTGATCGCGCTCTACGGCTACGACGGGCTGCTCTACACCATCGGCTTCCTGGTGGCCTGGCTGATCGTGCTGATGCTGGTGGCCGAACTCGTCCGCAACTGCGGGCGCTACACGATGGCCGACGTGCTCTCGCTGCGGATGCGCCGCCGCCCGGTCCGTGCCGCGGCCGGGGTCGCCTCCATCGTCGTCTCGCTCTTCTACCTGCTGGGGCAGATGGTCGGAGCCGGCACCCTGGTCTCCCTGCTGCTCCACCTGCACTCGCCCGCCGCCCGCGCCTGGTCGATCGTGGCGGTCGGGGTGCTGATGGTGATCTACGTGACGGTCGGCGGCATGCGGGCCACCACCTGGATCCAGATCGTCAAGTGCGTGCTGCTGATGGGCGGAACGATCCTGCTGACCGTGCTGGTGCTGCTGCGCTTCCACGGCGACGTCGGTTCGCTGATGCGCGCCGCGGCGAGCGGGAGCGGGCAGGGGAACGCCTACCTCGTCCCTGGCCTGCGCTTCGGGCACACCCTCACCGACCAGTTGGACTTCGTCAGCCTCGGACTGGCCCTCGTCCTGGGCACCGGCGGGCTGCCGCACATCCTGGCCCGCTTCTACACCGTCCCGACGGCGCGCGCCGCCCGGCGCTCCGCGATGTGGGCGATCGGACTCGTCGGCTGCTTCTACCTGATGACGATCGTGCTCGGGCTGGGGGCCGCCGCCCTCATCGGCGCGCCCGCTCTCCGCGCCGCGAACGAGGCCGGGAACACGGCCGTTCCGCAGTTGGCCGACTCGCTGGGCGGAACGATTCTCTTCGCGCTGACCTCGGCCGTCGCCTTCGCCACCATCCTTGCCGTGGTGGCCGGTCTGACCATGGCCTCCTCCACCTCCTTCGCCCACGACCTGTGGGCCCGCGCCTTCCGTCACCCCGACGAGGAGCCGCCCACCGAGCGGCAGGAGGTGGTCGTCGCCAGGATCGCGGCCGTGGTGATCGGCGCGATCGCGATCGTGCTGAGCCTGTACGCGCAGAAGCTGAACGTGGCGCTGCTGGTCGGCATCGCCTTCGCGGTCGCGGCCTCGGCCAACCTGCCCGCCCTGCTCTTCAACCTGTTCTGGCGCCGGTTCACCACCCGCGGCGCGGCCTGGGCGATCTGGGGCGGGCTCGTTCCGGCGCTGGTCCTGGTGGTCTTCTCGCCCGTCGTCTCGGGAACCGCCGCCGCGATCTTCCCCGGTGCGCACTTCGACTGGTTCCCGTTGCAGAACCCCGGGCTGGTCTCGGTGCCGTGCGGCTTCCTCTGCGGCTGGCTGGGCACGGTCACCTCCCGCGAACGGGCGGAGCCGGACGCCTATGCCGAACTGGAGGTCCGTTCCCTGACCGGCGCGGGTGCGGTGTGACCGTCGGACCTCGCCCGGCAGACCGCGCCCGCGTGCGCACGACAAGACCCCCGGGCGCGACGGGGGAGGCGCGCCCGGGGGCGATTCCAGCGTAGTCCTCTCGTGCCCGAAGAGTGAGTCCCTTCGGCTTTTCGTGCATTACTCACGGTTCTGCGCATTCTGCGCATGGTGACAGGGGTAGGCAAAGCGCCTCCCACCAGGCACAATCGCCGGGACATGGGCGTGGCAACGGGGCTTTCGCCCCAGAATGCCCGGTGGAGGCCGTCTTGTTCGCCCGACGTAAGCTCTCCACCCGGATCCTGGCCGGTCAACTGCTGATCCTGGCCGTGACCAGCGTGATCGGCTTCGTCCTGCTCGCCTTCGCCCAGCGGGACGAGTACGACAGGGTGAACGAGCAGCGGGCACTCTCGATCGCGCAGATCGCCGCCGAGGATCCCCGGATCGTCACCGCCATGGAGCTCGGCGACCCGGGCATAGGCCCACGCGGAGTGGTGCAGGAAGCGGCGAGCAGCATCAGGGCGGCGGCGGACGCGACCTACGTGGTCGTGATCGACCGGGACAAGGTGCGGCACTCGCACCCCCTCGCGCAGTTGATCGGCGTCCGGATCGAGGAACCGGTGGTGGCCTTGGACGGCCAAAATCACCTGGTGATCGACAACGGTGCGACCGGTCGCTCCGCAAACGCGCGCACCCCGCTCAAGGACGACGCCGGCCGGATCATCGGCGAGGTATCTGTCGGCATCAACGAGCGCCAGGTCACCCGAGAACTGTTCGGCGAGCTGTCCGTCTTCGCCCTCTACATCGGCGCGGCTCTCGGCGTCGGGGTCCTCGCCTCATACGCGCTGGCGCGTCGGCTCAAGCGGACCACGTTCGGCCTGGAGCTGGAGGAGATCGCCGGGCTGCTCCAGGACCGCGAGGCCATGCTGCACGGCATCCGCGAGGGCGTGCTGGCCTTCGACCCGAGCGGGCGGGTCAGCGTGGTGAACGACGAGGCCAGGAGGCTGCTCGGGCTCGGCACGGCGCTCGGTTCGCGCCTGGAGGAGCTGCTTCCCGACGGGCGCCTGCGGCGGGCGCTGGCCGGTGACCTCGGCCCCGACGAGATCCATGTCCTCACCGACAGCCACTGCCTCGCCGTCAACCGGATGCCGGTCGTGCTGCACGGCCGGGCGCTGGGCGCCGTCGTGACGGTCAGGGACCGGACCGAGATCGTGGGCATGCTGCGGGAGCTGGACTCGGTGCGCGGTCTCACGGACGCGCTCCGCGCGCAGCAGCACGAGTTCGCCAACCGCATGCACACCCTCGCCGGGCTGCTGGAGCTCGGCGAGCAGCAGGAGGCACTCGACTACGCCGTCGAACTGGCCTCGGCCGACCGTTCCCGTGCCGAGGAGGTCCGCGAGCGGATCGGGAACTCGCTGATGGTCGGCCTGATCGTGGCCAAGTGCACGGTCGCCGCCGAACGCGGGGTCGAGCTCACCCTGGATCCGGAGTCCAAGCTCGGCACCGACCCCGGTCATCTGCGCCGACTGCTCACCGTCGTCGGCAACCTGCTCGACAACGCCGTCGACGCCGCCGCCGGGAGCCGGCCCGCGCAGGTCCAGCTGCTGGTCGCCGAAACGCCCCGGTCGATCACGGTCCGGGTGCAGGACACTGGTCCTGGGGTGCCGGACGAGGCGCTGCCGCACATCTTCGAGGACGGGTACTCCACCCGGCCGGACCGCGGCACCGCCCGCCGCGGGCTGGGCCTGGCCATGGTGCACCGCCTGGTCACCCGGCACGGCGGCGAGATCGTGGTGAGCGCCGGCCCCGGAGCGGTCTTCACGGTCCGGCTGCCGCTGCCGGACTCCGATCCGGCCCCGCTCGGCGCGGTCTTCACCGCCGCGCCGCCGGTGCTCGCACTCGACGGAGGAGGGACCCGCTGGTGATCAGGACGCTCGTGGTGGACGACGACTTCAGAGTGAGCGGCATCCACGCCGCCTACGTCGCCAAGGTGCCGGGCTTCGAGGTGGTCGGACAGGTCGCGACGGTCGCCGCGGCGCTCGAGGGCGTCCGGACGCTCCGTCCCGATCTGCTGCTGCTCGACGTCTACCTGCCGGACGGCACGGGCTTGGACGTGCTGCGCCGTCTCGCCGCCGGTCCGCCCGCCCCGCACCCCCCGGCCGTGCCCGGGCAGGTCGGCGCGCCCGCCCTCAGCGACGCTCTGGGCGGAGGGCCCTCGCCGGAAGGCCCGGGCGCGCCCGCCTCCCGCCCGGACGCGATCATGATCACGGCCGCCCGCGACCTCAGCTCGGTCCGTGAGGCCATGCAGCTGGGCGCGGTCGGCTACCTGGTCAAGCCCTTCGGCTTCGCCGCGCTCGAACAGCGCCTCGCCGCCTACGCCGAGCTGCGCCAACGCATGGAGGCCCTCGGACACAGCGGGGAGACCGACCAGGCCGACGTCGACGCCCTGTTCAGCGCGGGCCGCTCCGCGCCGCTGCCGTCGATACCGGCCAAGGGTCACTCCGCGCCGACGCTCGCTCTGGTGCGGGACGCCGTGCGGACGGCGAAGCGTGACCTCTCGGCCGCCGAGGTCGCCGAACTGACCGGCGTCTCACGGGCGACCGCGCAGCGCTACCTGTCCTACCTGGTCCGCGAGGGCCTGGCCCGGCTGGAGCTCCGCTACGGCACCACCGGCCGCCCGGAGCACCGCTACCGCTCGACCGCCTGATCCTGCTCCGCTCTCCGGCCTGACGCTACGCCTGACGGCATCCGCCCGACGCGAACGCGCCGTGCAGCGGCTCCAGGGTGACCACGTCGAAACGGTCAGGACGGGTCGGGGCCTTCAGGCAGCTCTCCGGGCGAGCGGGCTCGGCGACGGTGCGGCGGACCCTGGCTCGCCAGGCGCGCCCGTCGACGTGGGTGACCCGGACCGTCCAGCCGTCCGGCACGTCCTCGGGGTGGCCGGTCGGGTCCGCGACCTGCTCGACCGTCAGGTCGTCGACGCCCTCCACCGCGTAGGCGCGGCGCACCGCCAGTTCGGCCGCCTGACCCGGGCGCTCCCAGAAGCTCCGGCCGCGGCACCACTCCGGCATCACCTGGCCCGCCCGGGTGGCCTCCAGCACCTCCTTGGCGGTGTGCGCGGAGAGCCGGCCGTAGGCGTAGCCGTGCGGCAGCACCAGCATGGTGGGCGAGAAACGGTGGCCGCCGAGGTGGGTGACCTCCCAGACCTGGGCGTGACCGGCCGCGGCGAGTTCGGCGGCGAGGGGACGCCCCAGCAGCGCGCAGCAACGGTCGCGCCGACCGTTCGTGCAGACCAGCGCGAGCGGGTCGCCCTCGTAGCGTTCGCCGAAGGCGGGCTCCACACCGGCGCCCGTCGCGGCGAAGTCCAGGTCGAGCAGCTCCGCAGGATCGGCCAGGCGCGCCTCGCGGACCCAGCCGCCGGCCGTCGAACCCGGCGCCGCGCCCGCCGGGCGGGCGAGCCCGGTGTGCGCGAGAAACACGGTGCGCTCCCCGGTCGGCGGGCGGTCGGCGTGCTTGCCGGGCCGGCGGATCAGCGCGATCTCCACCCCGGTGCCCCGGGCCTTGCGCTG
The DNA here is from genome assembly GCF_000744655.1 of Streptacidiphilus rugosus AM-16. Classification (NCBI taxonomy): domain Bacteria; kingdom Bacillati; phylum Actinomycetota; class Actinomycetes; order Kitasatosporales; family Streptomycetaceae; genus Streptacidiphilus; species Streptacidiphilus rugosus. The sequence goes on along the minus strand of NZ_JQMJ01000004.1, from coordinate 5,881,593 downwards.
CAGGGCGCGGCCGAGGTCCGGGTGGAAGTGGCTCTCCGTGACCGCCCGCGGTCCCCAGGGGCCGGACTGCTCGATCACCAGCCAGGCGGCAGCCCGGGGCGCGGTGCCCGCCAGGGGCTCCGTCAACTCCCGTGACACAGTCGTACAGATGCTCACGCTGGCAAGGGTAGCCTTACCAGCCTCGACTGTGACTATCGGATGTGGCGAGCGGGTTGGTCACCGTGGTCCAGCGGTCGCCGACCGGACCACCGGGGAGGCCGTCGAGCCGCATCAGCGTGAGCGCCTTGACCGGCAAGGGCTCCGCCAGCAGCGCCCGCCGGTCCTCACCGTCGGTGAGCAGCAGCTCGGCGGCCCGCCGTGCCTCGGCGGCCACGGCGTCCCACAGCCGGGCCTCCTCCCTGCGGTCGCCGCCGCCGAAACCGGAGACCAGCCCCCCGAAGCCGCTCCCCACCAGCGAGCCGAGCAGCTTGCGCCGCAGCACCACGGGATCGTCGTCGACCACGTGCCCGCCGACCGCCGGATGGGCGATCCCGGCCCGTGCGAGCCTGCGCGGGCTCACCCGGATGTCCGCCAGGTCCCGGTAGACCAGGCGGACCGGCCGGTCGGTCTCGTCCAGCACCAGCAGCAGGTTCTGTCCGTGCGCCTCCAACGCGACGCCCCAGTCCAGCAGGCGCAGCAGGGGCGGCCAGGTCAGCCGGGCGAAGCCGGCGAGCCAGGCGGCCGCGTCCACGGTCTTGACCGGGTGGGCCGCCAGCGCCGCGAGCGGGACCACGCGCTCGCCGACCGCGAGGCCCAGCGCGGGGGACTCGCGCACGATCGCCGCCAGGTCGGGGCTGGGCTCGCCGTCGACCAGGGCGGCGCAGGCGGCCAGGTTCCTGGTCACGGTGAGGCTGCCGTCGAGTCGCGCCACGACGGCCTCCAGCAGCCCTGAGACGGCCATGGCGTTGCGGACCGAGGCCCCGGAGATGTCGCGGACGGCGGAGGTCATCCGCAGCGACAGCGAGGTCTTCAGGTGCGGGCCGCCGTCGACCGGCGCGAGGGTGCGGACGGACATCAGGGGCGCGGCCGTCACGCGCTCCGGGCAGCAGACGGCCCGGGCTCCGGCTGCGGCTCCGGACAGGGCTCCGGCCTGGGTTCCGGCCGGGGCCCCGGGCATGGCGGCCGTGGTCGCGAGGCCGAGCGCGGGCAGGACCTCGCGTGCCTGCCAGGGGTGGACCGGGAGCAGCACATGGCCGTCCTCCCGCAGGCGCGCGGGCCAGTCGCCCACCAGCAGCGCCCGCTCCAGCGGCAGTCGCAGCAGTTCCAGCTCGACGTCCGCGCCGTGCTCGGGCGCGAAGGCCAGCTGGTCGGCCACGGAGAAGCCGGGGCGGCTGCGGCAGCAGGGGTGGTACGGATGACCGTCGACGACGGAGCGTTCGGCGTCCTCGAGCGTGCCGAGCAGGTCGACTCCGTCGATCCCGCCGAGCGGGGCCGGCGTCACCCCACCGCGCGCGCCCGCCCGTGCTCCGGCCCGCGACAGGGCCAGGGAGACGACGCTGTGCTCGATCTCCGCCAGCAGCGTCGCCGAGCCCGGCAGCCGCAGCGTCTGCAGCAGTGCGGCCGGATCGGTGAAGCCGACGCCTCGCAGGCTGACCGTGTAGCCGGGAGCCGGAGCGTCGATGTCGTGGGCGCGGCGCTCCGGGCCGCTCAGCGCGGCGCGGTCGGCGGGGTCGAGCGGCAGGGGCTCCAGCAGCAGCGCCCGCCACAGCCGCGCGAGCACGGCGGCGCGCGCTCCCGGAAGTTCGGCGGCGAAGGCGGCGTCGAGGGCCGGGCGGACGCGGTGCAGTTCGGCGGCGAAGGCGATCTCGGCGGGGCGGGCGAACGGCGGGGAGGCGGACGGCGGAGCGGGTGTGGAGTCCGTGGCGCGCATGAAGGTGAGTTACCCCGGATTGGGAGAGGATGCGTCTGGACAGATCATCGTCTGTCGGATTCACGGGGACAAACCGTCCCCGCGCGGCGGCGGTGCGGAGGCGGGCATGGACGAGAAGGCAGCCACGGAGGTCCAGGGGCACCCCACGGGGAGGGCGACGGCAGGGTCCGCCACGACGGCAGGTTCGGCGACGACGGCCGGGTCCGTCACGGCGGCAGGGTCCGGGGCGCTCGGGGGCAGCGGAGCGTCCTGGGGGACCGGGGTGGAGCGGGCCTGGGCCGGCTGGCGGCCCGAGGAGGCGACGGCGGCGACCGCGCTGCTCAACTGCCTGGTCAGGGAGCTGGCCGAGCCCCGTCCCTGCGGCGCGCCCGGCTACCGGCTCACCGGAACCGGCCGAACCCTCACCGTCGGCCACGGACGCTGGCCGCAACCGCCGCTGAACCTCGACGGCGACCCGATCGAGCCGGCCGACGGCCTCGACGCCCTGGTCGGCCTGGTCGAGGAGGAGGCCCGCGCGCGCACCGGCGTCGACAACCCCACCCTGGGCGCGGAGATCCGCGACAGCAGGGACGTGGTCGCCGCGCTGCTCGCGGCCAGGGAGGCGGCCGCGGCGCGGGACGAGAAGCCCGTCGACGACCTGTACCTGCGCTCCGAGCAGGCGTTGCTGGCCGGACACCGCTACCACCCGGCGGCGAAGACCCGCGGCGGGGGAGTCCCGGTCGGCTGGCTGCCGTACGCGGCCGAGGCCGGTGCTCACTATCCGCTCACGCTGCTCGGCGTCCGGGAGGATCTCCTGGGTGGAGAGGGCTCGACCGGGGCGATCGACGCGCTCTGGGGCAACGCCGCGCCGCCAGGCTACCGGGTGCTGCCGGCGCACCCGTGGCAGCTGGCGTTGCTCGGCGCGGAACCCGGCCCGGCACGGCAGCACGCGGCGGCGCTGGCGGACGGCAGCCTCCTGCTCCTCGGCGAGACCGAGGAGCAGGCCTGGGCGACCTCCTCGCTGCGCACCGTCTACCTCCCCGACGCGGACCTGGCGCTCAAGTTCAGCCTGGAGGTGCGGATCACCAACGACATCCGCCGCCTCTGGCTTCGCGACCTGCGCTGGTTGCAGCCCGTGGACGAGGTGCTCGCGTCCCTGCCGATCGCCCCGCTGATCTTCGCCGACCAGGGCTACCGCACGCTCGCCGGTCACGGCGAGGACGGCTGGGAGGCCTATGCGGTGCTGCAGCGCCAGGGCTTCGGCCGACGGGTGCGGCCGGGGCTGACGCCGCTGCTCGCCGCCGGGGTCAGCGAGGGCTTCCCCGGCAATCCGCTGGACGCGCTCGGCCCCGACCAGGCCCTCGCCTGGTGGCGCCGCTACGTCGAACTGCTCGCGAGGCCCGCGCTGGAGGCGCTGCGCGAGCACGGCGTGGTGCTGGAGTGCCACCTGCAGAACGTCCTGGTGGCCGTCGACGAGCAGGGGCAGCCGGGGCAGGTGCTCTTCCGTGACCACGAGGGCGTCAAGCTGACCGCGGACCGGCACGCGGCGCTGTTGGCACGCTTCGGCTCTGACGTGCCGACGCCGGGCGTCAGCGCCGAGAAGGGCAGGGACCGGCTGCTGTACTGCCTGGTGGTCAACAACCTGCTGGAGATCGCCGGCGCCGTCGGCGCGCGGCACCCGGCGCTGACCCCGGAGCTGTGGCCGGCGGCACGTCAGATCCTGTCGGACTACCGGGAGTTGCTGTCCGTCCCGCACATCCCCGGCAAGACCAATCTGCTGCTGCGCTGGCTCGACGCGGACGGCGGCGACTCCGCCTACACGCCGCTGCCCAATCCGCTCGCGGGCTGAGGCCGGGGCCGGGCGGGAGGCCGGGGCCGACGCTCGGGCCACGGCGTTCGGAGCCGGGGCGGGCCCCGGGCCGGCGCCCCGTGCACGCAGGCGCGCCCTCGGACCGGGACGCGGGTGGCCGACGCCGTCCGTCGCCGCGTGGGAAAGGAAACGCCGTGCGGCGCGGGAGGTCCCGCGCCGCACGGCGTACTTCGGGATGGCCCTGCGGCCCCGGCCGCTCGCTACACCGGGCCGGCCACCGCCGAGATCTCCTTCGCCAGCGGGACGCCGGACCCGTCACGGCGCGGGTCGCGGTGCGGCAGCTCCGCGGGCGAGCCGTTGGCCGTCGCCGCGCGGGCGGGCGTCGGGCCGGCCCACGCGAAGACCAGTCGGTCCTCGCCCTTGAGGAAGCGCTGGCAGCGCACGCCGCCCGTGGCGCGTCCCTTGCGCGGGTACTGCTCGAAGGGCGTGGCCTTGGCCGTCCCCTGGCCGAGCCCGTCGAGGGCGTCCGTCGCCCCGGCGACCGTCACCACCAGCGCGTCCTGGGCCGGATCCACCGCCGTGAAGGAGATGACCCGCGCGTTGTCGGTGAGCTTCACACCCGCCATGCCCGCGGCCGGGCGGCCCTGCGGGCGCACCTGGCCCGCCGGGTAGCGGAGCAGCTGGGCGTCGTCGGTGATGAAGACCAAGTCCTCCTCGCCGGTGCGCAGTTCGACCGCGCCGACGACCTTGTCGCCGTCCTTCAGCGTGATGACCTCGAACTCGTCCTTGTTGTCCGGCCAGTCCGGCACGACGCGCTTGACGACGCCCTGCTCGGTGCCGAGCGCGAGCCCCGGCGAGGACTCGTCGAGCGTGGTCAGCGCCAGCGCCGTCTCGCCCGCGTCCAGCTTGAGGAACTCGACGACCTTGGCGCCGCCCGCCAGCGCGGGCGCGTGGGCGCTCGGCGGCAGCTGCGGCAGGTCGATCACGGGGAGCCGCAGCACCCGGCCGATGCTGGTCACGACACCGATGTGGCCGCGGGCCGTGGCCGGCACGGCGGAGACGACGACGTCGTGGCGGGCCCGCTTGCCGCCCTCGTCGGGGCCGCCCCCGTCCGTCCCGCCACCCGCGTCGGCGGAGGCGTCAGGGCCGAGGTCGGCCGTGCGGGCCAGCAGGCCGGTCGAGGAGAGCATCACCCGGCACGGGTCGTCCGCGACCTCCAGCGGCACCGCGACCGCGGCGACCGCGCCCGCCTCCAGCAGCACCGTGCGGCGCTCGGTGCCGAACTTCTTCGACACGGTGGCGAGTTCGTCGGAGACGACCTTGCGCAGGACCGTGTCCGACTCCAGGATCTCGGTCAGCTCGGCGATCTCGGCGTGCAGCTTGTCCTGCTCGGCCTCCAGCTCGACCCGGTCGAAGCGGGTGAGCCGGCGCAGCGGGGTGTCCAGGATGTAGGCGGTCTGCGTCTCGGAGAGCGAGAAGCGCTCGATCAGTCGCTCCTTCGCCTGGGCGGCGTTGTCGCTCGATCGAATGATCGCGATGACCTCGTCGATGTCGATCAGCGCGATCAGCAGGCCCTCGACCAGGTGCAGCCGGTCCTGACGCTTGCGGCGGCGGAAGTCGCTGCGTCGGCGCACCACCTCGAAGCGGTGGTCGACGTAGACCTCGAGCAGCTCCTTCAGGCCCAGCGTCAGCGGCTGGCCGTCGACCAGGGCGACGTTGTTGATGCCGAAGGTCTCCTCCATCGGCGTCAGCTTGTAGAGCTGCTCCAGCAGCGCCTCCGGCACGAAGCCGTTCTTGACCTCGATGACCAGGCGCAGACCGTGCGCACGGTCCGTCAGGTCCTTGATGTCGGCGATGCCCTGGATCTTCTTGGAGCCGACCAGATCCTTGATCTTGGAGATGACCTTCTCCGGGCCGACGGTGAACGGCAGCTCGGTGACCACCAGCCCCTTGCGGCGCGGGGTGACGTCCTCGACGGTGACCTTGGCACGGATCTTGAAGGTGCCGCGGCCCGTCTCGTACGCGTCCCTGATGCCGCCGAGACCCGCGACGATGCCGCCGGTCGGCAGGTCGGGGCCGGGGATGAAGCGCATCAGCGCGTCCAGGTCGGCGTTCGGGTGCCGGATCAGGTGGCGCGCGGCGGCGACCACCTCGGTCAGGTTGTGCGGCGGCATGTTCGTGGCCATGCCGACCGCGATCCCGGTGGCGCCGTTGACCAGCAGGTTCGGGAAGGCCGCAGGGAGCACCTGCGGCTCCTGCTCGCTGCCGTCGTAGTTGGGCGAGAAGTCGACCGTGTCCTCGTCGATCGACTCGACCATCGCCATCGCGCCGGCGGTCAGCCGGGCCTCGGTGTACCGCATCGCGGCCGGCGGGTCGTCGTTGCCGAGCGACCCGAAGTTGCCGTGGCCGTCGATCAGCGGAAGCCGCATCGAGAACGGCTGGGCCATGCGCACCATGGTGTCGTAGATGGCCGTGTCGCCGTGCGGGTGCAGCCGGCCCATCACCTCGCCCACCACGCGGGCGCTCTTGACGTGGCTGCGCTCGGGGCGCAGCCCCATCTCGTTGGCCTGGTAGAGGACTCGGCGGTGCACGGGCTTGAGCCCGTCCCTGGCGTCGGGGAGCGCCCGGGAGTAGATCACCGAATAGGCGTACTCCAGAAAGGAGCCCTGCATCTCGTCCACCACGTCGATGTCGAGGATGCGCTCCTCGAAGTCCTCGGGCGGAGGGGTCTGCGAACTGCGGCGGGCCATCGCGGCGGCGCTCCCTTGGACGGCATGTGCGCCCCCGGAAGTGGCTCCGGGGAGGCGTCATGTGCTGGCACGGTCGGCACCATTCTGGACCAGGCTGCTGACAAACCCGTCCACCGAGTCCCCCCTGGTGCAGCACAATGGGGTTTTCCTGAGATTGACTGCGACGATTCACTGCGACGACTCGCTCCGGGCACCGCGCCCCTGGGCGATACGCACAGCAGCAGACCGGAAGGAACGACGCGGATGGCCCAAGGCTTCACCATCAGCGAGCACACCCTGGCCAACGGCCTTCGGGTGGTGCTCTCCGAGGACCACCTGACGCCGGTCGCCGCCGTCTGCCTCTGGTACGACGTCGGCTCGCGCCACGAGGTCGCGGGGCGCACCGGCCTGGCGCACCTCTTCGAGCACCTGATGTTCCAGGGCTCGGCGCAGGTTGCCGGCAACGGTCACTTCGAGCTGGTCCAGGGCGCGGGCGGCTCGCTCAACGGGACCACCAGCTTCGAGCGCACCAACTACTTCGAGACCATGCCGGCGCACCAGGTGGAGCTCGCGCTCTGGCTGGAGGCGGACCGGATGGGCAGCCTCCTCGCCGCACTCGACCAGGACAGCCTGGACAACCAGCGCGCGGTGGTGAAGAACGAGCGCCGCCAGCGGTACGACAACGTGCCCTACGGCACCGCCTTCGAGCGGCTCACGGCGATGGCCTTCCCTGACGGTCACCCCTACCACCACACCCCGATCGGCTCGATGGCGGACCTGGACGCCGCGACGCTCGGCGACGCGCAGGACTTCTTCCGCACCTACTACGCCCCGAACAACGCGGTGCTCTCCGTGGTCGGCGACATCGACCCCGAGCAGACCCTGGCCTGGGTGCAGAAGTACTTCGGCTCCATCCCCGCGCACGACGGCAAGCGTCCGCCGCGCGACGGCAGCGTCGTGGTCCGCAGCGGTGAGCCCCTGCGCGAGCACGTGGTGGCCGAGGTGCCCTCGCGCGCGGTGATGCAGGCCTACCTGCTGCCGCAGGACGGCACCAGGGAGTCCGACGCCGCCGACCTGGCGCTGACGGTGCTCGGCTCGGGCGAGTCCAGCCGCCTCTACAACCGGCTGGTCCGCCACGACCGGCTCGCGGTGACGGCCGGCTTCGGCCTGCTGCGGCTCTCCGGCGCGCCCTCGCTGGGCTGGCTGGACGCGAAGACCTCCGGCGAAGCGACGGCGGAGGCGGTCGAGGCCGCCATCGACGACGAGCTGGCCCGCTTCGCGGCCGACGGCCCGACGGCGGAGGAGGTCGAGCGCGCCCAGGCGCAGATCGAACGCGAGTGGCTGGACCGGTTGGACACGGTGGGCGGCCGGGCGGACGAACTGTGCCGCTACGCGGTCCTGTTCGGCGACCCGAAGCTGCTGAACCAGGCGCTGTCGCGGGTGCTGGACGTGACCGCGGCGGAGATCCAGGCCGTCGCGCAGAAGTTCCTGACGCCGGACAACCGCGCGGTGCTCACCTACGAGCCCGTCCAGTCCGCCGCCCCCGGCGCCGACGACGAGTCCGCCGCCGCTGAAGACGAGGAGGGGCAGGCATGACCATCGCCTCCACCATGACCTTCCACCCGCGTCCCGAGGCCGGGCAGCCGACCCCGTGGAACTTCCCCGCGCCCACCCGCGGCACGCTGCCCAACGGGCTGACCGTGCTCCGGTGCGACCGCCCCGGTCAGGCGCTGGTGGCGGCCGAGCTGATCCTGGACGTGCCGCTGTCGGCGGAGCCCTCGGCCCAGGAGGGCGTGTCCACGATCCTGGCCCGCGCCTTCTCCGAGGGCACCGAGTCGCTGACGGCGGAACAGTTCGCGGCCGAACTGGAGCGGGCCGGTGCGACGCTGGACGCGCACGCGGACCACACCGTGCTGCGGGTCTCGCTGGAGGTCCCCGCCTCGCGTCTGGAGCGGGGTCTCTCGCTGCTGGCCGACGCGGTCAGGATCCCGGCCTTCCCCGAGCACGAGATCGAGCGCCTGGTCGCCAACCGCCTCGACGAGATCGTCCACGAGCAGGCCAACCCGGCCCGGCGCGCGGCGATCGCCTTCTACGGCGAGCTGTTCGACGCCGGCGACCGGCTGTCGCGTCCGCGATCGGGAACCGCCGAAACGGTCGGCGCGATCGATCGGGCGGCGGTGGCTTCGTTCTACGAGCGGCACGTCCGTCCGGCGACCGCCACGCTCGTCGTGGTCGGCGACTTCTCCGCCGTCGGCAGCTCGGGCAAGGACCTCGACGCGGTGCTCGACGCCACCGTGGGCCGGTGGACCGGCACTCCGGGCGAGCATCTGACCCCGGCGCCGGTGCGCGGCGACGACACCGGCCGGGTGATCGTGATCGATCGACCGGGTTCCGTGCAGACGCAGCTGCTGATCGGCCGGATCGGCCCGGACCGCCACGACGACACCTGGGCGGCGCAGATCCTCGGCACCTACTGCCTGGGCGGCACGCTGACCTCCCGGCTGGACCGGGTGCTGCGGGAGGAGAAGGGCTACACCTACGGCGTGCGGGCCTTCGCCCAGCCGCTGCGCTCCGGGGCGGACGGCGAGGGACGGGCGCTGCTGGCGATCTCCGGCTCCGTGGACACCGAGTCGACGGCCCCGGCGCTCGCCGACACCTGGCAGATCCTGCGCACGCTCGCCGCCGAGGGCCTCACCGACGAGGAGCGCGACATCGCCGTGCAGAACCTCGTCGGCGTGGCGCCGCTGCGCTACGAGACCGCCTCGGCGGTCTGCGCGACCCTGGCCGACCAGGTCGAGCAGGAGCTTCCGGACAACTACCAGGCCGACGTGTACCGCCGACTGGCCGAGACGACGACCGCGGAGGCCACCGCGGCCGTGGTCGCGGCCTTCCCGCCGGAGCGCCTGGTCGCGGTCCTGGTCGGCGACGCGGCCTCGATCGCCGCGCCGCTGAAGGACCTCGGCCTCGGCGAGGTCACGGTGGTGTCGGGCTGACCACCCCGACGCCGGACCGAGCGCCCGTCACCCCGCCGCGGCTTCGGCCGCCGGGGTGGCGGGCGTCGGCTTCATGGTGGGCGTGGCGTCGGGCGTCGCGTCGGGGGCGGTGGCGCCGGTGGGGGTCGTGCCGGAGCCGCGCAGCACCCGCCATCCGAGCAGTGCGGTGAGCGCGAGGCCGACCCCGGAGACGGAGAATCCCGCCCGCGCACCGGCGTGCTCGATGACGGCCGCCACCAGGAAGCCGGTCAGCGGCACCGTTCCCGGCAGCGCCATGGACCACAGGCCCATCACCCGGCCGCGCAGCTCCGGGGCGCAGCAGAGCTGGGCCAGGGTGTTGGCCGAGGCGATGAACCAGATCGAGGTCAGTCCGGTCAGCGCCATCGCCGCGAACGCCGCGGCCGGCACCGGGGCCCAGGCCGTGAGCAGGACGGACGCCCCTGTCGCCAGCGCCAGGGCACGGACCCTGCGCCCGGTGGGCACCGGAGCCCCGGCTGCCAGCAGCGCGCCGGGAAGCCCGCCGACGCCGAACGCCGCCATCAGCGCCCCGTAGCCGCCGCCCCCCAGATGCAGTGCCCGCTCGGCGAGTGGCGGGAGGGCCAGGCCCATGGTGAACAGCACGCCGGAGGCCGCCGCCATCGGCAGCAGCACCCGCAGCAGCGGGATGCGCCACGCGAAGCCGAGAGAGGCGCGGACACGGCCCTGCTTCCGGGTGGACCCTCCGGTGGGAGGCGGGGCGGGGGACGTACCCGTCGGGCCCGGGTTGGTAGGGGCGGGGTCGGTCATGGTGGGGCTGGTCGGGGTGGGCCGGGGTTGTGCGGGGTCGGTCGGGGCGGGACGCTCGACGGTGGGCCGCATCCGCCGCAGCACGGTGAGCGGGGCGAGGTAGCAGAGCGCGTTGACCAGGAAGCACCAGGTCGATCCGGCGGCCGCCAGCAGTGCGCCGCCGGCCGCGGGGCCGATCACGCGGGAGGCGTTGAGCGCGACCTCCCACAGTCCGACGGCGCTCGCGACGGCGTCCTCGCCGACCAGGTCGACGACGAACACCTGCCGCGCGGGGCCGTCGACCGAGGAGACGACCCCGTAGCAGGCGGCGATCCCGAGGATCGACCAGAGCCGCAGCCCGCCGAGCGCGTCGAGCGTGCTGAGCACCAGGCCGAGGGCGAGCATCAGCGTCTGGGTCACCAGCAGCAGCCGGCGGCGGTCCCGCCGGTCCACCAGGCCGCCGGCCCACGGGCCGAGCAGCAGCAGCGGTCCCCAGGAGCAGACGGTCAGCGCGCTGAGCCAGAACGCGTCCCCGGTCTGCTGCAGTACCACCCAGGAGAGCGCGACGCCCTGCGTCATCGCCCCGGAGGCCGAGGTCACCTGCCCCGCGAACCACCAGCGGAAGTCCCTGCGCCGCAGCGCCGCCCCGACCCGTGCGCACGCGCCCCGGATTCCGAAGTCCACCGACACCGGCACCGGCCCCCTCTCGATTGGACTAGACCTTATAGCCTCCAGACAAGTGTGACGTAGGTCACATTGCTGCTCGGGATTTCTGGGGAGTCCCTCCCCGTTTAGTAGATTGAATGGAAAGCGGGGATCGGATCCCCGCTTACACTGGAGCGAACGTCCCGGATGGACGTTCCCCGATGGACGTTCCGAGGCTCGACCCGAAAGGAGTGCTCGTGGTCCAGGCACCAGTCACCGACAAGTCCGCGGTCGCGGGCCTCCGTCAGCGGGCCGACGCGGCGCGCAACCGGGCCCGCATCATCGACGCGGCCCAGGACGCCTTCATCGAGCAGGGCGCGGACGTGCCCCTCGACGAGGTCGCCAAGCGCGCCGGTGTCGGCAACGCCACCGTCTACCGTCACTTCCCCGATCGCCGCGCGCTGGTGCGCGGCGTGGTGCTCGCGGTCATGGAACGCGCCATCAGCGTGGCCACGCAGGCCCTCGCGGAGGAGGCGGACCCCTTCGAGGCTCTCAGTCGGCTCGTGCACGACGCCGTCAACTGGAAGATCGGCGCCCTGTGCCCGATGCTCTCCGAGTGGACCGACCTGGACGAGCCCGAGATCTTCGCCACGCGTGAACGGCTGGACGCTGTCGTCTGCGCCATGATCGTCGGCGCACAGCAGGCCGGAACGCTGCGCACCGACGTCGGCAGCGACGACATCATGATGGCGGTCGCCCAGCTGGTCCGGCCCTTCCCGGGCGCCGGATACGACAGTCTGCAGCCCTTCGTCCACCGGCACCTGCAACTGCTGCTCGACGGCCTGCGAGCCCCCGCTCGCACGCCGCTGCCCGGCGGTCCGCAGACGCTGGAGGACGTCCGCCGCGAATGCATCCTCGCGGCCTCGCGACGTGAGACCCGGCAATGAGGCCGGCCCGCCGCTGAAACCGTCCCCCCCGACCCTCGTGAACGACCCAGCGCCCGAAGCGACTTGAGTACGCCCACGGCCGCCTTCACCACGTCCGACGATCGGTCCGAAGACCGGCCCGAAGACATTGTTCGACCATGTTTGAACACGTTCGACCACGCTTGAACACGCCGCACCGTCAGAGTTCACACGCCCTGCCGCACACCTACGGGGATACCGTCATGCCTGAATCCGTCACGGACAAGCCCGATCTCGAGAAGTCACAGCTTCAGAGGTCACAGCTGAACGACTCGCAGCCCGACCCGCAGCGCTGGAAGGCGCTCATCTTCATCGCCATCGCCCAGCTGATGGTGGTGCTGGACGCCACGGTCGTGAACATCGCACTCCCGCACGCCCAGCACGACCTGCACATCTCGGACGCCAACCGCCAGTGGGTGATCACCGCCTACAGCCTGGCCTTCGGCGGTCTGCTGCTCTTCGGCGGTCGTCTGGCGGACCTGTGGGGCGTCGCAAGACCTTCATCGTCGGGCTGATCGGCTTCGCCCTCGCGTCCGCCATCGGCGGCGCGGCGGTCAACTCCGGCATGCTGCTCGGCGCACGTGCGCTCCAGGGCATCTTCGGCGCCCTGCTGGCCCCCGCGGCCCTGTCGCTGCTCGCCGTCACCTTCACCGAGGCGAAGGAGCGCGCGACGGCGTTCGGCATCTTCGGCGCCATCGCCGGCGCGGGCGGTGCGGTCGGTCTGCTCCTGGGCGGCGCGCTGACCCAGTACGCCAACTGGCGCTGGGCGCTGTACGTCAACATCATCTTCGCGGTGGTGGCGGTGGCCGGTTCGCTGGTCTTCGTCCACGAGCGCGAGAGCGAGCGCAACCACAACCGCCTCGACATCCCCGGTGTGCTGTTGGCCACCTCCGGCCTGGTCGCCCTGGTCTACGGCTTCACCAAGGCGGAGGAGTCCGGCTGGGGCTCCGGCATCACCATCGGCCTGTTCGTCGCCTCCGCGGTCCTGCTGGCGCTCTTCGTCTTCGTCGAGTCGCGTGTCAGCGCCCCGCTGCTGCCGCTCCGGGTCGTCGTCGACCGCAACCGCGGCGGCGCCTACCTCGGGCTGGGCCTGGCCATCATCGGCATGTTCGGCCTGTTCCTGTTCATGACCTACTACCTCCAGGGGATCAAGCAGTACTCCCCGGTCATGACCGGCGTCGCCTTCCTGCCCATGGTCGTCGGCATGATCACCGGCTCCACCCAGATCGGCACCAGGCTGATGACCCGCGTCCCGGCGCGCTGGCTGATGGGCCCCGGTCTGCTGGTCGCCTCGCTGGGCATGCTGATGCTCACGCAGATGCACGTCGACAGCAACTACTGGACGCTGATCCTCCCGGCCGAGTTCCTGCTGGGCCTGGGCATGGGCACCTCCTTCATGCCGGCCATGAGCCTGTCGACCTACGGCGTGCAGCCGCAGGACGCGGGTGTGGCCTCGGCGATGATCAACACCTCGCAGCAGGTCGGCGGCTCGATCGGCACCGCGCTGCTCAACACGATCGCGGCGAGCGCGACGGCGAGCTGGCTCGCCTCGAACCACCTGGCCAAGGGCACGCCGAACCCGCTCGCGGCGGTGCACGGCTACGACGTCGCGATCTGGTGGGCCGTGGGCATCATGCTCGTCGCCTCGGCGCTGGTCTTCCTGCTGGTCAACGCGGGCCGTCCCGACATGGGTCAGGCCGGCGGAGCCGGTGCGGACGCCGACGCCAACGCGATCCCGGTGATCGCCCACTGACGCATCGTCGGTCGCTCGTCGAGGCCCCCGCCCGCACCGTGTGCGAGCGGGGGCCTCGCGCGTTCCGCGGGAGTGGGCGCGGTGGCGTGGGCGGTGGTGGGCGGTGGCGCGTGGTGGCGTGCGCGGTGGACACGGCCGTGCATATTTCCGTTGCGGGGGCGACGTCCGGCATGGCTACATAGGCACAGCGACCGGACGTGACAGGCCGGTCCCCGGGGTGGTGGAGAGGAGGCAGTCCCATGCGGGTCGAGTTGCGACGCAGGCGTTTCATCAGCGCCGCCGCCTCCCTGCGGCGACGCCCCTCCACCGCCTGCGGCCGTCAGGGCTGACGCCCGCACGCGGATCCGGGCCCGGCGCCCGTGACGCCCGTGCTCTGCCGCTTCCACGCTTGTAGCCTGATCCCAGGAGAACCTTTCCCATGTCGTACACCGAAATTCCGGGCATCAACGTGCCCATCCGCATGTGGACCAACCCGGCCACGGTCGAGAGCCAGGCGCTGCAGCAGCTGCGCAACATCTCCTCGCTCCCGTGGATCCACGGACTGGCCGTGATGCCCGACGTCCACCTGGGCAAGGGCGCGACCGTCGGTTCCGTGATCGCAATGAAGGGCGCCGTCTGCCCGGCCGCGGTCGGTGTCGACATCGGCTGCGGCATGAGCGCGGTCAAGACCTCGCTCACCGCCCGTGACCTGCCGGACAACCTGAGCCGCCTGCGGTCCAGGATCGAGCAGGTCATCCCGGTCGGCCGGGGCCTGCACCGCGACCCGGTCGACCCCGGCCGGATCCACGGCTTCTCCGCGAGCGGCTGGGACGACTTCTGGTCCCGCTTCGACGGGCTCACCCCTGCCGTGAAGGCGCGCCGCGAGCGTGCCCTGCAGCAGATGGGCTCGCTCGGTTCGGGCAACCACTTCATCGAGGTGTGCCTGGACAAGTCAGGCTCCGTCTGGCTGATGCTGCACTCGGGCTCGCGCAACATCGGCAAGGAGCTCGCCGAGCACCACATGGGCGTCGCGCGCTCCCTTCCGCACAACCAGGGCCTGGTCGACCGCGACCTCGCGGTCTTCATCGCGGCCACCCCGCAGATGGAGGCCTACCGGGCCGACCTCTTCTGGGCCCAGGAGTACGCGAAGCGCAACCGCGCGGTGATGATGGCGCTGTTCCAGGACATCGTCCGGCGGGAGTTCGCCAAGGCGAGGGTCACCTTCGACCAGGTCATCTCCTGCCACCACAACTACGTGGCGGAGGAGACCTACGACGGCGAGGAGCTGCTCGTCACCCGTAAGGGCGCGATCCGCGCCGGCTCGGGGGACTTCGGGATCATCCCGGGTTCGATGGGCACCGGCTCCTACATCGTCAAGGGCCTGGGGAACGCCGCGGCGTTCAACTCGGCCTCGCACGGAGCGGGTCGGAAGATGTCCCGCTCGGCGGCGAAGCGCACGTTCGGCGTGCGGGACCTGGAGGAGCAGACGCGGGGCGTGGAGTGCCGTAAGGACTCCGGCGTCGTGGACGAGATCCCGGGCGCGTACAAGCCGATCGAGAAGGTCATGGCCCAGCAGACCGACCTGGTCGAGGTCGTGGCCCAGCTGAAGCAGGTCGTCTGCGTCAAGGGCTGACAGACGCCACGCACACGGATGCGGGCGCGAACCGCGAGGGTTCGCGCCCGCATCCGTGTCGTCCTGGGCGGCAACATTGAGCCGAGCTGAGCCGAGCCGAGCCGAGCTGAGCCGAGCCGAGCCGAGCCGAGCTGAGGTGCGGAGATGGCGGAAGAAGTCCTGTGGGAGCGTGACCTGCACCAGCGCGGTTCCGGAAGTGCGCTGGCCGTCGCCGACGGCTGCGTGGTCGTCCACGAGCGCTGGACCCGGCTGGTCTGCCTGGACCTGTCGGACGGCAGCGTTCGCTGGGACGTCCCCTTCGGCCTGTGGCCCCGTGCCGTGGCGGTCACCGGTGACCGATGCTTCGGCATCGCGCAGAACATCGACGCGCTCACCTGCTGGGACGTGCGTTCGGGCGCTGTCCTGTGGAACCTCCCGCTGTCCCGCTTCACGGGCTACATCACCGCCACCGAGGACACCGTTCTGATCGGGGGCTGGCGCGGATACACCGATCTGACGGCGCTGGACTCGGAAACCGGGCGGCTTCGTTGGAGCAGGTCAGGCCGCCCTGCCACCGTCCGTCCTTTCGCTCACTGCGGGGGAGTGCTGATCGGCGCCCCTGGCAGCTCGGAAATGAGCCTGCTGGACGTCCACGACGGCAGCGAACGGGGCCACTGGACCCTCCCGGAACCGCTCTGGTCGGCGGATCACGCGCGGATCTTCGCCCTCGGCGGACCGGGGCGGGTCCTTGTCCAGTCGGGTCGGCGAACCGTCGTCGAACTCCGGCTGGGCACCGACGAGATCCGCACGCTGGCACGGCACGACAGCGATCTCACGCCTGCCGGCGCACGATTGGTAGGCGGGCTGTTGTGGCTGACGGACGCCAAGGGCGGTACCGCCTACGACGCCGCCGACGGGCACCTCCTGTGGCGGGTCGACATCGGCCAGTGGTTGGCACCGGGAATCGTCCCGGCCGGCCCCGAACTGCTCATCGGGGGCGACCAGGGCACCTTGCTCCGGCTGGACCACGACGGCCGCACCGTCCGGCGCACGTCGGTGAGCCGCCGCATCGCGGGCGTGCACGCAGCCGGTCCGGTCGAGGCGCCTGACGTGGCTCTGGTGGTCACTCGCGGCACTTTGATGGCGATTCGGATCGGGGAGTGAGCGCGGTGGGTGAGCGCGGTGGGTGAGGCGGTAAAGGCCGTGTGAGCTGGGGGTTTTCACTCTTGTGAGTGATGGTGTGGGGCTTGGTGGGGTGTCATAATTGTTCTATGGACGCCTCGATGTTCGGGGGCGGGTGTGAAGACGGAGATGCGTCCATGGGTGAGGTGTTTTCCGCCTCGCTGGGGGACGTGTTCCGTGCGGATCCCCTGACTCCCTCAAGCTCCCGCCAGGCCCGTGCTGCGAGCACGGAGCCGCTGCGGACCCTGCCCGCCTCGTGCATGACGTTCCTGGCCGCGTTGGCGGCGGAGGACGACGACACCCTGTGTGCGGCCGGTGCCCCGTTCCAGGCCGAGCAGCTCCTCGCGCTGGTCCGCTTCGAGGAGATGGTCGGGGCGGAGCTGGCGCGTCGGGTGGCGGTGTTCGACCGCACGGGTGCGGTGGCCGCCACGCGTTCCCGGACCGTGAAGGGGTTCCTGCAGACGCACGGCCAGTTGAGCGACCGGGCGGCGAAGCAGCTCGTCGAGCGGGCCCGCCGCCTGGACACCCTGCGCACCGTCCGCACCGCCCTCACCGACGGGGAACTCTCGGCCAGTCAGGCGGAGGTCATCGCCCACGAGATCACCGACGTGGAGGACCCGCAGGCCCGCGCCCAGGCCGAAGAACTCCTGGTCGGGCAGGCGAAGGAACTCCACCTGGGGCAGCTGAAGCAGGCGGCCCGGCAGGTTCGCGCCCATCTGGTGGAGGAGCAGGAGCCGGCGGTGAAGGATGCCCCGGCGCTGTTCCGGTCCACGGCGAGGCTGTCGCAGACCGGCACGAGCGATGACCCGTTCTGGGTGCTGACGGCGGAGCTGTCGGCGGTGGCGGGGGAGAAGCTGCGTGTGGCGCTGGAGGCGGCGATGGGCACCCCCGTGGAGGGGGAGACCCGGACGCATTCGGAGCGGATGGGCGACGCCCTCGAAGCCGTCGCCGACCTGGCGCTGGGTTGCGACAAGCTGCCCACCACCGGTGGTCAGCGCCCCCACTTCACGGTCATCGCGGACCTGGACGCGCTGCGGGAGGAGTGCCCCGCCCACCCCACCTTCACCGACGACGACCCCGAAGGGTCCCCGGCCGACGACGATGTGTCGGGGTTGCTGCACCCGGTCGGTGTCGCCACCTCCACGCGGGGGTTCCATCTTCCGCGGTGGCAGGCCCGCAAGGAGTCCTGCGACTGCCAGCTCCGCGTCATCCTCACCAAGGGCCAGGGCAAGCCGGTCTCCATCGGCCGCGCCACCCGCACCGTCCCCGCGCACCTGCGGGACGCGGTCATCGCAAGGGACCGGCACTGCGTCTGGCCCGGCTGCACCCGCCCGCCCACCTGGTGCGAGGCCCACCACCTGACCCACTGGGCCGACGGCGGCCACACCAGCCTCGACAACCTGGCCCTGCTCTGCGGGGAACACCACACCGACCTCCACCACACCGGCTGGGAACTCGAAATGAGCAACGGCAGACCCACAGCCGTCCCGCCCCCGGACACACCCCCACCCCCCAACACCCGCTACCCCCGCTGAACAACCCCACAACGTGCCGATGAGCCGCCCACCCGGCGGCCCATCGGCACGCCCACACGCATGCCCGCTTACGAATAGCGCAGGCTCGCCGGCCAGATCCGCTCCCACGGTTGCTTCTGCCCCGTGCACACCTGCACCGTCCGGCCTTGCTCCTGGTTGTCGACCCCGAGCCCGTTGTCGAAGTGCGCGGCGACGATGCAGGAGGTCCAGTACTGGGCCAACCCGCCCGGTGGGAAGCCCACGGCGATGGTCGTGGCGGACAACCCGACCGGGTGCCCGAAGCGGGCGTAGCCGTTCTGGTCGGCGTAGGGGGTGGGGAGGCCGAGAGCGGGGCCGTAGTGGGCGAGGGCGCCGGCCTCGCCGTAGTTCTCGGCGACCAGGGTGGCGCCGGGATGGGCGCGGTAGACGGTGGCCACGGTGGCGGCGAAGCGTGGCCAGCCGATGGTCTCGGCGTTCTGAGCGTTGAGGCCCATGAGGTGGCGGTAGACGGGCACCGGCAGGACCGGTGGGCCCGTGGCCAGGGCGATGAGGGCCCCGATCGTCGCCGTCACCACGAAGGTCGTGCGCAGGCGGGGCCAGCGTTCGGCCAGCCAGACCGCGCCCGCGGCCAGCAGCAGGGGGTACCAGCCGGCCGGGTAGTACCGCTTGCCGCCGGTCACCAGGACCAGGGCGAGGGACAGCAGGAAGGCGTACGCGAGCAGTCGGTACCGTTGGTCCGCGCGGAGGCGGAACCAGCCGAGGATCCAGATCCAGCTCAGCGTCGTGCCCGCCTCGAACTGGAACGGGATGAGCTGGATCCGTTCGTCCCAGCTGGAGATGTGACGGGCCATCCGGAACTCCGGCAGTCCGTGGGTGGCCTGCCAGATCAAGTCCGGCGACGCGATGAGCAGGGCCAGGATCGCGCCGCCCCAGAGCGCCCGCCTGCGCAGGAGTTCGCCCTGGCCGGTGAGGGGAGCGGCCAGGAGCAGCGCGAGGGCGAGCAGGACGATCAGGTTGTTGTTGAGCATGCCCAGCCCGGCGGCCGCGCCGATGGCGTACCAGAGCCGGTCGTCCCTGGTCCGGAGGTAGCGCAGCACGAGCCAGATGATGAGAGCCCAGAAGAAGAAGTCCGGCGTTGCCGTGACGAAGAGGTGCCCGCCGAAGAGTACGAGGATGTTGCAGCAGGCGGCGATCGCGGCCAGTCCTTGGGCGCGCCGCGATCGGACCGGGTCGTCGCCCGCCAACTCCCGGGCGCAGAGGGCCGCGAGAAATGCGAGTCCGAGGGCGAAGAGCATCGGTGCGACGCGGATCACCTCCACCGAGTCGCCGCCGATCACGGTCTCCAGTCGGATGATCAGCGGCACCAGGGGCGGCTGGTCGTCGTAGCCGAAGGCGAGATGGCGGCTCGCGGCGAGAAAGTACAGCTCATCGCGGTGGTAGCCGTAGCGGCCCGCGGTGGCGAGCAGGACCGCGGTGGCGAGCAGCAGCGGTGGTGCGATCCGGGCCCAGGCGAGTCTCGGGGTCACCTCGTCAGGGTGACAGCCTCGCGCGGTTGTGTGAATGGAGCGGTCGAAACGGTGTGGAGCAGAGGCCTTGGGGCATGCTGATGGTCAACAGCAGCCCTGTCGGACGACGGGACGACGGTACAGCGCGCGACACGAGGAGCCAGAGCGATGCCGGTGGTGAGCGGCCTGCGGTACGGGTCGGGGGCCAAGTTGCTGGATGTCCATGTGCCGGAGGACGAGCCGAAGGGGACGGTTCTCCTGTGGCACGGACGCGGCCCGCAGGAGCGGGACGTGCTGGGGGCGTTGGCAGAGGAGGCGTCGGCGCAGGGCCTGCTCGTCGTCGTGCCGGACTGGCGTTCCGACGCCGAGGACGGCGGCTGGGCGCACCTGCGTGGCTCGGTCGAGTTCGTCCGGCAGCGCGTCGCCGACTGGGGCGGGGACGCGGAGCGGGCGGTGCTCGCCGGATGGTCGCTCGGGGCGCGGACGGCGCTGGCGACGACGCTGCGACCGGCCGCGTGGGACGGGTGGCGTCCGGCGGCCGTGGTCGGGATCGCGGGCAACTACCTCACCTCCAGCGATCCCCGGATGGGGCCTCCGGCCTGCGAGGATCTGCTGGTGACGGAGGAGCCGCCGATTCCGGTGCAGTTGGTGCACGGTACGGCCGACGCGGTCGTCGACGTCCGCTGCTCACGGGAGTTCGCGGCCGCGTTGGAGCAGCACGACTGGCCGGTCGTCTACACGGAGACGCCGACCGATCACGCGGGCGTGGTGATGGCGGAGTACGCGCCGGAGCTGAAGCGCTGCCGGCCCGCCCTCGCGGGACACGCCCACGAAGGCGGGATGACGACCGTGCGCGTGTTGGTTGACGCGGCGGCGACCATTGCCGCGGTGGCCGCCTGAGCGACCGTCCGAGGACGACCCTCCGCAGGCGGCCGTCGGCACCCCGCCGATGGGGCACCCGCCGTCGACCGACCCCCGCCGTCGTTCAGCCGACGGCGGAGCTCGCGGCCGCGCCGGCTTCGGCGGTGTTCTCCTCGGACTCCGTGACCGCGCGCTGGCCCGGGATGGGCAGGCTCGTCGGAGGGGTGAGCAGGTGGCTGGGGCCGAGCGCCGGGTAGGGCGTGGAGATCAGCGTGTAGTCGTCGCCGAGGCGGTGGACGGCGAGGTCGCCCGGGTGCTCGTCGAGGGCCAGGAGCATCGCGGCCCACGGGAGGTTGAGGCCGCAGCGGGACACCTGGTGCAGGCCGCCGGAGGGGCGCGTGTTGATGTCGAGCAGCACCGGGACCCCGCCGTGGTGCCGGAACTGGATGTTCGTCAGGAACGACAAGCCGAAGGTCTCCGCGAGCAGTTGTGCGGGTTCCAGGTAGGCGCTGTCGAGCGTGAACCCGCGTCGGCGTCCGTCCTTGGTGCGGCCGACGGCGGCGCGCAGGCTTCCGTCGGGGGCGCCGAGGCAGTCGACGGAGACTTCGGGGCCGGCCAGGTGCGGCATGACCAGCCAGTCGACCGGATGTGACCGGCCGTCGGCCTCGGCCGCCTCCAGGGCCTGCACCACGTGGTCCAGGGTGACGTGCCAACTCGGCGAACCGGCCAGCCGGGAGAGGTTGAAGGGCGTCCGGGTCAGGACTCGGAAACCCTCGCCGCCCGCGCCGGTCACGGGCTTGAGGCAGGGGGTGTCGCCCGCCGCCTCGATCTGCTCGACCGCGGCGACCAGTCCGGCGGCGTCGCGGACCCGCCACCAGGGCGGCACGGGCAGTCCGGCCTCGGCGAGGGCCAGATAGGCGGCGGCCTTGTCGGCGAAGAGTTCGATGGCCTCGGCGGGCGGGGTGAGCACGGTGGTGCCGAGTTCGGCGAAGTCCTCTCGCCGGAGCGCGACGGCGTGCTGGTGCAGGCGGGGGAGGAAGAGTTGAATGCCGTGCCGGGCGCAGTGGTCGAGGGCGAACTCGACGTAGGCGGCGGCGGAGAGGCCGTCGGGTTCGAGGCCGGGGACGTCTGCCGCGCGGAGGACGGGCGAGTCGGGATCCACATGGGTGGCGTGAACGGTGACGGGCCGGCCGTCGGGGTTGGACCGAAGCAGGCCGATGAAGAAGGCGTTCTCCGCGTAGGTGCGGTTCAGCCAGATGCGCAGGGAGTCGTTCACGCAGGTCTCCGGGACGAAGGCCGAAAGCGGATATGGGGTCCGACCGGGGGCGCTCCGCGCGGGTCGTGGGCGTATCAGATCACGTGGGGAGGGGGTAGCGCGAGTGCGGGGACGCGCGGGAGTTCAGGCGTCATCGGGCGTTAACACGGAGCGCGTACACACGTGCGTGTCGAGCTGCCTCGGGAGGGGCGCGCGGCATGTTGCGGGGCGTGCGGGGGAGCCTTCGGAAGCGGCTGGGCGAAGGAATTCGTGACTACTGCTCCCAATCGAGAGCGGTGCTCTTGACGGGAGGCATTCGCGGCGCGCACACTGTTCTTGTTCGAGAGCACTGCTCTCGAAAACGATTCCCGGCCCAGTGCGATCAGTTTGAGGAGCACACCGTGATACCCAAGCCGCTGCACTACTTCAACGAGGGACTCGCCTTCGCCCTGGAGCTGGTGGCGCTCGGCGCACTGGCGTGGTGGGGGTTCCACACCGGCTCCGGCATCCTGGTGCACCTGCTCCTCGGCCTCGGTGCTCCGGCGGTGATGGCGTGGAGCTGGGGGATGATCGCGGCCCCGCGGGCGAAGTACAAGATCGCACTGCCGCTGGTGATCGTCTTCAAGGTGCTGGTCTTCGTGCTCTCGAGTGCGGCGGTGTACGCGACCGGCTCGCACACCTTCGCACTGGTCTTCGGTGTGGTCGCCCTGCTCAACACCGCCGTCGCCACGGCCGACCGCGAGGCGATGACCCGTCAGCGCGACACCCAGTCCGACTGATCCGGTCTGCCTCGTCCGGCGCACCTGGCCCGACGTGTCCCACCCGGCCGGAGGCGCGGGGGCCATAGGCCCTCGCGCCTCCGGTGGTCGGGTCAGGCGCGGGCGAAGTCCTCTTCCCAGAACTCGAGTTCGCCGCGGACCGGGGTCTCGCCGCCGTGGAGCTCACCCTCGCGACCGCGCAGTTCGACACGTCGGATCTTGCCGGAGACGGTCTTCGGCAGGTCGGCGAACTCCAGCCGCCGGACCCGCTTGTAGGGCGCGAGCCGCTCCCTGGCGAAGGCGAGGATCGCCCGGGCCGCGTCCGCGTCGGGCTTCGCGCCGGGAACCAGGACGACGTAGGCCTTGGGGACCGAGAGCCGCACCGGGTCCGGGGAGGGCACCACGGCCGCCTCGGCGACGAGCGGGTGTTCGATCAGCACGCTCTCCAGCTCGAACGGTGAGATGCGGTAGTCCGAGGACTTGAAGACGTCGTCCGTCCGCCCGACGTAGGTGAGATAGCCGTCGGCGTCCCTGAAGGCGACGTCGCCGGTGTGGTAGAAGCCGCCGGCCGTCGCCTCGGCCTGGCGTTCGGGGTCCTGCTGGTAGCCCGTCATCAGGCCCAGCGGCGCGCTGTCGGGGGTGGTCCCGGTCAGGGGGAGGCAGAGCTCGCCCTCCGCGCCTGGCTCGGTCACGACCACGCCGGTCACCGGCTCGACCAGGGCCACCTCGTAGCCGGGCAGCGGCACGCCCATCGAGCCCGGCTTGACGGTGAGACCGGGCGGGTTGCCGACCTGGGCGGTGGTCTCGGTCTGCCCGAAGCCGTCGCGGAGGGTGACGTCCCAGGCCGCGCGCACCCGCTCGATGATCTCGGGGTTGAGCGGTTCGCCCGCGCCCACGAGTTCCCTGATCGGCGGCTTCCACTGGGCGAGGTCCTCCAGCACGAGCATGCGCCAGACGGTCGGCGGCGCACAGAAGGAGGTCACCGCGTGGCGGACCATCGCGTCGAGCAACGGACGGGCGGAGAAGCGCGGCTGATTGACCACCAGGATCTCCGCTCCCGCGTTCCACGGGGCGAAGAAGTTGCTCCACGCGTGCTTGGCCCAGCCGGGCGACGACACGTTGAGGTGCACGTCGCCAGGGCGCAGGCCGATCCAGTACATGGTCGAGAGGTGGCCGACCGGGTAGGACCGGTGGGTGTGCTGGACCAGTTTGGGGCGGCTGGTGGTGCCGGAGGTGAAGTAGAGGAGCAGCGGGTCCTCGGCGCGGGTCGGGCCGTCCGGGGTGAAGCCGACGCCGTCCGCGGCGAGGGGGCCGTCGTCCGAAGGGTCGGGGTAGGGCAGCCAGCCGGGAACCGGCTCGCCGACCGCGACGCGGGTCCAGTCCCCGCCGACGGAGGCGAAGCCTGAGGTCAGGCCCGACTCGGCGATCACGTGCCGGACGTCGCCGCGGGAGACGCGGTCGGCCAGGTCCTCGGCGGAGAGCAGCGTGCTGGCCGGGATCACGACCGCGCCGAGCTTGATCGCGGCCAGCATCACCTCCCAGAGCGGCACTTGGTTGCCGAGCAGCAGCAGGATCCGGTCGCCGCGGGTGACGCCGAGCCCGCGCAGCCACCCGGCCACGCGGTCCGAGCGGGTGCTCAGCTCGGCGAAGCCGAGGGCCGTCGCGGCGGTCTCCCGGCCGTCCGGCGCGAGGTCGACGACCCGCAGTGCGATGCGGTCGTTGCCCCTGGCCTCGACGTCGAACCAGTCCAGGGCCCAGTTGAAGTGCTCGGCGTGGGGGCGTGGGAAACGGCGGGCGCCGGCGATGTCGCCGCGGTGGGCGAGGAGATGGTCCCGTGCGGCGCGGAACTCCGCGGACGCGGATCCCTCCGGCCTCCGGTCGGGCGTGTCTGCCAGGTCCATTGCTTCTCCTCCCGAGGGGCCGCACCGGCCGGACACACCGTTCCAGCCGACCGCGGGCCGGTCAAGCACGCAACGCCGAGGCCGGTAACGCAAAGGGCCGCGCCGCTCGGAGGGAGCGACGCGGCCCTCTGCGGACTGCGTGTGCACGGGTGCAGTGATGGGACGGGCCCGCGGGTCAGGCGGCGGGCAACTCGTCCAGGCCCTCGGAGACCAGCTTCGCGAGGCGGTCCAGCGCGGCGTCGGCGCCTTCGGCGTCGGAGGCGAGCACGACCTCCTCGCCCGCCTGGGCACCCAGGCCCAGCAGGGCCAGCATCGAGGCGGCGTTGACGGGGTCGCCGCCGTTCTTGGCGATGGTCACCGGAACGCCCACGGCGCCCGCGGCGCGGACGAAGACGGAGGCGGGACGGGCATGCAGGCCCTCGGGCCATCCGATGGTGACGCGGCGCTCTGCCATGGTGCGTGCCTTTCGCGAGGTGCAGGTTCAATCGGACAACTCAGGATATTCGGCGCTTTCTGCGCCCTGCCGGTCCGCCCGGGCCCCGATGTTGTCTAGACCATTCTCGCACGGTCTCCGCCGCATCGCGGCGTTCGCAGCCGGTCGGACGCAACTCAGGCCTTTCATCCCGCCCTTCCGCTCATGTCGTCGACGACCTCGCCGGCCGTGTGGTGAGCCGAGTGCCGGACGGGGCGCAACCGCCTCGTCGGGCCTGCCGAGTCGCACGGTACCCGCCTGCGACGGCGGATAACCTGGGCACGTGAGCGAAAGCTACCCGGCCCACTGGGAGGCCGACATCGTGCTGCGTGACGGCGGCACGGCGCGGATCAGGCCGATCGTCCCGGACGACGCCGACCGCCTGGTGGCCTTTTACCAGCGGGTCTCCGACCAGTCGAAGTACTACCGCTTCTTCGCTCCCTACCCAAGGCTCTCCGCCCGCGACGTGCGGCACTTCACCCACCACGACTTCGTCGACCGGGTCGGGCTGGCGGTCCTGGTCAGGGACGAGTTCATCGCCACCGTCCGGTACGACAGGATCGACGCCGCCGGACGGCCCTCCGGCTCGGGGACGGGGGCCGAGGTCGCCTTCCTGGTCCAGGACGCGCACCAGGGGCGCGGCGTCGCCTCGGCGCTCCTGGAGCACATCGCCGCCTGCGCCAGGGAGCGCGGGATCCTCCGCTTCACGGCGGAGGTGCTGCCGGACAACAGGAAGATGGCGACGGTCTTCACCGAGGCCGGATACATCCAACGGCGCAGCTACACCGACGGCGTCCTCCACTTCGAGCTGGACCTGGAACCCACCGAGGATTCCCTGGCGGTCATGCGGGCGCGTGAGCACCGCGCGGAAGCCCGGTCGATGCAGCGCCTCTTCTCGCCGCGTTCGGTCGCGGTGATCGGAGCCGGGAGGAACCCGCTCGGGGTGGGGCGCACACTGCTGCGCAACCTGGTCGCGGGCGGCTTCACCGGGAGCCTGTACGCGATCAACAAGGCGGCGGCGCCGCTGACCGAGCTCGACGGGGTGCCGGTGCACGCGCGCATCGGCGACGTCACGGAGCCGGTGGACCTCGCGGTCGTCGCGGTACCGGCCGAGCAGGTCCCCGACGTGGTGGCCGACTGCGGCGCGGCGGGCGTGCGGGGACTGGTGGTGATCACGGCCGGCTACGCCGAGACCGGGGTGGACGGGCGCGCCCGGCAGCGGCAGTTGGTGGGGCAGGCGCGGGCGGCCGGGATGCGGGTGCTCGGGCCGAACGCGTTCGGGCTGATCAACACCGATCCGCAGGTGCGCCTGGACGCCTCGCTGTCGCCGCAGTTGCCGGGCACCGGGCCGCTGGGGATCTTCTCGCAGTCCGGCGCGATCGGCGCGGCGCTGCTGGAGGCGGCGTACCGGCGCGGTCTCGGCATCTCCAGCTTCGTCTCGGTCGGCAACCGGGCCGACGTCTCCGGCAACGACCTGCTGCAGTTCTGGGAGGAGGACGAGGCCACCGGCGTGGCGCTGCTCTATCTGGAGTCCTTCGGCAATCCGCGGAAGTTCAGCCGGCTGGCCCGCAGGGTGGCGGCGCGCAAGCCGCTGGTCGTGGTGAAGGGCGGCCGGGACACCAGGAGCATCCCGGCCGGGCACACCGGCATCGTCACCCGGATGGCGGACAGCACCGTCGACACTCTCTTCGAGCAGGCCGGAGTGATCCGGGTGGACACCATCACCGAGCTCTACGACGCCGCCGACCTGCTCGCCCACCAACCGCTGCCGCCCGGCGGCCGGATCGCCATCGTCGGCAACTCGGACTCGCTCGGTCTGCTCACCCACGACGCCGCGCTGAGCGCCGGACTCCAACCGCTGCTCCCGCACGACCTGACGACCGGCGCGGGGCCCGACGACTTCCGCCGCGGCCTGAAGGCGGCGATCGACCGACCGGACAGCGACGCCGTGGTCGCGGTGGTGATCCCGCCGATCGGCGCGGGCGGATTCCCGCACTTCCCCGGCTCCGGCCTGCTCGCGCAGGCCCCGCTGCCGGAGCGGGCGCCGCTGCTCGACACCGCCCCGTTCGCCGCCGCGCTGCGCGAGTCGGCGCGGCGGGCCCGCGAGGCGGGCAAGCCGATGCTGATCGTGCATCTGGCGATGCCGGAGCTGCTGGACCAGATCGGGAACGGGGACCAGATCGGGGACGGGAACCAGGTCGGAGGGGGGGACCAGGTCGACGCGGGCGTCGACGGCCATGCCGCGGGTGCGGCATGGCGGGTGCCGGGCTATCCGCGGCCGGAGCGGGCGGTGCGGGCGCTGGCGCACGCGGTGCGCTACGCGGCCTGGCGGGAGCGGAGCGCGGTGGAGCGGACCTTCCCCGACTTCGAGGACGTCGCGGAGCAGCAGGCGCGGGCGATCGTCGCCGAGGCGCTGGAGGGCAAGCGGGCCGAGGCGGTGCTGGACGAGGCCACGACCGCGCAGCTGCTCGCCTGCTACGGCGTGGGACTCGACGCGCACGCCCCGCAGGAGGCCGACGCGACCCGGTCCGACCCGAAGCAGGTCGTCGACGTCACCATCTCCGCCAGCGTCGACCCGGCCGTCGGCGCGATCCTCTCCTTCGGGCTGGCCGGGGCCGCCTCCGAGCTGCTCGGTGATGTGGCGCACCGGCTCATCCCGGCCACCGGGTCCGAGGCCGCGTCGCTGATCCGCGAGGTCAAGGCGGCCCCGCTGCTCTTCGGCTGGCGCGGATCCGAGCCGGTGGACACCGCCGCGCTGGAGGAACTGCTGCTCCGGGTGTCCCAGCTGGTCGACGACCTGCCGGAGGTCGCCTCGCTCACACTCGATCCGGTACGGGTCGCGCCGCGGGGCCTGACCGTGCGGGGAGCGGGGGTCCGACTGGCCCGGCTGCCCGCACGGACGGATCTGGGGCCGCGCGCGCTGGCATGAGTCCGGCCCCGGTCGTGCCAGGATGGTAGGTATGGCGAAGACCGGTACGACCACCACCCAGGGGCTGCGCTCCGCGATCGAGCGCAGCGGCTACTACCCGACCCTCGTGTCCGAGGCCGTCGAGCAGGCCGTGGGCAGCGACGGTGTCGACGCCTTCCTGGTCCACCAGGAGACCACCTTCGACGCCAACGAGGTGCGCCGGCACGTCACCGTGCTGGTGCTGACGGGGACGCGCTTCATCGTCAGCCACACCGACGAGCAGGGCGCGGACGACACCTCCCCGGTGCCCTACGCGACGACCTCCACCGAGAGCGTCAAGATCGACCGGATCTCGTCCGTCGTGGTCAGCCGCGTCGTGGCGAACCCGGAGCAGTACACGCGCGGCACCCTGCCGCGCGAGGTCGTGCTGACCATCGGCTGGGGCGCGGTCTCCCGGATCGACCTGGAGCCCGCCGCCTGTGGCGACCCGAACTGCGACGCCGACCACGGTTACACCGGCTCCTCGACCGCCGACGACCTGTCGCTGCGGGTGAGCGAGGCGGGGGACGGTCCGGAGACGGTGGCGCAGGCCCTCGCCTTCGCCCAGGCACTGTCGGAGGCCACGGCCCGCACACCGGAGTGACGGGCCGGCCGCCACCCGGCCCCACGGTTGCGCCGTGCCCCGGTTCGCCGTCCCGCAGGTTCTCCGTCCCCCGTTCTCCCCGTCCCGCCGTTTCGCTGTCCCAGGGTTTCTCCGTACTCCTGCTTCCGGGAGCGACCGGCAGCACCGCCGGCACCGGCGGCCCGCACAGAAACGACTTGATGACTCTCCCTCTCTCCGCCGCGCCGGTGCCCGCCTACGGCACAGCCTCGCTCGCCGACGTCCTGCCTGCCGTGGCGGCGGGGTTCGGTCTGACCGGCGCCGACGGCGTGCCCCCGACCGGGCTGGAACTGCCGGCGGCGGACCGGGTCTGCGTCTTCCTGGTGGACGGCCTGGGCTGGGAACTGATCCGCAGTCACCCCGACGAGGCACCGTTCCTCACCTCACTGCTGCCGAGCTCGCTCGCGGGCAGCGGCCGCCCGCTCACCGTCGGCTTCCCGTCCACCACCGCGACCAGCCTGGCCTCCTTCGGCACCGGCCGCCCGCCGGGTGAGCACGGCCTGGCCGGCTATCTGGTCAGGATCCCCGGCGAGAAGCGGCTGATGAACCAGCTCCGCTGGCAGCCGCACGTGACGCCGCGCACCTGGCAGCCGCATCCGACCGTGTTCCGGAAGACGCACGCGGCGGGCGTCCCGACCTGCCAGGTCTCCTCGCCGATGTTCGAGTTCACCCCGCTGACCGAGGTCGCGCTCTCGGGCGGCGAGTTCCTCGGCCGGCTCTCCGGCGAGGAGCGGACGGACCTGGCCGCCGAGCGGCTGGCCGCCTCCGACCGGGCCCTGGTCTACACGTACTACAGCGAGCTCGACGCGATGGGCCACCGGCACGGGGTCGGCTCCGACGCCTGGCGGGGTCAGCTGATGGTGGTCGACCGGCTGGCACAGCGCCTGGCGGAGCAGCTGCCGCCGCGCTCGGCGCTCTACGTGACCGCCGACCACGGCATGGTCGACCTTCCGGTCGACCCGGCGGCGGGGGCGCGCGTCGATTTCGACGCGCCGGAACAGCAGGAGCTGCGCGAGGGTGTGCTGCTGCTGGGCGGCGAGGGCCGGGCGCGGCACGTCTACGCCCAGCCGGGCGCCGAGGCCGACGTGCTGGCCGCCTGGCGGGAGCAGCTGGGGGACAGGTTCTGGATCGCCTCGCGCGACGAGGCGGTCACGGCGGGCTGGTTCGGGCCCGTCGTGGAGGAGCGGGTGCGCGGGCGGATCGGCGACGTCGTCGCGGTCGCGGCCGCGGACGCCGCCGTGGTGGCCACGCGCCGGGAGCCGGGGGAGTCGTCGATGGTGGGGTTGCACGGGTCGATGCACCCGTCGGAGCAGCTGGTGCCGCTGCTGGAGGTGCGTCGTGGCTGATCTCGTCTTCTTCTCCGGGACCATGGACTGCGGCAAGTCGACGCTGGCGCTGCAGATGGACCACAACCACCGGGCGCGCGGGCGGCAGGGGATCATCTTCACCCGCAACGACCGCGCCGGTGCGGCGATCCTGTCGAGCAGGCTGGGCCTGAGCACCGAGGCGGTGGAGGTCGGCGACGACCTCGACTTCCACGCGCACGTGGTCGCGCTGCTCTCGGCGGGCGCCAGGATCGACTACCTGATCTGCGACGAGGCCCAGTTCTTCGAATCACGACAGGTCGATCAGCTGGCCAGGATCGTGGACGACCTCTCGATCGACGTGTTCACCTTCGGCATCACCACGGACTTCCGCACCCGGCTCTTCCCCGGCTCGGCCCGGCTGATCGAACTGGCCGACCGGGTCGAGGTGCTGCAGGTCGAGGCGCTGTGCTGGTGCGGCGCGCGGGCCACGCACAACGCGCGGACCGTCGGCGGGGTGATGGTCGTCGAGGGCGCGCAGGTCGTGGTCGGGGATGTGGCCGTGAACGCGGACCAGGTGGGCTACGAGGTGCTGTGCCGCCGCCACCACCGGCGGCAGATGACGGCCGCGACCGCCCGCGCCGGGGCGCTCTCGCCGGACGTGCTTCCGTTCGAGAGCGCCTCGGGGCAGCAGATCTGATCCGACCGCGAGCCCGGCCCGTCAGGCGGCGCACCTGTCAGACCTCGCACCTGTCAGACGTCACTCCCGTCAGGCATCACTCCTGTCAGACGTCACTCCCGTCAGACGTCACTCCTGTCAGAAGTCACAGGGCGCGGTCTCGGTCGGGCCGAGGTCGGGCCGGTCCCTCAGCTCCAGCACGGAACCGGGCTCGTGCAGTTCCAGCACCACCACCTCGTTGCGTCCGGCGCGCCACAGCGGCGCGGGGGCGTAGAGGGTGCGCTGCGGGCCGATCTCCCAGTAGCGGCCGAGGGTGAAGCCGTTCAGCCAGATCACGCCCTTGGTCCAGCCCGGCAGTGCCAGGAAGCCGTCGGCTGGGGTCGGGACGTCCAGCTCGAAGCGGTGGAAGGCCGGGCCGGGGGCGCTCCCCGTTTCCCGGGCTGTCGCGAACGGCAGCTCCGGCAGCGGGTCGAGGGGCAGCGGCCGGATCTCCCAGCCGAACTGGTACTGCCCGTCCAGCCGCACGCCGCCGGTGATGCCCTTGCGGTCGGCGAGCAGCGGACCGTAGTTGATCCGGCCCTGGTTCTCGACCAGCAGCTCCAGCTCGGCGCCCTCGGCGGGGACGCTCAGCGTGATCGACTCTTCGGGTCGGTTCCGTTCGAGCAGCCCGATCGGTTCGCCGTCGAGGAAGACCTGGGCGCGATCGGCCACCCCGTCCACCCGCAGTTCGGTCGTGGCGAGCGGACCGCGCAGCCGGGTCCGGTAGTGGATCAGACCGAGCGACTGGCCGACCGTCTCCATCGGTTCGGGGTCGCGCCAGTGCCCCGGCTTGCCCAGCTCGTCCAGGCAGTCGGCGAGTGCCAGCCGCTCCAGCGGCCGGACCGACTGCGGGGCCGACCGGGGCGCGGGCGCCGGCAGCGGGTGCGGGATCGGGCCCAGATGGCGGGCGATGACCTCACGGAAGGCGTGGAACTTGGGCGTCAGCTCGCCCGCCTCGCCGACCGGCGCGTCGTAGTCGTAGCTGGTGACGGTGGGCAGATAGTGCGTGCCGTCGTGGTTGGCGCCGTTCCACCAGCCGAAGTTGGTGCCGCCGTGCGCCATGTAGATGTTGATCGAGGCCCCGGCGGCGAGCAGCGCGTCCAGTGTCGCGGCGGCGTCGTGGGGATCGCGCACCCGGTGCGGCCGGCCCCAGTGGTCGAACCAGCCGTCCCAGAATTCCAGGCACACCAGCGGCCCCTCCGGCTGGTGCCGACGCAGGCAGTCCAGCGCCTCGGCGGGCCGGGAACCGAAGGTGCCCGTGGTCAGCACCCCGGGCAGGCGTCCGCCCAGCTGGAAGCGGTCCTCGGCCCCGTCGGCCGTGAACAGCAGACAGCTGACGCCCCGGGCGCGCATCCCGTCGCGCAGATGGGCCAGGTAGGCGGTGTCGTTGCCGTAGCTGCCGTACTCGTTCTCCACCCCCATGGCCACGATCGGCCCGCCGCGGTCGTCCTGGAGCGGCGTCAGCCGGGGCAGCACGGCGTCGAACCAGGCGTCGACGGCGGCCAGGTAGCGGGGCTCGCTGCGGCGCAGCCGGATCGCGGGATCCGCCAGCAGCCACGCGGGCAGGCCGCCGAACTCCCACTCCCCGCAGATGTACGGCCCGGGCCGGACGATCACGTCCAGGCCCAGCTCGCCCGCGAGCCCGACGAAGGCCGCCACGTCCTTCCAGCCGCTGAAGTCGAAGCTGCCGCGTTCGCGTTCGTGCAGGTTCCAGGGGACGTAGGTCTCGACGGTGTTGACGCCCATGGCGCGCAGCCGCAGCAGCCGGTCGCGCCACTGGTCGGGGTGGATCCTGAAGTAGTGCACCGCGGCCGAGACGATCCGGTGCGGGACGCCGTCGCGCAGGAAGCCGGTGGTGGCGGGGTCGGCCGAGGTGGCGGAGGAGGTGGAGGTGGCGGCGGTGGTCACGGTCAGCGTCATCGGCGCGCTCCCCGGGCGAGATGGCGGCGGTGGCGGTCGGTCAGGGTCCGCAGGGTCTCCGCGCCGGGGGTGTCCCAGATCTCCTGGTTGAAGATCTCGACCTCGGTCCAGCCCCCGTAGCCGGCCTCGGCGACGAGTCCGGCGATGCGGGGAACGTCGATCGAGCCGTCGCCGACGTGGCCGCGGCCCAGCAACGCGTCGGCGGGGAGCGGCAGCAGCCAGTCGCAGACCTGGAAGGCGTGGATTAGTCCGGCCGCGCCCGCGCGGGCGAGCTGGGTCTCCAGCTCCGGGTCCCACCAGACGTGGTAGGTGTCGACGACGACTCCGGTGCCGTGTCCGGCGGCCTCGGCCAGGTCGAGCGCCTGTCCCAGGGTGGAGACCACGGCGCGGTCCGCGCAGAACATCGGGTGCAGCGGCTCGATCGCCGGCTTCACGCCGTGGGCCTCGGCGTAGGGAGCCAGGGCGGCGATCCCCGCGGCGACCCGGCGCCGGGCGGCAGGCAGGTCGCGGCTGCCCTCGGGCAGCCCCCCGCAGACCAGGACCAGGGTGTCGGCGCCGAGCGCGGCCGCCTCGTCGACGGCGCGCCGGTTGTCCGCGTCGGACCCCGGGCCGGTGAAGAAACCGCCGCGGCAGAGGCTGGTGACGGTCAGTCCGGCCTCGCGCACCAGCCGCGCCGCCCGGTCGAGCCCGGCTTCGGCGACCCGGTCGCGCCAGAGTCCGATGCCGGAGATGCCCGCCTCGACGCATCCGGCGACGGCCTCGGCGAGTGTCCAGTGCTTGGTGGTCGCCGTGTTGAGGGAGAGCAGTTCCAGCCCGGGGGCCGGGAGCCGTACCGGCGGGGCGGGAACGGGCGTGGCGGGAACGGGCGGCGCGGGGTGGACGGTCACTGGTCGAAGCCCTTCGTACGGAGGAAGGCGCGCATCCGGGCGGCGGCGAGATCCGGGTCCGGCAGCGCGCCCGCCTCGGCGGCGAGGACGAAGAGCCGGGCCAGATGGGCGACGTCGCGGCTGTCCTGCTGGCCGCCGACCATGGTGAAGTGGTCCTGGTGGCCCGCCAGATGGGCCAGGAGGACGACGCCGGTCTTGTAGTGGCGGGTCGGCGCGGCGAAGACGTGCCTGGCCAGCGGCACGGTCGGTTCGAGGACCGCCCGGTAGCGGTCGGTGTCGCCGCGGTCCAGCGCGTCCAGCGCGGCGGCGGCGTGGCGGGCCAGCGGGTCGAAGACGCCGAGCAGCGCGTGGCTGAAGCCCCGCTCGTCTCCCAGGATCAGCTCCGGATAGTGGAAGTCGTCCCCGGTGTAGAGGCGCACGCCGTCGGGGAGCGCCCGGCGCAGCGCGATCTCCCGGTCGGCGTCGAGCAGCGACACCTTGATGCCGTCGACCTTGTCGGCGTGGTCGCGGACGATCCCGAGCACCAGCTCGGTGGCGCGGTCGAGGTCGTCCGAGCCCCAGTACCCCTCGAGCGCCGGGTCGAAGGCGGTGCCGAGCCAGTGCAGGATCACCGGCTGCGCCGACTGGGCCAGCAGCCGGCCGTAGACCTCCGCGTAGTCCTCGGGACGTCCGGCGGCGGTGCGGGCCAGGGCCCGGCTGGCCATCAGCACCACCCGCGCGCCGGCGTTCTCGACGACCTCCCACTGCTCCTCGTAGGCGGAGACGATCGTCTTGAGCGAATGAGCGTCACCGGCGGTCACCGCGCCCAGTTGGTCGGTGCCCACACCGCAGGCGAGCAGGCCGCCGAGGTCGCGCGCCGCGGCGCCGGTGCGTGCGACGAGTTCGCGAGTGGCGGGCCAGTCGAGGCCCATGCCGCGCTGGGCGGTGTCCATGGCGTCGGCGACGCCGAGACCGAGTGACCACAGGTGGCGCCGGAACGCGAGTGTGGCCTCCCAGTCGAGGGCGGCGGGAAGCCCGGGACCGTTCGGCCGGGTCGGGTCGGCGACGACGTGCGCGGCGGCGAAGACGGTCCGGCTGCGGGCGGGCGGCGCGGTGGCGGGCAGTGTCGCGAGCGGGGACGGGACGTGGGGCAGTTCGTAGCGGGTGGCGACGCCGTCGAGCGGCAGCAGGAGGGAGGACACGGATGCTCCTGGTGGTCGGGGCAGAGGCAGCGGCGGGGGCGGGGGCAGCGGCGGGGGTGGGAGCAAGGGGGTGGGGACGAGAGCGGGTGGGTCAGAGGCTGAGGTCGGGGACGTCCAGGCGGCGGCCCTCGCGGGAGGAGCGCAGTCCGAGTTCGGCCAGTTGCACGCCCTTGGCGCCCGCGAGCAGGTCGTGGGGGAACGGTGCGTCGGCGACGACATGGGCCAGGAACCGCTCCCACTGGACCTTGAAGCCGTTGTCGAACTCCTGGTTGTCCGGCACCTGCTGCCACTGGGAGCGGAACGGCTCGGTGGCCGGCAGGTCCGGGTTCCACACCGGCTTGGGCGTGGTGCCGCGGTGCTGGATCCGGCAGTTGCGCAGACCGGCGACGGCGCTGCCCTCGGTGCCGTCGACCTGGAACTCGACCAGCTCGTCCCGGTCGACCCTGACCGCCCAGGAGGAGTTGATCTGTGCGATCACGCCGCCGTCGAGTTCGAACACCCCGTAGGCGGCGTCGTCGGCGGTGGCGCGGTAGACCTGTCCGCGCTCGTCCCAGCGCTCCGCGATGTGGGTGGTGGCCTGGGCGTAGACCGAGCGGACCGGGGCGAAGACCCGCTCCAGCACGTAGTGCCAGTGCGGGAACATGTCGAGCACCATGCCGCCGCCGTCCTCGGCCCGGTAGTTCCAGGAGGGCCGCTGCGCCTGCTGCCAGTCTCCCTCGAAGACCCAGTAGCCGAACTCGCCGCGCACGGACAGGATCCGGCCGAAGAAGCCGCTGTCCACCAGGCGCTTCAGCTTCAACAGGCCGGGCAGGAAGAGCTTGTCCTGGACGACGCCGTTCTTCACCCCGGCGTCGCGGGCCGCGCGGGCCAGGGACAGGGCCGCGTCCAGGGAGTCGGCGCTGGGCTTCTCGGTGTAGACGTGCTTGCCCGCGGCGATCGCCGCACGCAGCGACTTCTCGCGGACCTGGGTGAGCTGGGCGTCGAAGTAGATCTCGTTGGCGGGGTCGGCCAGGGCGGCGTCGAGGTCGGTGGTCCAGCGGGTGAGCCCGTGTCGCTCGGCGATCGCGCGCAGCTTCTCCTCGCTGCGGCCGACCAGGACCGGTTCGGGCATGACCACCGTGCCGTCGGGGAGGGCGAGTCCGCCTTGCTCGCGCAGGGCGAGGACGGAGCGCACCAGGTGCTGGCGGTAGCCCATGCGCCCGGTGACGCCGTTCATCACGATGCCGATGGACCTGTGTGTCATGGGCGCAGTCCTCTTTCGTTCGCTCGTCATGGTGGTGCGGCGGAGGGTGGACGCGGGTGGCCCCAGCACGTCTCTGCCGGGTCTTCGCCGGGTGTCCCGGGTCTGCAGCGCCGCTGGTGGCACCTTCGGGAAAGTATGGGAAAGCGCTTTCCAAGGGGTACGTTACGAGCATGGCGAATCCACGGTCAAGGACCCGTCCGGCCCGCACCGGCGGAGGCGTGACGCTGCTGCAGGTGGCCGAGCACGCGGGCGTCTCGCTGGCGACCGCGTCGCGGGTGCTCCACGGCAGCGGAACCAGGACCGTCGGGGAGGAGCTGCGGCGGCGGGTCGAGTCGGCGGCCGAGGAGCTGCGCTACATCTCCAACGCCCCGGCCCAGGCGCTCGCGCGCTCGACCAGCTCGGTGGTGGGTCTGGTCGTCCACGACGTCGCCGACCCGTACTTCGGCGCGATCGCGGCCGGGGCGATGCGGGCCGCGCGGGAGCAGCGCCTGCTGGTCATGATCGCCGCCACCTTCCGCGAGCCGGGCCTGGAGCTGGAGTACCTGCGGGGACTGCGGGCCCAGCGCGCCCGCGCGGTGATCCTGGCCGGCAGCGGCACGGTCGACGCAGCGGTGACGGAACGGCTGGCGGAGGAGACCGCCGGCTTCGAGGCCGACGGCGGCCGGGTCGTCTGCATCGGCGATCGCGGTCCTGACCTGGACACCGTGGCCATGGCCAACCGGTCGGGCGGCGGGCTGGCGGTGCGCGGTCTGTGGGAGCTGGGGCACCGGCGGATCGGGGTGGTCTCCGGTCCGGACGACCTGCTGACGGTGCGCCACCGGCTCGACGGGGCGCGTCGCGCGCTGCGTGCGCTGGGTGCGCCGCTGGATCCCGGGGCGGTGCGCTCCGGGGACTTCACCCGCGAGGGCGGGCGGCAGGCCGCGGTTCGGCTGCTGACCGAGCGGCCCGAGCTGACGGGCGTGCTGGTGCTGAACGACGTCATGGCGGCGGGCGCGTTGGCGGGGCTCAGGGACGACCTCGGGCTCTCCGTGCCGGAGCAGGTGTCGGTCGTCGGTTTCGACGACGTGCCGTTCGCGGTGGATCTGCGCCCGGCGCTCAGCACGGTCCGGCTGCCGCTGGAGGAGGCGGGCGAGGCGGCGCTGCGGCTCGTCCTGGAGCCGGGCGCGGACGTGCCGCGGCAGGTCGAGCTGCCCGCGGAACTGATCCTCAGGGAGAGCACGGGGCCGGCGCCCCGGTAGCGGAGCCCGGGACGAGACGGCGTGGGCCGACGCGGTACGGGTCGACAGGGTGTGGGTCGGCATGGCGTGGGCCGGCATGGTGCGGGTCGGCATGGCGCGGGCCGGCGTCCTGCGGGTCGGCGTCGGGTGCGTCGAGAGCGAGCCTGAGCGCCGCGGGGGCCTGCGGAGGTGCGCTCCCGAGCTCGGCGGTCCCTTCGTGCGGGGCGTTGACCGTCGTCTGGAAAGCGTTTACCGTCATGCCGTCCGGGAACGGAAGCGGGCCTTCCCCAGCCCGCGCCGTTCTCGGGACCGGCGCGGCGGCGCGCCTCCCTCGCCCGGAACGGACGTTTCGAGGCAAGGAGGCCTTGATGCAGAGCCGCTCCACCACCCCCGCAGCCCACTCCGACGCTCCCGTCCCGCACCCGCTCAGCCGCCGCCGTTTCCTGCAGCTCGGCGCCGCCGTCACGGCGCTCACGGCCGGCGGCCTGCTCGGTGCGGCCGCACCCGCCGAGGCGGCCGACGCGTACGACGCACTGCGCGCCCGCTGGCTGCAACTGCTCACCGGCACCGGATTCGACCCCACCGCCGCGCCCTTCGCCGCCATGCTCGGCACGATCGGCAGCCAGGCGGCCACGGACCTCGCCGCCATGGCCCCCACCGGCGGATCGCTCTGGCCCGACCTGCCGATCGGGACCGTCTCGGCCAACGTCACCACCAGCTACGCCCGGCTGCGGACCATGGCGCTGGCCTACGTCCAGCCGGGCACCGGACAGACCGGCAGCGCCACCCTGGCCTCGGCGGTCTCCACCGGCCTGGACTGGATGCAGGCCCACGCCTACACGCCGACCACCACCACGTACGACAACTGGTGGGACTGGCAGATCGGCAGCCCGGAGCAGCTGGAGGACATCTGCGTGCTCATGTACGCGCAGCTGACCTCCGCCCAGATCGCGAACTACTGCTCCGCCGTCGACCACTTCGTGCCCGACTCCGCCGTCGCCGCCTACAGCGGCACCAGCACCGGGGCCAACCGCGTCGACCTGTGCCACGTGCTCGCGCTGCGCGGCGTGCTGGGCCGGAGCTCGGCCAAGCTGACCACCGCGCAGGCGGCGCTCTCGCCGGTCTTCCCCTACGTGCTGAACGGCGACGGCCTGTACGCGGACGGCTCGTTC
Organism: Streptacidiphilus rugosus AM-16; assembly: GCF_000744655.1. Lineage (NCBI taxonomy): Bacteria > Bacillati > Actinomycetota > Actinomycetes > Kitasatosporales > Streptomycetaceae > Streptacidiphilus > Streptacidiphilus rugosus. The sequence goes on along the minus strand of NZ_JQMJ01000004.1, from coordinate 5,843,795 downwards.
ATCCAGCACACCTACCTGCCCTACACCGGCAGTTACGGCGCGGTGCTGCTGGGCGGCGTCGCGTCGCTGCTCTACCTGCTGTCGGGCTCCGGCTGGGCGGTCACCGACCCCGGCGTGCAGAACCTCTACGACTCGGTCGCCCGCGCCTACGCGCCGTTCCTCTTCAACGGGCTGGTCATGGACGGGGTGTCCGGACGGGCGATCAGCCGGGGCGTGCAGCTCAGCGACCCGCTGCGGATCCAGCAGGACGACCACACCCGCGGCCACGGACTGATCAACGGGATCCTGCTGCTCGCCGACGCCGGCGTCGCGCCCGCCGCGCAGACGGCGAGCTGGAAGGGCATGGTCAAGGGCTGGGTGCAGCGTGACTACTACAGCCCGATGCTCGATGACCGGACCGCGGGGATACCCGGCCTCGCACGGGCCCAGACGCTGGTGAACGACGCGACGGTCACGGCCGCCGCCGAGCCGGTCGGCGCCCAGGTCTTCGGCATGGACCGGGCCGTGTTCCGCCGGGCCGGCTGGGCCGCCTCGGTGAGCATGGCCAGCGCCAGGACCACCTACTACGAGACGGGCAACGGCGAGAACCTCAGGGGCTGGCACACCGACGAAGGGATGCTCTACTGGTGGGGCGCCGGCTACGGCAACGGCCAGTACTCCGACGCCTTCTGGCCCACGGTCGACCCGTACCGCCTCCCCGGCACGACGGTGTCCACGGTGGCCCTGGCCGACGGGGCGGGCGGCGCTTGGGGGGCCTCGCACCCGGCCGCGGTGTGGGTCGGCGGTGCGACGGACGGCAGCTATGCCGCGGTCGGCCAGGACCTGCGCGGACTGAGCAGCACGATCACCGGGAAGAAGTCGTGGTTCTTCTTCGACGACTCGGTCATGTGCCTGGGGGCGGGGATCAGCTGCACCGACGGGGTTCCGGTCGAGACGGTGATCGACAACCGCAACCTCGGCGCGAACGGCACCCATGCGCTCACCGTCGACGGAACCGCCCAGCCGACCACGCTGGGCTGGTCGAACACCTTCACCGGTGCGCAGTCGATCGTCGTCTCCGGCTTCGGCGGCTACGTGTTCCCTGGCGGGGCGACGGTCCATGCGCTGCGCGAGGCCAGGACCGGAGCCTGGTCCGACATCAACACCGGGGCCGACACCACCGCGTTGACGCGCCGCTATCTGACCCTCTGGTTCGCCCACGGCACCGACCCGGGCAGCGCCGGCTACAGCTATCTGCTGATGCCGGGCGCCGACGCGGCAGCAGCCGCCGCCCGGGCCGCGTCACCGCAGGTCACGGTGGTGGCCAACACGGCGGCCGTGCAGGCGGTGAGCGACGGCGCCTCGGGCGTCACGGCAGCCAACTTCTACGCGGCGGGCAGCGCGGGGCCGATCACCGTCTCGGCGCCCGCGTCCGTGCTGATGCGCGAACAGAGCGGCACGCTGACCGTGGCGGTGAGCGATCCTTCGCGGACCGCGGCGACGGTCCAGGTCACCATCGCCCGCTCCGGTTACCTCTCGGCGGCGCCCGGCCAGGGTGTGACCGTGCTGGGCACCTCGGGCGGGGTCACGCTGCTGGTGGAGGTCGGCGGCGCGCACGGGGCGAGCCGCACGGTCACCCTCACCACCTCGGGCACCGCGCCCGCGCCGGGGACGGCGGTGCTGCTCGCGCCGACCGCGGACACCTACGTGCGCGACGGGTCCGCCTACGCCGGCGTCAACTACGGCACCGCGACGACGCTGGTGGTGAAGAACACCGACACCTCCGGGTCCGGCTACAGCAGGCAGGCGCTGCTCTCCTTCGACGTGTCGCAGCTGGGCGGCGCCGTCGGCCGGGCGGTGCTCTGGCTCTACGGGCAGGTCCAGGACAGCGGCGGCACCCTCACCACCGTGCAGGCCTTCGCCTCGGGCGCGGACACCTGGACCGAGACCGGCGTGACCTGGAGCTCCGCGCCAGCCCTTGGCGCGGCGCTGGGCACCGGCCGGATCTCCAGCGCCTACGACTGGGTGGGTCTGGACGTCACCGCCGCCGTGGCGGCGGCCCTGCCTGGGGCGGGCGGGGACGGGAAGGTGTCGCTCACGGTCTTCGGGCCGCTCGGCGCGGCGGGTCTCGCGGCGGTGTTCAACAGCCGCGAGAACGCCGCCGACCGTCCGGTGCTGGAGGTGGTCACGCACCCCTGAGCACGGGCGGGGCCGGGGTCACCGCGCCCGGACCGGCAGGAAGCGCAGACTCAGCTTCGCCCTCCCCGGGTGCAGTCGGTGTTCGGGGAGGGCGCCCGGTCCGCAGGAGGCGGTGCCGAGGCCGTCGTGGGCCAGGTCCAGGAAGAGGTGGAGCAGGCCGTCCGGCTCCAGTTCGTGCGGGTGCCGGGCGGCGGCCATGGCCGCGTTGGTCCACGGACGGGCGGCGAAGTCGAAGGTCGCGGCCCCGGTCGCGGCCCCGGTCGCAGCCCCGGCTCGCGGACAGGTCTCGACGCGCAGGCCCGCGCCGTGCCGGTCGGTGAACTCCGCCCAGCGGACGTCGGACCGGTTGCCGTTCTCCTGCGGGCGCAGATAGGGGGTCTGCAGCGCGGCGACCGGCATCGCCCAACGGCCCACCCGCGCGGCGGCCCGGCTGTCCCGGTACGACTCGCCCGGACCGAGGCCGAACCAGGTGACGTCGACCAGCGTGTCCGGGAGTGCGAGATGCAGGCCGAGGCGGGGCAGGGTGAGGTCGCCCCAGCGGGCCGGGCCTCCGTCCGGCTCGACCGTCAGGTCGAGGCGGAGGCCCCCGCCCTCGGCGTGCCAGCGGTAGGTGGCCAGCAGCCCGAGGTCGGAGGCGGCCGGGGCGACCCGGCTGCGGACGGTCCGGACGCCGTCCGCGGTGACCTCGTCGACGGTGCGGTGCCGCATCCGGTGCAGGCCCGCCAGCTCCCAGACGCGGGCGAGCGCGTGTTCCTGGCCGCCCCGGTCGTTGTCGGTCGGCGCGCGCCAGACGTCCAGGCGGGCGTCGGCCACGGCGCGCAGCAGACCGTCGGGGTCGGGGGTTCGCGGCGCGGGATCGGTGGTGGATGCGGTGGATGCGGTGGATGCGGTGGATGCGCCGGCGTCGAGCCTGAGCTGGGTCCAGGCGACCTCGTGGCCGGCGTCGGCCCACGGTTCGTCCTTCGCCAGCCGGGCGCTGACGGTGAGCCACAGTTCGGAGCCGGGCGAGCCGGGGGACGGGCGTGGGATGGGGTCGAGCGGGAGCGACACGTCCGCGCCGGGCTCCAGGGGCGGCAGGTCGAGGGCGCCGCGGGCGACGGCGGTTCCGTCGCGCTCCAGGGTCCAGTCGAGGGCGAGGTGCGCGAGGGAGCGGACGTCGTAGTCGTTGCGGACGCGCAGGGCCTTGCCCTCGCCCTCGGGTTCCAGCCGGACCGGGGCGATCACCTTCGCGTACTCGACCAGGCCGGGGGAGGGGGTGCGGTCGGGGAAGAGCAGGCCGTCGGCGACGAAGTTGCCGTCGTGCAGCTCCTCGCCGAAGTCTCCGCCGTACGCGTACCAGCGGCGGCCCCGGTCGTCGGTGCGGGCGATGCCGTGATCGATCCACTCCCAGACGAAGCCGCCCTGGACCCGGGGATGGCGATCGATCAGCTGCTGGTACTCGCCGAGTCCGCCGGGCCCATTGCCCATCGCGTGGGCGTACTCGCAGAGCACGAAGGGCAGCGCGCGCCGGTGCGGGTCGAGGGACCGGTCGCCGGTCGGCTCCTCGGCGCGCCGGCCGATCGCGTCGACCTCCTCGTGCGTGGCGTACATCCGCGAGTACACGTCGACGTAGCCGCTGTCCCGGTCGCCCTCGTAGTGGATCGGGCGCTCGGGGTCGCGGGTGCGGCACCAGTGCGCCATCGCCTCCAGGTTGCGGCCGGTGCCGGACTCGTTGCCGAGCGACCAGAGCAGCACCGAGGGATGGTTCTTGTCCCGTTCGACGGTGCGCGCGATCCGGTCCAGCAGGGCGTCGTGCCAGCGCGGGTCGTCGCTCGGGTTGCCGCGCCAACCGATCTGCTCGAAGCCGTGGGTCTCCAGGTCGCACTCGTCGACGACGTAGAGCCCGTACTCGTCGCACAGGTCGAGGAAGGCGGGGTGCGGCGGGTAGTGGCTGGTGCGGACCGCGTTGACGTGGTGGCGCTTCATCAGGAGCACGTCGGCGAGCATGGTCTCCCGGTCCAGGGCGCGGCCGTGCTCCGGGTGCCATTCGTGGCGGTTGACGCCGCGCAGCGTGACCGGCCCGCCGTTCACGGTCAGCAGGCCGTCGCCGACGGCGACGCTGCGGAAGCCGATCCGCAGCCGGACCGTCTCACGTTCGCCGCGCAGCTCCGCCTCGTAGCGGCGTGGGACCTCGGCGGACCAGGGTTCGACGTGGTCGATCAGGTGCGGGCCGACCGGGTCGACGTCGTGCAGGCCGAGCTCGGGGACGCTGAGCCTGACGCCGGGTCCCGCCGTCTCGACGACCAGCCGGCCTGCGCCGGTGGCGTGGTCGTAGCCCGCGTGCACGAAGAAGTCGTCGAGGGCCGCCTCCGGCCGGGCCAGCAGGGTGACGTCGCGGAAGATGCCGGAGAGCCACCACATGTCCTGGTCCTCCAGGTAGCTTCCGCTGGACCACTGGTGCACCCGCACCTCGACGGTGTTGCCCGTCGGGCGCAGCAGCCCGCCGACCTCGAACTCGTGGACCAGTCGGCTGCCCTTGGCGTGGCCGAGCGGGGTGCCGTTGACCGAGACGGCGAAGCAGGAGTCGACCCCGTCGAAGCGGAGCAGCGCGCGGGCGCCCTCGCGGGCGGTCGGCCAGTCGGCGGGCAGATCGAAGCTGCGGCGGTAGTCGCCGGTGGGGTTCTCGTCGGGGACGTGCGGCGGGTCGATCGGGAAGGGGTAGCTGACGTTCGTGTAGGCGGGGGCGCCGTGGCCGTGCAACTGCCAGTGGGCGGGGACGGGGAGGGTGGTCCAGGGGCCGTGGTCGAGGCGGAACTCCCAGGTGCCGTTGAGGGAGAGTGCGGGGGCGTCGGAGTCGGCGGTGCTGCGGGGCGGGATCGAGCCGGAGCCGGGGGTGAAGTCGACGACGTAGGGCTGGGGCACGGCGCTCCTCGGGTTGCGGGCGGCGGGCGCGGACCTCTCGAATCTAGGAAGGTGTGCCCCTTGCGTCAAGAGCGATTGATCGTATGATCGCGAAGCGAAAGAATCGCTCAAACTCGTCACGGCTGCAAGGGGAAGCACATGCGCGCCACCGCCGAGCTCCGGCACCGGCAGATCCTCGGCCTGCTCCGCGAGCGGCCCAGTCTCAGAGTCGGCGACCTCGCGGCCGAGCTGGGCGTCTCCGCCGCGACGGCGCGCCGCGACGTGGAGGCGCTCGCCGCGGCCGGCCTGCTGGACCGGGTCCACGGGCGGGTGAGCCGGCCGCGCGACGACGCGGCCGCGCCGGAGGCGGGGCCCGGCGCGGATCCTCCGGTCGTCGGCATGCTGCTGCCGGTCGCCGACTACTACTACGCCGAGGTGATCCGCGGGGCCAGGGCGGCCGCGGCACGGGCCGGAGTGCGGCTGGTGCTCGGCATCTCGCACTACTCGCCGGAGGCCGACCGGGTGCAGCTCGCCGCGCTGGCCGAGAGCGGGGCCGCGGGCCTGCTGCTCACGCCGAGCTGGCCCGAGGGCCTCCCGGACGCGGCCGACGAGCGGCGCATCCTGCAGCTCGGGCTGCCCGCGGTGCTGCTGGAGCGCCGGGCGGGGCCGGGCACCGCGCTGGCCGGACTGGACCGGGTCTGCACCGCGCACAACGAGGGCGCCGGGCTGGCGGTGCGTCACCTCGCCCGCCTCGGCCGGCGCAGGATCGGCCTGCTGGCCAGGTCGGAGACCCCGACCGCGCGCCACCTGGCCGGGGGCTACGCGGCGGCCATGGCCGCGCTCGGCCTGGAGCCGCTGGTCCTGGACCTGCCGGGTCCGCATGCCCGCGACGCGACGTCCGACGGGCAGGTGGTCGCCGAGGTGCGGCGGGCGGGGCTGGACGCGGCGCTGGTGCACACCGACGAGGACGCGCTGCGGCTGCTCCAGGCGCTGCACCGGCACGGCCTGCGGGTGCCCGACGATCTGGCGCTGGTGGCCTACGACGACGAGGTGGCCGCGCTCGCCGACGTGCCGTTGACGGCGGTGGCGCCGCCGAAGCGTCAGCTGGGCGAGACGGCGGTGTCGTTGCTGCTCACGCGGTTGGGTGCGCCCGGCGGCGGGGCTTTCGGCGGGGCGTGCGGTGAGGGCGGGGCGAGGCGGCACCTCGACCTGCTGCCCTCGTTGCGGGTCCGCGTATCCTGCGGCGACACCCCGGAGCCTGCCGGTGTGCCGACCCCGCTGCGTGAGCATGTGCTCAGCTGACTCCATGGATTGCGATCGAGTGATCAAATGAAAGTTTTTCGATGATTCGCTCTTGACGGCGAGCGATCCGGGCCCAAGGATGACGCTTCATCGCCTCCCGCTCGGATCGCTCACGACGACCCCGAGGCGATCACGAACCTCGATCACGTTTCCTGACCCCGCCAGCGGCCCCCGCCCACCCCGCGGGCAGCCCTCCGACAGGAGCTCAGCCATGACGCACCGTTCGTCCCGCCGCCGCGCACTCGCCGTCGCGACCTGCGCCTCGCTCTCCCTGGTCGCCCTCACCGCCTGTGGCAGCAGCGCGAAGAGCAGCGGCACCGCCGACGCCGCGCCCGGCAAGCCCGTCGAGATCTCCTTCTGGACCTGGACCAAGAACGCGGACAAGGTCGTCGACGAGTTCAACCGGACCCACAAGGACGTCCACGTCACCCTCTCCAAGACCACCAGCGGCCCCTCCGGCTACGCCAAGGACTTCGCCGCCATCAAGGCGGGCAACGGACCCGACCTCTTCAACGTCGAGTACGCCGAGCTCCCCGACTTCGTCAGCCAGGGCGCCGTGCAGGACATCAGCTCGGCGGTCGGCGGCGCCACCAGCTCCGCCCTGGGCAACGCGATGCAGCTCACCACCCTCGGCGGCAAGACCTGGGCGGTCCCCTTCGACATCGAGCCGACGGTCTTCTACTACCGCAAGGACCTGTTCCAGAAGTACCACCTGACCGTCCCCACCACCTGGGACCAGTTCAAGGCCGACGCCGCCGCCCTGCAGAAGGCCGACCCCAAGGCGCACCTGGTCAACTTCCCGACCGACGACGCCTCCCTGTTCGCCGCGCTGTCCTGGCAGGCGGGCGCCCAGTGGTTCGGCACCGCCGGCGACAGCTGGAAGGTGAACTTCACCGACGCCGCCACCAGGAAGGTCTCCGCCTACTGGCAGGGCCTCATCGACGCCGGCCAGGTCAGCACCTACCTGTCCACCAGCCCTGCGCTCACCGCCGACATCGGCGACGACAAGGTCATCGGCATGATCAGCGGCCCCTACGAGGGCGCCTACCTCAAGCCGATGGCCCCGGGCTCGTCCGGCAAGTGGGGCGTCGCGCCGGTCCCGACCTGGGACGGTACCCCCGCCGCCGGCACCATGGGCGGCTCCAGCTACGCGGTCAGCAAGAACAGCACCCACGTCGCCGCCGCGGTCGAGTTCGCCTCCTGGATGTCCACGAACGCCGACGCCGTGGCGATCCGGGTGGCGGGCGGCGCGTCGAGCGCCCTGCCCGCCGACCCGGCCATGGCCGACGTCGCCCAGAAGGCCTTCGACAACGGCTTCTACGGCGGCCAGGACATCTACGCGACCAACAAGCAGGCCGCCGCCACCGTGAGGAACGGCTGGACCTGGGGCCCGCTGATGGTCAGCACCTGGGCGGACTTCGCCGACCCGTGGGGCAGGCTCGGCAAGGGCGGCACCATCGACGCCGCGCTGCAGAGCGCGCAGTCGCAGACGGTGTCCCAGATCAAGGCCGCCGGCCTGAACCTGACGCAGGGCTGAGGTCGCAGCCGTGGCTGTCCTCACCAAACCGGCCGCCACGCCGCGGGCGCCCGATCGGGCGCCCGCGGCCCGCCGCCGGAGCGTCCGGACCGGCGGCGCGGCCGCGGCCCTGCTCGCTCCGTTCTTCGTGCTGTTCACGGCTGCCACGCTCGCGCCGATCGGCTACGCGCTCTGGCTCAGCCTGTTCAAGGAGCACCATTCGGGACTCGGCTTCGGCGGCCCGCCGACCACGGTCTTCAGCGGGCTCGGCAACTACCTGGACGTGCTGAAGGACCCGGCCTACCGGGACGGATTCGTGCACGTGGCCGTCTTCGCGCTGCTGTACGTGCCGCTGATGATCGCGGGGTCGCTCGCCGCCGCCCTGCTGCTCGACTCGGCGCTCGCGCGGGCCAAGCGCTTCTTCCAGCTGACCCTCTTTCTGCCGCACGTGGTGCCGGGGATCATCGCCGCGATCGTCTGGCTCTACCTCTACACGCCCGGGGTCAGCCCGGTGGTCTCCGCCCTGCAGAGCGGCGGGATCTCCTTCGACCTCGGCTCGCCGTTCGTGGCGGTGCCGTCCCTGGTCAACGTGGCGCTGTGGGAGGTGCTCGGCTACAACGTGGTGGTCTTCCACGCCGCGCTGCAGGCCATCCCGCGCGAGGTGCTGGAGGCGGCGCTCATCGACGGCGCCTCGGAGCTGCGCACCTCCTGGAGCATCAAGCTGCCGAGCATCCGCAGCAGCGTCGGCCTGGTCGGGCTCTTCACGGCGATCGGGGTGCTCCAGCTATTCCAGGAGCCGCTGCTGCTGCAGCAGTCCGCGCCTGCGGTGATCACCACCCAGTGGACGCCCAACCTCTACAACTGGGCGCAGGCCTTCAAGGACTCCAACTACGGCTACGCCGCCGCCGGTTCGATTCTGCTGGCGGTCGTCTGCGGCCTGCTCTCCTTCGCCGTGACCCGGCTCTCGAACCCCTGGAGGCGGACATGAGCATCGCCGTGCCACCCAAGCGCCGCCCGCGCTGGATGTCCGCGGCGGCGGTGAACGCCGCGCTGGCGCTGGCCGCCCTGTACGCCTTCTTCCCGCTGGTGTGGATGCTGTTCGCGGCGACCAAGAACGCCACCGGCATCATGAGCGGCCACACGCTCGACTTCGCCTACATGGACCTCTGGGGCAACCTCGGCGGGCTGATGCACGAGGAGGGCGGGATCTACTTCCGCTGGCTGCTCAACTCCGTGCTCTACGCGGGCCTGGGCTCGGCCTTCTCCGCGCTGGTCAGCTGCGCGGCCGGGTACGCCTTCGAGAAGTACGCCTTTCGCGGCAAGGAGCAGCTGTTCGGACTGGTGCTGCTCGGCGTGCTGGTGCCCAGCGCCGCCACCGTGCTGCCGCTGTACCTGCTCGCCAGCAAGGCACACCTGGTCAACACCGTCTGGGCGGTGCTGATCCCGTCCGTGGTCAACCCCTTCGGCGTCTACCTGGCCAGGGTCTTCGCCCAGGGCTACGTCCCCGACGAGGTGGTCGAGGCCGCGCGCGTCGACGGGGCGGGCGAGCTGCGCATCTTCGGCCGGATCGGTCTGCCGATGATGAGGTCCGGCTTCACCACGATCATGCTCTTCCAGTTCTCGGCGATCTGGAACGGCTTCTTCCTCGCCCTGGTGATGCTCTCCGACCAGAACCTCTACCCGGTCAGCCTCGGCCTCTACAACTGGGACCAGGGGGTGGCCGCGGACGCTCCCTCGATGGTGTCCCTGGTGATCTCGGGTTCGGTGATCGCGGTGCTGCCCGTCGTCGTCCTCTTCGTCTGCCTGCAGCGCTTCTGGCGCTCCGGGCTCACCGCGGGCAGCGTGAAGTAGCCGCTGCCGGCGAGCAAGGAGCTTGATCGCATGACCGTCTCCCGTCTCCACCGGCCGCGTGCGGCGCTGGCCATGGACCCGGGGCTGCTGCCGCGCATCCTGGGGCCCGACCAGCTCCGCCAGCTGCACGAGGTGGCCGAACTGGCGCCGGACCAACCGGTGCTGGACGACTTCTCCAACGGAGGGGCCAAGGCCGTCCTGGCCGGGACCGAGGTGCTCTTCACCTTCTGGGGCTGCCCCAGGGTGGACGCCGAGACCCTGGCCGCCGCGCCACGGCTGCGGGCCGTGGTGCACGCCGCAGGGTCCGTCAAACAGCTGGTCTCCGACGCCTGCTGGCAGCGTGGGGTGGTCGTCTCCTCGGCGGCCTGGGCGAACGCGCTGCCGGTGGCCGAGTACACCGTCGCCTCCGTCCTGATGGCCAACAAGGGGGTGCTGCGCGCCAGGGACGACTTCCGGCGGTTGCGCCTGGGCGACGACTGGCACCACCGCTACCACGCGGTCGGCAACTACCGCCGGACGGTCGGTCTGGTCGGGGCCTCGCGGATCGGTCGCCGGGTGATCGAACTGCTGCGGCCCTACGATCTGGAACTGCTGGTCAGCGACCCCTATCTGGGCGAGGAGGAGGCGCGGACCCTGGGCGTGCGCCGGGTCGGCCCCGACGAGCTGTGCGCGGCCTCGGACGTGGTCAGCATCCACGCCCCGGCGCTGCCGGAGACCCGCCGTCTGATCGACCGCGCACGCCTGGCCCTGATGCGGGACGGCGCCACCCTGATCAACACCGCCCGCGGGTCGCTGGTCGACACCGAGGCGCTGATCGCGGAGCTGGCCACGGGACGACTGAACGCGGTGATCGACGTGACCGACCCGGAGGTGCTGCCCGTCGACTCCCCGCTCTACGAACTGCCGAACGTGGTACTGACCCCGCACATCGCCGGGTCGGTCGGCGGCGAGCTGCACCGGATGGCGGACTCGGCCCTGGCCGAACTGGCCCGCTTCGCCCGCGGCCTGCCCTTCGCCCACCCGGTGCTGCGGGAGGAACTCGACCGTACGGCGTGAGCCGGCCGTCGCCGATCCGAGGAGACTTATGAGTCCGACGCCGAACGGTGAACGTTTCGGGGTGTCCACGCTCGGACTGCCGGGCCTCCCGCTCGGCGCCACGCTCGAGCTGCTGGGGCGGGCCGGCTACGGCGGGGTCGAGCTGCGCTGTGCGCCGGAGGAGCCGGTGCACCCGGGGCTCGATCGCGCCGAGCGTTCGCTCGTCGCCCGCTCGCTCGGGCGCGCCGGGATCACGCCGATCGGGCTGGCGGGCTACGTCCGCATCGCCGAACCGGGCCCGGACGGACCGGTGCTCGCGCAGCTGCGCCGCGAGATCTGGCTGGCCGCCGACATCGGTGCCTGGCACCTGCGGGTCTTTCCCGGCGCCGGGGCGGTCGAGCGGGACGCCCCCGCCCGGGCACGGGCGGACGCGCGCGCCGCCCGGCGGCTGCGGGCGGTCGCGAGCCTGGCGCGCACCTGCGGCGTGCGGGTGCTGCTGGAGACCCACGACTCGCACCGCGCCGCCGCGGACACCGCCCGCCTGCTGGAGGCCGTGGGCGAGGGCGCGGGGGGAGAGGCGTCGGGGCAGGCGGGCGCCCTCTGGGACGTGCTGCACACCCGGCTGGCGGGCGACGAACCGGCGGACGCCTTCGCGCGGCTGCGTCCGCACCTCGGCTATCTGCAGGTCAAGGACGTGCGGGCGAAGGGCGATCCGACGCCGGTCATGCTCGGCGCGGGCGGGCTCGACCCGGCCGCGGCGCTGGCCGCGGCCGGATCCGGCGGCTACACCGGCTGGGTGGTGTGGGAGTACGAGGCGCGCTGGTACCCGGCTGCCGCGCCGTTGGCGCCGATGCTGTCGGCCGGGCTGGCCTGGCTGACCGCCGCCGCGACGGCGGACTCGGCGAACGGCAGTCCGTCCAGCGTCCAGTGACGGTCGGCGCGCAGGCCGAGCGCGGCGAAGACCTGCGGCGCGACGTCGACGTGACGCAGCGGACCGAGCGGCTCGCCGGGCGCGAAGTCCGGTCCGCAGCAGGCGATCCAGGCGGTGCGCTCCAGGTCGCTGTCGCCGCCGTGGCCGCCCTCGTCCACGTGCCCGTGGTCGGTCACCACGATCACCGTCCAGGCCTCCTCGGCGTGGGTGGGGCGGGAACGGACCGCGTCGAGCAGCCGGCCGAGCCGTTCGTCCGCGCGCAGGATCGAGGCGCGGTAGTCGTCCCCGCAGCCGCGCAGGTGGGCGGTCTCGTCCACCGCGCCCAGGTAGACGAAGCTCGCCTCGGGGTCCTCCTCGCCGAGCACCCGCACGGCGTCGCGGACCACCTGCTCGTCGCAGGCCTCCCACTCCTCGCAGCTCTCCTCGGCCGGGGCGGCGAAGCTGAGCCGGGAGGGCCCGTTGAAGAGCGGGCCGCCGCTGCGGGCCAGCACCAGCGGCTCCCAGCCGGCGGCGACGTAGGTGCGGCGGCCGAAGCCGTGGTGCAGCCGGGTCAGGAAGTCGGGGTAGACCGCCAGGCGGTTGCCGCTGAAGTCGTTGTTCCAGACGGCGTGCTTGGTGACGTGCACGCCGGTGACGACGGTGGCCCAGCAGGGTCCCGACATGGTCGGGGTACCGGGGTCGATCCTGACCGGGGAGAGGAAGCCCTCGGCCGCGACGCGGTCCAGGTGCGGGGTGGCCAGCTCGGGGAGCAGATCGAGGCGGACGCCGTCGATGCCGACGACGAGGACGCGGCGGGTCGGCTGGTGCGAGTCTGGCATGGCGGGCGCTCCGGGCGGGTGAGGGGTGGGGCCCGTGCCGGGGTGACGGCTGGGCTGTGGTCACCCTAACGGTGCGCGGCGGCCTCGGTAAGCGCTTCCCCGTAAACGCACGAAGAAAGTTGTCCGAACAAGTGGCGGCAAACGCTCACGGTGGCGGTCGGCCTCAGTCGAGCGTCGTCGATGCGCGGACCTGCAGCGCGGGGAGCAGGTCGAGGTGGCGGCGCGGGGCCATCGCTCCCGCCTCCTGTGCGCCGGCCGGAGCGGCCGAGGCCTCCGCCATCCGTTGCAGCAGCAGCTCGACCGCCGTCCCGCCGAGCGCGTGCTTGGGCGGTGCGACCGCGCTGAGCGGCACGTCCGCGAGAGCGGCCGTCTCGTCGTCGTAGGCGACCAGCGCGATGTCCTGCGGCACTCGGAGCCCGTGCGCCTGGAGCTGCTGCAGCAGCACCAGCGCGTCGGTGTCGGTGTGCACCAGCGCCGCGTCGACCCGGCCGTCGGCGACGGCGGTGGGCAGGGCGGCGAGCGCGTCGGCGAAGTCGGCCGGCCCCGGCGGCGCCGGGGGGAGCAGGCCGACCGAGGCCATCCCGACCCGGTACCCGGTGGCGATGAACTCGGCGGTCGGCGTGCCGGGACGGGCCAGTAGCGCGATCCGGCGGCGGCCGAGCGCGGCGAGGTGACGCACCGCCACCGAGGCCCCGTGCACGTGGTCGGTGCAGACCCGGTCCAGCTCGGCCAGGCCCGAGCCGGGCGCGGCGCGGCGCTCCAGCAGCACCGTCGGGACGCCGAGGCCGAGCAGCGCCTCCTCCTCGGCGGCGCCGGGGCCGCCGTCCGGCCAGGTGGGCGTGAGCAGCAGGCCGCCGACCCCGGCGCTGAGCATCGAGGCGATCTGCGCGCTGTCCTGCTCGGGCCGGTAGTCGGAGATCCCCAGGATCAGCCGGACCCCGGCCGCCGCCGCTGCGGTCTTCGCGCCCCGGATGACCTCGGCGTAGTAGTACGAGGCGGCCGGCACCAGCAGTCCGAGCACGGTGTCGGCGGGCCAGGTGGTGGCGGCGCGGACCGGGGCGCCGGGCTCCGGCCAGGTCACGAAGCCGTGGGCGCGCTGCAGCCGACCGAGCTCGGCCAGCATCTCCACGTCCCTGCGGGCGGTCACCGCCGAGACGCCGATGGCGTCGGCCAGGTCGGTGACCCGCAGCGAGCCGCGCTCGCGGACCAGGCGCAGGATCTGTTCGTGCCGTTCGTCGACGGAAAGGCGCACGGTTCCCCCCTCAGAGCTCGGCGACGGTGGGTGTGCGGCCGCGACCGGCTGGGACGGAACCGGAGCGCGCACAGCGAAGCCTAGCGAATCGGCCCTCGGCCCTTTCGCGAAACAATCATCCGGTCACCCGATCAGGGAGCGGGCCGACCCGGGTCACGCCTCCGCGAGCCTGACCAGCGCGAACGGTCCGCCCTGCGGGTCGCGCAGGAAGGCGACCTCGCCGTACCTGGTGCTCTCCGCGGCCTGCTCCAGACGTCCGCCCAGGGCCTCCGTCGTCTTGACCGCGAGGTCGAGGTCCGCGACGGCGAAGTAGACCCGCCAGCGCGGTTGCGGCGGTTGCGGCTGCTGGGGCTGCTGCGGTTCGGACTGGCGGATGCCCGCGACCCGGTGGCCGCCGACCTTGAGCAGTATCGCGTCCCCTTCGTGGGCCACCTCGGCCCGGCCGTCCGCGACGGCGGCCATGCCGAAGGTCTTCGCGTAGAAGTCGGCGGCCTCCAGCACCGAAGGGACCGACAGCTCGCTCCAGACCACCGAGCCGGGCGCCCGCCGCAGCTGCCAGCCGGCGTGGGTGTAGGGCTCCCAGAGGGCGAACGTCGCCCCGAAGGGGTCGGCGGCCAGGGCCATCCGGCCTGCCTCGCCGGAGTCGAGCGGCCCGAGCGCGACGGTGCCGGAGCAGTCGCGGATCCGGTGGGCGACCTCGTCGGCGCTGTCCACGGAGAAGTAGGTGACCCAGTCGACGGGAAAGCCCTCCGCCCCGGCCGTGCCGCCGACCCCGGCGACCAGGCGGCCCTCGAGAGTGGCTCGAACATAGGGGCCGAGCCGGTCGGGGCCGGGCGTGAAGGCCCAGCCGAAGAGCGCACCGTAGAACTCGCACGCCGCGGGGAGGTCGTGCGTCATCAGGCTCACCCAGCAGGGGGTGCCCTGTGGCTGCCGCAAGCTGTCACTCACGTTCCGATGCTGCCACCAAGCGGCCCGGTACGTGGTGCTCGGCGCAAGAATGTCCCCATGAATCAGTCGACGACCACCCTGATCGGCCCCGACGAGCTCGCCGAGCTGCTCGGCGGCGGCCGACCGCCCGTACTGCTGGACATCCGCTGGGCCCTCGGCGGGCCGCCCGGCGCCGAGGAGTTCGCGAAGGGCCACCTGCCGGGTGCGCACTTCGTGGATCTCGACACCGAGCTGGCCGCCCCGCCCGGTGCGGCCGGCCGGCATCCGCTGCCCGAGCCGGCGGTGCTGCAGGCGGCGCTGCGACGGGCAGGGGTCTCCGCCGACCGCGAGGTCGTCGTCTACGACGCGGCGAACTCCACGTCGGCGGCCCGCGCCTGGTGGCTGCTGCGCTGGGCCGGCCATCGCGAGGTCCGGGTGCTCGACGGGGGGCTGGCGGCCTGGACGGAGGCGGGGCACCCGCTGTCGCTGAGCGAGCCGGGGGACGAGTCGGTGGAGTCGGGGGGCGCGGGGGACTTCACCGTGAGGCCGGGCGCGCTGGCGACGGTCGACACGGACGGCGCGGCCGGCTGGCCGGGTCTGCTGCTCGACGCCCGCGCGGGCGAGCGCTACCGCGGGGAGACCGAGCCGGTCGACCCGCGCGCGGGGCACATCCCCGGCGCGGTCTCCGCGCCGACCATGGAGAACGTGGACGCGGAAGGCCGCTTCCTCCCGGTCGGCGCGCTGGCGGAGCGCTTCCGCGGGCTCGGCGCCGGGCAGGACGCGGAGGTCGCCGTGTACTGCGGCTCGGGCGTGACGGCGGCGCACACGATCCTGGCGCTCCACCTGGTCGGGCGGGAGGCGACGCTCTACCCGGGCTCCTGGAGCGAGTGGTCCGGCGACCCGGCCCGCCCCGCGGCGATCGGCCCCCGGCCGGACGGCTCCGACACCTGACGAGCCGACACCTGACGAGCCGACACCTGACGGGCCGACAGCCCGGTGGCGGAGTGGGCTCCCTGTCGCGGCATGCAGCGGGCCGGGTCTCCCTGGGGGAGCCCGGCCCGTTCGGTGCGAGGGTCGCGCGGTGCGCTACTCCTGTTTCTTCCTGCGGGTACCGAAGACGATCTCGTCCCAGCTCGGCACGGCCGCCCGGCGGCCGGGGCGGACGCCGTCGGCCTCGGCCTGGCGGTCGGTGGAGCCGATCAGCCGGTCGCGGTGCGGGGACGCGGTGCGCGGCATCAGGATGTCCGCGTACGCGGAGCCCGCACCGGCCGCGGCGGCCGCGGGGGCCTCGGGCTCGACCACGGAGGCGGCCGACGCCTCGTCGGGCAGCGCGGACGGCAGCGTCGCTGGCACCACGTCGAGGATGTCGGCCAGCGAGTCGAGGGACTCCAGCGACTCCACCTGCGCGGCGGCGGGCTCGGCGCCGCGCTCGGGGGCGCCGCGTTCGCCGATACCGCGCTCCGTGCCGATACCGCGTTCGACGGGCATCCGTTCGATGGGCATCCGCTCGACCGGCATGCGTTCGATCGGCATCCGCTCGACCGGCATCCGCTCGATCGGACTGCGCTCCGGGGCGTGCGGGCGCATGCCCATGCCGCGGTCGGCTCCGGGGAGTCTGGCGATCCGCGGGACGAACGGGAAGGTCGGCTCCTCGGTCCGTTCGGGAGCCTCGCCGATCAGGGCGCGCGCCTCGTCGTCCGTCGGCTGGACCAGCCGACGGGGCGGGTCGTACGTCCAGCGGGCCTGCCGGGTCGCGCCGTCCGCGCGGTAGCTGAGAACGATCTCCCAGGTGCTGTCATCGCGGCGCCAGGAGTCCCAGACGGTGCTGTCCTTCTCGGCGCCGCGCAGCAGCAGCCGCTCGGCGACCGCGTCGCCCAGCTGCGGTCCGGTGCTCTCGCCGGCCCGGCGGACGGAGGTCTTGCGGGCGCGCTCGGCCATGAACGCGCGCTCGGCGAGGACCGGGCCCTCGAAGCGGCGCACCCGCTCGACCGAGATCCCGGCCTGCTGGGCGACCTCCTCGGCGGTGGCGCCTGCCCGGATGCGGGCCTGGATGTCACGCGGGCGGAGGTGGCTCTCGACGTCGATCTGGCCCAGGCGGGGCCGGTCACCGCGCACGGCTGCGCGCAGCCGCTCGTCAATCGGAAGGAAGTATTCCGTCGAATCGGCAGCCTTGAGCACCAGTCGTGAGCCGTCATTGCTGACGGCTACGACACGCAGTTCGGGCACGGTTACCTCCCGGGTGGTGCCTGCCGACGTCACCTGCGTCGCTGCTCCCGTAACGAGTGTGGCCTGCCGATGGGCGGCGGGCCACAACATTGCAGAGTTACCCGGCGTGTCGGCTTCCATACGCGACACACCGTTATGGCACAGTTACTTCTTTTGACTCAGTGTCACTTTTCGTCACTTCATTCTTCTCCCTGGCGTCGCGCCTTGCGCGGCGACCACCCCGGGACGAGCGTCGCCGACCGCGCGCAGTCAGGCCTCACGAACAGTACTCCATTCGTGGTGCCGGGACGGCGCGGCTCGCGGCTCAAGTGTGCCCCGAATCACTGGATTCTCAAGGGTTGCCACTCCGATGGCGGTCCACCGAAAGGCGGACGGTGATCATCTTCACACATTTCGGCCATCCGGAACCACACCGTCCATCGAACGGTCGTACCTGGTGCAGGATGGAGAAAGGCGGATATCGAGGGGCATTGATGGAGGATTTGGATAAGACGGGCCGAACGCCCAAGCGAAGGACCCTCGATCTGAGCCTGGCGCAGGTGGCGGCGAGCGCCCTCGCGGCGGTGGTCGGCGCGGTGCTGGCGTCGCAGCTCGGCGTCTACGGGACGATTCTCGGCGCGGCCGTGGTCAGCGTCGGCGCGACCACGGGAGGCGCCGTCTTCCAGCATCTTTTCCGGCGCACGGGCGAGCAGTTGAGGGAGATGTCGAGCGGCGCGACGCCGGTCGGGTCCGTGCATCCGACCGAGCGCGAGCCGGTCGCGTCCGGGCCGGACGCCGGGCGACACGCCGAAGGAGCGCGCGAGGGCGGACGTGAGCGGACCCCGGTCTTCGACCCCTTCGATCCCGGCGGCGAGCGCACCCGGATGATGGCGCGAATCAGCCCGCCGGAACCGGCCGAGGCGGTGGCCGTATATCGCGGTCGGAACACCTGGAAGCCGAAGAGTTGGAAGGTCTACGCCGTCACCGCGACCCTCGTCTTCGCCCTCGCCATGGGGACCGTCGGCGTCATGGAACTGGTGGTCGGCAAGCCCGCCGGGCAGTGGGGCGGCGGTGGCGGCGGGAAACCGGCCGGCGAGTCCGCCCCGATCGACCCCTCCGGCGGCGGCACGGGCGGTGGTGACCAGCGGGTCGGCGGCTCGGACGACGCGCACCGCGATCGCACGACGCCGAGCGCCGGCGCGTCCGCGACGCCGCACGGCAGCAGCAGCCCCGATCCCGGCAGCAGCCCCGACGCGGGCTCGAGCACCGACCCGACCCCGTCCACGACCCCGTCGGGTTCGCCCGGTTCGGGTTCGGGCTCCGGCGCGTCGGGCGACGCGGTCACCCCCGGGGCGACGGCGTCGCCCTGAGGGCAGGGCCGTGGGGTGGGGGTCAGTCGCCGAGCACGCGCCGCAGGTAGTCGTTGGCGAACCGGCGCTCCGGGTCGACCTTGTCGCGGAGCGCGGTGAAGTCGGCGAAGTGCGGATAGGCGTCGGCGAGGTAGGCGGCGTCGCGGGTGTGCAGCTTGCCCCAGTGCGGGCGGCCCTGATGGGCCGTCATGATCTTCTCCACCTCGGTGAAGTAGCCCTGGTCGGCGGTGCCCCGGTAGAGGTGGACCGCGATGTAGGCGGTGTCACGGCCGCTCGCCGTCGACAGCCACAGGTCGTCGGCCGGCGCGACGCGCACCTCGACCGGGAAACTGATCTTCCAGTCGGAGCGCTCGACCAGCCGCTTCAGCTCCCGCAGGACCGTCGTGGCGGCCTCCCGCGGGACGGCGTACTCCATCTCGACGAAGCGGACCCGGCGCGGGCTGGTGAAGACCTTGTACGAGACGTCCGTGTAGGTGCGCTCGGACCAGGCCTTGCTGGCGATCCTGGCGATGCCGGGGATCGTCCTCGGCATCGCCCGGCCGACCCGGCAGGCCCCCTCCCACACGGTGTTGGACACGAAGTCGTCGTCGAACCACTTCCTGAAGCCCGGCAGCGGCGCGGCCGGGCCCTGGCTGCGGTTGTTCCGCTTGGTGCTGCAGCCCTCGGTGTGCGGGAACCAGTAGAACTCGAAGTGCTCGTTCTCGGTCGCCAGCTCGTCGAAGCGGCCGACCACCTCGTCGAAGGCCATCGGCTTCTCGTGCGCGGTGAGCAGGAACGCCGGCTCCACGCCGAAGGTGATCGCGCTGACCACGCCGAGCGCGCCGAGGCCGAGCCTGGCTCCCTGGAAGAGCTCGGCGTTCTCGGTGGGGGAGCACCGGGTGACCGTTCCGTCGGCCAGGACGATCTCCAGCCCCTTGATCTGCGCCGCCAGCGAGCCGGAGGCCCGGCCGGTGCCGTGGGTGCCGGTGCTCGTCGCTCCCGCGACGGTCTGCACCATGATGTCGCCCATGTTGGTCAGCGCCAGACCGGCGTGTTCCAGCAGCTGGTTCAGCTTCTCCAGGCCGAGCCCCGACTCGACGGTGACCGTGCCCGCCGCGTGGTCGATCGCGCGCACGGCCGTGAGCCGGTCCGGCCGGACCAGCAGACCGTCGGTCGCGGCGATCGCGGTGAAGGAGTGGCCGCTGCCGACCGCCTTGACCGGCAGCCCGTCGGCCGCTGCCGCGCCTATCGCCTCGGCGAGCTCCGCCACGGACGCGGGCGCGACCTCGCGGCGCGGCCGCGCGTTCTGGTTACCGGCCCAGTTGCTCCACCGGCCGGGCAGGCCCTGCGGCGTCCCCGGCGTCGGTGAGGGGTGCAGGGCCGGTGAGCTCTGCGGAGCGGGTGAGGGCTGTGGAGCCGCTGAGCGCTGCGGCGTCCGCGGCGTCTGCGGGGTCGGCTGGTCCTGCGTCGACACGTACACGCTCCTGCTGTTCCGGCGCCGACCTGAGCCGGCGTGAGCCGAGGAACGCCGCGGCGAGTGCGAGCGTCGCCGCGGCCGCGGTCACCCGGAAGCCGGCGGAGGCGCCCGCGGCGTCCACCACCCAGCCCGCGGCCGAGGAGCCGAAGGCCACGCCGACGGCGAGCCCGGTGGTGGTCCAGGTCATGCCCTCGGTCAGCTTGGACGCGGGCACGATCCGTTCCACCAGCCCCATGGTGGTGACCATGGTGGGGGAGATGGACAGCCCGGCGACGAACAACGCCAGCGCCAGGGCCACGAGGTTCTTCACGAATAGGAGCGGCAGCATACTCAGTGCCAGGGTGACGATCCCCACCAGGAAGCGCCGCGAGAGCGGTCCGCGCAGTTTCAGGGCGCCGAAGACGATGCCCATGACGCAGGAGCCGAGGGCGTAGACCGCCAGCACCACCGAGGACAGCGCCTTGTGGCCGAGGTGGTCGGCGAAGGCCACGGTGGTCACCTCGACGCTGCCGAAGACCGCGCCGACCCCGACGAAGGTGATCACCAGGACCATCAGACCGCGGGTGCGCAGCGCGGAGGACCCGCCGCCGGCCTTGTGCGCCGGGTGCGCCGGGGGCTCGGTGCGGGTCTGGGTGCAGAACAGCAGCACGCCGACGGCGAGGAAGACCGTCGCCAGCAGCGGACCGGCCTCGGGGAACCAGGAGGTCGACAGCCCGACCGCCAGGATCGGGCCGACGATGAAGACGATCTCGTCGACCACCGACTCGAACGAGTACGCGGTGTGCAGCAGCGGAGAGCCCTTGTAGAGGTGCGCCCAGCGGGCGCGGACCAGCGAGCCCATGGCCGGCATGCAGCCGACCACGATCGCGCAGACGAAGAGCGTCCAGTCCGGCGCGCCGAAGGCGGCGCAGAGCAGCAGCGCGCCCATGGCGGCCACGGTGACCCCGGTCGCCCTGAGCGCCACCCTGGTCTGGCCGAAGCGGTCGACCAGCCGCGCGACCTGCGGGCCGAGCACGGCGGCCGCCAGTGCGCAGGTCGCGGAGACCGCGCCGCCGAGGCCGTAGTCCCCGCGGAGTGTGGACAGCATCGTGACCAGGCCTATGCCGACCATCGACAGTGGCATCCGCGCGATGAACCCGGCAGCGGAGAAGGCCAGGCTGCCCGGGGCCTCGGTGAAGATCCGGCGGTAGGCGGAGAGCGCGGACAACGCGGCGGACACAGGTGCTCCGTAAGGCATGTGGGTGGTTTGTACAGCTTACGTGGGCCGTAGGTCGTGCGCCCAACGGAATGTTGAATTTTTCAGGATGCGAGCCGACGTGTTCCCCGGGCCGTGCCGGACGATCAGGGATGGCAGGATCGGGGGCATGTCTGACGCGCATGCTCCGTACGACGCCCTGCTCCTGCTCTCCTTCGGCGGCCCGGAAGGACCGGACGACGTCGTCCCCTTCCTGGAGAACGTCACCCGGGGACGCGGCATCCCGAAGGAGCGGCTGGCCGAGGTGGGTCAGCACTACTTCCTCTTCGGCGGGGTCAGCCCGATCAACGCGCAGAACCGCGAACTGCTGGCCGCGCTCCGCGAGGACTTCGCCGCCCACGGCCTGGACCTGCCCGTCTACTGGGGCAACAGGAACTGGGCGCCGTACCTCGTCGACACGCTGCGCGAGATCGCGGCGGACGGCCACCGCCGGGTGCTGGTCCTGACCACCAGCGCCTACGCCAACTACTCGGGCTGCCGCCAGTACCGGGAGAACCTGGCGGCGGCGCTGACCGCGCTGCGTGAGGAGAGGGCCCCCGGCGCGGCCGAGCTGCGGGTGGACAAGCTGCGCCACTTCTACAACCACCCCGGCTTCGTCGAGCCGATGATCGAAAGCACGCTGGCGGCGATCGACTCGCTCCCGGAGAGCGTTCGGTCAGGCGCTCGTCTCGCGTTCACCACGCACTCGATCCCGACGGCGCTCTCCGACTCCTCCGGCGCCCCCGCCGACCCGGCCCGCGGGCGGCCGGGCGGTGCGTACGTGGCCCAGCACCTGGAGGTGGCCCGGCTGGTCGCGGCGGCGGTCGCGGCGGAGACCGGGGTCGCGGAGCGGCCGTGGCAGCTGGTCTACCAGAGCCGCAGCGGCGCTCCGCACATCCCGTGGCTGGAGCCGGACATCTGCGACCACCTGGAGGCCGAGCGGGCCGAGGGCGCGGCGGCCGTGGTGATGGTGCCGATCGGCTTCGTCTCCGATCACATGGAGGTCAGGTTCGACCTCGACACCCAGGCGCGGGAGAAGGCCGAGGAGCTCGGCCTGCCGGTCGCCCGTGCGGCGACGGTCGGCGCGGACCCGCGCTTCGCCGCGGCGGTGCGCGAGCTGGTGCTGGAGCGGGCGGCGCGCGAGCGGGGCGAGTCGGTGTCCCCGTGCGCGCTGGGCGCCCTCGGCGCCTCGCACGACCTGTGCCCGGTCGGCTGCTGCCCCGCACTGCGGGGCGCGGCCCCGGCGGCGGCCGGCGCGGACTGGACGGACTGACCGGGACGGCACGGACCGAGCCAGGCCGACCGCTGAACGCCGAACAGAGAGCAGGGAAACAGCGCATGACGGAGCATCAGGATCTGTACGCCGAACTGCTCGAGGTCGCGGTCGAGGCGGCGTCGCGGGCCGGCGCGCTGCTGCGCGACGGGCGTCCGGCGGATCTCGGCGTCGCCGCGACCAAGAGCAGCGCGGTCGACGTCGTGACGGAGATGGACCTCGCGGCGGAGAAGCTGATCACCGAGGTGCTGTCCGAACGCCGCCCGGACGACGGGCTGCTGGGCGAGGAGGGCGCGTCCCGCGAGGGCAGCACCGGCGTCCGCTGGGTCGTGGACCCGCTGGACGGCACGGTGAACTACCTCTACGGACTGCCCGCGTGGTGCGTCAGCATCGCGGCGGAGCTGGACGGCGAGGCGGTCGTCGGGGTCGTGGAGATCGCGCCGCGCGGCGAGCGGGTGCAGGCGGTCCGCGGGCGCGGCGCGTTCCTGAACGGGCGCGCGCTCGCCGTCCGTCCGGCGCCGCCGATGGAGCAGGCGCTGGTGGCGACCGGCTTCGGCTACCTGCGGGACCGCCGGGCTCACCAGGCCGAGGTGGTCGCCGCGCTGCTGCCCGGGCTCCGCGACATCCGCCGCGGCGGCTCGGCCGCGGTCGACCTCTGCGACGTCGCCGCGGGACGCCTGGACGGCTACTTCGAACGCGGCCTCAACCCCTGGGACTACAGCGCGGGCGCGCTGATCGCCGCGGAGGCCGGCGCTCTCGTCTCCGGCCGCCCCGGCACCCCGCCCGGCCCCGAGCTCACCGTCGCGGCCCCCACCGGCCTCTTCGAGCCCCTCCAGCAGGCCCTGGAGGCCCTCGGCGCCTGGCACGACTGAGACGGCCCCGTCAGGTGTCCTTCAGGGCCGCGAGGAACTGCGCGGCAAAGCCGCGTTGAGGCGAGGCGTCCCGACCAGGGGACCGGTTGCGCCACCCCAAGGGCGCGGGGCCCGGCCGATGTGTGGCTCGTTTCCCAGCCTTCGGCCTGAGGCTTGCCGCGCCCACGCGGCGGAGCCGCATGTCGGCCGAGCCTCGCGCCGCTGACGGGGCCACCGCAGGGGAACGCCCCGGACAAGGGAACTGTCCGGGGCGGAAGTCTGCGGGTCGGGGGTGGCTGTGGGTCGAGGGTGGCCGTTGGGTCGGAGCGGCTGCTCGGCCGGGGTGGCGGCTGCCGGGGTGGGGCGGTTGTGGCAGGAGTTGCGGGAGTTCAGGCTGCTGTCGGCGGAGCGACAGGCATCAGTTCGATGCCGTGCTCCGCGGCGAGGCGTCGCAGGTCGTCGAGCTCTGACTGCTCGACCTCGGCCAGGAAGTCGTCACCCGACTCCAGGGCCCGATGCAGGTCCTGCTCGGCGTTCCTTATGCGCTGAAGGATGCCGGCGGTGAAGGCGTCCATGAGGCATGACCCCCTTGCTGAGTGTCGGGCGACCCCGGGTTCACGAGTGAGCCCGGCGCGGATGGCCGCACGGCGGGCGGGTGCGACGCACGAGGGCGCCAGAGCGCACGGGGCGCACGTGCATCGCGGGTGTACAGAGCGTCCTGCCCAGGGCGTATCCGGTGGAAACCTCGGCGGAGCCGGGAATTCCTGCGGGCCCGGCGCGATCGGGACGGGACCGCTTACCAGTGCTTTACGGGCACCCGAGG
Organism: Streptacidiphilus rugosus AM-16; assembly: GCF_000744655.1. Lineage (NCBI taxonomy): Bacteria > Bacillati > Actinomycetota > Actinomycetes > Kitasatosporales > Streptomycetaceae > Streptacidiphilus > Streptacidiphilus rugosus. Next base: position 5,819,893 of record NZ_JQMJ01000004.1, on the reverse strand, counting down.
CAGGATGGATGCCTGTGAGCATGCCCGTGGAGTGGCGTGCCGTGCCCGAAGGGACCTGTGGTGCGAGTTCTCGTGGTCGAGGACGAGCAGTTGCTCGCCGATGCTGTCGCGACCGGTCTGCGCCGTGAGGCCATGGCCGTGGACGTGGTCTACGACGGTCAGGCCGCGCTGGACCGGATCGCCGTCAACGAGTACGACGTCGTCGTGCTGGACCGCGACCTGCCCCTGGTCCACGGGGACGACGTCTGCCGGAAGCTGGTCGAGGAGGCGCTGCCGACGCGCGTGCTGATGCTGACCGCGGCCGGGGACATCAGCGACCGCGTCGAGGGCCTCGAACTCGGCGCGGACGACTACCTGCCCAAGCCGTTCGCCTTCAGCGAACTCGTGGCCAGGGTTCGCGCGCTGGGCCGGCGCGCCACCACCCCGCTGCCGCCGGTGCTGGAGCGGGCCGGGATCAGCCTGGACCCGGGGCGGCGTGAGGTGCTCCGCGAGGGCAAGCCGATCGCGCTCGCGCCCAAGGAGTTCGCGGTGCTGGAGGTGCTGATGCGGGCCGGCGGCGCCGTCGTCTCGGCCGAGCAGCTGCTGGAGAAGGCCTGGGACGAGCACACCGACCCGTTCACCAACGTCGTGCGGGTCACCGTGATGACGCTGCGTCGCAAGCTGGGGGAGCCACCTGTGATCATCACGGTGCCGGGCTCCGGATACCGGATCTGAGCCGTGGCCGACGACACCGGGGTCGACGTGCGGGAGTCGCTGCTCCCGTTCCGACCGACGCTGCGGATCAGGCTGACCATGTTCTACGGCGGGATGTTCCTGCTCGCCGGGCTGGTCATGGTGCTGGTCATGTACCTCTTCGTCGACCAGGCCTTCGGCAGCGCGACGCAGATGCCGAAGATAACCCTCGGCCCCAACGTCCAGGTCCAGACGAGCGAGGGCGGCCTGCTCAACGGTCAGCAGCTCAACGAGTACCTCACCCAGTACCAGCACGCGCACGCCGCCCAGGCGCTGCACCTGCTGGTGCTGAAGTCGCTGGCGGCGCTGACCGCGCTGCTGATCCTCGCCGTCTTCTTCGGCTACGCGATGGCGGGCCGGGTGCTCAGCCCGCTCGGGCGGATCACCCGCACGGCGCGCCAGGTGGCCGGCTCCGACCTGCACCGCAGGATCGAGCTGGACGGCCCCGACGACGAGCTGAAGGAGCTCGCCGACACCTTCGACGACATGCTGGACCGGCTGGACCGCTCCTTCGAGTCGCAACGGAAGTTCGTCGCCAACGCCTCGCACGAGCTGCGCACCCCGTTGGCGATCAACCGCACGCTGCTGGAGGTCCAGCTCTCCGACCCGGCCGCGACGCCCGAGCTGCAGCAGCTGGGGAAGACCCTGCTGGCCACCAACGAGCGCAGCGAGCAGCTGGTCGAGGGCCTGCTGCTGCTGGCGCGGAGCGACAACGAGCTGACCGAGCGCAAGCCGATAGACCTGACCGAGGTGGCCCGCCAGGCACTGGAACAGACCCGCGGCGAGGCCGTGGCCAGGAGCGTCAGGCTGAGCACCACGCTGCCCGCTCCCGGCGGCGCGGTGATGGTCTCGGGGAACGGCGTCCTGCTGGAGCGGGTCGCGCTCAACCTGATCCAGAACGGGGTCAAGTACAACCTGCCCGAGGACGGCTGGGTGGACGTGCAGGTGCACCAGGCCGCCGACGGGTCGGGGGAGCTCGTGGTGAGCAACAGCGGGCCGGTGGTGCCCGGCTACGAGGTGGAGCACATCTTCGAGCCCTTCCGGCGCGGCAAGGGCCGCGAGCGGACCCACAGCGACAAGGGCGTCGGGCTCGGGCTCTCGATCGTCCGCTCGGTCGTGCGGGCCCACGGCGGGTCGATCGAGGCCGTGCCGCGCAACGACGGCGGACTGCTGATCCGGGTCAGGATCCCGGGCGCCAAGGCGTCCCTCGGGTCGCCCGCGGGGCCGCGCGGCGGTGCCCTCACCGAGCGCTGACCGCCGCGCGGGGTCCGCCCCGCGGCTGCCCCGTCGCCGCCGCGCCGCTGTGCCGGCTTCGACCGGGGTGGCTCTGACCTGGGCGAAGGCGCGGCTCAAGTGACCCGCAAGTAACTCGGTTGACAACGCGCGAAGAGGCTGTGACGTGCGCCCGTGGCTCTTGCCAGCGGGCGCGTCGTCAACCTACGGTGGCGTAACCTACGGAAGCGTAGGTGAGTGTCGTTCCGAGAGTTGGATTCACGTGACCATCGCCCCCGACCGCCCTGCCGGCCGCACCCAGTGGACCGATGCGCAGCTCCTGCACGCCCTGGAGGAGGTGGTCGAGCGCGAGCTCAACCGCCATCTGGGCGTGGCCAAGGAGTGGATGCCCCACGAGTACGTCCCGTGGAGCCTGGGCCGCGACTTCGACGGCGTGATGGGCGGCGAGGCCTGGGCCGTGGAGCAGTCCCCGGTCAGCGAGGTCGGCCGGGTCTCGCTGGTGGTCAACCTGCTCACCGAGGACAACCTGCCCAGCTACCACCACGAGATCGCGACCATGTTCGGCCGCGACGGCGCGTGGGGCACCTGGGTGCACCAGTGGACGGCCGAGGAGGGCCGCCACGCCATCGTGATGCGCGACTACCTGCTGACGGCGCGCGCGGTGGACCCGGTGGCCCTGGAGCGGGCGCGCATGACGCACATGGCCGAGGGCTTCGAGTCGGACAACAACCACTCGATGCTGCACTCGATCGCCTACGTCGCCTTCCAGGAGCTGGCCACCCGGATCTCGCACCGGAACACCGGGCACCACTCCGGCGACCCGGTCTGCGACCGGATGCTCGCGCGGATCGCCACCGACGAGAACCTGCACATGGTCTTCTACCGGAACCTGGTCAGGGCCGCGCTGGAGATCGCCCCCGACCAGACCATGCGCGCCATCGCCGACGTGGTGATCAACTTCCGGATGCCGGGCCACGGCATGCCCGGCTTCGAGCGCGCGGCGGTCCAGATCGCCCTCGGCGGCGTCTACAACCTGCGGATCCACCACGACGACGTGCTGCAGCCCGTCCTGCGGCACCTGAAGGTCATGGACGTCACCGGGCTGGGTCCGGAGGGCCTGCAGGCCCAGCAGGAGCTCGGCGCGTTCCTCGACGGCCTGGACGCCCAGGCGACCCGCTTCGACGAGCGCCAGGCGGCCATTCTGGCCCGCAGGGCGGCCAACGCGGCCAGGGCCTGAGGTTCCTCCGGTCGTTTCCGGTGGGGCGACAAGTCCGGACTTTCCTGGAACTGTGATGAGCATCACAAGGTGATGGGATCATGTGAGTGTGCGCACAGTTTCGGCCATTTTGATGCGGAAGCGCCGATCACGCAGGGTGAGCGTCGGGCCTGGAGGGCGGGCCCGTCGTCTCGGGGTTTCCGAGGCCCATGATCACGGTAAGTGGTCAGTGAAGCATAGGCCTGATGGCTGTCGTGACCCCGGCGAAACGTGCTCCCGATCACCTCTTCGGGGGGCAAGTCGGGTGTCGATTGAGTAACGGGCCTTGAAGTAAGGCAAAATCTCGCCCTCGGGTCGGGCACAAGTCCGACTCCCTGCGCGTTACGTGCGCTGGAGATACCCGCAAGCACCCACAGGGGGAGAGTGATATGGCGACTGACTACGACACCCCACGCAAGACAGATGACGACCTCAACGAGGACAGCATCGAGGAACTCAAGGCGCGCAGGAACGAGAAGTCGACCAGCTCGGTCGACGTCGACGAGTTCGAGGCGGCCGAGGGTCTGGAGCTGCCCGGGGCGGACCTCAGCAACGAGGAGCTTTCCGTCCGGGTTCTGCCGCGCCAGGCCGACGAGTTCACCTGCATGAGCTGTTTCCTGGTGCACCACCGGAGCCAGCTGGCCAGTGAGAAGAACGGCCAGCCGATCTGCCGGGACTGCGCCGCCTGATCGAGCGGTGTAGGAAGGGGACTCATGGGACCGTTCCGCAAGCCGCAGAGATCCTCGGACGGGGACAGGCCCCCGGCCGGCCGTTCATCCAGCGATGCGACAGCAGCTGATCCGGGTTCCGACCCGGCATCGAACGCGACATCAGTGGATGAGACCACGGCCGACCTGGCCAGGATCGCCGCCGAGATGGAGGTCTGGGACGAGTCCGCGACCGCGGACTCCGTCCCCGTCGAGCGGGGCCGCATGGCCTCGCTCGCAAGGAAGCTGGGTCGTGGCCTCGGCAGCGGCGCCAAAGGTGGCGCCGTCAGCCTCGCCGACCGTCTGGTCGACGCGGCACCGCGAATCAAGGTTCGTGACGTGGCCACGCTCCGCGCCCATCATCCGGACGCCGCCAGCGCGGAAGAGCTGGCCGACCGGATCGCCGCAGCCGGGGCGCGCGCCTCGAGCGCGGTCGGCGCGGGAGCCGGCGCGGCGGCGATGATGCCCGTCCCGCCGAGCATGCCGGTCGAGATCGCGGCCGAACTGCTGGCCGTCGCGGCGGTCGAGTTCAAGATGATCGCGGAACTCTACGAGGCCTACGGGCAGCCCGCGCACGGCAACGCCAAGCAGCGTTCCCTCGCCTACCTGAACGTCTGGTCGCACCGACGCGGCCTGGACGTCACCAAACCCGCCACGATCGTCGCGCTGAGCAAGGGCGCGGCGCTGCGGACGTCGCTGCGCAAAAGACTGACCCGCGCGGGTGTCCGCAAACTTCCCTCGTTGACGCCGTTCATGATCGGCGCGGCGGCCGGCGCCTACGTCAACCGCAAGGACACCGCGCGCCTGGCCCAGGAGATCCGCCGCGACCTGCGCGAGCGTCCCCCGACCGACCCGGACTACTGGCGTCGCGCGCTGCCGCCCGCCCGGCCCGAGCCCCCCGCGAAGCGCCGCTACGGGCGCACGCCCAAGCCGAAACCGGGACCTGAGCCGGAGCGGTAGCCGCAGGCCGCGAGGCTGCCCCAGGACGACCGGGACCCGTCGCGGCGGCCACCGAGCACGAAGCCGGACGCCGAGCGCCCCCACGGGCCCTTCCCGGCCCGCGCCGGGGCGGCTGCGGCACCCGCCTGCACCCGCACCCGGCAGACGCGGAGCAGGCGTGTCCCGGACCTGCGAGGCCGGTGACCATGACGCGGCTGCCCGCGCCCCGTCGGAGGACCGGCAGGGCCCGGTGCCGGATGAGCCCCCTCGGGCGCCCGGCCGGCGCGGAGCTTCGGCGCCGGGATTGAGCCTGAGCCGGTCCGGCGCCGCTGCCGTCGAGGGCTCCGCTCGGCGCTGCGGCGGGCTCTCGGTCGCGCCGTGCTCCCGCTGCGTCGGTCCGCGCGTGCTGCCGGTAGGCCTCAGCGGGCCGCGGCGAGGGCGTCGGCGAGGCGCTGGGGGTCGCGGGTGGAGAGGTACAGGTACGGCGTCGGGTCGTCCGGGTCGGTGACCTCGACGCGGAGTGCGGTGGGGATGTAGCCGCGCAGCAGCATGAAGGCGCGGGCGTCGGCCTTGGTGGTGCGCCAGGCGAAGGCCGCCTCGCGGTCCAGGACCTCCGTGCCGCCCAGCGCGGCCAGCGGGACGCGGGCCTGGCCGGCGACCAGGTGCCCCTGGACGATCCGGATCCGGGGCGAGCCGTAGCTGCTGAGCAGGACGGAGCCGCCCACGCCGCCGACCACCAGACCGAGCAGCGCCGGCACCGGGCCGAAGACCAGCAGGATCAGCATCATGGAGAGGCCGCAGCCGGCCGGCAGCAGCCACAGGACCGCCGGGGCGGAGAGGCGTTCGTCGTACATGGCACCCATTGTGCGCCGGGCGGCCGGGTGCTCCGGCCCCGGGGCCCGGCTTCCCGGCCGCACGTCCGCGGCCTGCACGTCCGCGGTCGGGACGGTCACTGGCTGTAGGGTCGCGGGGTGACCGAACCAGCCCGTCCCAGCCTCACGCCGCCTGCCGGCGCGGTTCCGCCCGTTCGCCATCCGGACGCCCCCGCGCCCGGCGAGCTGATCGAGCCGCACTACGAGCACTGCTTCGGCTGCGGACCCGCCCAGCCCCACGGACTGCACCTGGCCTCGCGGGCGGGCGAGGGCGTCGAGATCTTCGCCGAGTTCACCGTCGCCGCGGCTCACCAGGGCGGTCCCGGGCTCGCGCACGGCGGGGTGCTGGTCACCGCCATGGACGACGCGCTCGGCACGCTGAACTGGCTGCTGCACACCGCGTCGGTGACCGCGCGGCTGGAGACCGACTTCCGCCGCCCCGTGCCCGTCGACTCCACGCTCTACCTGCACACCTGGGTGGACGCCGTGGCCGGGCGGAAGATCTTCTGCCAGGGCGAGGCGCGGCTGGACGCCCCGGACGGGCCGCTGGCGATCACCGCCCGGGCCCTGTTCATCCAGGTCAAGCTGGACCACTTCGTCACCCATGGCCGGCCCGAGGACATCAAGGCCGCCATGGACAACCCCGATCTGTTCAGGCGCGCCCGCGCCTTCGAGGTGAATCCGTGAGTTTGAGTTCCCCGTCCCACCCGGTGGACGTGCTGCTGCGTCGGCTGGACGACGAACTGCCCGCCCCCGCGTACGAGCACCCCGGCGACGCCGGGGCCGATCTGCGCACCACCGTCGACGCCGTGCTGGAGCCCGGCGAGCGCGCGGTGCTTCCCACCGGCATCGCCGTCGCGCTGCCCGACGGTTACGCGGCGTTCGTGCACGCGCGTTCGGGCCTGGCCGCGCGCTGCGGCATCGCCCTCGTCAATGCCCCCGGAACGGTCGATGCCGGGTACCGTGGTGAGATCAAGGTGATCGTCGTCAACCTCGACCCGCGCGAGCGGGTGGTCTTCCACCGCGGGGACCGGATCGCCCAGCTGGTCGTCCAGCGGGTCGAGAAGGTCCGCTTCCACGAGGTGGCGGAACTGCCGGGGTCGGCGCGCGCCGCAGGAGGCTTCGGGTCGACGGGGGGCCATGCCGCGGTTAGCATTCCCGCGGCCGGGCAGAAAGACTCTTCGGTACCCGACCGGGAAGGACAGTGACCGTGTTCCGTCGTCGCGCCAAGGGCGAGGACGCTGTCGAGCAGCTCGACGAGCTCGTCGACGCCGACAGCGAGGAGATCGCAGGGGCTACCTCCGAGGAGGAGGACGACGCAGACGAGCGTGTGGGTCTGCCGCCCGCGCCGCGCCCCGACGGCCCCTTCGACTTCTCCGAGGTCGAGGACGCCAAGGAGGGCCGCGTCGACCTCGGCGGACTGCTGGTCCCCGGCGTCGAGGGCATGGAGCTCCGCGTCGAGGTCGCCGGCGACTCGATCGTCGCGGCCACGCTGGTGCTCGGCAACAGCGCGATCCAGCTGCAGGCCTTCGCCGCGCCGCGGTCCGAGGGCATCTGGGGCGAGGTCCGCAAGGAGATCGCCGACGGCATCACCCAGCAGGGCGGCGCCATCGACGAGGAGGAGACCGAGCTGGGCTGGGGCCTGCGGGCCCGCGTCCCAGTGCAGCTGCCGGACGGCACGGCCGGCGTGCAGCTGGTCAGGTTCGTCGGCTGCGACGGACCGCGCTGGTTCCTGCGCGGCGTCATCTCCGGCCAGGCCGCGATGCAGGACGACGCCGCGGGCGTGCTGGAGCAGGTCTTCCGCGAGACCGTGGTGGTCCGCGGCGAGGGCCCGATGGCCCCGCGCGACCCGATCGTGCTGCGCCTGCCCGAGGACGCCCAGATGGTCCCGGACGGCATGCCGCAGCAGCAGGGCCGTCCCGGCGCGGACGACCTGAACCCGTTCGAGCGCGGACCGGAGATCACCGAGGTCCGCTGAGGCGGCCGACCGGAGATCCGGATCTTTGCAGGCGCCCACCCCCACCGGGGGTGGGCGCCTGCTATTTTTCCGGGCACGGAAGGTACGGGCACGGACCTTGGAGGGGGAGCGCATGGCGGGGACCGGGGGCAGCGTGCTGGCCGAGGGCGAGGCGGCGGCGAGCGCGGACGCGGCGATGGTCGAGGTGATCGACGTGCACCGCAGCTTCGGCAGCGGCGAGACGGCCGTGCACGCGCTGCGCGGGGTCTCGTTCACCGCGGCGCGCGGGGAGCTGACGGCCCTGAAGGGCCGTTCGGGCTCCGGCAAGACGACGTTGCTGAACCTGGTCGGCGGCCTGGACCGGGCCACCGGCGGCACGATCAGGGTCGACGGCAAGGACCTCTCCGAGCTGGGCGAGAACGGCCTGCTCGACCTGCGTAGGGACCGGATCGGTTTCGTCTTCCAGTCCTTCGGGCTGCTGCCGATCCTGACCGCGGCGGAGAACGTGGGCGTCCCGATGCGGCTGCGCCGGACGCCGGTCGCGGAGCGGGAGGAGCGGGTGCGCGAGCTGCTCGCGCTGGTCGGTCTGGCGGACCACGCGGACCAGCGACCGGGCGAGCTCTCCGGCGGCCAGCAGCAGCGCGTGGCGATCGCGCGGGCGCTGGCCAACCGCCCGGCGCTGATCATCGCGGACGAGCCGACGGGTCAGCTGGACTCGGACACCGGGCGCTCGGTCATGCAGTTGCTCCGCGCGGTCGTCCGCAGCGAGGGCGTGACCGCCCTGGTGGCCACCCACGACCCGAACCTCATGGAGCTCGCCGACCGCGTCCTCGACCTCCGCGACGGCCGCATCGTCACCGACTGACGCGGCCGCTGGGGCAGGCGGGTCGGCTGCACCGTCCAGGGGCGCGAGGCTCCGCCTGAGGAACCGCATGCGCGAGAAACCACCCTGCGCGGATGGCCCTGTTCGTCGAGGACCATCCGCATGCGGGTGGCTTGTCGCGCCCACGCGCCGGAGGCGCGTATCGGCAGAGCCCCGCGCCCCGGGGGGCCGCTCCGGGTGGGGGTCTACCAGACCGGCGGCTTGCGGTCGGCCCAGGGCCTTGCGGCCTCGAGCTGGGCGGAGAGGGAGATCAGGGTGGCCTCGTCGCCGTAGCGGCCGCCGAGCATGACGCCGATGGGCAGGCCGTCCTCGTTCCAGTGCAGCGGGAGGTTGACGGCGGGCTGGCCCGTCGCGTTGTACAGCGGGGTGAACGGCGTGAAGTGGACCAGGCTGTCGAACTCCGCCGCAGGGTCGGCGTCGTTGCGCAGGCCGCCGACCAGCGCCGGGGGCTTGGCCAGGGTCGGGCTGAGGATCACGTCGTAGGCGGCCTGGAGCTGGGCGACCAGCAGTCCGACCGCGCGGAAGGCGTACAGCGCGCCGGCGAAGTCGGGACCGGAGACCTCACGGCCCATCCGCCGCAGATGCCGCGTCAGCGGCATCAGCTTCTCCTCGTCCTCCGGCGCGACCGGGGTCTGCGTGGCCATCACGGCCCAGACCTGGCCGAAGACCGTGCGCAGGGTGTCGTCCGCGGGCAGGTCGAGTTCCTCGACGTGGTGGCCCAGGCCACTCAACAGCTCGGCGGTCTCGCGGGTGGCCGCGACGCAGTCGGGGTGGACGGTGACGCCGGGCGCGGGCGACGCGGTCAGCACCGCGACCCGCAGCGCGCCGGGCTCGCGGCCGGCGTGGGCGCGGAAGGTCTCGCCGGCCGGGAGGGAGGGCGCGGCGTAGGGCTCGCCGGGCATCGGGCCTGCCAGCACGTCGAGCAGGGCGGCCGCGTCGGCGACGCTGCGGGCCAGCGGGCCGCTGGTGGACAGGCCGCTGACGTCGTAGAAGGTGGGGCCGGAGGCGACCCGGCCGCGGCTCGGCTTGATGCCGTAGAGCCCGCAGACGGAGGCGGGGATGCGGATCGAGCCGCCGCCGTCGCTGCCGTGGGCGACCGGGGCGAGGCCGGAGGAGACCGCCGCGCCCGCGCCGCCGCTGGAGCCGCCGGCCGAGCGCTCAAGGTCCCAGGGGGTGCGGGCGGGTCCGGAGACCTTGTTCTCGGAGTAGCAGGGCAGCCCGAACTCCGGCGTCTGCGTCTTGCCGAGCATCACGGTGCCGGACTCGCGCAGCCGGGTGACCACGTGGTCGTCGACCAGCGGGACGTTCTCGGCGTAGGCGAGCGAGCCGAGGGTGGCCCGGACGCCCGCGACGAAGTTGAGGTCCTTGACCGGTACCGGGACGCCGTGGAGCGGGGAGAGCGGCCGTCCGTCCCGCCGGGCGTCGGCGGCGTCGGTCTCGGCCTGGGCCGCCTGGCCGAGCGCGAGTTCGGGGGTGACCGTGACGAACGCGCCGACGGTGTCGTTGAGTTGCCCGATCCGGTCCAGGTAGTGCTGCGTGAGCTCGACGGAGGAGAGCTTCCCCGTCGCGATCATTTCGCCCTGTTCCAACGCGGTCAGATCGTGCAGCTGAGTCATCCCCGGCCTCCTCGCCGTTCCCTGGGCTACTTGCGGGTAGCTCCGGTGGCGATCCTCGCACCGGGGTGGAGGTCGCGCCAGGGTGCGAACGGCAGAAGCCCCCGGGGCGGACCGGGGGCTTCGGGCGCTGCCTGCGTGGGCCGGCGGCTACAGGCCCTGCCAGCGCGGCTTGGCCGCGTACGTGGCACGGAAGTAGTCGGCGAGCTTCAGGCCGGCCGCGGCCGCCTCGTCGACCACGACGGTGGCGTGCCGGTGCAGCTGCAGCGCCGAGGCGGGGACCAGTGCGGAGACCGGGCCCTCGACGGTGGCGGCGACAGCCTCGGCCTTGCCCGCGCCGGTGGCCAGCAGCACCAGGTGGCGGGCGTCCAGGATGGTGCCGATGCCCTGGGTGATGACATGGTGCGGCACCTGGTCGATGTCGTCGTCGAAGAAGCGTGCGTTGTCGACCCGGGTCTGCTCGGTGAGCGTCTTGATCCTGGTGCGCGAGGAGAGCGCGGAGCAGGGCTCGTTGAAGCCGATGTGGCCGTCGGTGCCGATGCCCAGCAGCTGCAGGTCGACGCCGCCGGCGTCGGCCAGCGCCTGGTCGTAGGCCTCGCAGGCGCCGACGATGTCCTCGGCGGAGCCGTCGGGGCCCATGAACGAGGACTCGTTCAGGCCGAGCGGCGCCACGACCTCGCGCAGCACCACGGAGCGGTAGGACTCGGGGTGTCCGGCGGGCAGGCCGACGTACTCGTCGAGCTGGCAGATCCTGGCCCGGGAGGCGTCCACCTGGCCGGCGCCGACCTTCGCCGCCAGTGCCTCGTAGATCGGGAGCGGCGTCGAGCCCGTGGCCACGCCCAGAAGCGCGTCAGGCTTCCGGGTCAGCAGGTCGGCGATCGCCGTGGCGATGAGCTCTCCGCCCGCTGCGGCGTCAGGAACGATCACAACTTCCACGCTGGCCTACCGATCTCGAGACGTGTTCGGGTCCACAGGGTGCGGGGGCGGTGCGCACGCGCCATGTGGTATAGACCAATCTAGCAGGACCGGGGGCTGCGGCGCTCCCCCGACTTTCGTAGCAGCGGCCGGTCGGGACGGCCGCCGGGAGGGTCCGCCGCTGGTCCGTCCGGGGGACCTGCCCGTAAACGCGCCCCGGGCGGGTCGGCGGGCGACCCGACGAGGAGAATGGCCGACATGGGACGTGGCAGGCTGCGCATCTACCTCGGGGCGGCACCCGGGGTGGGCAAGACGTTCGCCATGCTCGGCGAAGGCAGGCGCAGGCACGAGCGCGGCACCGACGTGGTCGTCGCCTTCGTCGAGACGCACGGCAGGGAGCACACCGCCGCACAGGTCGAAGGCCTGGAGCTGCTGCCGCGGCTGGACCTCAGCCACCGCGGCGCCGACTTCACCGAGATGGACGTGGACGCGGTGCTGCGCCGCAGGCCCGCCGTCGCCCTGGTGGACGAGCTCGCGCACACCAACGTCCCCGGCTCCCGCAACGCCAAGCGCTGGCAGGACGTCGAGGAGCTGCTGGACGCCGGGATCGACGTGATCTCCACGGTCAACATCCAGCACCTGGAGTCGCTCGGCGACGCCGTCGAGGGCATCACCGGGGTGCGGCAGCAGGAGACCCTGCCGGACGAGGTGGTGCGCAGGGCCGACCAGATCGAGCTGGTCGACATGGCGCCCGAGGCGCTGCGCCGCCGACTGGCGCACGGCAACGTCTACGCGCCGGAGAAGATCGACGCCGCGCTGGCGCACTACTTCCGGCCCGGCAACCTCACCGCGCTGCGCGAGCTGGCCCTGCTCTGGGTCGCCGACCGGGTCGACGAGTACCTGCAGCGCTACCGCGCCGAGAACCACATCGCCTCCACCTGGCAGGCCCGCGAGCGGATCGTGGTCGGCCTGACCGGCGGACCCGAGGGCCGCACGCTGATCCGCCGGGCGGCCAGGATCGCGGCCAAGGGGTCCGGCAGTGAGATCTCGGCCGTCTACGTGGCCAGGAGCGACGGGCTGACCGGCGCCTCCCCCAAGGAGCTGGCGGTGCAGCGGGGGCTGGTCGAGGACCTCGGCGGCAGCTTCCACCACGTGCTCGGCGACAACGCCGCCGAGGCGCTGCTGGAGTTCGCCCGCGGCGTCAACGCCACCCAGATCGTGCTCGGCAGCAGCCGGCGCAAGTCCTGGCAGTGGATGCTCGGGCCGGGGGTGGGTGCGACGGTGGCCCGCGAGGCGGGCGACATCGACGTGCACATCGTCACCCACGAGCAGGTCGCCCGCGGCCGGGTGCGGCCGGTCCGGCGGATCGCCAACCTGGGCCTGCCGCGCACCATCGCCGGGTGGCTGGTCGGCGTGGCCGGACCGCTGCTGCTGACCTGGGTGCTCACGCTCTTCCCGACCACCGGCGTGACCCACACCGAGATGCTGCTCTACCTCGGCCTCACCGTGGGCGCGGCGCTGCTGGGCGGGCTCTTCCCGGCCCTGGCCTCGGCGCTGGTCGGCTCGCTGCTGATCAACTGGTACTTCACCCCGCCGGTGCACACGCTGACGATCAACTCCCTGGAGAACATCATCGCGATGGCGGTCTTCCTCGCCGTCGCCCTGTCGGTCGCCTACGTCGTCGACCTGGCCGCCCGCCGCACCGCGGAGGCGGCGCGCAGCCGGGCGGAGGCGGAGACGCTGAGCTTCCTTGCGGGCAGCGTGCTGAGCGGCGCGCACGGGCTGCCCGCGCTGCTGGAGCGGGTGCGGGAGACCTTCCAGATGGAGTCCGTGGCGCTGCTGGAGCGGCCGGACGACTTCTCGCCCTGGCACACGGCCGGGGCGCTCGGCCCGAACCCGGTCTCCCGCCCCGAGGACGCCGACGTGGACGTGCCGGTCGGCGACCGTCTGGCGCTGGCGCTGACCGGCCGGGTGCTCCCCGCCGGGGACCGGCGGGTGCTGGTCGCCTTCGCCGCGCAGGCCGCCGTGCTGCTGGAGCGGCGCAGGCTGGAGGAGGAGGCCGCCGAGGCCCGCCGCCTGGCCGAGGGCAACCGGATCCGCACCGCGCTGCTGGCGGCGGTCTCGCACGACCTGCGCACACCGCTGGCCGGGATCAAGGCCTCGGTCAGCTCGCTGCGCTCCGAGGACGTCACCTGGGAGCCCGAGGACGAGGCGGAGCTGCTGGCCGGGATCGAGGCGGGAGCCGATCGCCTCGACCATCTGATCGGCAATCTGCTCGACATGAGCAGGCTGCAGACCGGCACGGTCGTCCCGATCGTCAGGGAGATCGATCTCGACGAGGTCGTCCCGCTGGCGCTGCTCGGCGTCCCCGAGGACGCGGTCCGCACGGACATCCCGGAGGAGCTGCCGATGATCTCGGCCGACCCCGGGCTGCTGGAGCGGGCGCTGGGCAACGTGGTGGAGAACGCGGTCAAGTACAACGCCGGCGCGGCCTGCGGCTTCGTGAGCGTCTCCGCCAGCGTGCTGCACGGCCTGGTGGAGGTGCGGATCGCCGACCACGGTCCCGGCATCCCCGACGAGGCGAAGGAGAAGGTCTTCGAGCCCTTCCAGCGCTACGGCGACGCGCCGCGCGGGGCGGGCGTCGGGCTGGGGCTCGCGGTGGCCCGCGGCTTCGTCGAGGCCACCGGCGGCACGCTGACCGCGGAGGACACGCCCGGAGGCGGCCTGACCATGGTGTTCACTCTTCCGTGTGTGAAGAGCGGGGTGAACGGTCGGCCGACCGCTCACCCGGGCGACCGACCGTTCGAGCACACCCTTCCGCAGACCGAAAGGCAGCAGCGTTCATGACCCGGGTCCTGGTCGTCGACGACGAACCGCAGATCGTCCGCGCCCTGGTGATCAATCTCAAGGCCCGCCACTACGAGGTGGACGCCGCCCACGACGGCACCTCCGCCCTGGAGCTCGCCGCCGCCCGGCACCCCGACGCGGTGCTGCTCGACCTCGGCCTGCCGGACATGGACGGCACCGAGGTGATCCGCGGCCTGCGCGGCTGGACCAAGGTGCCGATCATCGTGCTCTCCGCCCGGCAGACCTCGGACGAGAAGGTGCAGGCGCTGGACGCGGGCGCGGACGACTACGTCACCAAGCCCTTCGGCATGGACGAGCTGCTGGCCCGACTGCGCGCCGCGGTGCGCCGCGGCGCACCCGCCGGCCCCGAGGTGGAGACCGCCGTCGTCGGCACCGCGACCTTCACCGTCGACCTCGCCGCGAAGCGGGTCGTCAGGGACGGCACGGACATCAGGCTCACCCCCACCGAGTGGCACCTGCTGGAGGTCCTGGTCCGCAACAGCGGCCGGCTGGTCAGCCAGAAGCAGCTGCTGCAGGAGGTCTGGGGCCCCGCCTACGGCACCGAGAGCAACTACCTGCGGGTCTACATGGCGCAGCTGCGGCGCAAGCTGGAACTCGACCCGGCGCACCCCCGACACTTCGTCACCGAGCCGGGCATGGGGTACCGCTTCGAGGTGTGAGTCCGGCCGCCGACGAGACCTGCCCGAGCCGCCTGTCCGAGGGCCGGACGGGCTGTACCCTTCGGGCATGAGCAGTGAGATCTCCAGCGTGCGCCCCCAGGGCCGGCTGCGCCGCATGTTCAACAGGCTGGGTTCCAGCAACGAGGAACTGAACGCGGAGCAGCTGCGCCAGGACGCCGAGGAAACCGGTGCCACCCCCATCGCGGCCTGCGGCGACCGCCAGGAGGTCACGGTCACCGGCACCCTCCGTGCGGTGACGCTGCGCCCGCGCGCCGGCGTGCCGGCCCTGGAGGCGGAGCTCTTCGACGGCACGGACGCGCTGGACGTGGTCTGGCTCGGCCGTCGCTCGATCGTGGGAATCGAGCCCGGCCGCAAGCTGATCGCGCACGGGCGGATCAGCCACGCGCGCGGCCGGCGGGTGCTCTTCAACCCGAAGTACGAACTGCGTCCCGTCGGACAGGAGTGACCGCGTGAGCCACCGCTCCCCGGCCCCCACGACGGACCGCGCCGAAGGCACGTCGACGACGCTCGACACCTCGCTGATCGATGCCTTCGGCGGCGTCCGCGGCATGGTCGAGATGACCGTGCCCGGACTGGTCTTCGTCGTCCTCTACACGATCACGAAGAACGTCTCGGTCTCCACCTGGTCGGCCGTCGGCATCACCGGGCTGCTGGTCGTCTGGCGACTGCTGCGGCGAGAGACGATCAAGCACGCCTTCGGCGGCGTGCTCGGTGTCGGCATCGGCGCGTTCATCGCCCTGCAGTCGGGCAAGCCGCAGGACTTCTACCTGCCGTCGATGCTCTACGGGCTGGGGCTGATGGTCGTGTACGCGGTCTCCGCCGTGGTCCGCTGGCCGCTCATCGGCGTGATGCTGGGCCCGGTCCTGGGCGAGAACATGACCTGGCGGACGCAGAACCCTGGCCGGCTGGCCGCCTACACCAAGGCGACCTGGGTCTGGGTGGCGCTCTTCGCGCTGCGGGCGGCGATCCTCTTCCCGCTCTACTGGGCGGGTCAGGTGACCTGGCTCGGCGTCGCCAAGATCGGCCTGGGCGTGCCGCCCTGGCTGGTGGCCATCTACCTGTCCTGGCTGATCCTGTCCAAGGCCCCGCCGCCGATCAAGGTCAACCTCGACGCGGACGAGTCGGACGACGAGGCCGCCTCCGGCCACGGCGCCTCGGCGGAGACGCAGGCGGCGCAGGCCGTCGAAACCGCCGTCGACGACGCCCTGCGCGACCTGGCCTCGGGCCCGGTGCCGGGGCGGTCGACCGAGAGCCGGTCGGACCACCGCTGACGCACCGGGCCCGCAGTCGGCGGACCCGGCCTACGGCAGCGTTCCCCACGTGACGCACCGGCGGTTCGGGTCACCGGCACCGATCTTGCCGTGACCGGCACACGGGCCGATAACATCCGGATAATGGATCATCCACAGGCGACGCCGGACGCCGGACTCCGCTTCGGCCTGCTCGGGCCGCTGGCGGTCGGCGCGGCCGGGGCCGGCGCCCTCGACGTCTCCTCGCCCAAGGTGCGCACGCTGTTGGCGGTGCTCCTGCTGGAGGCCAACCAGCCGGTCTCCAGGGAGCGGTTGGTCCTCGCGCTCTGGGGCGAGACCCCGCCCGCCACGGCGACCGCCGCGTTGAACAACGCCGTGCTCCGGCTGCGCCGCACGCTGGGCCAGGAGCGGGTGCGCACCGCCGCCCCCGGTTACCTGCTGGCGGTCGAACCCGGCGAGTTCGACGTCGAGTCCTTCGAGAGCCTGGCGCGGGCCGCCGGCGAGGCGCGGTCGCGGGGGGACTGGCAGGCGCTGGAACGCGCCTGTACGACCGCCCTGGCGTTGTGGCGCGGCACCCCGCTGGCCGACCTCCCCGACCTGGCCGAACAGGAGACGCCCCGGCTGCAGCATCTGCAGGAGACCAGGCTGCAGACACTGGAGTGGCGCGCCGAGGCCCGGCTGCGCCTGGGGCAGGAGCAGGACGCGATCAGGGAGCTGACCCTGGCGGCCGCCGAGCACCCGCTGCGCGAGGTCTTCCACGAGCAGTTGATGAGCGCGCTGCACCGGGTCGGCCGCCAGGCGGACGCCCTGGCCGTCTACCGGCGGATCAGGACCACGCTGGCCGAGGAGCTCGGCATCGACCCCGGTCCCCGGCTGGTCGCCCTGCACCAGCGGATCCTGGCGGCCGAGCACCCGGCCGCGCCCGACGCCGCGGACGCCGCCGACCCACCCGACGGGACGCTGGCGGACCGCACGGCCGGGACCGCGGAATCCCACGGCGCCGCGCCGCCGCTGCCCGTCCCCTCCCAACTCCCCGCCGCACCGGCCGACTTCACCGGCCGCTCGGCGGAGGCGGCGCTGCTGGCCGACCGGCTCGACGCCGCGGGCGCGGGGACCGGCGCGCGGGTCTGCACCGTCACCGGCACCGGCGGCCTGGGCAAGACCTCCCTGGCCCTGCACGTCGCCCACCGGCTCGCCGACCGCTTCCCCGACGGCCGCCTCTACGTCGACCTCCGCGGCGTCGCTTCCGACCCGGCCGACCCCGCGGACGTGCTGGCCGACTTCCTGCGCGACTTCGGCGTCCCCGACGAGGCGATACCCGTCGGGGTCGACGCCCGCGCGGCGCGGTTCCGCAGCCTGCTGGCCGGCCGCCGGGTGCTGCTGGTGCTGGACAACGCCAGGGACTCGGCGCAGCTGCGCCCGCTGCTGCCGGGCTCGCCGGAGTGCGCCACGCTGGTGACCGGCCGCCGGCGGCTGCCCGGACTGGCCGGGGCGACCCTGGTGGACCTGGAGCGCCTGGACGACGGCGCCGCCAGGGAGCTGTTCGCCGCCGTGGTGGGCGCCGAACGGACCGGGGCCGAGCCCGAGGCGACCGAGGAGGTGCTGGCGCACTGCGCCGGACTGCCGCTGGCGCTGCGGATCGCCGCCGCACGGCTGAGCCACCGGCGCGGCTGGAGTGTCGCCTCGATGGCGGCCAGACTCGCCGACCACAGCCGCAGGCTGGACGAACTGCGCGCCGACGACCTGGCCGTGCGGGCCAGCTTCCTGACCAGCTACGAGAACCTGGGCACCGGGTCGCAGCAGGTCTTCCGGCTGCTCGGAATGATGCCGGGACCCGACGTGAGCCTGCTCGCGATGGCCGCCGTGCTGGACCGGCCGGTCGCCGACACCGAGGACGCGCTCGAACTGCTCGTCGACGCCTGCCTGCTGGAGAGCCCGGCCCCGGGGCGCTACCGGATGCACGACCTGCTGCGGGTCTTCGCGGCCGAACGCGCGGAGCTGGAGGAGAGCGAGAGCGGGCGCGCGCAGGCACGGGCCAGGATCGTGCGCTGGTACCTGCTCGGCATGACCGAGGCGGACCAAGTCCTCTTCCCCGGCGAGGCCCGTCCCGAGGCCTTGGACACCTCGGACGACGGCCTTCCCCCGTACCGCCCGCTCGGATTCGCGGACCGCGCCCGGGCGTTGGAGTGGTGCACGGCGGAGCGGGTGAACCTGGTCCACGCCGCCCAACTGGCCGGCCGGCACGCGCTCGACGAGTACGGCTGGCGCTTCTGCTCGGTGGCCTGGGCCTACTTCTACCGCACTTCGCACATCGAGGACTGGCTGGCGACCGCCGACGCCGGCCTGGCCGGCGTCCGGCGGCTCGGCCGGCCTTTCGCCGAGGCGACGGTGCTCGTCTCGCGCGGCGCCGCACTGATGCGCCTGAACCAGCACGACCTGGCCCGCCGGTCCTTTCTTGACGCGCTGGCGGTGCGCGAGCGGATCGGGGACCTCAGCGGGCAGATCGCGGCGCTGAACAACCTGGGCCTGCTCGCCCGCCAGGAGGCCAGGAACAGCGAGGCGAGGGACTTCCACCGGCGTGGACTGGCCCTCGCCCTCCAGCTGCCCGAGGGACCGACGCGCGGCTTCACGGTCGGCTCGGTGTACGGCAACCTCGGCCAGACCGAGCTGGCACTGGGCAACCACGAGGAGGCGCGGGCCTGCCTGACCCGGGCGCTGGCCGGGGCGCGGGAGGCGGGCAACGCCTCCAGCGAGGCGGCGGTGCTGCGCGACATCGGCCTGTCCTGGCAGGGCCAGGGCCGCCACGAGGAGGCGCTGCCGTATCTGGAGGAGGCCGCGGCCGTCGCCGCGAGCACCGGCTACCGGGTGCTGCAGGCGTTCGCCCTGGCCTCCCAGGGCGAGGTGCTGGTCGAGCTGGGCCGGCTCGACCGCGCCGGGGAACGCCTGGCGGAGGCGCGGGCGCTGCTGCCCGAGCTGACGGGTCTGACCGTCGACGAGGCCGCCGGGTTCATCGTCGCGGCCGAGCGGGCGTACCGGGCGGCGCGACACCGGTCGAACGTCCGCAGCCTGACCGCATGAACGCTCGCCACCAGCGGGAGAGGGCGGTGCGGTCCGCACGGACCGCACCGCCCTCCGACCGTCCGTCTGCTGCGCCTCAGCTCTCGCTCGGCGAGAGCAGCGCCTCCAGCTCGGACTCGCGCTCCGCGGTCGCGACGAAGAGCAGTTCGTCGCCGCCCTCCAGAGTGTCGCTGCCGGAGGGCACCAGCACCCGGCCCTCGCGGATGATCGTGACCAGCGCCGTGTCCTCCGGCCAGGAGATCGACTTCACCTGGGTGCCGACCGCCGAGGCGTCCGCGGCGAGCGTCAGCTCGACGAGGTTGGCGTCACCCTGGCTGAAGCGCATCAGCCGGACCAGGTCGCCGACGCTCACGGCCTCCTCGACCAGTGCCGACATCAGGCGCGGGGTGGAGACGGCGACGTCCACGCCCCAGGCCTCGTTGAACAGCCACTCGTTCTTCGGGTTGTTGACGCGGGCCACGACCCGGGGCACCCCGTACTCGGTCTTCGCCAGCAGCGAGACCACCAGGTTGACCTTGTCGTCACCGGTCGCCGCGATCACCACGTTGCAGCGCTGCAGCGCCGCCTCGTCCAGTGCGGTGATCTCGCAGGCGTCGGCCAGCAGCCACTCCGCCTGCGGCACCCGCTCCACCGAGATGGACTTCGGGTTCTTGTCCACGAGCAGCACCTCGTGGCCGTTCTCCAGGAGCTCCCCGGCGATGGAACGACCCACCGCGCCGGCTCCGGCGATTGCAACACGCATCAGTGCTCCTCCGGACCCTTCGAGAAGACGGCCTCGACGGCCTCCAGGTCGGCGGTGCGCATCATCATGTGCACCAGGTCGCCCTCCTGCAGCACCGTGTCGGCGGCGGGCAGGGTGCCCTGTCCGAGGCGGGTGATGAAGGCGACACGGACCTCGGCGGCCTCCTCCAGCCTGGACAGGCGCTGGCCGATCCACGCCGGGGCCACCGGGACCTCGGCGAGCTGGACCGCGCCGCTCGGGTCCTGCCAGTGCGGCTCCGCGCCGGCCGGGAGCAGGCGGCGCAGCATCTGGTCGGCCGTCCAGCGAACGGTGGCGACGGTCGGGATGCCCAGGCGCTGGTAGACCTCGGCGCGCCGCGGGTCGTAGATCCGCGCCGCGACGTTCTCCACGCCGAAGTTCTCCCGGGCGACCCGCGCCGCGATGATGTTGGAGTTGTCGCCGCTGCTGACCGCGGCGAAGGCACCGGCTTCTTCGATCCCGGCCTCGCGCAGCGTGTCCTGGTCGAAACCGACCCCGGTCACGCGCTTGCCGGCGAACTCCGAACCGAGACGGCGGAACGCCGTGGGGTCCTGGTCGACGACGGCGACCGAGTGACCCTGCTTCTCGAGGGTGCGCGCGAGGGTGGAACCCACGCGGCCGCAGCCCATGATGACGATGTGCACGACCGTCCTTCCGGTGTCGGTGTCTCGTGTTCGATAGTGACACCCTCTTAACGCCCTCTTGTCACCAGGGTGGCACCCCCGAGGCGTTTTGGGACGCACTCGGCACGAACCCGGTACCCATCTGCACGGTGTTCTCACACCAGGCGGCCCGGCCCCGGGACCTGCGAAGCCGCTGTTCCTGGACCCTCCTTGCCTGCGAACCCACGGAAGCATCTACCATCCCTGTCGTGTCAAAACTCACTGACCTGCCGAAGCGAATCCTTATCGGCCGCGCGTTGCAGAGCGACAAGCTCGGCGAGACCCTGCTGCCCAAGCGGATCGCCCTGCCGGTCTTCGCCTCCGACGCCCTCTCCTCGGTGGCCTACGCCCCCGAGCAGATCTTCCTGGCCCTGTCGGTGGCGGGCATCGCCACGATCCACTTCTCCTGGTGGGTCGGCGCGGTGGTCGCGTTCGTCATGCTCGTCGTCGTCGCGTCCTACCGCCAGAACGTCCACGCCTACCCGAGCGGCGGTGGCGACTACGAGGTCGCCACGGTCAACCTCGGCGGCAACGCGGGCCTGACGGTCGCCGCGGCGCTGCTGGTCGACTACGTGCTCACCGTGGCGGTGTCGACCACCTCCGGCGTCGCCAACATCGTCTCCGCCCTGCCCTCGCTGCACGGGCACGAGGTGCTGATCTCGGTCGCCCTGGTGCTGCTGCTGATGGCGATGAACCTGCGTGGCGTGCGCGAGTCGGGGACCGCCTTCGCGATCCCGACCTACGGCTTCATGGGCGGGGTCTTCCTGCTGATGATCTGGGCCGCGGTGCGGGACCTCTTCTTCGGCACCCACATGCACGCGGCCAGCGCCGGCTTCACGTTGGTGGCCCAGCCCGGTCACATCGATCCGACCGGCATCGCGCTGGTGCTGCTGCTGCTGAAGACCTTCTCGTCCGGCTGTGCCGCCCTCACCGGCGTCGAGGCGATCAGCAACGGCGTGCCGGCCTTCCAGAAGCCGAAGAGCAAGAACGCCGCCACCACGCTGCTGATGATGGCGGTGATCGCGGTCACGATGCTGATCGGCATCATCTGGATGGGCAACCTCACCGGCCTGAAGATGGCGGAGAACGTCTCCCAGCTGCACGGCGCCCCCGCGGGCTACCAGCAGAAGACGGCGATCGCGCAGATCTCCGAGGCGGTGTTCAGCAACTTCACCCCCGGCTTCTACTTCATCGCCGCGGTCACCGGTCTGATCCTGGTGCTGGCCGCCAACACGGCCTTCAACGGCTTCCCCGTGCTCGGCTCGATCCTCGCCCAGGACCGGTACCTGCCGCGCCAGCTGCACACCCGCGGCGACCGGCTCGCGTTCTCCAACGGCATCATCCTGCTGGCGGGCGTCGCGATCGTCTTCATCGTCGGCTACGGCGCCGACCCGAACCGGCTGATCCAGCTCTACATCATCGGCGTCTTCGTCTCCTTCAACATGAGCCAGACCGGCATGATCCGGCACTGGACCAGGCTGCTGAAGACCGAGACCGACCCGGCCGAGCGCCGCCGGATGATGCGCAGCCGCGTGATCAACACGATCGGCCTGATCTGCACCGCCTGCGTCCTGGTCGTCGTGCTGGCCACCAAGTTCATGTCCGGCGCCTGGATGTCCTGCCTGCTGATGGTGGTCTTCTTCGTGATGATGAAGGCGATCAACAAGCACTACACCCGGGTCTCCGCCGAGCTCGCGCTCGACGACGCCGAGGCCGAGGAGGAGGCGCTGCCGGCCCGGGTGCACGGCGTGGTGCTGGTCTCCAAGCTGCACAAGCCGACGCTGCGCGCGCTCGCCTACGCCCAGCTCTCCTCGCGCTCCACCGCCCGCCTCGAGGCGGTCACCGTGGACGTCGACCCGGCCGACACGAAGCTGCTGCAGGCCGAGTGGGAGACCCGCGGCATCGAGGTGCCGCTCAAGGTGCTGCACTCGCCCTACCGCGACGTCACCGGGCCTGTCGTCGAGTACGTCCGCCAGCTGCGCAGCCGCAACCCGCGCGACGTCGTCACGGTCTTCATCCCCGAGTACGTCGTGGGCCACTGGTACGAGCACCTGCTGCACAACCAGAGCGCGCTGCGGCTCAAGGGCCGCCTGCTGTTCAAGCCCGGGGTGATGGTGACCTCGGTACCCTGGCAGCTGGAGTCCTCCGAGCGCCGCCGCAAGCCGCGCCCGTGGGTCGCGCCCGGGCAGGTTCGGCGCGGCGACATCGGACGCCGCGACGAGCGGCCGGCGAAGGCGGCCTCCAGCGCCGCCAACAGCGGCGACACCACCACCTCGGCCTAAGGAAATACCAGGCGTGACCTCCCGCCAGAGCAGCTCGCGGCGTACCGGTACCCCCCGTCGCAGCGGTGCCCCGCGCGCCAACCCGCGCACCGCCTCACCCGCCGCGCCCGAGTCCCCCTCGCTGGTGGGCGAGCGCTACGAGGTCGAGGTGGGCCCGGTCGCCCACGGCGGCCACTGCGTCGCCCGTCACGAGGGCCGGGTGCTGTTCGTCCGGCACGCACTGCCGGGCGAGCGGGTTGTGGCGCAGGTGACGGACGGCACCGCGGCCTCGCGCTTCCTGCGCGCGGACGCGGTGGAGGTGCTGGAGCCGGCGAAGGAGCGGGTCTCCCCGCCGTGCCCGTACGCCGGGCCCGGGCTCTGCGGCGGCTGCGACTGGCAGCACGCGACGCCGGGCGCCCAGCGCAAGCTCAAGGCGGCCGTGCTGACCGAGCAGCTGCGGAAGCTGGCCGGGCTGACCCCGCAGGAGGCGGGCTGGGACGGCAGCGTCGAGCCCGCTCCCGGCGACAAGGTCCCGGCCGGCCAGGTACCCGCCTGGCGCACCCGGGTGCAGTACGCGGTGGACGGCGCGACCGGCCGGGCCGGACTGCGCCGGCACCGCTCGCACGAGGTGGTCCCGGTCGAGCGCTGCCTGATCGCGGCACCGGGAGTGCAGGAGCTCGGCGTCGAGCAGCGCGAGTGGCCGCAGATCGCCTCGGTCGAGGCGATCTCGGCGACCGGCTCCTCGGACCGCGCGGTCGTCCTGGTCCCGACCCCCGGCGGCAGGCTGCCGATCGTCGAGCTGGACCGGCCGGTGTCGGTGCAGCGGATCGACGACCACGGCGGGGTGCACCGGGTGCACGGCCGGAACTTCGTGCGCGAGCGCGCGGCCGGGCGCACCTGGCGGGTCAGCGACGGCGGCTTCTGGCAGATCCACCCGGCGGCCGCCGACACGCTGGTCGGCGCGGTCCTGGACGGCCTCGCGCCGCGGGCGGGCGAGAACGCGCTCGACCTGTACTGCGGGGTCGGGCTCTTCGCGGGCGCGCTGGCGGACCGGATGGGCGAGGTGGCCGCGTCGCGCAGCGACTCGAACAAGGGCGGTGGCGAGCGACGGGCGGGCGCGGTCCTGGGGATCGAGTCGGGGAAGCAGGCGGTCGCGGACGCCCGGCACAACCTCGCCGACCTGATCGAGGAGAAGCGGGTGCGGATCGAGGCCGGCCAGGTCGAGAAGCTGCTGCCGCGCACCGGGATCACCGAGACGGACCTGATCGTGCTGGACCCGCCGCGTTCCGGCGCGGGGCGGGAGACCGTCGCGCACCTGGCGAGCCTGAGCCCGCGCGCGATCGCCTACGTCGCCTGCGACCCGGCGGCGCTCAGCCGCGATCTGGCCTTCTTCGCCGCGGCCGGTTACCGGCCGGTCTCGCTGCGGGCCTTCGACCTGTTCCCGATGACGCACCACTTCGAGTGCGTGGCGATTCTGGAGCCCGCAAGCGGGGAATGAGATCCCTACTGTCCGGATCTGACCGAATACAGCGTGTCCGAAAGCCGCCCCTTCCTGTGCTAGCAGAATCGCGCTAGCTTCTAGGTATGAGTAAGAAACAGCTGAATGTCCGAGTCGACGCCACCACGGCGGAGATCGCTCGGGCCAGGGCGGAACAGGAGGGGATCAGCATGAACCAGTACATCGAGAAGCTGGTCCAGCAGGACATGGGCGAGACAGGCCGTGCCTTCGTGGATGCCGCCGCGCAGTTCATGAAGGAGTACGAGGCCGCGTTCCTCGCCGAGTTCGGTGGTGAGCGAGAGGGCACGGGTACGCGCCGTTGAACATCGAGATCGACCTGTCCTGGCTGCTCATGGTCGCCGAGCAGTACACACCTGGCGACCCCCGGGTCACCGACTACGGCTCACTGGTCGCGGCGGTGACCCGGCATCAGGCGGAGATCTTCGACGTTCTCGTGTACCCGGAGCCCGAGGACCGGGCGGCGGCGCTGATGCACCAGCTGATCCGGGTCCCCGCGCTGGAACGCAACAACGAACTGTTCGCCACCGCGGTGGCCTTCGCCTACCTGGTCGCGGGCGGGGCGACGGTGGCCACCACCACGCGCGAGATGCGCTCCCTGGCCCGTGCGGTGCGCGAGGGCAGGACCGGCGTCGAGGGCACGGCCGAGCGGCTGGCCGGCTGGATCGTCGACCAGGCCCCGGAGGGGGCCGAGGACGACGAGGACGACGACGAGGAGTCCGGCCCCGACGGCCCCGACGGCGGCGACGAGGGCGGCGCGCCCGGCGAGGCCGGGGACTGAGTACCGATGCTGCACGACGTGATCACCTGGCTCCGCTGCCCGATCTGCGGCGCCGCCGCCGAGCGCGGACTGACGCTCGGTCAGGGAGTGCTGCGCTGCCCGGTCGGGCACAGCTTCGACGTGGCGAAGCAGGGCTACGCCAGCCTGCTGCCCGGCGGCGCGCACACCGGAACGGGCGACACCGCCGCGATGGTGGCCGCCCGGGTGGACTTCCTCGGCGCCGGGCACTACCGGCCGATCGCCGACGCGCTGGCCGACGCCGTGCGCGCCGCGGAGGCCGGTCGGATCGTGGACCTGGGCGCGGGCACCGGCTTCTACCTGGCGCGGGTGCTGGACGCGGTCCCCGGCGCGGCCGGGCTGGCCCTGGACATCTCCAAGTTCGCGCTGCGGCGCGCCGCGAAGGCGCATCCGCGGGCGGGCGCGGTGGTCTGCGACGCGTGGCAGCCGCTGCCGCTGCGGGACGGTGTCGCGGACGTGGTGCTGAACGTGTTCGCGCCGCGCCGGGGCGAGGAGATCAGGCGGGTGCTGCGGCCAGGCGGAGAGCTGCTGGTCGTCTCGCCGAACCGCGGCCATCTCGGCGAACTGGTCGGCGAGCTGGGCCTGCTGGGCGTGGACGAGCGCAAGGACGAGCGGCTGGCCAAGGCGCTGACGCCGCACCTGGCCCCGGCGGGTGCGAGCGAGCACACCTTCACCGTGAAGCTCACCCACGCCGAGGTCGCCACCGTGGTCGGCATGGGTCCCAGCGCCTGGCACACCGATGCCGACGCCCTGGCCGCGCGGATCGCGGCGCTGCCGGACCCGGTCGAGGTCACCGTGTCGGTGACGGTGAGCCGCTTCACCCGGTAGGCACCGGTCCGCGGCCCCTGGTCCGCGCCGCTGGTCGCGGCGTTCACCTGGGCGGGTGAGCCGTGTTCCCCGGAGGATGGACGGCGGCGCTGCTGTGACGTTTCGGCGGGTCCGCGCGTCGGTAGCGTCGAGCGGGTGAGCTCTGGTGTGCAGCGTCCCGCCGTCGTCGAACTGCGGCTGACGGCGTTCAAGTCGTACCGGGACGCGGTGCTGCCGCTGGCGCCGGTGACCCTGCTGCACGGCCCCTCGGGAGCGGGCAAGTCCAACGCCCTGGAGGGGCTGCTGGCCCTGTCCGCGCTGGCCGGCGGCGAGGAGGTCGAGGAGGCGCTGGCGCCCGTGCGGGGCGGCCTCGACGGCTGTGTGCCGTGGGGGGAGGCGGAGGTCCGCCTGGGCTGCTCGATCGCGTCCCCGGCGGGGGAGGTGCGGCTGGACGTGGTGCTGCGGGCGAGCAGCGGCCTGGTCGTCGCGGAGCGGCTCGCCCTGGACGGGCGGCTGCTGGTGACCACCGGCGCGGTCGACGCGGCGAGCGGCCGGATCGACGTGGCCTGGCACAGCGACGGCCGGCAGGGCGACATCCGCGCCCCGCTCTCGGCGCGCGGGCTGGTCACCGCCCAGCTGCCGCTGCGTGTCGCCGGGGCGACGCCGGGGGAGCGGCTGGTGCTGGCCGCCGCCGAGCATCTGCTGACCGCCCTGCGCGAGTGCTTCGCCCTGGATCCGGTCCCGACCCTGATGCGCGACTGGGTGCGGGCGGACGACGACGCGCGGCTGCGCGGCTCGGCGGCGAACCTCTCGGCGGTGGTCGCGCGGATCGAGGGGGAGTGCCGGATCCGCTTCGGCAAACTCGCCCAGGCGGCACGGACGATGAGCGCCGCGCCGGTCACCGGGCTGGGGGCACTGCGCAGTTCGGGGGCGGACGGGTCGATCGCGGTGCGCGCCGCGCTGGACGAGGCCGGCGGCCGCAGGGTCGGCGCCGGCGAGCTGCCGTCGGCGGTGCTGCGGCAACTGGCCTTCGCGACGGTGCTGTTGACCGGCCCTGGAGTGCTGCAGATGAGCCCGGCTGCGGAGATCCCCGAGGCGGAGCGCCTGCTGACGGTGCTGGCGGAGGGCCTCGACCTGGGCCTGGACCGGGCGCGGACGGCGCAGCTGCTGCGGCTGGCGGTGGAGGTGGCCGCGCGCGGCCACGTCCGTCTGCTGGCGACGGCGGGGGAGGGGGAGGCGGCCGCGTCGGTGGCGGGGGTCGGCTCGGTGCTGTGCCGGCGGGAGCCGGTCACGGGGCGGAGCGAGCTGGCCGTCGCCGAGCCTGCGGCGGCGGGCGTTCCGGCACAATGATCCCCATGGACGACTCGCGCCCGGACCAGACGCCAGCCTCCGCCTCCGACGCCGTCGGTGCGGAGGAGCCCGCGCTCACCGTCGAGCTCCTCCAGGACCGCCTGCGCGCGTTCGCGGCGGCGCGGAAGTGGCAGCCGTACCACACCCCGAAGAACCTGGTCGCGGCGCTGAGCGTGGAGGCGGCCGAGCTGCTGGAGATCTTCCAGTGGCTGACCCCGGAGCAGGCCGCCGCAGTGATGTCCGACCCGAAGCGCGCCCCCCGCGTCGAGGACGAGGTGGCCGACGTCCTGGCCTACCTCCTCCAGTTCTGCGGCGTCCTCGGCGTCGACCCCCTGGCCGCCCTCGCCGCCAAGATCGACCGCAACGAACTCCGCTTCCCCGCCGCGGAACCCCAACCCCTGGACTGAACACCGGCCCCCGTGACGGCCCCGCGGCTCCGGCGGGCCCGGCACCGGCCTGGACGCGGCCCCGGCCTCGGCCGGCCCCCGGCGCGGGTGGCGTCGCGCTGCCTCGCCTTCGCCTCGCCTTCGCTCCGGCGTGCCCGAACTCCGCCCGAGAGGGCTCGTTCTCGCGGTCCGGCGTCGGCTTCGCCGTGGTCCGCGCCGCCCGGGACCCGACCCGCGGAGCAGGCGAAACTCGCTCGTTCGGGTGGGCGGGT
Source organism: Streptacidiphilus rugosus AM-16 (assembly GCF_000744655.1). Classification (NCBI taxonomy): domain Bacteria; kingdom Bacillati; phylum Actinomycetota; class Actinomycetes; order Kitasatosporales; family Streptomycetaceae; genus Streptacidiphilus; species Streptacidiphilus rugosus. The sequence continues at coordinate 5,792,098 of NZ_JQMJ01000004.1, read as the reverse complement.
TTTCCACATCCCCTCAGTTGTCCACAGGTCGTGGACGCTCGCTGTCGGCTGGGAGGCGCGAGGCGGAGGGTGGGCGCAGACGGAGGGACCGTCGGCTCGACTCCATGGGGGTGGGTGGCGTCATGGACGCACTGCGGCTGATCAAGGCGAACCGGCACGCGCTGGCCGAGGCGCGTACGGCGGCGGACGTGGTCGTGGAGGCGTGGCAGGCCTGCCGGATGGTGGAGTCCGTCGCGCAGACCGCGGCGCTGGCGCTCACCGAGCGGGCGCTGGAGGGCGGCGGCTGCGGGCCGGTGGAGATCGCACGGGCTCTGGCCGAGGCGGGCGCGCATGCCGCCGAGTGCATCGGGCGTCCGCCGGACGAACCGGTGACGGGGGAGCGGGCCGCCAGGCTCTCCGAGCTGGCGGACGTGGGTGCGGCGCTGCGGGAGCTGCGGCTGCTGATCCAGGAGGCGTCCGAGTCGCTGCTGGTGGTCGCCTGCGGGGCGGACGAGCAGGAGCTGTACTGGAGTTGCGTGGACGGGGTCGACGCCGCGTTCCAGGCTCGTGAGCTCCTCACCGAGCTGCTGCGCGCGATCGACGAGGAGACCGGCCCGGGGCCCGATGAGGGCCTCGAACCGGCGCGGGAGGGTGCGGGTTTCCGTCAGGCGGAGCGGGCCGCGCTCGGTCCGGCCGGGCGGGCGTCGGGTCGGGCCGGGGTCAGGCTCGATCCGCCTCCGGGGTGATCGACGGGGTGATCGAGGGGGCGGGCTGCTGCGCGGACGGCTGCAGGTCGGCGTCGAGCTGGTCCAGGTCGGCGTTGAGTGCCGCCAGCATCCGTTCCATCTGCGCCAACAGGTTCTGCGGGCTCTCGGGTGCGACCGGTACGTCGGACATGGCTGGGCTGACCCTCCAGGAAGCTGCGGACGGGGCCGGGCGGGCAGCGCCGGTCCCGTGCGGCCAACGAGCCGCCCGCGCCGCTGGTCACTGCCTGTCACACCCACGGGCGGCCCGTGCCGCCCGGGCTTGCCGCCGATTCACTCCGAGGCGGGACGCCGCTTGAGCACGCGGTCGTCCCCCTGGTAGAGGCGGGCCAGGCCCGCGAACGCGTCCTCCGCGGCCGCGCCCAGCACCGGGAAGATCCGCTCCGGGGTGACGCCGGCCAGCACCTGGCGGTGCGCCTCGTACCAGAGGATCCGGTGGACGGCGGCGAGTTGGGCGGCGACGAGTCGGGCGGCGAGCGGTTGGTCCGGTGCCTCGGCGACGAGTGCGTCGGCGAGGGCGCGCTCCTGCTGGTCCAGGATCTCCCGCAGGCGGGCCAGCAGCACGGGGCTGCTCTCGACCAGCCCCGCGAAGCCCCGGGAGGTCGCGCCGAGCAGTTCGTCGCCCGCGGCGGCCGAGTCGGCGTAGTCGCGGCGCAGCGCGTCGAGCACGGTCTCACCGGGGCGGCGCTCCACGGCGGTTCCGGCGAGCCGCCGGGTCAGCCGCTCATGCTCGTCGAAGACCAGGTCCTCCTTGCGGGGGAAGTAGTTGGTCACCGTCATCTTGGCGACGCCGACCGCCTCGGCGATGTGAGCGATGGTCACCTGCTCGAAGCCGCGCTCGACGAACAGCAGCGTCGCCTCGTCGGAGATGGCCTGCCGCAGCTCCTGCTTCTTGCGTTCCCGAAGTCCCTGACCCATGGAGGCGAGTCTATTCGGTCCGGCCCAAATTTGTGCTTGACCTAAGAAGTGGGTGCAGCCTAATTTTATGACGAACACAGAAACCTGAACCGAGGGGGAACCATGGCTTCGCCGTCCACACTCGCGCCACCGTCCGGCTCCGCTGCCGCCGCACCGGCTGGCGAGGCGCGCATCGAGGCGCGGCTCTGGCGGATCGCCTTCGTGCTGATATTCGGCGCGGTCCTGTCCATGCTGGACGCGACCATCGTCAGCGTGGGCGTCGAGTCGGTCGCCCACTCGCTGCACGCCTCGCTGGACACGGCCCAGTGGTTCTCCACCGGGTACCTGCTCGCGGTCTCGCTGGTCATGCCGGTCTCCGGCTGGGCGGCCGAGCGCTTCGGCAGCAAGCGGGCCTGGATGTTCGCGGTCGCGGCCTTCGTCGTCGGGTCGGCGCTCTGCGGGCTGGCCTGGTCGGCGGCGGCGTTGATCGTCTTCCGGCTGCTGCAGGGCGTCGGCGGCGCGCTGATGCAGCCGATCGGCCAGGCGTTCCTGGCCCAGGAGGCCGGGCCCGCGCGGATGGGCCGGATGATGGGCGTCATCTCGCTCCCGGTCGCGCTGGCGCCGGTGCTCGGACCGATAGCCGGCGGCCTGATCGTGCAACACCTGGACTGGCGCTGGATGTTCTGGATCAACCTGCCGCTCGGCCTGGCCACCCTGCTCGCCGCCTGGCGGCTGCTGCCGCAGGGGTCGCGGGTGCGGGGCGCGGCCACCAGGCTGGACGTGCGCGGCCTGGCGCTGCTCTCTCCCGGCATCGGTGCGCTGGTCTACGGCTGCAGCCGGGCCGGAGCGCAGGCGGGCCCGGGGTCCGCGCAGGTGCTGCTCCCGCTGCTGGCCGGGGTGGCGCTGCTGCTCGGCTACGCGGTCCACGCGCTGCGCGGGCGGCGGGTGCCGCTGATCGACCTGCGGCTCTTCGCCCGACGCGGCTTCTCGGTCGCCACGGCGAGCTCGTTCCTGGTCGGTGCCTCGCTCTACAGCTCCATGCTGCTGGTGCCGCTCTACTACCAGGAGGTGCGCCACGCGAGCGTGCTGCAGGCAGGGCTGCTGGTGGTGCCGCAGGCGCTGGGGAGCGCGGTGGCCATGGTGCTGGGGCCGCGTCTCGGCCGCCGGTACAGCCCCCGGGCACTCATGCTCGGCGGGGTGACGCTCTCGCTGCTCGGCACGATCGCCTTCACCCAGCTCGCCTCGGGCCCGGCCGGGTGGGTGCTGGCCCTGTCGCTGCTGCTGCGCGGCCTGGGCATCGGGGCGACCATGTCGCCCGGCATGACGGCGGTCTTCGCGAGCGTGACCAGGGAGCAGGCGCCGCGGGCGTCGAGCGCGCTCAACGTGCTGAACCGGATCGGGGGTTCGCTTGGCACGGCGGTGCTGGTGGTGGTGCTCGGCCACGGCCTGGCCCACCAGGGCCGACCGGTCGCCGCGGCCTACGGCGGGGCGTTCTGGTGGGCGCTCGGTCTGTCGGCCCTCTGCCTGATTCCCGCCGCGCTGTTCCCTGGCCGGCGGCAGGACGCGCCCCGCTGGCGGCGCGGGCCCCGCTGAGGGCGGCTCCGCCGGGTGGGCGCGATCAACCATCGCCCCACCCGCGGAGCCGCTCACGGCACGTCAGTTGTGGGCGTGCAGCTCGGCGTTCAGGCCGCCCCAGGAACCGGAGCGGGCGATGACCTCGACCGCGCCGCTCTGCGAGTTGCGACGGAACAGCAGGTTCGACTGGCCGGACAGCTCGACCGCCTTGGCGATCTGGCCGTTGGGCGCGGTGACCCTGGTGCCCGCGGTGACGTAGAGACCGGCCTCGACCACGCAGTCGTCGCCCAGCGAGATGCCGATGCCCGCGTTCGCGCCGAGCAGGCAGCGCTGCCCCACCGAGACGACCTGCTTGCCGCCGCCGGACAGGGTGCCCATGATCGACGCGCCGCCGCCGATGTCGCTGTGGTCGCCCACGACGACGCCCGCCGAGATGCGGCCCTCGACCATCGAGGTGCCGAGCGTGCCGGCGTTGAAGTTGACGAAGCCCTCGTGCATCACCGTGGTGCCCTCGGCCAGGTGCGCGCCGAGGCGGACCCGGTCGGCGTGGGCGATCCGCACGCCGGTCGGCGCGACGTAGTCGGTCATGCGCGGGAACTTGTCGATCCCGTAGACGGCCAGCTGGCCGCCCTCGGCGCGGACGGCGAGCCGTGCGGCCTCGACCTGCCCGACCGGGGTGGGGCCGATGCTGGTCCAGGCGACGTTGGCGAGCAGGCCGAAGAGGCCGTCCAGGTTCTGGCCGTGCGGCTGGACCAGGCGGTGGCTGAGCAGGTGCAGCCGGAGGTAGGCGTCGTGCGCGTCGGCGGGCTTGTCGTCCAGCGAGCCGATGACCGTGCGGACCGCGATCACCTCGACGCCGCGTCGCGCGTCCACGCGCAGCGCGGCGGCCGCACCGGCGCCCAGCGCGGCCTCGGCCTCCTCGGCGCTCAGGCGGACGGTCCCGGACGGGCCGGACTCGTCCGATCCCGCCGCGACCAGCTGCGGGGCGGGGAACCAGGTGTCGAGGACGGTGCCGTCGGCGGCGACGGTGGCCAGACCGGTGGCGACGGCGCCGCCCTTGGGCGAGGTGGAGGTGGAAGTCTCAGTAGTCACGCCTGCACGCTAACCAATCGGGTGCGCGCATGCCGAACCGTCCCGCTGGACGGACGGGCGTGTCGGCTGACCGGATCGTTCCGGGTACAGACCCGAAGAGGCCTTCTGGATGACTGTTCGGGCAGGCCAGACTGGTGCACATGAATCGCGCACTGATTGTCATCGATGTCCAGGAGTCCTTCCGTGCTCGCGCCGAGGAGTGGGCCGAGGTGGACAACCCGAAGATCGCCGAACCGGTGAACCGCCTGGTCCGGCTGGCCCGCGCGCAGGGTGACACGGTCGTCTGGGTGCTGCACGCCGAGCCCGGCACGGACACCGTCTTCGATCCGGTGCTCGGCCACGTCCGGCTCATGGAGGAGCTGGACCAGCCGCTGCCCGGCGAGATCACGGTCCAGAAGACCTCGCACAACGCGTTCACCACCACCAACCTCCAGCAGCAGCTGACCGAGCGCGGCGTGACCGAGCTCGTGCTCTGCGGGATCAGGACCGAGCAGTGCGTGGAGACCACCACGCGCGTCGGCAGCGACCTCGGCTACCGCTGCACCTTCGTCACCGACGCCACCACCACCAACGCGATCGGGACGCTCAGCGCGGCAGCGATCATCGAGCGCACCGAGGCGGTGCTGCGGGACCGCTTCGCCGACATCGTGACGGTGGGCGAGCTCGAGGCCGTCGCCTCCGGTGATGCCGCTGCCGCCGCTGCGGAATGATGGCGGGGTGAGCAACCGCGTCGTCTTCCTGCTGGTGCCCGGGGTCCATCTGCTGGACCTGGCCGGGCCCGCGCAGGTCTTCGGCACGGCCGGGGACTTCGGGTTCCCCTACCGGCTCGACTACGTGGCCGAGCGGGAGCTGGTGCCGAGCGCGCAGGGGCTCCCGCTGCAGGCCGGTACCGACTGGCCGGTGCTGGACCGCGACGACCTGCTGGTCGTGCCCGGCTGGCGGGTGCCGGGGGAGGGCGCCGCGGACTGCTTCCCGCTCCCGCTCGGCCCCGGCCCCCTGGAGGCGCTGCGCGCCCACCACGAGGCGGGCGGCACCGTCGCGAGCATCTGCGCGGGTGCGGAGGCGCTGGGTGCGGCCGGCCTGCTCGACGGCCGGCGCTGCACCACGCACCACGACATCCAGGACGAGCTGGCGCGCCGTCACCCGCGCGCCCAGGTGGTGCGGGACGTCCTCTACACGACCGACGACCGGGTGGTCACCTCGGCCGGCATCGCCTCGGGGATCGACCTGGCGCTGCACCTGGTCGCCGGGCGGCACGGGCCCGCCGTCGCCGCGCAGATCGCCCGCGACATGGTCGTCTACGCCCGCCGTAACGGTCACGAGCCGCAGGCCAGCGCGATGCTGCGGCACCGCGCCCACCTCGACGACGGGGTGCACCGGGTCCAGGACCTGATCGACGCGCGCTTCGCCGAGCCGCTGCCGCTGGCGCTGCTCGCCGGAGCGGCCCGGGTCAGCGAACGAACCCTTACCCGACTCTTCACCCGGGCGACCGGCGGCCTCACGCCGCTGCGCTACCAGCAGACGCTGCGGGTCGAAAGGGCGGAGCACCTGATCAGCCATGGTGCGACCGTGGAGGCGGCGGCCCGCGAGGTCGGCTTCGACGACGCCAGGATGCTGCGCCGACTGCGGTCCCGGAGCGCCGAGGCCGACTCCTGAGGCGAGGCCGGGCACAGAATCTCCTCCCAGCGAACGCTCAGCGAGCACACAGTTTTGTCGTGCTCCTTACCGTTTTCCCGCTTGTGACACCCCTGGCCGTGGTGTGTGATGTGGACTCGTCAGAACACTCCAGTCCCCACCAGGAGGCACCAGGATGTTCCGGATCCGACGCGGCACCACCGCGTTCCTGGCCGCGGCGAGCGGCATCGCCTTAGCCACCCTGCTCGGCTCGGCCGCACCCGGCAGCGCTGCCCCGCGCACCCCCTCGCCGTCGGTGCAGAGCCAGTCCGTCCACGCCCCGTCCGCCCACACCCAGTGGGTGCGCAGCCACGGCCACACCTACCGGGTCGAGACCCACGGCCGCCACGGCGTGATCCCGATGCGCGGCGCCCACGGCGCCGCGCACCCACACGCCGACGCGGCCGACGCGTCCGGCGGTCTGCTGTACAACGGCGGGCCCGTCCAGCACCAGGTGAGCGTCTACCTGGTGTTCTGGGGCAGTCAGTGGGACAGCGACGGCAACGGCGTCCAGCAGTACGAGACCGACCTCTTCAACGGCCTCGGCACCTCGCAGGACAACTGGTCCACCGTCACCTCCCAGTACACCGACAACAGCGGCCAGGGCCCGAGCTTCGGCGGCTCGGTGCTGGGCGGCACCTGGGTGGACGACGGCAGCGCCGCTCCCGGCTCGGCCGCGCAGGCGGACATCGCCGCCGAGGCCGACGCCGGGGCCGCGCACTTCGGGGTCTCCGGACCCGACGTGCAGATCGTCGTGCTGAGCCCGAGCGGCACCTCGCCCGACGGCTTCCCCAACAGCGGCTTCTGCGCCTGGCACGACTACAACGGCAACGTCTCCTACACCAACATGCCCTACGTCCTGGACGCCGGCTCCGGCTGCGGGGCCAACTCGGTGCAGGGCCAGCTCGACGGGTTCAGCATCGTCGGCGGGCACGAGTACGCCGAGTCGCTGACCGACCCGCAGCCCTCCAGCGGGTGGGTCGACGCCAACGGCGAGGAGGACGGCGACCTCTGCGCCTGGCAGAACCTCGGCACGGTCAGCCTGCCGAGCGGCACCTTCGCGATGCAGCCCACCTGGAGCAACGCCGCAGGCGGCTGCGCGATGTCGGGCTGACTCACCGGCTCCGCGTGGCGTGTGGCGCGTCACGCGGGATGAGGGAGCGGGGGAGCCGTGAGGTTCCCCCGCTCCCGTGCACGCGGTTCAGGACAGCAGGCGCTGTTCCTTCGCCACGGCCACGGCCCCGGCGCGGGTGTCGACGCCGAGCTTGGCGTAGATCCGGCCCAGATGGGTCTTCACCGTCGCCTCGCTGATGAACAGCGCACGGGCGATGTCGCGGTTCCCGAGGCCCTCGGAGAGCCGGCCCAGGATCTCGCGCTCGCGGTCGGTGAGGGTGGGCCCGGGCGCGCGCATCCGGGCCATCACGCGGGAGGCGACCGGCGGGGAGAGCGTGGTGCGGCCCTGCGCCGCCGCGCGGATCGCGCCGAACAGCTCCTCGGGGCGCTCGGCCTTCAGCAGGTAGCCGGTGGCCCCGGCCTCGACGGCCCGGGTGATGTCGGCGTCGGTGTCGTACGTGGTCAGCACCAGGACGTGCGGCTTCGGCCCGGCGGCGACCAGTCGCCTGGTCGCCTCGACGCCGTCCATCCCCTCGCCGAGCTGAAGGTCCATCAGCACGACGTCCGGGCGGAGTCTGGCGCTCAGGGCCACCGCCTCCTCGCCGCTCCCGGCCTCCCCGACGACCTCGATGTCGGGTTCGCTGCCCAGCAGCGCGAGCAGGCCCGCGCGGACCATGGCGTGGTCGTCGCAGAGCAGCACGCGCACTCGCGCACCGCCCCCGGTCGGTGAGGGGGACGGGGACGACATCAGGGCGTCTCCAGGGGGATCGTGACGGACAGGACGGTGCCCTCGCCGGGTGCGGACTCGATGGTGAGCGCGCCGCCGAACCGGCGGACCCTGGCCCGGATCGCGGGCAGCCCGTGGCCGCGCCCGGCTCCGCCCTCCCGCTCGTCGGCGGGGACGAAACCGTGCCCGTCGTCGACGATGTCGAGCACCACCTGGTCGCCCAGGTAGGAGACGGTCATGGTGGCGTTGCGCGCGCCCGAGTGCTCGCGCACGTTGGCGAGGGCGCCCTGGGCGATCCGCAGCAGCGCGGACTGCACCCCGTCGGGCAGCGGCGCCGGCGGGCCGTCGACATGACACCGGACCGCGACGCCCGACTCGGCGCTTTCCCTGGCGGCCAGCGTGTGCAGGGCCCGGTCGAGGCCGCCGCCGTCGGCGAGGTCGGCGGGGGCGAGGTCGTGGACGAAGCGGCGCGCCTCGGCGAGGTTGCGTTCGACGATCGCCCCCGCCGCCCTGACGTGTCCGCGGGCGGTGGGCTGGTCCGCGTCCCAGGTGCGCTCGGCGGCCTGGAGCAGCATGCGCTGGCTGGACAGCCCCTGGGCCAGCGTGTCGTGGATCTCCATGGCCAGCCGCTGCCGCTCCGCGAGCGTGCCCTCGCGGCGTTCGGTGGCCGCCAGCTCGCGCCGGGTCCGCACCAGATCGTCGATCAGCTGCCGCTGGCGGGTCGCCTGGCGCTGCATCGACAGGAAGACCGCCGTGGCGATCGCCGCCACGGCGGGCGGCGCGAGCACCAGGCTCGGGTCGAAGCCGTTCGCCAGACGCAGCTGTGCGATCACCACGAGCACGGTGAGCACCGCCACCAGGGCCGCCGCCGCGCGGGCGGGCAGGGTGCGCAGGCCGGTGTAGATCAGCGGGACCGCGCACCAGGCGAAGCTGGGGGCGAGCAGCACCAGGGTCACCCAGACGGCGACGACCGCGCCCAGCCACGGCAGCCTGCGGGCGGTGGGCCGCAGCGTCGGCAGCAGGTGGAGAACGCCCAGCAGGACGGTGAGCGCGATGATCCACGGCGTCCGGGAGTCGCCGGGGTGCCGGATCAGGAAGCGCGCCAGCGAGGCGCCGAGCAGCAGGAAGAAGGCGACGTGCGCCACCAGCGACACCCGGCGGGCGTCGGCGTCCTCCTGGCTCTCCTGCCGCACCCGCACCTCCTCCTCAGTGGGCCGCCGACCTGCTCCGACAGGCCCATCGTCACCCGGTGGGCCGGGCTCCGCATCAGCCGATCGGCTGACCCCCGCGTCCTCCGTCCGGTCACGCCGGACGAGCCGCTGCGCCGACCGTCGGGCCCCCGGGCCGGACGGAGGATCGAATCAGCGAAGGGAACACCCGGAACACCCCCCGATCCAAGGAGCAGAAGCCATGAAGAAGCTGAACACGATCTCGCTGCGGGCCCGCGTCCTCACCGGGGCGCTCGGCGTGGCCGCGGTCAGCGTGGCCTCGCTCGGCGCGATGGCGACCAGCGCCGACGCCGCGTCCGCCGGGCCGGCCCCGAAGGAGCTGCGGCAGACCACCCACCTCACCGTCGCCGCCGCGACGAAGGCCGCCCAGGCCGCGCTCGACGCCGCGACCAAGGACGGCCAGCGGGTGTCCGTGGCGGTCGTGGACCGTGACGGCAACACCCTGGTCACCCTGCGCGGCGACGGCGCGGGCCCGCAGTCCTACGACTCGGCTGCGGAGAAGGCCTACACGGCGGTCTCCTGGAACGCCCCCACCTCCGAGCTGGCCAAGCGACTTGCCCAGGCCCCGAACCTGAAGGACATTCCCGGCACGCTCTTCCTCGCCGGCGGCGCCCCGGTCGACGCCCAGGGCGCGCCGATCGCCGCGGTCGGCGTGGCCGGCGCCCCCAGCGGCGACCAGGACGAGCGCTACGCCCAGGCGGGCGTCACGGCCCTGGGCCGCTGACCCGCGGCCGCACAGCCTGGCCACCGACCCGGCTCCCCGCAGGGGTCAGCGCTTGCGGGCCAGGCCGGCCCAGTAGTACGCGGCCTCCGGGTCGGCCGGGGCGGGGCCGTCGGGGCGCCAGGCCATGACGGGGACGATGCCCGGCTGGACGGGTTCCCAGTCGCCGAAGAAGCGGGCGACCTCGTCCCTGGGGCGGGGGGCCAGGGTGATCCGGCCCTCGCCCTCGGCGGAGACCACCGCGCCGACGGACTCCGGGTCGAAGTCCGCGGTGACGTGGGTCAGCGCGAGGCAGCTGCCCGAGGGGAGCGCCTCCAGCAGGGTGGCCACCTTGTCCCACGGGTCGTCCGCGTCGGCGACCAGCATCAGCACGCCGACCAGGATCAGCCCGACCGGCTCGCGCAGGTCGAGGGTCTCGCGCAGCGAGCGGTGGCGCAGGATCGCCCGGGGGTCGCGCAGGTCGGCCTGGAGGAAGGCCGTGCGGCCCGTCGGCGTGCCGGACATCAGCGCGCGGGCGTGGGCCAGCACGATCGGGTCGTTGTCGACGTAGACGACCCGTGCGCTGGGGTCCGCCTGCTGGGCCACCTCGTGGGTGTTGTTCTCGGTCGGTATGCCGGTGCCGATGTCCAGGAACTGACGGATGCCCTGCAGATGCACCATGTGCCGGACGGCGCGGCCGAGGAAGCGCCGGTTCTCCCTCGCCATCGCCCGGATCGTCGGGATGACCCGCTCGACGGCGTCGCCCAGCTCCCGGTCCGGGGCGAAGTTCGTCCGGCCGCCCAGCCAGTAGTCGTACATGCGGGCCGAGTGGGCCACGCTGGTGTCGATCGCCGGCGGCTCCCGGCCCATGTCCTGGTTCATCCAGCCCGATCCGCCACTCGACGCGCGTGCCTCAGGAAGTACGGTCAGCACACCCTGCCACGTGCGTCTTCCACCGACAACTACCCGCGGACCGGATGTTGTTGCGCCCTCTGGCGAACGCTCCGGGTGCGACCGGTACGCTGGCGCGTCTGTGTCGTCACGGGGGAAGGAAGCGGAGATGGCCACGGTCACTCCGGCATCGGGCTCGTCCGCGCCGTCGTCCGGGGGCCCCGGCGCCGCGGTCGACGCCTGGGGTCCGTTGCTCGTCGAGATCGGCAGAAGCGGGCGGCGGCTGCGCCGCGACGAGGTCGAGTCGCTGCGCCACCACGGCGCACTGGCCGCCGCCGAGGGACGCGGGCTCGCCGAGCTGATCGACGAGCGGCTCGCGGTGAGCGGCCGCGTCTGGGCCGGGGAGCCCGTCGGCGACGCGTCGATGACGGCGCTGCGCGCGGCCGTCGCCGCGCTGGCCGCCGGCTACGGGCGCGCCTACCGGGAGCTGCTGCAGCAGGAGGAGGCCGAGCGCCGCGAGTTCGTCGCCGACCTGCTCAGCAGCCGCAGCGATCTCGGGCGGCTGGCCGAGCACGCGGAACGCTTCGGCCTCAACCTGGCCTGCTCCCATGTGGTGGCGGTCGCCGAAGGGGACGGCTACAGCCTGGAGGACCCGCTGGTGCGCGGCGTGGAGCGGCAACTGCTCGGCCGCTTCGGCGAGCAGGAGCTGCTGCTCGCGGTGAAGCACGGCCGCCTGGTCTGCATCGTGCCCGGCGGCCCCGGCGAGACCGCTGCGGTGCGGGCCTTCGCCGAGCTGACGGAGGGACGGCGGGTCGCGATCGGCCGTCCGCACAGCGGGCCCGGCGGGGTGGTGCGCTCCTACGAGGAGGCGCGCGGCGCCCTGGAGCAGGCCGAGCGGCTGGCCCTGCCGGGACAGCTGCTGCGTGCGGCCGACCTGCTGGTGCTGCCCGTGCTGCTGCGCGACAGGGACGCCCTGGTCGAGCTGGTGCGGGGCGTGCTCGGCCCGCTGCGGGAGACCCGCGGCGGGCCGCAGCCGCTGCTGGAGACCCTGGCCGCCTACGCCGAGTCGCGTTACGTCACCGCGGAGGCGGCCAGGCGGCTCGGCCTCAGCGTCCGGGCGCTCTCCTACCGGGTGGCCAGGATCGTCCGGCTCACCGGCCTCGACCCGGACGACTCGCTGCAGCGCTACACCCTGGAGACGGCCGTCTTCGGCGCCAGGCTGTTGGGGTGGCCCGACGAGCTGCCCGAGGGGACGTAGCCCGCGCAGAGCGCCCGCCAGCGGGCGGTCTGCTCCCCGGTGGCCCGGCCGCGGAGCAGGGCCAGCTTGAGCAGGTTGGCCTCGGCGGAGCTGCCGAGCGCCTGCGCCTCGGCCAGGTAGTGCTCGTCCAGCAGCGCCTCGATCTCCTCGTCGCTCTGCACCGGATCCACCCTGGCGGCGAGTTGGGCCATGGTCCGGTAGGACCCCTGGAGCAGGAACGGCGGTTCCAGCCGGTCGGCGCTCTGTTGCGCGGCCGAGGCGATGTAGGCGCGGTTGACCGCCAGCACCGTGTGCTGGATCCGGCGCAGCCGGGCCAGGGTGGCCAGCACCCGGTCGAGGTCGTGGACGGGACGGGTCAGCTGGTCGGCCCGGGCGGCCGGATCGCCGTCGGCCAGCGCGATCAGCAGGCGCAGCTCGGCCGGGTCGCCGCCCGCCAGCGGGGCCAGGACCGGGTTGGCGGCCAGCGCGTTCTCCAGGAAGGAGCTCGCGAACAGCTCCTGGTGCCCGCTCAGAACCTCGCCCAGGTTCCACAGGTCGGCTCGGTTGGCGAGCATGTCGGGCACCTGGAAGCGGTGCCCGTTCCCCGCGTAGGGGTTCCCTGAGAGGCAGACCGCGAAGCGGCGGCCGCGCAGGTCGAAGCTGCGGGCCCGGCCGTCGCTGACCGCCTCGATCCGGCGCTGCGCGTCGCAGAGCGGGATGAACTTCTCCAGCAGCTCCGTGGAGACGTGCTGGATGTCGTCCAGGTGCAGCAGCACGTTGCTGCCCGCCTCCAGGGCGAAGACCATCTTCTCGACCTCGCGGCGGGCCGCGGCGTCCGGAGCGAGGGACGGGTCGAGCGAGGTGGTTCCGTGGCCCAGCGCGGGCCCGTCGACATGGACCATCAGGAGGCCGAGCCGCTCGGCGACGTACTCCAGCAGCGTGGTCTTGCCGTACCCGGGCGGGGAGAGCAGGAGCAGCAGTCCGCTGCGGTCCGGGGTGCCGCCGAGCGAGCCCAGCTGCTTGGCCAGGTTGTCGCCGACCAGCGGCAGGTAGACCTCGTCGATCAGCCGGTTCCTGACGAAGCCGGCCAACGGGCGGGGGCGGTAGTCGTCCAGCCGCAGCCGGACGCGTTCGGCGGCCAGGGCGTCCGCGCGCTGTCGCTGGAAGGCGCGGAACGCGGGGGCGCGCTCCTCCCTGAAGGCCCGTGCGTCGAAGGGCAGCCGGTCGAGGCGGACGGTCAGCCTGCCGTCCTTGACCCGGGGGTGGGTGCCGAGCAGTCCCTCGACGGTCGCGCCGAGCGGGGCGGCGACGTCGTAGCGGGGCAGTTCGGGGGCGCAGAGCTGGGCCACCGCCTCGGGGAGGCCGTCGGCGTCCGTGCCGGTGGCGGCGGTGAAGGACTCCAGCCAGGCGGCGGCGAGCTGGTGTCCCGCGTGCAGGTCGTCGCCGAGCGCGGCGAGGTCGTCGACGAGCCGCGGTGCGATGTCGGTGCGTCGGAAGGCCTCCAGGAGCTCGCGGGCGGTGGCGCTGGTCGCGAAGCCCTCGTGCGGGCCTGCCAGCTCCTCGAACAGGTAGTCGCCCACCGGGGCGGTCTCCGGCAGGCCGTGGGCCGCGGCGAACTCGGCCGCACCGGCGGACAGTTCGGCGCAGAGCAGGCCGACGGCCGCCGGCGTCGCGGCCGGGCCGAAGGCCCCCCTGGCCAGTGCGAGCGAGCGGGCCCTGCGCCGCCAGGCCGCACGGCGCGGCTCGGCCGCGCCGAAGGCCCAGAACAGCTGCGCGGTGACCCTGACCTCGGCCGGGTGCGCCAACAGGCCCGCGTTCGCCCGCAGCCGCAGCAGCGCCTCCAGGATCAGGGCCGCGTCCTCGTCGTGGACGCCGCGCTCGTAGCCCTCGTCGTACGCGCGCTCCGCGGCCCGGCGTACCTGCGGCAGCGCGGGCTCGTCGGTGGCCGCGTCCAGCAGACCGGCGGCCAGGTACTCGGCGCGGTAGAGCGCGGGCGACTCGCTCACCAGCGGCTGGGTCCAGAACTCGCGTCCCGCCAGCAGTTCGGGGAGCCGGGCCGCGCGGCGGTAGGAGGTGCCGGTGACCGCGAAGACCAGCTCCTCACCCTCCGGCAACAGGGTCAGCTCGACCGGCTCGCGGCGGACCGCGAAGCGGTGGCGTCCCAGGCGGACGCTCGCGCCGCCGTCGGCGGACAGGTCGGCCCGGTCGCGCAGCGCCCGCACCGCCGTCTGGCCCGCGCCGAGCAGCGCGTCCTCCAGCTCCTGCGCCCGGACCCGCTGGTCCAGGGCGCGCAGCTCCTCGGCGGCGGAGCGGACGCGCAGCGCCATCGGATCGGAGGCCAGCGCGGCCTGGACGTCCTCGGGCGAGGCCAGGCCGTCCAGCCTGCGCCGCAGCGCGTCCAGGGCGCGGGTCGCGGAGGCCGCGGCCCGGTCCGCGCGGGCGGCGGACTCGTCCAGCAGGGTCTGCCGCCGTGCGGCGAAGGCCTGCTGGATCTCGACGCGGCGGTCGGCCAGCTCCGCGGCGAGGTCCTCGGCCTCGGCGAAGCGGGCCTCCAGGCCGTCCAGCCGCAGCAGCAGTCTGGCCAGCTGGTCGTCGCAGGAGGCGGGGGCGTCGGCGGCGGCGAGGGCCGCCGTGGTGGCCTGGGCCAGCAGCGCCGACTCGGCGGCGTGGGCGGCCCGGTGCTCGCTCTCCAGCAGCGTCCTGCGACGGGTCGCCAGCACGGCACGGGCCCGGTTGACGGCGGCCAGCACCTCGCCGATGGCCAGCAGCACGGCGGTGCCCGCGCCCGGCTCGGCGCTCACCGCGCCCGTCACCAGATCGGTGACCACGCCCAGCGACTCGGCCTGCTCGGTCAGGCTCTCGGCCAGCCGGGCGGCCTCGGCGGCGGTGGCGGTCTCCGCGGCGGTGGCGGCGGCCGCGCGGGCGGCGGCGAGCGGCTCGGCGAAGGCGTCGGGTCCGGCGAAGTAGGCGAAGGCGCGGTCGGTCGCGCCGGCGAGCTCGTCCGCGAGCCGGCTCTCCACGACGTCGAGCGCGGCGAGGTCGAGCTGGGGCAGCTCCCGCAGTGTGTGGGCGCGGCCCTGAGCGCGGCGCAGGTCGGCCAGCAGCGCGGTCCAGCCGTCGGCATCGGCCGGCGGCTCGCCGTGCGAGCGGCGGACCAGCGCGGCGGCCTCCTCGTCCGCCTGCTCCAGCGCCTCCGCGGCACGCGCCGCGAGCGCGTTGACCCGCTCCTGCTCGGCGGCCAACTGCTGGGCGGCGTCGCGCAGTTCGACCAGGGGTGCGAGCAGGCCGGTGTCGGCCAGCCAGTAGTGGCGATCGGCGGCCTTGGTGCAGCCGTCCAGGATCAGCGCGGGGGAGAAGACGGAGCCCGCCTCGGTGGCCGGGTCCACGCTCGCGTTGCGGACCACGTCGAGGCAGTCCGCGATGCCGCGCACCAGGTCGGCGTTGCCGATGCGTTCCAGCGGCCCGTCACCCACGGGCTGCGCGGCAGCGTGGTCGGCCGAGACGAACGGGGTGCGCCAGAGCTGGAGTTCGTGGGTGCGGACCGGCTCGCGGTCCGGCTTGAGCAGGACCAGGCTCCCGTCGGGCAGCAGTGCGAAGCCGGCTCCGTGCAGGGCGGCGGCGGCCTCCCGCCGGACGGTGTTCCACGGCAGCAGCAGCACCTGGGCACGCCCGGGGCGGCGCAGCACGTAGAGCAGGTCCTCGCCGTTGGGAGAGGCCAGGACGGCCTCGAAGCGCAGTTCGTCGGCGGGAGCGGTCGGCTCCGCGGGGGCCGCCGCGGTCGCGGCGGCCGTCTCGTCCAGACGGAAGGAGCGGTGGCTGCCGTCGGCCAGCTCGTACCCGCCGGGGAAGAGCAGGCCCTGCTCGGCCGGGAGCAGCCGCGCCCCGAGGCCGAGCGAGTCCTGGCGGCGGACCGTGCCGGTGCGGGTGTTGACGACCAGGTAGCGGTCGGCCCGCTCGTTGTAGGGGCGGACGCGGAGCAGCAGCAGCGGTCCGGTCACCGCGTAGGCCACGGCGGCGTCGGCCAGGCTCTGCAGCGGGTCGTCGACGGGCTCCTCGAAGAGCGGCCTGCCGCCGGGCACCGCCTGCACGGTGAGGCTGCCGCCGGTGGTGGCGACGCTGACCGCGCCGCCCGCGCCCTCGATCCTGATCCGGCCCCGGTCGTGGTGCTCGCGGCCGGTGGTGGTCCACGGCAGCTCGAAGGCCGGGGGCTGCGGCAGGTCCCGCTCGCCGTGGTTGTCCAGGTACTCCGCCCCGGACTCCGACAGCTGCCAGCGCAGCACCCTGAGGTCGCCCTCGTTCTCACCGGTGCGGAACACCGCCAGCAGCCGCCCGGGGGCGGTCCGCACCAGGTCGACCAGTCGCGAGTCGCGGAAGTAGCGCAGCAGTTCGGCCAGGTCGCGGTGGAAGCGCTCGTCGTCGAGCAGGCCGGGGACGGCGGCCGGCTCCAGCGCCGCGCCCTCCGGCGTGTGCAGCGAGAGCATCCCCTCGGCGAGGCCGGGCGCCGAGGTGCCCAGCAGCAGCACTCCGGGCCCGACCGGGACCAGGCCGCAGGCGACGGCCTCGCCGGCGGTGCGCGGCCTGGCCGCCCCGGTCAGCTCCAGCGGCCGGGAGCCGAAGACCTCCAGCCGGAGACCGTTCAGCTCCCCCGCCCGCCGCCCCAGCTCGGCCGCCCGATCCGCGAGCCGTGCCCGCAGGATCTGGTAGGTGCCGTCCTCGACGCCCATCTTCGTGGTGCCTCTCTCCTGCTGCTCTACTGCGTTGCCGTACTGCGCTGTTCGACTGGTGGTGCCGCCGCCGGGCGGGGCGGGACTACTTGCCCGTGCTGCCGTTCAGGAGCTGGGCGGGGTCGGCGGGCACCACCGCCGCCGTGGCGTCGGCGCCCTGGCTCGCCAGCAGCTTGGTCAGCATGGCGAGGTTCCACGGACCGCCGGCCGCGAGGGAGCCGAGCACCTCGGTCGCGTCCGCGCCGAAGCTCCGCTCGCCGTTCAGCCAGTCGGCGCCCAGCGTCCGCACGGTCTCCGAGTTCTGCACCGTCGCGTCGATCCCCTTGCCGAAGGAGACGGCGCTCACCAGCCGGTCCAGGAACATGCTGTCGCCGCCGACGATGTCGATGTCCGCGCTCTCCAGCCCGGCCGCCAGCACCGCCGCCTGCGCCTCGGCGACCTTGCGCTGCACATCCAGCGCCGCCAGGCGGATCTCCTTGTCCGCGGCCAGCCGGAGCCTGAACTCCTCGTGCGCCCGGGAGACCTCGTCCAGCGCGGCCATCGCCGCGGCCTTCTCCTTGAGGCCGGCGGCCTCGCCCAGCAGCCGCTCGCGGATGCCGACGGCCTCCGCCTGCGCCTTGCTCTCGGTCACCGCGGCCTCGGCCAGGCCGACCTTCTCGATCGCCGCGGCCTTCTGCTTGAGACCCTCGGCCTCGCCCTCCAGCCGCGCCCTGATGCCGGCCGCCTCGGCCAGCGCCTGACGCTCCGCGACCTCGGCCTGCGCCAGTCCGGTCGCGCCCGCCCTGGCCCGCTCGCCCTGGGCGGCGAGTGCCGCCGCCGCGGCGTCGAGCTCGGCGCTCTTCTGGCCCGCCTCGGCCAGCACCAGCTGCTCCTTGGCCCGGAAGTGCGCAGCCTGCTCGGCGGCCTCCGCCGCCTTGATGTCCTTGACCAGCTGCTCCTGCGCCTCGGCCTCGGCCGCGATGATCACGGACTGGCGGGTGCGCTCGGCCTCCTGGACCACCCGGACGCGCTTGATCTCCTCCTCCTGCTCGGCGACCGTGCGGTCCACGGCCACCCGCTCGCGCAGCACCTCGGCGACGCCGCGGCGCTCCACCTCGACCTGACGCTCCTTCTCCGCGCGGGAGAGCTCCACCTCGCGCTCGCGGTTGACCACCTCGAGCAGCCGGTCCTTCTCGATCCGCTCGTTCTCGACGGCGATGACCCGCTCGCGGTTCTTCTCGGCCACGGCGATCTCGCGCTGCTGGTTCTCGCGCTGGACGCCCAGCAGTTCCTCGGTGCGCAGCAGCGCGCTGTGCGCCTTGAGCCGCTCCTCCTCCTGCACCTGGGCGGTGGCGGCCTCCTCCTGGGCCTTCAGCGTCTCGATGCCCTTGCGCTGCCGGATCTCCGCCTCGGCGCGGCGGCGTTCGAGCTCCAGGACGGCCTCGCGGGCGTCCACGTCCTGGCGGGTGATCTCCATCTGCTCGTTGCGCTGGAAGTCGTTGGTGCGGATGTGCTCCAGCGCGGTGAGCTCAGTGATCTTGCGGATGCCCTGGGCGTCGAGGACGTTGGCCGGGTCCAGCTGCGACATCGGCGTCTGCTCGAGGTGGTCGATCGCCGCGTCCTCGAGGTGGTAACCGTTCAGGTCGGTCCCGATGGCGGCGATGATGCGGTCCCTGAACTCCTCGCGCTTGGTGTAGAGGTCGACGAAGTCGAGCTGCTTGCCGACGGTGCGCAGCGCCTCGGCGAACTTGGCGCTGAAGAGGTTCTGCAGCGTCTCCTGGTGGCTGGCCCGGTCGGTGCCGATGGCCTGGGCGACCTTGATGACGTCCTCTTTGGTCTTGTTGACCCGGACGAAGAAGGTGATCTGGATGTCGGCGCGGATGTTGTCCTGGCAGATCATGCCCTCACGGCCGGTGCGGGAGATCTCGATCGTCTTCACCGAGATGTCCATCACCTCGGCGCGGTGCAGCATCGGCACGACCAAGGCGCCGGTGAAGGTGACGTCGACGCTCTTGGGCCTGGAGATGATCAGGGCCTCACCCTGGATCACCTTGCGGAACAGCCGGCCGAAGAGCAGCAGCGTGCCCAGACCGATGAGCAGCAGGACGGCGAGCAGGACGCCGATACCGATGGTGACGACAGACATGGCTGTTCCCTTGGAGAACCTTGCGGTGGATGAAGCGAAGAGAAGAAGACGGTGGCGACGAAGCGGCTCAGCCCATGGCCGGCAGGTCGGGCATGACCCGGAAGAACTCGCCCTCTGCGTCGTAGTCGTAGATCAGCGCGGCGGCGCCGGAGGTCAACGCACTGCCCTGGCCGGCGGCCTCGACGAGGCTCTGGCGGACCTGGACCAGCGCGGCGGAGCCGTCGGCGGCGCGGACCTCCGCCTGGCCGAAGTCCGGGCCGACCCGCCCGGTGCGGATGACGCAGGTGCGGCCGACGAAGTCCCTGCGGCTGGGTGGCGGGGCCGGGGTCGGCATGAACCGCCGCAGCGGCCAGGCCAGCACCCGGGCCCCGACCCACCCCCCGACCAGGGCCGCCGCCAGCAGGATGCCCCCGTCCCCGCCCCCCAGCAGCGCCCGCCCCGCGAGCGCGGTGAACCAGGCGAAGGCGACCAGCAGCGACACCGCCACCGTGATCGGCACCCCACCCAGCCCCAGCGTTTTCTGCAGCCCCCCACGCACACCACGCCCCCCGTGCCCGGCCCGCCCCCGGCGGCCCGTCCCCCGTGTCCCCCGTGACCACCATGACCGGCGTGGCCCGCGTGCCCGTGGCCTCCGTGGAGGTGCACGCCCCCGACGAGCACCACCACCCAGTACGCCACGACGACGACCAGCGCGAAGGTGAAGAGCACGGTGGGAAATCCCGTCGCCGCCCTCAGAAAGCCGCCCACTGCTGTCGCCTGCCTCTGCAGAATCCGCGGCAGTCGCGCCTGGTGCGCGCTGCCGAGGGTCAGCGTGGCAGCGGGGGGAGCCTTCGCGCACTGCATGATCCCGGCAGTCTTAGCGCTCTCTTGATGTCCTGGTTCAGCTCACATCCGTGCCGCGTCGGGCCGCTCAGGCCTTCGCCGCGGCGTCGAGCCGACCGGCCTTCGCCTCCGCCAGCAGGGAGGAGAACTGGTCGGCGCTCATCTCCACCCGCTGCCCGAAGTCGTCGGTCAGCACGACGCGGCGCTCAGCAGGCGCGTCGACGTCGACGAACAGCTGCGGGCAGCCGCAGTCGCAGCTCCCGCAGAACGTCGCGACCGGCTCCAGCCCGTCCAGACCGCTCATGGCCACTCCTCGCTTGGTCGGCTTCGGGCGGCCCTCGGAACACGGCCGCCGGGACTCCTGCTGGAGTACCCGGCGCTCCGTCCGCGAAGCGCCCGCCCCACCGCGACCGGAGGCGCGCGCCGCCCGCCCGTGTGCCTCCGTGCGCCCGTGCGTGATCCCATGCTCTGGGTTTCAGCAGACCGAGATCCCGGCGGTGTGGCGCTCAAGGTCGACTGCGTCTGAGCAGATACCGCGGTCTGGACGGTGCTCGTACGGCTCCGCGAACAGCAGTCCAGCACCATGTCATGGCATCAAGTGATGACAGCTCAAAACATGCTCGATTCAATGGGAACGAGGTTGCACCAGCGCGCACCTCCAGCAGGGCGAGTCCGCTGGGTGTGCGGCATCCAGATGCCCTCTAGCGGCCGCAGCGTCAACTACTCCCCCTGGGTGTGCCCGGAGGGCTTCGTGCCAGAGATAGCGTCCGACGAGGAGGTCACCACGTGCTGCAGCCGTGTGAGCCAGCCCCTCACGTGCCCGAGCCAAGTAGCGCTCGGAGTTGCGTTCCTGCGCGATACTGCCAGCCTGGATAAAGATGTTCTCTGCGGAGTCGAGGTCTCCCAAGGACAGATAAGTGTCGCCCAGCGCATTGAGACTGTCCCCTTCGAGATCGAACCAGTCGGCTTGCCTTGCGGTCTCCAACGCCTCGCGTCCGCACCCGAGCGAGGCCACTAGGTCGCTCGTCCAACGTTTGGTTGCGCAAAGACCGAGCAGAGCGAGCGTCTCGGCCCGCTTGCTGCGGACGGCTCTACTCATGACGAGCGCTTCGCTGAAAGCCGTTTCCGCAGCGCTGCCGTCTCCTCGGAGCAACCAGATCTGCGCGATGTTGGAGAGCGTGAAAGCCTGTGCGGAGCGTGAGTCAGACTCCAGTTCGAGGGCCAGTGTACGCTGCAAGTAACGCAGTGCCTCATCAAGCCGACCGAGCTCGCGACACACCACCCCAAGGTTGTTGGTGAGGCCAGCCTCCGACTCGCGATCTCCGACATCGAGGGACAACTCCATGGCAGCGGTGAAGCACTCCAGAGCATCCTCGAAGCGATTCTCATCCAAGTGGACAATGCCAAGCCCGGTACGCTGGTAAACTTCTCGCTCCCTGTCGCCGTTCTCACTGCTGAGGCTGATGGCCTGCTCCGCCAGCGCTTGAGCCGCGTGACTGTCCCCCCGCGTTCTGCGGCTGTGCGCCAGGGCCATTAGGCACATGGACTCCCCGGCCAAATTCCCGGCGATGCGCGCGCTGCCCAGCCCGAGTGTGGCGAGTTCCTCGGTCTCGACTCCGTAGTCAAAGCGCGCACTGAAGTAGGGGAGTAGCGAACAGATGAGCTGCCACACGTGTTCATGGCTTCCGGTGTCGAGTGCAAGAGTTATGGCAGACCTGATGTTGCGGTACTCGCCCTCCAGGCGGTCCAGCGCTTCTTCGGCACTTGGCATGGCTATCACGAATCGAGGCATGTGGGCGATGCCAACCTCGAACCTGAACCAGCTTCTGATGATCGGGCGGCTCCACGAGTGCACCGACCACAGGTAGTAGTCCAGGAGACGCCTCGTAGCCTCCTCTCTCTCCTCACGGCGGCCGTCTCGCCGCAGGGCAACGAGCGAGCAGTCCCGCAAGAGGTCGTGGAGGCTGTAGCGTCCCGGTGAACGCTGCTCAAGGAGGTGGACGTCGAAGAGTTCATCGAGAATGGTGATGGCCTCGGCCAGGGAAATGTCCGCCAGCGCAGCGATGCAGTACGCGTCGAAGTCGGCACCCGGATGGATGCCGAGCAACCTGAATACGGCCTGTTGCCGCTCTGACAGATGACGGTACGACCAGGTGAGCACGGTCATGACACTCCGGTCGTCTGTCGTGAGGAAGCGTGAGCGGCTCTCCTGATCCTTCAGCTGCCCGACGGCGTCATCGATGGCCCAGTGGACCCGGTCTCGCAGCCGAGAGGCTGCCACCTGGATTGCCAGCGGCAGGCGTCCGCACAAGTTGACGACCTGCGCTGCGGCATCCTGCTCTGCCTCGGTCCGTTCCTGGCCGACGATACAACTGAACAAGGCAATGGCGTCCGCGAAATTCATGACATCGAGGGAGAGCGGGACAGACCCCTCCAACGACGGCATGCGGCGCCTACTTGAGATCAAGACGAGCGAATCGGGTGTACCAGGCAGCAGGGGGCGGACCTGGACGGCGCTTACCGCGTTGTCAAGCAGGAGCAGGGCTCGCCTTCCGGCCAGGTGTGACCTCCACAGGGCACTGCGACTTTCAAGGTCCATCGGAATCAGCTCGGGTGGAGTGCCGACGCTGAGGAGTAGCGATTTCAGAGCCTGAGTCGGCTCCACGGGCTCCGCTCCGGCACTGAAGCCTTGGAGATCGATGAAGAACTGGCCATCCGGATAGTCCTCGGTAAGCATGTGCGCGAGGCGCACGGCGAGCGTCGTCTTTCCCACCCCGCCCATTCCGTTGATTGCCGATACAACCAGGGCACCGGTCCCGACTTGCCGGGCGTCTTCAACAAGTTGTCGAAGCTCGGCCTCACGTCCGGTGAACTCCACGATGTCGCGAGGCAGGAACCTTCGTTCGGCCCCCACCCTCGTGCCCAGGGGAGTCGGAGCCTGTCCCTGATGCTGGCTTGGTGGTCCGTGGACCGTGGTGGGCGCTCCCGCGAGAACGTACGAGTGCGCTTCCTGCAGCACGAGACTGGGGTCCAGCCCCAGCTCTTCGCTCAACAGTCGGCGCCCCTCGTCGAAGAGCGCCAGGGCATCAGCCTGCCGACCCGCGGCTTGGAGCAATCGCATCAACCATGCGCGAAGTGATTCCCGGTAGGGGAATGCTTCGACCAACTCCACGAGATTGGGAATCGACTCAGCTGGGCGTCCCCGGTCCAGTCGAAGTTCGGCCAGACGTTCAACGGCTGAGAGTCGTTGATCCGTCAACACCGTCACGGCATTGGCCAGGGGCCCCGTCGAAAGCCCACCGAGGGGCTCCCCCCTCCATGTATCCAGCGCTTCGCTCAAGAGTTGGATGCCCTTCTCGACGTCCCCCGCGCTCGCGGCCAGGTCCGCCTCTTGCACCCTCGTCTGGAAGCGGGCGAGGTCGACGATGGCCGGCTCAACCTTGAGCGAATAGCCAGCCTCGCTGGTGACCAGTTCGACCGAGCGCTCGCCCGCACGCAGTGCTCGTCTCAACCCGCCAACAACGTTGTGTACTTGCTGGCGAGCCGATGAAGGGGGCTCATCCCACAGTGTGTCGACTATCCGTTCGACTGACACGACCTCATTGTTGTGGAGGATCAGTAGCGCCAAGAGGCGACGAGCACGAGGGCCCCCGAGTGCGATGCTCCTGCCGTCCACGATGAAGTCCAGCGGGCCCAAGAGTCGAACCTCCACCCGCACACCAGTGCCGTCACCGGCCTCAGGGCCCGGGGCCCCCAACTGGTCGCTGTCTGCGGACGATCGTGTACTGGTCACGTGGGAAGCCTACGCTTCGGTGGTGTCATCGAACGGGGTTGCGGGGGTCCGGCTCAGATGCTGAGCCCTTCGACTCGCGCTTCCATGTCGGCGACTGTGCAGTCGGTGGCGTAGCCGATTTGCCGGTTCACCCTGATCATGTACGTATTGTCCGCTGCAGTGTTCGTGACGATCGAATGGATCTCCGGACGCTGACGGGTCACCCACTGCATCATCTCGGCCTTGACGAGCTGACCCAAGCCTTGTCCCCGGAAAGCTGGAGGCACTGCTGTCTCCTGTTGCAGGCCCAACCCAGGCCGGTGCGGGGTGAAGAGCATCTCGGTCAGACCGGCAACCGCCCCGCTGCGCTCGCACACAGCCACAACCACCCAGTGGATGTCACCGCGTTCCTCAATCTCCGCCTCATGCTGACGGACACGGTCAACGGTCCACTCGGGAAACTTGAATTCCGAATCTCCGAGTGGAGCGTCCGCGATTGCTGTTCGGGCCAGGGCGTAGGCGGCGACCAGCTCATGCGGTGCCCGGCCGCTCCAGTGCTGCAGGCGGAAACCGTCGGGAACGCTCACCTGCCAAAGCCGTGGCTCGACAGCGGCGATCTCCAGCCGTTGCAGCACGTAGCTCTGGACCGTCTCGAATCCGAGCTTTGTGGCCCACCGCTCGCCTTCGCCGTCGACCTTCACGCTCTGAACGTTCAGTAGGCCGCGAGACTCCGTACGGGCTTGGGCGATCGCCGTCCGAAGCAGCGCCCGGCCGATGCCGCGGCGCCGTGCAGTCGGCCTGACCCGAACAGTGACGACGGCCACATCGCTGTTCTCGAATGCGGGAAGTTCTAGCGTTGCGACCCCGAGAATCTCACCCTGCTCCCGGGCGACCCAATAGCTCCGTTCGCCAAGCAGTGACGTGCCAGTTCGCATTTGTCCGACATACGCGTCAAAGGTCGGAATGGGCTGCTCGGGAAACTCTTCGGCGACGACGGACACGATGACCTGGTAGCACTCCCTCAGGTCGCCATTGGACGCTTCAAGGGGCGAGAATAGTTCAATTTCAAAACTCATGGGTGCATCTCTCTTTCATGGAACCGTACTGTGTCGGACGCGCGGTCGCCTGCCCATGCGGGCCTGAGTAGCCGGGAAGGCGTATATCGGGTTGGCATGCTCGCCACGACCATGGCTGCGATCATGATCAGACCGAAGCTGAAGAGTCCCATGGCGAGAATAATCGCGGCGTGGAGCAGAATCACGAGGGCAAGAGCCAGTCGACGGATGCCTGCCCGGCCCAGGATCGCGCCCCCGATCGCCA
Organism: Streptacidiphilus rugosus AM-16; assembly: GCF_000744655.1. Taxonomy (NCBI): domain Bacteria; kingdom Bacillati; phylum Actinomycetota; class Actinomycetes; order Kitasatosporales; family Streptomycetaceae; genus Streptacidiphilus; species Streptacidiphilus rugosus. The sequence continues at coordinate 5,767,457 of NZ_JQMJ01000004.1, read as the reverse complement.
GCTCAATGCCGATGACCGACAAGGACATTGCCGTTTTGGTCCACGCCAAAGTGAAGACCTGTTCGACCAGCTCTCTGGCGTTGCCGGTCAATGCGAACAGGGGGTCGCCGAGAAGAATCGCGGGCATCGCCTTCCCTTGCCGCCAGCTCGCATGGGCGAGTTTTGAGACTGCGGCCTCGAGGTAGATCCCAGCCAACTGGCACCGTAAAAGGAGCACTGCCGCGTATGAACTGCCACTCCACGTGGGCGCCAGCCTCTCGGTGGGGTGGCTCCACTGCCAGGCGCGACGGTCGCCCAGGCAGCACGGAATCAGGAGCAACGTCAGGATCTGGGCGACTGCGTCTCCGCCGTTGAGGACCGTGGTACGGGTGGCCAAACTGAATGCCACGTACCAGTGGGGAATGCACAACCACTGGGGTCGGAAGCCGACCATGACTCCGACGAGCACCAGGATCGCCACAGTCGATGCCAGATGAAGGGCTTGGTTGGTGCTTCCGAATGCACACCACAGGGATGCTCTGCCCAGCCCGGTGCACAGTGTTCCATAGGATCCGTAAGGGCCACTTCCGAAGAGGACCCTGTCGGGCGAGGAGATCAGTACCGTCATTTCGGCGCTGGCGAGCAGCGATCGGCCGATCGCCAAAGAGTGGCTGCGGGGATCGAATACTTCCGTTCGATCCAGAAATCGGCTCACCGAGAACAGGTCAGGCGAACGACGGATACCAAACTTTCCTGGCGCTCCAGTCCGACCCACGGTTTGCCCTTCACCAGAATGTAGACTCCACAGAGGAGTGCCGGGCGGAATGGGTTGCTGAGGGCAACGACTGGCTTCGCTAGCGCGGCGCAGCGTTCCGCCGCAGATTGGACCGAGCGGGCAAGGCAGTTCACCCACCTTGTCATCGGAACCTCTCCAGAGACGAAGACGGCTTGCCGATAGATGGCATCCGGGAGTCGGCTCAGGCCCCAACTGTTCCCGACTGCCGCCGCATTGGCCGGAGCGCCACCCGCGTCACCCGGGCGGAGTGCTGTGACGTCGTCCACATCTCCTTCATCTGCGAAGAACGACCAGCCTTGCGGCCACATGGTGTGTGCGGTCGTTCGGTATGTGCTAGGCAGGGAAGCCCCGGGGCCAACCGGCATTTGAGCCACAAGCGCAGTCACCGCGAATGCAGACACCAACACGAGTGTGAAGGTGAATCCGTGGGCCCCCGCGCCCAGCCCTGCGGGCCGGCCGTCGGGGGCCCTCAACTTAGGGCGCTTCATATCATCTTGTTGTGGCCGGCGTCCGGGATGGGCACCGCCTGTGCCCCAGACGCCCCGGCTGCGATGAGCAGACCCATGAGGACTGCTGCGACGACAGCCCCCCAGACGATCGTCCGTTTCATCTCCTGACTCCTCCCCCTTGGACTTCGGTCACCCTTGTGGCCGACACGGCTCAATATGGCGAAGCCCACTACCAATCGGCTACCAATCAGCTGACGCCAAGCCGGTGAAGAGACAACCCTGCTGGTCAACCGCCTCTTGAGCGGCTACCCATGGATCGCGCTCCTTGCAGCCACCAGGGCTCGGTGCATCGCGGCACGAGAGCAGGCGTTGCGAGAAAAGTCGGTGGGTTGAGTCGTCGAGTCCGGACATACTCGACCACGTGTTCCTGACGATCAGCACCACCGGTGTCCCCGACAGTCCTGCCACGGACCTGGGTTTCCTGCTGCACAAGCACCCGGGCAAGGCGCAGTCCTTCAGTACCGCCCACGGCCTCGCGCACGTCTTCTATCCGGAGGCGAACGACGAGCGCTGCACGGCCGCGCTGCTGCTGGAGGTGGATCCCGTCGCGCTCGTGCGGCGTGGGCGCGGGGGCAAGGGTAGGGGCGGATCGCCCGACTTCGCGCTGGCGCAGTACGTGAACGACCGCCCCTACGCGGCGTCCTCGCTGCTGGCGGTCGCGATGAGCGCGGTCTTCAAGAGCGCGATGAACGGTGTCTGCAACGCCCGGCCGGAGCTGGCCGCGCGGGCGCTGCCGCTGACCTTCGAGCTGCCCGCCGTGCCCGCCAAGGGCGGCGTGGAGCTGGTGCACGCGCTCTTCGAGCCACTGGGCTGGCAGGTCGAGGCGGAGGCCGTCCCGCTGGACCCGAACTTCCCCGAGTGGGGCGAATCCCGCTACGTGGGACTGCGGCTGAGCGGCACGCTGCGGCTGGCGGACGCGCTCAGCCAGCTCTACGTGCTGCTGCCGGTGCTCGACGACGCCAAGCACTACTGGGTCGCCCCCGACGAGGTCGACAAGCTGCTCAACCGGGGCGAGGGCTGGTTGGCCGGGCATCCGGAGCAGCAGCTGATCACCCGCCGCTACCTGTCGCGCCGCTGGTCGCTGGCGCGCGCCGCCACCGAGCGGCTGGAGCTGGCCCGGCTGGCCGAGGCCGACGACAGCGAGCTGGAGGAGATCGACAACGCCGTCCCGGCCGAGAACGGGCCGGAGGAGGAGGCGGAGGCTCCCAAGCCGACGCCGCTCGCCGTGCGACGCCGCGCCGCGATCGTGGAGCGGCTGCACGCCGCCGGGGCCAAGCGCGTGCTCGACCTCGGCTGCGGCGAGGCGGCGCTGGTCGCGGACCTGCTCAAGGACAAGGCCTTCACCGAGATCGTCGGCGTCGAGGTCTCCGCCCGCGCCCTGATGATCGCCGCGCGGCGACTGCGGCTGGACCGGATGCCCGAGCGTCAGGCCCGGCGGCTCAAGCTGCTCCAGGGCGCGCTCACCTACACCGACGCGCGGCTGACCGGCTACGACGCCGCCGTCCTCTCCGAGGTGATCGAGCACGTCGACCCGCCGCGGCTGCCCGCGCTCGAGTACGCCGTGTTCGGCGCCGCCCGTCCCGGCACGGTCGTGGTGACCACCCCGAACGTCGAGTACAACGTGCGCTGGGAGTCGCTGCCGGCCGGGCACGTCCGGCACGCGGACCACCGCTTCGAATGGAACCGCGCCGAGTTCCGCGCCTGGGCCGACCAGGTGGCCACGGCCTACGGCTACACCGTCGAGTTCGGCCCGGTCGGCGACGAGGACCCCGAGGTGGGGCCGCCCACCCAGCTCGCCGCCTTCACCCTGGGCGCCGACGCGTCCGCCAGCACCGACACGAAGGGAGAGTGACCCCCATGACCGACGCCACCGAGGCGACCGCCGTACCCGAGGCGACCACCCGCAGGGTGACCGTGCCCGACCTCTCCCTCGTGGTCCTGGTCGGCACCACCGGCTCGGGCAAGTCGAGCTTCGCCGCCCGGCACTTCCTGCCCACCCAGGTCGTCTCCTCGGACGCCTGCCGCGGCCTGGTCTCCGACGACCCCAACGACCAGTCCGCCACCGGCGACGCCTTCGACGTGCTGCACTACATCGCCGGCAAGCGGCTGGCCGCCGGCCGGCTCACCGTCGTCGACGCGACCAACGTGCAGCAGGAGGCCCGCCGCCAGCTGATCGAGCTGGCGCGCGCCCACGACGTGCTGCCCGTCGCGATCGTGCTGGACGTGCCGCAGCAGCTCTGCGCCGAGCGCAACTCCCGCAAGCCCGACCGGGCCCACTTCCCGCCGCACGTGCTCCAGCGCCAGCAGCGCGAACTGCGGCGCAGCCTGCGGTTCCTGGAGCGTGAGGGCTTCCGCAAGGTGCACGTGCTGCGCTCGGAGGCCGAGATCGACGCCGTCGAGGTGGTGTACGAGAAGCGCTACAACGACCTCAGGCACCTGACCGGCCCCTTCGACCTCGTCGGCGACATCCACGGCTGCCGTTCCGAGCTGGTCACCCTGCTCGGGCGGCTCGGCTACGAGGTCACCCTGGACGCCGAGGGCCGCGCGGTCGACGCCGCGCACCCGGAAGGCCGCACCGCCGTCTTCGTCGGCGACCTGGTCGACCGCGGCCCGGACACTCCCGGCGTGCTGCGCCTGGTGATGGGCATGGTCGCCGCCGGACACGCGCTCTGCGTGCCCGGCAACCACGAGAACAAGCTGGGCCGGGCGCTGGCCGGCCGCAAGGTGACGGTCAGCCACGGGCTGCAGGAGTCGCTGGACCAGCTGGCCGCCGAGCCGCCGGAGTTCGTGCAGCAGGTGCGGGAGTTCATCGCCGGGCTGGTCAGCCACTACCTGCTGGACGACGGCCGGCTGGTGGTCTGCCACGCCGGTCTGCCGGAGAAGTACCACGGCCGTACCAGCGGCCGGGTGCGCTCGCACGCCCTCTACGGCGACACCACCGGCGAGACCGACGAGTACGGGCTGCCGGTCCGCTACCCGTGGGCGGAGGAGTACCGGGGCCGGGCGCTGGTCGTCTACGGTCACACCCCGACGCCGGTCGCCAACTTCCTCAACAACACCATCTGCCTGGACACCGGCTGCGTCTTCGGCGGGAAGATGACCGCGCTGCGCTACCCGGAGCGCGAACTCGTCGAGGTCGAGGCCGAGCAGGTCTGGTACGAGCCGGTGCGCCCGCTCATCACGGACGCGCCCGGCGGCCGCGAGGGCCGTCCGCTCGCGCTGGCCGACGTCGCGGGCAAGCGGATCATCGAGACGCGCCACCACGGCCGGGTCGCCGTCCGCGAGGAGAACGCGGCGGCGGCGCTGGAGGTGATGAGCCGTTTCGCGATCGACCCGCGGCTGCTCGCCTACCTGCCGCCGACCATGTCGCCGGTGGCGACCTCGCAGCGTGAGGGCTGGCTGGAGTACCCGGACCAGGCCTTCGCCGGCTACCGCGAGGACGGCGTGCGCCAGGTCGTGTGCGAGGAGAAGCACATGGGCTCGCGCGCGGTGGTGCTGGTCTGCCGGGACGCCGAGGGCGCGGCGGGGGAGCGGCGCTTCGGCGTGCCCACCGGCGGGCAGATCTGGACCCGCACCGGGCGGGCCTTCCTGGACGACGCCGAGCTGACCGCCGGGGTGCTGGCCGCGGTCCGCGCCGCGGCCGAGAAGGCCGGGCTCTTCGACGAGCTGGAGAGCGACTGGCTGCTGCTCGACGCCGAGCTGATGCCGTGGTCGCTCAAGTCGGCGGGCCTGCTGCGCCGCCAGTACGCGGCGGTCGGGGCGGCCTCGGGCGCGGCGCTGGGCGCGGCACGGGCGGCGCTGGACGCCGCGGCCGCGCTGGGCGCGGACGTGGCAGGGCTGGCGGAGCGCCAGGCGGAGCGCGCGGCGGACGCCGCGGCGTTCACCGAGGCCTACCGGCGCTACTGCTGGACGGTCGAGGGACTCGAAGGGGTCCGGCTGGCGCCCTTCCAGGTGCTGGCCGCGGAGGGTGCGAACCTGGCCGTGCGCCCGCACGACCAGCACCTCGCCTGGATCGACCGGATGGTCGAGGCGGACGGGAGCGGGCTGCTGCAGGGCACCCGGCGCCTGGTCGTCGACACCGAGGACCCGGAGTCCTGCGCGGCGGGCACGGCCTGGTGGGAGGAGCTGACCGCGGGCGGCGGCGAGGGCATGGTGGTCAAGCCGCTGGCGTCGCTGGTGCGCACCGAGAGCGGCCGGCTGGTGCAGCCGGGCGTGAAGGTCCGCGGGCGCGAGTACCTGCGGATCATCTACGGCCCCGACTACACCCGCCCGGAGCACCTCTCCCGGCTGCGGGCGCGGACGCTCGGGCACAAGCGCTCGCTCGCGCTGCGCGAGTACGCGCTCGGCCTGACCGCGCTGGACCGGCTGGCCGAGGGCGAGCCGCTGTGGCGGGTCCACGAGGCGGTGTTCGCAGTTCTGTCGCTGGAGTCCGAGCCGGTCGACCCCCGGCTCTGACCGTTCTGCCTAAGCTGACACCGACTGTCGAACATCTGACTGTTGCACGAGAGAGGCCCGAGGATGCGCTTCCGGATCCACCCGATCCAGCCCGAGGACTGGCCGCAGACGCGGGACATCCGGCTTCGGATGACCAAGGACACCCCGCTCGCCTACCTGGAGACCTACGAGACCGTGCTCGGCCACGGCGAGGACGAGTGGCGCTTCAGGGCGGCGCGCAACTCCCTCTCCGGCAACGCCGGTTACGCGGCGGTGCTGGAGGGGACCGGCGAGTGGGTCGGCTGCATGCACGCCTATGTGCCGCCCGCCGACCCGGGCGCGGCGCCGGACCGGGCCTGGCTGGTCGGCGTCTGGGTGGATCCGGGCCACCGGGGCGCGGCGGCCGGGGTCACCGACGCCCTGCTGGACGCCTGCATCGCCTGGGCCAGGGACACGGCCGGGGCGCCCGAGCTCTTTCTGGAGGTGCACGAGGACAACCCGCGGGCGATCCGCTTCTACGAGCGCCGCGGCTTCGTCCGGACCGGCGGCACCCGGCCCTACCCGCTGGACACCTCGGCGGACGAGCTGGAGATGAAGCTGGCCCTGGCGACCGCCTGACCGCAGGGACTGCATAACCATTCGAAGCCTCGTATATGCTTCCTGGATAGTACTCGCTCACCCGTCGACCCGTCGCTCGGACGCATACGCCAGGAGACCGGCATGGCCTTCAATCTGCGCAACAGGCACTTCCTCAAGGAGCTGGACTTCACCGCCAAGGAGTTCCGCTTCCTGCTCGACCTGTCGGCGCAGCTGAAGGCCGCCAAGTACGCCGGGACGGAGCAGCCGAGGCTGCGCGGCAGGAACATCGCCCTGATCTTCGAGAAGGCGTCGACCAGAACCCGCTGCTCCTTCGAGGTGGCCGCCGCCGACCAGGGTGCGAACGCCGTCTACCTCGACCCGAGCGGTTCGCACCTGGGCGCGAAGGAGTCCGTCAAGGACAGCGCCAGGGTGCTGGGCCGGATGTTCGACGGCATCCAGTACCGCGGGCACGGCCAGGCCGTGGTCGAGGAGCTGGCGGCCCACGCGGGCGTGCCGGTGTGGAACGGCCTGACCGACGAGTGGCACCCGACGCAGATGCTGGCCGACGTGCTCACGATCCAGGAGCACTGCGCCAAGCCGCTGGGTGAGGTCGCGCTCGCCTACCTCGGCGACGCCCGCAACAACATGGGCAACTCGCTGCTGGTGACCGGCGCGCTGCTGGGCATGGACATCCGCATCGTCGCCCCGAAGGAGCTGTGGCCGACCGCGGAGGTCCAGGCCGAGGCCGCCCGCCTCGCCGCCGGCAGCGGCGCGCGGATCACCCTGACCGACGACGTGGCGGCGGGCGTGGCGGGCGCCGACTTCCTCTACACCGACGTCTGGGTCTCGATGGGCGAGCCCAAGGAGGTCTGGACGGAGCGGATCGGGCTGCTCGCCCCTTACCAGGTCTCGATGGACACCATCAGGGCCACGGGCAACCCGGCCGCCAAGTTCCTGCACTGCCTGCCGGCCTTCCACGACCTGGGCACCGAGGTCGGCCGCCAGATGCACGCGGCGACCGGTATGACCGAACTGGAGTGCACCGACGAGCTGTTCGAGTCCGAGCACTCGATCGTCTTCGACCAGGCGGAGAACCGCATGCACACCATCAAGGCGATCATGGTGGCCACGCTCGGCGACTGAGCCCCGCAGAGGTAGGTGTTTGCCCACCTCAGCTGTAGGTTCCGGTCCATGGCGCGTGCCCTGCCCCGGCGAGCAGCATGATCTCCAGGCCGCCGTCGGCGGCCGGGAGACGAGAGGAGGAGCGGACATGTGGCCGTTTCCCACCGGGCTGACGCTGGTGCCCTTCGGCGTGATGGTGGCGCTCACCGCGATCTGCGTCGGGGTGGCCGTCGCGGCGGAGCGGGCGCCGGACCGCACCGCGTGGGCGGTCAGGGCCGGGCGGGGCGGCTGGCCGGCGTTGGCGGTGCTGACCGGCTGGGCCGCGTTCACCGGCGGCACGGTGCTGGAGCTCGACCTGCGGCACACCGCGCCGACCGCCGGCTACTCGATCCTGCTGCCCAGCTTCGGCCCCGGCGGTCTCGCCTCGCTGCTGCTGCCGATCGGCCTGCTGGCCACCGCGCTGCACGCGTCAACGCCGGCGCCGAAGGGATGGCCGCTGCCCGCCGTCGCCGTGGCGACCGGTCTGGCGATGACCTGGTCGCACTGGGTCGGCAATCCGCCCGACCGCACGTCGGCCCACCTCCTGGTGGGGAGCCTGGTCGTCCCGGCCCTCGCCCTTGCGGGGTTCCGTGCCGGGCGCGCGGTCTTCGACCGGCTGCTGCCCACGACCGGCCCGGCGGCGTCCGGGCGCTGGGCCCTGCTGCTGCCCGGCGTGCTGATCACCGCGGTGGGCCTGCTCGGGTTCGCGCTCTGGACGCCCGCCTCGCCGGGCGCGGGGCTCGGCTCGGCGCTGACCGGGTACGCCGCGGGGCTGGTCGTGCTCGCCGCGCTCGGCCTCGGGCTGGCGCGCCGACCGCGGGCGGCCGCCGACCTGGCCGCGCTGGGGCTGCTCGCGATCGGCGCCTACGGCGTGGTCGAGGGCGGCTTCGGCGGCTGGCTGCCGGTGGTGCGCACCGTCGGCTCGCCGAGCGGGCCGCCCCCGCCGACCGTCCCCGACTCGCTCGCCCACCACGCCGGCGTGATCGGCGGGATCCAGGGGGCGCTGCTGCTCGGACTCGGCCTGTGGCTGCTGCCGCTCACGGTGCTGCCTGACGCCCGGCGGCTGTGGGGGCGCGGCCCCGACCCGGCGCTGACCCGGCGGGTGCGTGAACTGACCGAGACCCGGGCCGAGGCGGTCAGCTCGGCCGCCGCCGAACTGCGCAGGATCGAAAGGGACCTGCACGACGGCGCGCAGGGCCGACTGGTCGCCATCGGGATGAACCTGCGCACCGCCGAGGACCTGATCCGCACCAGCCCGGCGGAGGCCGCCGCACTGGTCGTCGAGGCTCGCGAGTCCTCGGCCGCCGCCCTGGAGGAACTGCGCTGCCTGGTCCGCGGGATCTACCCGCCGGTCCTGGCCGACCGCGGCCTCGGCGAGGCGGTCCGGGCGCTCGCGCTGGACCTGCCGCTGCCCTGCGCGACCGAGATCGACCTGCCCGAACGGCTCGACCCTTCGGTGGAGTCGGCCTGCTACTTCGCGGTCGCCGAGCTGGTGACCAACGCCGTGCGGCACGCCTCGGCGAACAGCCTGCGGATCCGGGCGGCCCGGACCGGGACCGTGCTCAGGATCGAGGTCACCGACGACGGCGTCGGCGGCGCCGACCCCGCCCGGGGCAGCGGACTGGCCGGGGTGGAACGGCGGTTGGCGGCCTTCGATGGCATCCTGGCGGTCAGCAGTCCGGCCGGCGGGCCGACGATCGTGGTGCTGGAGGTGCCGTGCGGGTAGTCGTCGCGGAGGACCTCTTCCTGCTGCGGGAAGGGCTGGTCAGGCTCCTCAAGGCGCGTGGGTTCGAGATCGCGGCGGCCGTTGACGGTGCGCCGGCCCTGCTCGACGCGCTGCTGGAGCACCGCCCCGACCTCGCAGTCGTGGACATCCGGCTGCCGCCCACCCACACCGACGACGGACTGCGCGCGGCGCTGGCGGCCCGCGCGCGGATCCCCGGCCTGCCGATCCTGCTGCTCTCGCAGTACGTCGAGCAGATCTACGCCCAGGAACTGCTGGCCGACCAGGCCGGCGGCGTCGGCTACCTGCTTAAGGACCGGGTCTTCAGCGACGACCAGTTCGTCGACGTGATCCGCACCGTCGCCTCCGGCGGCACGGTCATGGACCCCCAGGTGGTCAGCAGGCTGCTGGACGGCCGGGCCCGCCGCGAACCCCTCTCCCGGCTCTCCGAGCGCGAGCGCCAGGTGCTGGAGCTCATGGCGGAGGGACGGTCCAACAGCGCGATCGCGAGCCGGCTCTTCGTCAGCGAGAAGGCCGTCTCCAAGCACAGCACCAGCATCTTCACCAAGCTGGACCTGGTCCCTTCCGACGACGACAACCGTCGGGTGCTGGCCGTGCTGGCCTACCTGATGTCCGTGTCCCCGCGCCCGTCGTCCTGACCCGGTCGCCCTGCCGTCCTCACGCGGTCGCCTGCCGGGCGCGTTCGCCGAAGGTGCGCAGCTGGTCGAGGAGGGCGGGCGGCGACTGCACCGTGAAGGGCAGGTCCAGCATCAGCAGGCGGACCGCCGTCCAGTCCAGGCGGTCCGCCTCGACCCGCCAGCGGGACCGGCCCTCGGGCAACTCCTCGACCTCGCCCGGGGCCTGACCCAGCTTCGCGCGCACGGTGTCCGTGTCCGCGTCGAAGTCGACGACCACCGGGGCCGTCGGCCACAGGTTCCGCAGCTTGTCGCTGACGAAGGCCGCCGCGTCCGCGGCGGGGAGCTCGCGCGGGGCCGCCCGGCCGCCGGTGGCCTCGGGGGAGAGCAGGCGGTCGACGCGGAACATCCGCCAGTCGTCCCGGTCCAGGTCCCAGGCCACCAGGTACCAGCGGCGACCGGTCGCCACCAGCCGCTGCGGCTCGATGTGACGCCGCGTCCTGGCGCCGTCCGCCGCGCGGTAGGAGAAGCGGACCCGCTCGTGGTTGGCGATCGCTCCCGCGAGCACCGTCAGGACGGACGGCTCCACGCGTGGGCCGCCGCCGGTCATCGTCACCACCGCCGAGCCCAGCGCGCCCACCCGGTAGCGCAGCCGCGACGGCAGCACCTGCTCCAGTTTGGTGAGGGCGCGCAGCGAGGCGTCCTCGATGCCGTCGACCGCGCTGCCCGCCGCCGCGCGCAGGCCCACCGCGATGGCGACGGCCTCCTCGTCGTCCAGCAGCAGCGGCGGCAGCGCCTTGCCCGCGACCAGGCGGTACCCGCCGACCGCGCCCATCGTCGCCTCGACGGGGTAGCCGAGCTCCCGCAGCCGGTCCACGTCGCGGCGGATGGTGCGGGTGCTCACCTCCAGCCGTCCGGCCAGCTCCGTGCCCGACCACTCCCTGGGCGTCTGCAGCAGGGAGAGCAGATTCAACAGTCGTGCCGAGGTGTCCATCATGTTTTCCAGATTGCGTCGCGACTAGGACAAGACCTGTCCTATATCCCTCATAGCTTAGGTCCTGCAAGCGAAAAGCAGCAGCGACGGCAGGGAGACAAGACGATGAGCACGACAGACCGCAGGCGGTGGCTCGCCCTCGCCGTCGTGATGACAGCCAGCTTCATGGACCTGGTCGACGCCACGATTGTGAACATCGCGATCCCCAGCATCCAGCGGGACACCGGCGCGGGGTTCAGCGCGATCCAGTGGATCACCGCCGGTTACGCGCTCGCCTTCGCGGTCGGTCTGATCACCGGTGGACGGCTCGGCGACATCTACGGCCGCAAGCGCGTCTTCCTGATCGGCACCGCCGGCTTCACCGCGGCCTCCCTGCTCTGCGGCCTCGCCGCCAACCCGGAGATGCTCGTCGCGACGCGCATGCTGCAGGGCGCCGCGGCGGCGCTGATGGTCCCGCAGGTGCTGTCGATCATCCATGCGACCTTCAGCGGCGAGGAGCGCGGCAAGGTCTTCGGGATGTTCGGGGCGATCATCGGCCTGGCCGCGGTCACCGGCCCGCTGCTGGGCGCGCTGCTGACCCAGTGGAACCTGTTCGGTCTGGAATGGCGGCCGATCTTCCTGATCAACCTGCCGGTCGGTATCGCCGGTCTGCTGCTGGGCCGCCGCTTCATCGACGAGTCGAAGGCCCCGCAGGCGCTGAAGCTGGACCTGGTCGGTGTCGCGCTGGCCACCGCCGGCCTGCTGATGCTGCTCTACCCGCTGGTCCAGGGCCGCGAGCTGGGCTGGCCGGTCTGGGGCTACCTGCTGATGGCCGGCGGTCTCGCGGTGCTCGGCGGCTTCGTCCGCTACGAGCGGTTCAAGAGCGCCAAGGACGGTTCGCCGCTGGTCGAGCTGACCCTCTTCCGGGCCAAGAGCTTCGCGGCCGGCGTCGGCGTCCAGCTGGTCTTCGGTGCGGCCTGCGGCATCTTCTTCCTGGTGTGGACGCTGTACATGCAGATCGGCCTCGGCTGGACCCCGCTGCACGCCGGGCTGACCGGCCTCCCCTTCTCCGTCGCCTGCTCGGCCGCGGCCGGGATGTCGGTCCAGCTGCTGGTGCCCCGCTTCGGCCGCAAGGTGCTCCAGGGCGGCGCGCTGATCACCGCCGCGGGCGCACTGATCTACGTCTGGGAGTCCGCGCGCTACGGCCAGGGGATCCACTCCTGGCAGATGGCGCTGCCGCTGGTGGTGATGGGCGTCGGGATGGGCATGATCTTCGCCCCGCTGACGGACGCGATCCTCTCCGAGGTGCCCAAGGAGCACGCGGGCTCGGCCTCGGGCCTGATCAACACCACCAACCAGCTCGGCAACGCCTTCGGCCTGGCGCTGGTCTCGGTCGCCTTCACCGGCAGCACGGTGGTGCACGCCTTCGGCCACGCGATGCTCTGGATGGTGGGCGCGCTGGCGGTCGTGGTGCTGCTGATGGCCGCGCTGCCGAAGCGCGGCGCGCACGCCCCCGAGGCGGACGCGGCCGCGTCCGGGACTCCGGCGGACGAGCCGGTGCTGGTGGCCTGAGCACGGTCGAGGCCCCGGTCCGAGCAGGCCGACCCCGCGGGGGTCGGCCTGCTCGCGTGTCTTCAGGAGGTCGTCCATTCTCCTCTAACCGGTCAGGCTCGTGAGGCCGGGTAGAGAAAAATGGATGCCCTCCCCTTCCCCCGTCCGCGCGTGTGCGTTTCGCACGTGGACGCGGCGTGTACTAGGGTGGTATCTCGACATCAAGATATCTGCCGCTACACTCGACCTGATCGCGTGAGCCGCACAACGCCGCGCATCTGACAACACAGGGAGAAGTCGTGTCCGCGAACAGCTTCGACGCCCGCAGCTCGCTGCAGGTGGGCGACGAATCGTACGAGATCTTCAAGCTGGACAAGGTCGAGGGCTCCGCACGCCTTCCCTACAGCCTGAAGATCCTGCTGGAGAACCTGCTCCGCACCGAGGACGGCGCCAACATCACCGCCGACCACATCCGGGCGCTGGGCGGCTGGGACCCGAACGCGGAGCCGAGCGAGGAGATCCAGTTCACGCCGGCCCGCGTGATCATGCAGGACTTCACCGGCGTTCCCTGCGTCGTCGACCTGGCGACCATGCGTGAGGCCGTGAAGGAGCTCGGCGGCGACCCCTCCCGGATCAACCCGCTCGCCCCGGCCGAGATGGTCATCGACCACTCGGTCATCGCCGACAAGTTCGGCACCAAGGACGCGTTCACCCAGAACGTCGAGATCGAGTACGGCCGCAACAAGGAGCGCTACCAGTTCCTGCGCTGGGGCCAGACCGCCTTCGACGAGTTCAAGGTCGTCCCGCCGGGCACCGGCATCGTGCACCAGGTCAACATCGAGTACCTGGCCCGCACCGTCATGGTCCGCAACGGCCAGGCCTACCCCGACACCTGCGTCGGCACCGACTCGCACACCACCATGGTCAACGGCCTGGGCGTGCTGGGCTGGGGCGTCGGCGGCATCGAGGCCGAGGCGGCCATGCTGGGCCAGCCCGTCTCCATGCTGATCCCGCGCGTGGTCGGCTTCAAGCTCACCGGCGCGCTGCCGGAGGGCGCCACCGCCACCGACCTGGTGCTCACCATCACCGAGATGCTGCGCAAGCACGGCGTCGTCGGCAAGTTCGTCGAGTTCTACGGTGACGGCGTCGGCTCCGTGCCGCTGGCCAACCGCGCCACCCTCGGCAACATGTCGCCGGAGTTCGGCTCGACCTGCGCGATCTTCCCGATCGACGGCGAGACCATCAACTACCTGCGCCTGACCGGCCGCGACGAGCAGCAGCTCGCCCTGGTCGAGGCGTACGCCAAGGAGCAGGGTCTCTGGCACGACCCGGCGGTCGAGCCGGTCTTCTCCGAGTACCTGGAGCTGGACCTGGCCACGGTCGTCCCCTCGATCGCCGGCCCGAAGCGCCCGCAGGACCGCGTGATCCTGGCCGAGGCCGCCTCGAAGTTCCGCACCGCCGTGCGCGACTACATCTCCACCTCCGACGAGGCGGGCGAGGAGTCCTTCCCGGCCTCCGACGCCCCGGCCGCCGCCAACGGCATCCACAAGCCGACCCCGGTGACCGCCCCCGACGGCTCGGTCTACGAGATCGACAACGGCGCCGTCGTGATCGCCTCGATCACCTCCTGCACCAACACCTCCAACCCCTCGGTCATGCTGGGTGCCGCCCTGCTGGCCAAGAAGGCCGTGGAGAAGGGCCTGCACGTCAAGCCGTGGGTCAAGACCACGCTGGCGCCCGGCTCCAAGGTCGTCATGGACTACTACGAGAAGGCCGGCCTGCTCCCTTACATGGAGAAGCTGGGCTTCAACCTGGTCGGCTACGGCTGCGTGACCTGCATCGGCAACTCGGGCCCGCTGCCCGAGGAGGTCTCCAAGGCGGTCAACGACCACGACCTGGCCGTGGTCTCGGTGCTGTCCGGCAACCGCAACTTCGAGGGCCGGATCAACCCCGACGTCAAGATGAACTACCTGGCCTCCCCGCCGCTGGTGGTCGCCTACGCCCTCGCGGGCAACATGAACGTCGACATCACCCGTGACGCGCTGGGCGTGGACACCGAGGGCAACCCGGTCTACCTGCACGACATCTGGCCGACCGAGCAGGAGGTGGCCGACACCATCGCCACCTCGATCGACCAGGACATGTTCACCAAGGACTACGCGGACGTCTTCGCGGGCGACCACCGCTGGCAGTCCCTGCAGGTGCCGACCGGCGACACCTTCGAGTGGGACGCCGAGTCCACCTACGTGCGCAAGCCCCCGTACTTCGAGGGCATGGCCAAGGACCCGAGCCCCGTCTCGAACATCTCCGGTGCGCGCGTCCTGGCCAAGCTGGGCGACTCGGTCACCACCGACCACATCTCCCCGGCCGGCAACATCAAGGACGGCACCCCGGCGGCCGAGTACCTCAAGGCCCACGGCGTCGAGAAGCGTGACTTCAACTCCTACGGCTCGCGCCGTGGCAACCACGAGGTCATGATCCGCGGCACCTTCGCCAACATCCGCCTGCGCAACCAGATCGCGCCGGGCACCGAGGGCGGCTACACCCGCGACTTCACCCAGGCCGACGCGCCGGTGTCGTTCATCTACGACGCCTCGCAGAACTACCAGGCCGCCGGCACCCCGCTGGTCGTCCTGGCCGGCAAGGAGTACGGCTCCGGCTCGTCCCGCGACTGGGCGGCCAAGGGCACCGCGCTGCTCGGCGTCAAGGCCGTCATCGCCGAGTCCTACGAGCGCATCCACCGCTCGAACCTGATCGGCATGGGCGTGCTCCCGCTGCAGTTCCCCGAGGGCCACTCGGCGGACACGCTGGGCCTCACCGGCGAGGAGACCTTCTCCTTCGAGGGCGTCACAGAGCTGAACGAGGGCCGCACCCCGAAGACGGTCAAGGTCACCACGGACACCGGTGTCTCCTTCGACGCCAAGGTCCGGATCGACACCCCCGGCGAGGCGGACTACTACCGCAACGGCGGCATCCTGCAGTACGTGCTGCGCTCGCTGATCAAGTAATCACGCGCACGACGCACACCGAGAGCGGCCTCGCTCCCCTTCGGGGGATGCGGGGCCGCTTTCGTGTGCTCCTCCTCGCCCCGAAGGGGTTGACGGAGGTAACCCCATGGGTAACCCTAGGAGGGGTTAGGGATCGATACCGTCCTTGCGGAGGCACGCATGCCGAAGATCAACGTCTATCTGCCGGACGACCTCGCCGCCGCGGTGAAGGCCGCCGAGATCCCCGTGTCCGCCGTGTGCCAGAAGGCCCTGGCCGATGCCGTGCGGGTGGTGACGGCCGCCAGGAAGGGCGTCGCCGCGCTCCGGGACCCCGGCTTCGACCCGGGGACGAGGCCGGAGTTCACCGGGCGCCTGGGTGAGCGGATGACGGAGCGGCTGCGGGGCGCGGTCCGGCTCGGGCGGCAGGCCGCGGGGGAGGGGCCCCTCGGCACGGCGCAGCTGCTGGTCGGCCTGCTCGACGAGGGCGAGAACCTCGCGACGCGGCTGCTGCCGGTGCTCGGCGTGGACGCCGAGGCTCTGCGCGAGGCGGCGCTGGACTCCTCCGTCGCGGAGCCGCTGCCCGACGTCCCCGGCGAGGACGGGGGTTTCTGGTCCGGGATGACGATGTCGGCCCGGAGCGCGATCGGCGCGTCGCTGGAGGCGTCGATCGAGCTCGGGCACAACTACATCGGGTGCGAGCACCTTCTGCTCGGCCTGCTGGCCGACCGGGAGGGCGCGGCGGGCCAGGTACTGCTCGCCGCCGGCCTCGACGCGGCGGCGGTCCGCCGCGCGGTCGGCTCAGCCCTGGCCGGCTTTACCCAGGCCCGCCAGTCCGCGCCGGCCACCGGCGCGGCGGCGCTCCAGCAGGTCCTCGACCGCCTGGAGGCGATCGAGGACCGCCTCGGCGCCGCCGGTCTCTGACCGGCGGGGGGCCGACTCGGATTCTGTCCTTCCGCAAGGGCATTCGGGAAGGTCTGTGGTCGAACCGTTACCGGCGGACCGGCCGATCGGCGATCAAATCGGATGACGCGCAGGTCGGGGCCGGGCTACCGTCGGAGTCATGGACGTCAACGGCCGAACCACCAGCGCAGCCGCGCGAGCGACGAGCTCGCCGGTTGCCGCCGTCTGACGTACTGTCACCCTCCCATCGGCGACCGGAAACGGTCCGCCGGTGGTGTCCGGGCGCTTGCCGCCCGGGGCTCCGACGCTCGCGTGGACCCGTCTCCGGCGCCTCCCGCTGCCGCACGCGAAGGGGCCGTCCCATGAACACCGAAGAGATCGTCCGCACGTTCGTCGAGTACTTCGAGGAGCGCGGCCACCGCCGGATCACCGGCTCGACGCTGCTGCCGTCGCCCGGCGACCCGGTGCTGTTCACCACCTCGGGCATGCACCCGCTCACCCCCCACCTGGAGGGCCGCCCGCATCCGCACGGCCGGCGCCTGGTGAACCGGCAACGCTGTCTGCGCACCACGGACCTCGACGAGGTGGGCGACCGAACGCACCTGACCGTCTTCGAGATGCTGGGCAGTTGGTCGCTCGGCGACTACGAGGGCCGGAGCAGCCTCGACTGGGGCCACGGGCTGCTGACCGAGGGGTTCGGCATCGACCCCGGGCTGCTCCATGTGACGGTCTTCGGCGGTGACGACCAGGTCGGCCCCGATCTCGACTCGCTGGAGCTGTGGCAGCGGCGCGGGGTGCCGGTCGAGCTCACCGTCGAGGACAACTGGTGGTCCAACGGCCCCACGGGACCGTGCGGTCCCGACTCGGAGATCTTCCTGTGGACCGGTGACACCCCGCCGGGTCCGAAGTCGACGCCAACGCGCGACGACCGCTGGGTGGAGATCTGGAACCACGTGATGATGCGGCACCGCCGACTCGAGGACGGTTCACTCGTCCCGCTTCCGCAGCGCAACGTCGACACCGGGCTCGGACTGGAACGCCTCTCCTCACTGCTGCAGGGGCGCCGGTCGGTGTTCGAGTGCGACGTCTTCGACCCCTGGCGGCGGCTGCTTCCGCCGCTGTGGTCGCTGGACGAGCCCTCGCTGCGGCTGGTCGGAGACCATCTCCGCTCGTCCGTGGTCGTCGTCGGCGACGGCGTGCGCCCGTCCAACACCGGACGCGGCTACGTGCTGCGCCGTCTGGTGCGTCGGGTCCTCACCGTGCTGTGGCGCGACGACCGGTCGCGCACGCTGGGCGACCTGCCCGTCGACCTGGTCCGGCACACCCTGGACCACTTCCGCCAGGAGGGGGACCCGGAGCTCGTGCTGCGGCTGCTGCTCGACGAGGAGCGCCGCTTCGTGCGACTGCTGGAGCGTGGGCGGCAGGTGCTCTCCCGCCCCCGCTTCCGAGGCCCGCTCGATGAGGAGGACCTCCGCTACCTGCACGACACGCACGGCCTGCCGCGCGAACTCGTGCTGCAGCTGCGGTAGCGGGCTCAGCCCGCCAGGCCGCCCGCCGCGGACCCGACCTCCCCCGGGCCGCGGCGGCGCGGCAGCGCCCGCCAGAGCCGGCCGCAGGCGACGGTTCCGCCGACGAGCAGCACGTAGACCAGCGGCGTCCAGGCGCCGCCGGTGTGGGTGACCTGGTCGTGCTGGACGACGTACGTGATCGGGCTCTGCAGCCAGGTGACGCCGCTCCAGGTGAAGGTGCCCTCGGTGTGCGAGCCGGTGACGAGGGCCTGCTCGTAGGCGTTCGCCGCCTCGCTGAGGAAGAAGTTGAGGAGCAGGGGCGTGGTGAGGGCGAAGAGCAGTGCGGCCGTCCAGGAGTGGCGGGGCCCCTCGCCGAGCTCGGCGTCCAGGAACTGGCGGGCCAGTTCCCTGCTGCCGCCGATCCGCCGCAGCGCCTCGGAGGCGCCGACCTCCGCGGCGGCGGTCAGCAGGTTGGCCCGTACCTCGCGGCGGTGCGCGATCCGGGTCCGCGAGGGCAGGTCGTACAGGCGCTGGTCCAGCGACCAGACCACGCGCTCGACGCGGAGCCGGTCGAACCAGGTGACAGTGTGCGGCATCTCAGGAACCCTTCTGCGGTGCGACGGGCAGGGGACGGGACAGGACGGCCTCGACGCCCGACACATGCCGGGCCCACCCGGCCGTGCCGGCGACCAGAGCTTCACGCCCCGCGTCGGTCAGCCGGTAGTACTTCCGCGCCGGCCCGCTCGACGAGGCGACCAGCCGGGTGGCCAACCGCCCCTCCCGCTCGAGCCGCGCCAGCGCGGGATACACCGTGCCCTCCAGTACATCGCTGAACCCGGCCGCCTGGATGCGCTGGGCCACCTCGTATCCGTAGGACTCCTGCTCGGCGAGCAGGTGGAGGAGCAGGAGCGACAGGACGCCCTTGAGGAGCTGCGGGTCATGGCTGGAGGTCACACCACTTAGACTGTCTCAGGTACTAGGCAGTGTCAAGTACTGGGGAATGCCGAGCACATGGGAATGCCACGCAAGTGGTGGTGGGGCGGGGGCGAAGCCGCGATGTCAGCCCAGCAGACGCCAGTCGCACGGCAGGTCGGCGCCGAGGAGTTCCTCCACCTCGGCCGGCGGGAAGTCCGGCCATGCCTGCGTCGCCTCGTGCCGACGGTTGACGCGACGGTCGAGGAAGCGCTGCGTTCGCCTCAGTCCGTCGGCGGCCTGCGCGGGGCCGATGCGTCCGTCCGCGAGAGCGTCGGCATAGTCGTCCAGGTCGAGCAGGCGGTATGGGTGGTCCGGTGGACCGATGACGACGTCGATCCACAGGTCCTGGGTCCGCAGAAGGCCACGGCTGGAGACGTCCCACTCCAGGCTCACGAGGTCGCAGTACCACCAGCCGCGCTGCTCCGGCGGGAACAGCACCGGCTGGTTGATCTGCATGTGCTCGTCGAGCAGCACGAACGTGCGCTGGACGTGATCGGCCCCGTCCTGGTGAAAGCCCCAGTCGTAGGCGACGACGTTGCCGCGACGGATTCCCGCCGCCCTCAGTCTCTCGTTGTGCAGAACGGTCACTCGCTCGTCGGAGGCCACGAGGCACGGTATCAACGCCCACGGGGGGCAGATAATCGAAAATCTGTTCTTATACTGGAGGGGTGAACAGCTCCCCTCTCCCGCCCGGCTGGCCGGAACGTGTGCAACCGCCCGGCAGTCCCGGCTGGGAGGAGTCCGCCAGGAGGTGGCTTTTACGACCAGGCGCCGGGGGAGTGGCGGCGGTACCACGTCTTCCACAAGCATCCGCAGATGCTGGCCAGGGACGTGCGGTATCTGAGCGAGGCCGCGCTGCAGGCGGCGCGGACGGCGTACTCGCGGGCGCGGGTGGAGCTTGGGGATCACTTCGAGCCGCATGCGATCGAGGAGAAGCTGCGCGCGTACGCCGAGGAGGGCGCCCGCCTCAACGTCCTGGTACGCCAGGCGCAGTTGGTGGAGGACGCCCTCTCGGGGGTGCGGTGGGTGCCGCGGCTGTGACGCGCTCGTGCTACTCCGTGCGGAGGCCGTCCGCGCGCATCAGGCGCCACAGCGCCGGCAGGCTGAGCAGGGTGGCCACGGCCACCGCTCCCGCGCCGGCGCCGAGCATCGTCGTGACCACGCCCCAGTCGAAGTGGATCGAGCTGGAGGTCATCCGCATCAGCAGCGCGCCCAGCCCGAGGCCGCCGGCGAGGGCGAGGGCGAGGCCGATCACGACCGGGACCGCGCTCTGCCACAGCACCGAGAGGGCCAGCGTGGAGCGCTTGGTGCCGAAGGCCACCAGCACGGCCAGCAGTCGCTTGCGCTCGCGCAACTGCTCCGTGGTCGAGACGGCCATGCCGATCGCGATCAGCAGCAGGGTGACGATCGCGCCGACCATCAGGCCGCGCTGGATGTTGGAGAACTTCCGGTCGATCTTGGTCGCGCTGTAGGAGTCGACGTCGAGCCCGGGGATCGCCACGGCCACGGCCGTCCGGGCGCGCTCGATGGCGTCCGGGTCGTCAGGGGCCAGCCGGATCGCGCTGGTCAGGAAGACTCCGCCGAGGCGCTGCGGGTCGAGCGTCGCCGGGGTGACGAAGAGCCCGGTCCTGGGCATGCCATCGGGACCGACGCGGGCCGGCGCCGAGCGCAGCGAGGCCGGGATCTTCCAGTAGTCCGGCCGGATCGGATGCGAGGTGTCGAGGGCGGCGCCGCGAAGGTCCACCTTCTCGCCGGGGTGGAGCGCCGGCTGCTGGTCGTTCGCGGGCTCGCCCGGAGGCGGGTTGTTCACGAGGTACGCGCCGCCGTCGGAGCAGTCGGTGATCGCGGCGTACTCGACCAGCGTCGTGCAGTCGCCGACCAGGACGGTGAGCGGCTGGTCCGAGCCGGGCACGGCCACGCTGTAGTCGCTGAGCAGACTCGTCGCGCCCAGCACCCCCGCGGTGCCGCGCAGCTTCGACACCACCGCCGTCGCCTGGGCGGCGTCCTCGACGGAGCCGTTGATCCCGGCCTGGGCGCGGGAGAGGTCCCGGCCGGTGTCGGTGGTGAACTGGCCCGACGCGGCGGAGAAGAGGCTCTGCACCGCGATCGCTCCGGCCACCGCCACGGCCACGCCGCTCACGGCACGGGACGCCGTGCCGCCGGAGAGCTGGAGCCGCCTGCTGCCGAGCTGCACCGGCACCGGGCCGCCGTTCATCCGGCCGACGGCCCGCTCCATCACCCAGGGCAGCAGCATGGTGACGCCGACCAGCAGCAGCACCACGCCGGCGATGAGCTGGCGCTGCGCCGTACTGCTGAAGGTGGTGCCGAAACTCGTCGAGAGCAGCAGCGCCGCGCCGACCGCGGGGGCCAGCAGCCGCCACCAGAGCCTGCGCCGCGGCGGGGTGCTGCTGCGCATCACCCCGAGCGGTTCGATGGTGACCCCGCGCAGCGAGAACGTGGTGACGGCCACCGCGAGCAGCGGCACGA
Source organism: Streptacidiphilus rugosus AM-16 (assembly GCF_000744655.1). NCBI lineage: Bacteria > Bacillati > Actinomycetota > Actinomycetes > Kitasatosporales > Streptomycetaceae > Streptacidiphilus > Streptacidiphilus rugosus. Next base: position 5,746,260 of record NZ_JQMJ01000004.1, on the reverse strand, counting down.
CCAGGGAGATCCAGCCGACCAGACCGGCCTGCGGAGCGATGTCGGAGGGGAAGACGCTGAGGCCCAGCAGGTCCACCGCGGCCACGAACTGACGGGCCAGCAGGAAGATGCCGAAGCCCGACGCCACTCCCAGCACCGCGCCGACCAGCGCCTCGCCCGCCGCCACCCGGTGGGTGCCGCGGATGTCGACCCCGACCAGCCGCAGCGCGGCCAGCCTGCGGTCGCGGCGCTCTCCGCCGATCCGCACGACCGTGGCGAGGAAGACGCCGATCGGCACCAGCAGGACCACGAAAGTGATCACGGTGAGCAGCATCAGCATGGGCGACAGCCCGTCTGTGATGACATGCCCGCCGATGCTGTTCGTGCGGTAGGTGCTGTTCTGGGAGCGCGAGCCGTCCGCGGGGACGGTGAGCGCGGCGTCGCCCGCGTAGTAGGCGAGCTCGCCCGGGCCGACCAGGCCCGCGTCGCCCACCGTGCCGACGTCGCGGAACGGCAGCCGCTGCTTGAGCAGCGCCCCCTCCGGCGAGGCGAGCAGCGCGCGCAGCGCGGGGGAGACGTACATCGTGCCGTCCGTCGGCCAGGCGGGCAGGCCGGGCGGGGTCGGCACCCGGTCACCCTCGGGCTTGACCCACTCCCCGTGCACGTCGTCGCCGTGGAAGGTGGTGTTCGCGTCGCGGACCAGGATCGTGGTGGCGGAGGCGGCGAGCGGGTTGCCGTAGTAGCTGAGGTCGCGTTCCGCGCCGCGGGTGTTGCGGGAGTTCATCATGCCGGGCAGCGCGGTCGCCAGCATCAGCAGGGCGACCGCGCAGCCGACGCCGAAGGCGGTGAGCAGCGTGCGGAACCAGCCCTCGCGCCCGCTGACGGCGAAGCGCGCGCCGAGGCGGAGGTCCCTGAGCCAGGCGGTCACCGGGCGACCGCCGTGATGTTCGTCCTGGTCCTGCCGTCGCGGACGACGACCTCGCGGTCGGAGTAGGCGGCGACCCTGGGCTCGTGGGTGACCAGCACCACGGCGGCACGGGTCTCCCGCGCGGCGGCGGAGAGCAGTTGCATCACCCGCTCGCCGTTGAGCGAGTCGAGCGCGCCCGTCGGCTCGTCGGCGAAGATCACGCGGGGCTCCCCGACCAGCGCGCGGGCGACGGCGACACGCTGGCCCTGGCCGCCTGACACCTCGCCGGGACGCTTGCGGCCCAGCTCGCCGACCTCCAGCCGCTCCAGCCAGCGGGCCGCCCGCTGCTCCGCGTCCTTGCGCCGGGCGCCCGCCAGGCGCAGCGGCAGCGCGACGTTCTCCAGGCAGGTGAGCTCGGGGACCAGCTGTCCGAACTGGAAGACGAAGCCGAACTCCTCCCGGCGCAGCGCGCTGCGCTCGGCGTCGCCCATCGCGGACAGCTCACGCCCCTGGTACCGCACCACTCCCGCGTCCGGCCGCACGATCCCGGCCAGGCAGTGCAGCAGCGTCGACTTGCCGGAGCCCGAGGGCCCCATCACGGCGACGGTCTCGCCCGCGTGGATGGCGAAGTCGGCGCCGTCGAGCGCCGGGGTGGCGCCGTAGGCCTTCTCCAGCGCGGTGGCGCTGAGGACGGGCTCGGTGGTGGTCTGCTCGGTCATGCGGTCACCTCGGCGCGGAGCTGGTCGAGGCGGGCGGCGGTGAGTTCGAGCCACCGCAGGTCGGCCTCCAGATGGAACAGGGCGTGGTCGCAGATCAGCTGGTCGGCGAAGTCGCCGTCGATCTTGCGGCGGGTGAGCTCGCGCATCAGCCGGAGGTGCTCGGTGCGCTGGGTGTCCAGGATGTTCTGCGCGCTGCGATCGGTCAGCAGGGCGAGGACGACCTTGGTGTACAGGGTGTTCTGGAGGTAGGGCTCCGGCTTCTCCGGGGAGGCCAGCCACTGCTCGACGTCGGTCAGGCCGGCGTCGGTGATCGCGTAGCGCTTGCGCTCGGGACCGCCGCCCGGCTCGATGCCGTCGACCTCGACGAGGCCGTTCTTCAGCAGCCGGGCCATCGTCGAGTAGACCTGCCCGTAGTGCAGCGGGCGGTCGTGGCCGAAGCGCTCGTCGAAGGCGCGTTTGAGGTCGTAGCCGTGGCGGGGGCCGGACTCGAGCAGCCCGAGCAGGGTGTGTCCGATGGTCATGGGAGGGACTATACACACCACGTATACACATGGTGAATAGCTGCGCGGGGATGCGCGGGACGCTCGGGTGGGTCCGCTTTCCGCGCTTTTCCGCGCCGCACGGTGCCCTGGCTGTTGTCCTCTGTGGCGCGCGGTGATACCCATGCCGATATCTGACTGACAGTCAGTTATGAAGGGACGACTGCCGTGACCGTCACCACGCTGCGCTTCAACCAGGTCGCCCCCGGCCTGGACCGCAAGGACGTCTCCGCCCGCTACCGTGCCACCGTCGAGATGTCCGCCTTCGCGGACGCCCAGGGGTTCGACCTGATCACGCTGGAGGAGCACCACGGCGTGGTGGACGGCTGGAGCCCGGCTCCGATCGCCACCGCCGCCGCGGTCTTCGGCGCCACCGAGCGGATCCCGGTGATGCTCTGCGCCCTGATCACCCCGCTCTACGACCCGCTGCGGCTGGCCGAGGAGATCAGCGTCCTCGACCACCTCAGCGACGGCCGGGTCACCGTCGTCGCCGGGATCGGCTACCGGCCCGCCGAGTACGAGCTGATGGGCGTCGAGTGGAAGGAACGGGGCCGGATCCAGGACGAGGTGCTGGAGACCCTGCTGGCCGCCTGGACCGGCGAGGAGTTCGAGTACCGCGGGCGCCGGGTCACGCTCACCCCGCCGCCGCTGACCCGGCCGCACCCGCCGCTCATCGTCGGCGGCTCCTCCAAGGCGGCGGTCCGGCGCGCGGTCCGGCTGCGGCTGCCCCTCTTCACCGCGGCCCACCTGCCCGAACTGGTCGAGTACTACGACCGGCTGGCGGCGGAGGCCGGCTGGGACGGCGGCTTCGTGCTGCTGCCGCCGGATCCGACCCGGATGGTCTTCTGCGCCGAGGATCCCGAGCGCGCCTGGGCGCAGTTCGGCGACCGCTTCCTGCACGAGGCGCGCACCTACGCGTCCTGGCAGACGCCCGACATCCGCTCGGCGGTCTCCACCAAGGCGCTCACCGTCGAGCAGTTGCGCACGGAGGGCACCTACTGCTGCCTGACCCCGCAGCAGTGCGTCGAACTGGCCCGTGCCGAGGGTCCGCTGGGCAACCTGCTGCTGCACCCGATGTGCGGCGGCATCCCGGTCGACGCGGCCTGGGAGAGCCTGCACCTCTTCGCGGACCAGGTCATGCCGGCGCTCAAGGAGCTGTGACCTCGCCCGTCCCCGTGCCGGCGCCGGTGGCCGTGGCGGAGTCCTCGGACAGGTAGCCGCGCAGCAGCCGCTTGCACTCGGCGATCAGCACCGGATCTCCCTCGGGATCGCTGCGGAAGGCCAGCCGCAGCACCGCGTCCGCGCACTCCAGTGCGACGTGCAGGGAGATCCGGGCGGCGGCCCGGTCGGCGCCGCCGATGAGGTCGCCGAGCAGGGCCCAGAGCCGGTCGGCCACGGCGGCGTTGTTCTCCAGCACCGAGTCCAGCAGGTGCATGCCGCCGGCGTCCTCGCGCCCCACCGCGCCGAAGTCGACCACGCCGAAACCCGGCACGGCCCGGTGCATGGCCACGTACTCCTCGACCGCGAGATCGACCATCCCCGTGATGTCGGAAGGCCGTTCGGCCTCCATCCGGCGGGTGAGGCGGTCCATGAAGTGCTCGAGATTGCGCTCCGCGAGCGCGCCGAGAAGCCCGTCGATGCCCGGGAAGAACTGGTAGAGCGTGCCGATGGGCACCTCCGCACGCCGGGCGACCTCCTTGGTGGTCAGCGCGGTGTAGCCCACCTCGTCGAGCAGCCGCGCGCAGGCGTCGAGAATCCGGTCGAAGCGCTCCTGGCTGCGCCGCTGCACCGGTCTGCGGCGGACGATGCCTTCGGTGGAAGCGGGAACGTGCATGGGCTCACTCTGCCCGATCGAGTGTAGGCTTGGCGAGTCGCTAACATGAGTTATTCTCATGTTTCTCGCTCCGCTGGTCACTGGTCCGAAGGACGTGGTCCGTATGCCGCCGCTGCCGCTGACGTTTCCCGCCTCCTTCGTCTGGGGTGCCTCCACCGCCGCCTACCAGATCGAGGGCGCGGCGGAGGAGGACGGCAAGGGTCCTTCCGTCTGGGACTCCTTCGTGCGCCGCGAGGGCGCGGTGCGTGACGGCCACACCGGCGACGTCGCCTGCGACCACTACCACCGCTTCCCCCAGGACGTCGCGCTGATGCGCAGGCTCGGCCTGGACGCCTACCGCTTCTCGCTCTCCTGGCCGCGGGTGCTGCCGACCGGCGAGGGTGCGGTGGAACCGCGCGGCCTGGACTTCTACGACCGCCTGGTCGACGCGCTGCTGGCGGCCGGCGTCGACCCGACCCCCACGCTGTTCCACTGGGACCTGCCGCAGGCCCTGGAGGACGGCGGCGGCTGGATGGCGCGCGAGACGGCGTACCGCTTCGGCGAGTACGCGGCCGTGGTCGGCGCGCGCCTGGGGGACCGGGTGAAGCGCTGGATCACGCTCAACGAGCCCTTCGTGCACATGTCCTTCGGCTACGCCTTCGGCGTCCACGCGCCGGGGCGGGCGCTGATGCTGGACGCGCTGCCCACGGCGCACCACCAGCTGCTCGGCCACGGCCTCGCCACCGCCGCGCTGCGGGCCACGGTGCCGGACGCGCAGGTGCTGATCGCCAACAACTGCACGCCGGTCAGGCTGCGGCAGGACGCCCGCGGTGAGGCCGACCGCGCCGCCGCGGCGGCGTACGACGCGCTGCACAACCGGCTGTTCAACGACCCGGTGCTGACGGGGAGGTATCCGGACCTCTCGGCCTACGGCGCGGCGGACCCGAGCTGGGGCGGCCTGGTGCACGAGGGAGACCTGGAGACCATCGCCGCCCCCTTGGACGGACTGGGCGTCAACTACTACAACCCCACCTGGATCACCGCCCCGGCCTCGCCCGACTCGGGCCTGCCCTTCGACATGGTCGAGCCGGAGGAGGCCTACCCGCGCACCACCTTCGACTGGCCGGTCGTCCCCGACGGCCTCACCGACCTCCTGGTCGGCCTCGCCTCCCGCTACGGCGCGGCGCTGCCCCCGGTCTGGATCACCGAGAACGGCTGCGCGCAGCCCGCGGGCGTCGACGACCGGGCCAGGATCGACTACCTGGCCGGCCATGTCGGCGCGGTGGCGCAGGCGATGGAGCGCGGGGTGGACGTCCGCGGCTACTTCACCTGGTCCCTGCTGGACAACTTCGAGTGGGCCGAGGGCTACCACCAGCGCTTCGGCCTGGTCGAGGTCGACTTCGCCACCCAACGGCGCACCCCGCGCGCCTCCTTCGAGTGGTACCGCGAACTGATCGCCGCCCAGAAGGCGCGGCGCTAGGTCGCGCGCCCGGCGGCCAGACGCGCCTCCAGTGCGGCGAGGTCGGCCTCCATGCCGGCGATGACATGGTCGGTCACATAGCCGAGTTGGGCGTTGACCCGGATCATGTGGATGTTGTCGGCGGCCGTCATCGTGTGCACCTGCTCCAGCCGGGGCAGATCGGCGACCAGCCAGCGGGCCATGCCGGCCTTGATCGCCCGGCCGAGGCCCAGACCGCGGAAGGCGGGCAGGACCGCGGTGTCCTCCTGGTGGCAGAAGCTCCACTGGTCGGGGACCAGGGCGATCTCGGTGAAGCCGACGACCCGGCCGGAGCTCTGCTCGACGGCTGCCGCGTACCGGTGGGATTCGCCGATCTCGCGCATCCTGGCCTCGTGCTGCCGCACCCGGTCCACGGTCCAGTCGGGGTGCCGGTAGCTCGAGTCGTCGGCGGGCGAGTCGGCGATGGCGCCGCGCGCCCGGGCGAAGCTCTCCACGAGGTCGTCCGGAGCGGTGTCCGCCCACAGGCGCAGCTCGAAGCCGGGAGCGGGCGGCACCTGCCACAGCTCCGGGTCCGCGCTCGCAAGGTCGAGATGGTGCGAGGCGCGCCGGGAGACCGTGCGGAAGCCGAGCCCGTCGGCCCACGCATCGCCCTGACTGCCGGCTTTGAGCTGACCGGCGACCCTGGCACAGCCGCGCCGGCGGATCTCCGGCAGCATCGCGCGGAGCAGCCCGCTGCCGATGCCCCGACCGCGCAGCGGGGCCGGGACGCGTACGGAGAGGACGGCGCGGTCGCTGTTCTCGTCGCCGGGGAAGGTCGCGGTGGCAATCCCGGCCAGCTCCCCGTCCGCGCGAGCGACCCACAGCCGCTGCTCGCCCATGTACGAGGCAGGCAGGCACAGCTGCTGCACGTACGCCTCGTAGGGCGTCACCGGGCTGCCGGGGTAGTCCAGGGCCGTCGTGGCCATGGCCAGTTCGTACCAGGCACGGAGGTCTTCGCCTGAGGCGTGCTCGGCGTCGAACGACTGGACGTTCACTGACATGGGCGGTGTTCCTTTCTCAGGCCGCAAGAGACTTGGTCGATCGCCACGCGCCGCCAGAGCTCGGCCGCAGCCGGGGTGCACCGATGCTAGCGGTGAGCACCAGCGCGATCATGATCAATCCGAAGCTGAAGAGGCCCGGGCTTCTGCCATGACCAACGCCCCGAGTCGTTGAGGCACAGGGGAATCATGAGCATGGAGAGGATCTCGGCGACGCCGTCCCCGCCGTTGTTGGCGGTCATGTCCACAGCGATGCTGAGGCTGACGTACCAATGCGGGACGCAGGACCAACGCGGCCGATAACCGCTCACCACCAGGAGGAGCACCGCGACGGCCGAGATCCGCCGAGAGTCGACCCGCCGTCCTCGCCGGTGAGGCACCAGAGGGAGGCACTCCTCAGTCCGGCGCACTGGGCTTCCGGCACCGCTTGGGAAGAGTTTCCGAACAGCAGCCGATCCAACGAAGACCGAAGGATTGTCAACTGTGCGCAGGCCAGTATTGATCGGGCGAGTGTGAGCGGAATGCCTCGCGGCTCGAACTGAGCCGGCCCGGCCCAGGATGTAGTGCATTCAGGGGCCGGGCCGGATTCCCGTCGTGGCCAGTGGCTACCAGGGAACGGAGCTCAGCCCGTGGTGCAGGCTGAGCATGATCCAGATCATCCCGGCGAGCAGGACGATGAGGCACGTTCCCACGGCCACGAGCCCGGTGACGGCATGTCGTGACGGTCGGCGCACAGGCCGCCTCCTAGGGTGCGGTCAGGGCTTGGCGGAGCGCTTCAGCGTACAGCTGGTAGCCGAGGACGGTCGGATGGAAACTCGACACGCTGGGGCACACCGGATTGCCCGGGCAGGAGTTGTCTCCTGGGTCGTCCGCAGCCGGTCCTGCCACGACATCGTGGATCCCGGGGTCCGAGTCGCAGTCCCAGTGCCCCTTGAACTGGGTGTTCGGGTCGTAGAACGTCACGTTGACGCCCTTGGCACGCTCAGCCGCCACCATGGCCGACTGCTTCGAGCTGAAGCTGTCGCCCCAACCGTCCAGTGATATCCGGGAGGTTTCGGGTATCGCGCTGCCGCAGGTGGACGCGTTGGCGTCGAACAGGTCGGGATAGCCAAGCAGGACGATCCTGGCGTTCGGCGCCTCCACGCGGATGGCGTCGATGAGTTGGCCGACCTTGCTGGTGGCGGCAGTCAACTTGGGATCCACCGTCGCTGTGTCGGGACACTCGACGACCGCCCAGAACGCCGCGCAGGAGGTGGCGATGGAGGCGAAGCCGGCGTCGTCGCCGCCCATCGTCATGGTCACGAGCGTCGTGTTCGCGTCGAGGAAGCCCGAGTACACCTGGGGGACCTCGCCGTACTCTCCGTCGGCGGCGAAGTTCATGGTGCCCGTGTTGCCTTTTCCGTCAGGGATGACCGGATCGGCGTCGTTCGCCACCGCGCCGGAGCAGGCAACCGAGTGCAGATCGACCGAAGGGTCCCATGCGTCGGCCAGCGCACCCAGGGTCTGGGACTGACCGGGGAGCGTGGCCGCCCGGATCCAGGAGACCTGCGACCGGAGGCAGCGGTTGAACCCGGGATCGCTCGGCTGGTTCGTGTCGACGGAGTAAGGGCCGGTGGCGGTGTTCGTGTAGTAGGGCCCGGTGCCGTCGCCGGACGAGTAGGACTCACCGAGTTGCACCACGAGGTTGGCCGGCTTGCTCGGGAGTGGCTGGAAGGCCATCGCGTCCCAGGCGATCGTCGAGGCCGCGCTGCCGTCGTAGGTGAAGTTGGTGAGGGTCACCCCTTGGAAGTCGGAGCCGGGGACGAAGTCGAAGACGCCGAGCGGCACCCAGGTGTTCTGCTTGTAGTGGGTGTTGATGATCCTGTTCTCGGTGGTCCCGTTTCCGAGGTGAATGGTGTAGATCGCCTGCTGTGTGGTGGCCCCCGTGTCGGGGACATGGACGATCACGCGGGTCCAGGCGTTGAGACGGTTCGCCAGCCTCCAGGAGCCGCTGACGGCCATGTTCCCGGTGACCTGTGGCTGAGCCTTGACCTGATCGAGTGTGCTCACCTTCGGGGTGAGGACGTTCGAGCTGAGGTTCGATGCGCCCGTGGTCGTGCTACGGGTCTGTGCGTACCAGAAGTGGCCCCCGAAGCCGCCGCCGATCTGGTGGAAGTCCTCCTTGCCTTCGTAGTTGCCGGAGCTGTCGGCGGTGAAGGTGAAGTTGAGGGTGCCGGCGTTCGCCCAGGTGCGGGAACAGCCGTCCACCATGGGCGGAACCTGCCCGCTGACGGAGTCGATGATGAGCGCGTTGCTGGGCAGGCCGCTGGTGGTGCAGGCGGGCGTGGATGTCTTGCCGTCACCGGGTTCGCCGCGAAGCGTCTTGTAGGTGAGGTACTCGTTGCCGCAGGAGGTCGCGCAGTCGGTCTTCCAGGTGACGGGCTTGTTGTACCAGTGCAAGTTGTCGCAGTTCGGGAGGTGCTGCGTCTCACAGGGGGGTGGTGACGTGATGTCGCAGGCATTGGTGGTGTTGCAGAACGCGTTCAGCGGAGGCTTGGCATTGACGCGGGCGTAGTCACTGTTCCACCACGCGGCGCTGTAGCCGGCGGTGTTCCCATTGTTGAGGTTGCCGTTGTCATCGTAGGAGTGGCCGGTGTTGATCGGGGCCATGGCCCAGCCGAGCACCTTCTCCTGATACGGCCAGTCCTGGGGGTGCGCCGCGTCGGCGTAGCTCGGCCCGTCCGTGAGGTCGGTCTGGTTGTAGCAGTTGCCAAAACCCGTGTAGGTGGTGACGGTGCCGCCGGGGTTGGCGAATGTGCAGCTGATGTTTCCGTCGAGGAACGGCCCGCGCGCTGCCGGGTAGAGGGGGTTCGCCGGGTTGTTGAGCCACCCCAGGCCCCAGGCTCCCGACGGGTCGGTTCCGGGAGCGTTGAAGCCCTCGTTGTAGTCCCAGATCGCGGCGTACCAGTCCTCCAGGGAGTGGGCACTGTTGTTGTTCACGGTGATCGGCGTGGCGAGACTCTGCAGCTCGTTCCACTTCTGGGCGATGATGGCGGCGGACTCGGCGATGTTGGACGTGTAGTCCAGGGCGACCGCCTTCTGCTGTGCGGCCGTCAAGGTGGTCTGCCCGATCCTCATGCCGTCGGTGACCTGTCCGATGCCGTAGCCGCAGTCGGCCTTGGCCCAGTTGATCTGCCACATGGCTTCGGGGTGGGTCGGGTCGAATTTCGGGTTCCCGTACCAGTTGGGGTTGATCGGACTGCTCGTCTGACCGGGAAGGGCGCCACCCTCGGCCTGCCACAGGTTTGATTCCTGAGCCAGGATCCCGAGCAGGATCTGCGCGGGAATGCGGCCACCGCCGACCAGCGCGGGCAGGGGAAACATGCCCTGCGGGTTCACCGTGCCCAGTCCGTCCGAGGTGCGCCAGCCGCCCTGCGTCACGTAGCCGGAGGTCAGATCTCCCCGGATGGCCATGTCCACCGCCCATTCCACCTGGTTCGGTGTGGGTTGGTAGGCCTGCTCGGCCGGATCGTTTCGCGGAACGGAGCAGGCCCGGTCCGCGTCGATGGTGGAGTTGGGTGAGCCGGCGGTCATCGGCTTGATCTGGGTCGGCTTCCCGCCGACTGTCGTTCCCTTCAGCGCCGGCGTGCCTTCGGCGCCAGTGCCACCCGAGGCGGGCGTGACGGTGAAGCCGACGGTCCTGCCCGTAGCCGGAACCGTCACGGAGATCCTGGTCGGGGAGGTACTGGCCGACGGAATCCCGGCCAAGGGGTGAGCGACCTGGGCGACCAAGGTGGCCGGAATCGCGCTGTCGACCGCCAGCGCTCCGGTCGTCGAGAGCGTCGCGGAGGCCGACGCGTGCAACCGCGAGATGTCCGCGGGGAGGGCTGTGACACTTTGCGGAGAGCCGGTCAGGTACAGGTGCCCGACTGCGTCGGCCTCCATCCCGACCTGCCCGAGCTCCCCGGTCGCGAGCGTGGTGACGGTCCGGCCGGTATAGCGCCTGATGCGCTCGGTGGAGCCGCTCCGGTCGGCGAAGACCACCCCGCTGCCCGCCGGCTGCAGGTCGAAGGCAGGACCGGAAGTCCGGGCGAGAGTGTGCGTGGTGCCGTCCTGGTTGACTGCGATGAGCTCCGCTTCGCGGGCCGCCACGATGCCCGTCGGAGTCGTCACGGCAGATGTCAACTCACCACTGGCCACCGCAGTCGCCACGGTCCTGCCGTGACTGTCGATCGTGATGAGTCGGGTCTTGCCGATCTTGCTGTTGATCTCAGTCAGGACCGCTGTGTGGCGCGTGCTGTTGCAGGACGGGTCGAAGTAGGCGAGTGAAGCGGTGAAGGGCAGCTTGGTGGTCGTGCCCGTGTCCAGGTCGACGACCGCCGTGAAAGCCCCTTCCTCCATGAGTGCCGGCGTGTTGGTGAATCCCCGCGGCGCGTAGACCACCACCGCGTGGGAGGGGTCGGGGAGGCAGTAGTTCCCCACCCAGAGGTCGGTCGAGAATCCTGGCTCGGACAGGGTCGCCACCGTGCTCCAGGCGTACGCTGCGCGGCTGTCGGCTTTCATCACATGCAGGCCCGACTGGTCGCCGCTGACGGTCACGGCCCGGTCCTGCGAGGTCTTCCAGCCCTTGGGAAGGGTGGCGTCCGGATTGTTCACCGCGGCGTTCGCGGCGACGGACTGCGGTGCCGAAGCTGTCTGGGCGCCCACGACAGGAAGCGGCTGCGAGGCGACCGCCGCACTGGTGGGGGTCACGAACCCGCCGATCACTGCGGCGACCGCAGCAACCCTGAGCGGATTCCCGCGTATGCGGATTTTCAACGCTACTCCTTTGCCTTCGTCGAACGGTGAGAGAGGTGCCGGGAGATGGTCAGTGGTGGACGTCGATGACGACGCGGGCCGGGGAGGTGAGGGTGAAGACCTGGAAGCTGGTGACGCCGTCCAGGGAGAGGCCGAGGTCGAGGTAGCCCTCGAAGTCGCTGGTCCGCTGAATGCCCTTGAGGGCGGGCAGGTTGACGGCCAGCGGATTGGCGGTGGTGTAGCAGTCGGCGCCGGTGACCTTGTCAGTGGTCGTCACGCCGGTGAACTGCAGATCGAGGTACTTCTGGCCGGGGATGAGGTAGGTCTTGGAGTCGCCCGAGGGCATCGGGTAGGTGTTGTCGGTCGTCAGGGCGGCGGTCCAGGCCGGCAGAGCGCTGCCGGAGACGTCCAGGACGAGTCGGTCGTAGCCGGTGTGGGCGCCGCTCCGGGCGGCGGTGATGTAGCTCCCGCCGGGAGTGCAGGACGGGCTGGTGGCGCCTGTGGCGGTGGGGGCGGTGATGAGGAGTCCAGCCGGGAGAGCCGCGGCGAGTGCCAGACTGCGGATCTTGCGTCGGGTCCATGACATGTCTGTCGTCGCTCCGTGTCTCGAACGGGTGGAAAGGGGGTGTGTCGGCGGCGTCGGGCCGTCAGTGGCGCAAGGCCTCGAGCGGTTCGATGCGGGCGGCCCGAAGAGCCGGGTAGAGGCCGGCGAGCAGGCCGATCCCTGCGCCGATCAGTGGGGCGGGCAGGACCGTCAACGGGTCGATCACCGCCGTCCAGTGCTTCGCCAGTGCGGTCGCCACGACGGTGGCCACGCCGCAGCTCGTTCCCACCAGGCCTCCGAGGAGGCCCAGTGCAGTCGATTCGGCAAGGAACTGTGTCGCGATGTGGCGTGGTCGGGCGCCCATGGATCGTCGCAGCCCGATCTCACCGGTCCGCTCCAGGACGGCGACCAGCGTGGTGTTGGCGATGCCGACGGCCCCGATGACCAGACAGATGGCGGCCAGGACCAGGAAGAGGCTGGACAGGTCACGGCTGACCTGGTCCCGCAGGCTGTGCGGGTCGGGTGGCGGAACGGCCTGCAGCAGGCCGGGCTGGTCGGGACGGAGGGCCAGCGGGGCCTGGCGGGCGATGAGTTGAGCTGCCCCGAGGCGGGTGTGCACCAGGGCCTGGGCGGGGGAGTCGACAGGTGGGCCGTAGAGGGAGAGGGCCGTGCTGGAGGGGATCATCATGCCGAGAAGGGTCTGCGGAAGCGACTCGGTGTCGGCGACGATCCCCAGCACGGTGTAGGCGACGCCGTTGACGAACACCGCAGGTTGGTTGTCGACCCGGGAGATGCCCAACTGGCGGGCGGCGGCCGCGCCGAGCAGGCAGACGTGTTCGCGGTGGCTCTGGTGGAAGGCGTTGTAGACCGTGCCTGCGGCAAGGCGGGGCTGCATCGCCTGGACGGCGCCGGGGGAGAGCGCGTACACGGACACGTCGCTGTCCGGCCGGGCCGTCGAGGCACCCGAGAGGTCAGGGCGAGCCGAGACGAGCGGATTGCGCAGCGGGACGACCCACCACACTCCGGCGGTCAGCACGCCGTTGAGGGCCTGCAGGCGGTCGTCGCTGTCCTGCGGGAAGTCCATCGCCGCACCTCTGGCCGTGGCGCCCTGGCCCGGTGTCGGATTGTCGTGGATGGTGACGGTGGTGTCCTCCAGGACGTTGAACGAATGCCCGATCTGTCCCGTCGCCGTGGAGGTCAGGCCCAGGACGGCCACGAACGCCCCGACCCCGAGGAGCGTGCCGAGCATCGTGAGGGCCGAGCGGGCGGGACGCTGTACCAGGCCGGTCAGCGCTTCGGAGAGGGTGTCGCGGACGCGCGGACGCGTGCGGTCGATCGGCGCCGGGTCAGACATCGCGGGCCCCCGCGAGGAGTGCGTCCGACGGGCTGCCGTCCGGCCCGGGCGTCAGCCTGCCGTCACGCAGCCGGATGGACCTGTGGGCCCGGCTCGCGACCTGGGGATCATGCGTGATGACGACCAAGGTGACGCCGGACCTGTTGAGCTCATCCAGGAGATCCATGACGGACTCCGCGGTGCGGCTGTCCAGGTTTCCGGTCGGCTCGTCGCACAGCACCAGGTCAGGTGTGTTGATCAGTGCCCGCGCGATGGCGACACGTTGTCGCTCGCCGCCGGACAGTGTGGTCGGCATGGCCGTGAGTCGATGTCCGAGACCCACCCGGCACAGCGCATCACTGGCTCGCTGACGGCGCTCGGCAGGCCTGGTGTGGAGGTAGACCTGGGCCAGCGCGACGTTCTCCGCGGCGCTCCGGTAGGGGAGCAGGTGGAAGGCCTGGAAGACGAAGCCGATCCGGCGGCCTCGCAGGGCGGCGCGGTCCCGCTCGCTCAACCTGGCCACATCGTGGCCGGCCAACTTGAGGATGCCGGAGGTCGGACGGTCCAGCAGCCCCAACAGGTTGAGCAAGGTGGACTTACCCGATCCGGAGGGGCCGAGTACTGCCAGGAAGTCACCCCGATGGACCGTGAGATCGAGAGGGTGCAGAGCGTGGACGGGTTGCTGCCCCGGGTAAGTGCGGCTGACACCGCGCAGCTCGAGTACGGCGTCGGCCGTTGCTTCCTCGCTCACTGGCCCACCACGACCCGGTCCCCGGTGGCGAGGACCCCGGCGGTCGGGGTGACCTCGACCATGCCGTCCGCCGAGACGCCGGTACTGACCGTGACGGTTCGCAGTGCTCCGCCGCCGTCCTGGACGGTCACCGTGGTGCGGGTGTCCGCACCTGCGGAGATCGCCGCCTCCGGGACCGCGAGAACAGGTCCCGAGGTAGCCGCCGCCGTGATGGTGATGCGGACGTCCTGTCCGGCGAAGGAGTTGGGCCACGGTTGGTCGGGCCTGACGATCAGGGGCAGATAGGCCGGTCCCGCGTCTGTCGGCGCGGTTCCCCCCGGAGCGGCGGCATCCGCTCCGGATGCCGTGCCCGAAGAGGTGGTCAGCGAACCCACGGAGTCCACGGTTCCCGCCGCCTGCTGCCCGGTCGTCTCCGACAGCACGCTCACGCGCATCCCCGCCTTCACCAGTCCACCGACGGATGGATCGAGCATTCCGGTCAACGTCATGCCGCCACGCGCCAGCGTGATGACCGGCCCCTTCACCGTGTCGCCGACCGCGACCGGCACGCCGGCCACCCTGGCCGGCAGTGTGGGCACGAACACCACCTCGGAAGCCGGCACCATGGTTCCGTCAGCGGCCTCGGCCTGCGCGAGGTCCGTCTGCGCCTGTGCCAGCTGGGACGGGGACGCCCCGTGTTGCGCGCGCAGGGTGTCGAGCTGTTGTTGCGCCGCCTTAACGGCGGCTGCCGTCGCCGCCCCTGTGACCGGCGTGTCATAACCCATGGATCTGTAGAGGTGCGTCACCGCGCGCTTCGTGCCCGGTCCGAAGGTCCCCTCCCCGTCCGGCCCCGTCGAGTACCCGAGCGAGTGCAGAGCTGCCTGGAGTTGCGCCACGTCCTTGCCACGGGCCGTCGGCACCAGGTCGCGGTACATCGGCAGCACGCCAGGCAGGGCGAAGACGGGCCTGCCCGAGTACTCGACCAACGGCCGACCCGCGCGGACCAGATCACCCTGGTACACGAACACCGCGGTGACCATCAATCCGGTCCCGGCCCCTGCCCCGGTGGGGGCCGAGGCCGTCCCGGCCACGCTGGTCGGCGTGGCCGAGACGGTACGACCGTCCGAGAACGTGCCGCGGAGCACGACGGTCTGGCGCAGCACCTGACGCTCGACCGGCGCCGTGATGACGCTCGCCCGTGGGGGGAGCGTGTCCGCCGCCGCCTGGGAAGGCGACTGCACGAATCCCGCGCCGACCACACCGCCGCCCGAGACCAGCAGCGCGGCCACTGCGGCAACCAGGACGGCCTTGCGCCTTCGGCGCAGCGGGTCGGGGTGAGTGCTCACATCAATGGTCACCTCGATCTACCGGCCGGCCAGCCAGCGCTGCGAGGCGTCGTTGTTCTTCAGAGTGGAGTCGAGGTTCACCGCACCGTTCACACCGCCGGCCGTGGCCTGGTACCAGTGGATGGCCTGGGAGGCTCCCTGGTAGTTGCTGTTGTAGTAGATGACGTAGTGGTGGGCCGAGTCGTCCAGCGCAGCCGAGGCGGCGTTGTTCTTCACGGCCTGACCCATTCCGGGCTGGGAGAGGTAGGGGTCCCAGGGGGCGATGTCGTAGACGTACTTGTAGTGGTCCCAGGTCTGCTCGCCGGTGAAAACGATTTCGTTGTTGTAGTCCGGCATGTCGCTGCAGATCGTTGCCTCCGCCCCCTGCGGCTGCTTTGCCGAGTTGAGCGAGTTGTAGTGCAGCACGAGCCCGTAGTCGGCCCAATTGCAGTTGGTGGGGCGCGAGAAGTAGTAGTCCGCCGCATTGGCGGCCGTCGGGTTGGTCAGAGCGAGCCCACTGAGGATGAGGGCACCGCTCAACACCATTCCGGCGCGACCGGAGGCGAAGCTCTTGATCATCATTGCTCCTGTCTGAGTTTCTGACTGTTGGGGAGACGGAACGTCCGTCCTTCAGGCCGCTGCTGCGACAGATCGCCTGACCGCGGCCGCGATCTGGTCACGTTCCTCGGTCAGCGCGAGTTGGTGCTGTTCGATCTGTTGCTGCTCGACCGCGCACTCGACCGTGAACCAGGTCCGTACGAGATCCGCACTCGCCTTGCAGTCCACGTCGGCGAGGGCGACCGCGATCTCCTGGCGGCTTGCCGACGGTCCGGCGCTGGAGGGTGCCAACGTCGGGGCATGGAAGGGAACGTCGACCTCATAGCCATGGCTGTGCATGCACTGCGACCACTGCCGTAGTGCGGTCTGTACGCGAGGGCTGGCCTGTGACTGATTCAGGCTGTCGTAGGCCAGCTTGTCGGCCAGACTCGTGTCGAAGGTGACCCCGAGCTTTCGGCCGGCCGCGCCCGCGCACCCACCGGCGGGAATGGCCCGGCCCGCGTAGGTGGGCAGCGACGCCGGCACACGCCCGCCGGCGGACGCCCCGGTGAGCACGAGGTGCTCCTGTGGGGACAGCGGTGCGGGCGGCTGCGGGCTGGTCGCGTCGCCGGCGACGTGGTAGCCGTACTGCGCCGCCTGGGCGCGGTCGGTGATTCCGTACCGCCGCGGCATGTTGGCGTCGTCGCTGCTCAGCGGGGCCGAGCCGGCCTGCTGGTCGGGGCTGTAGCTGAAGCCGTAGCCGGCCATGCAGGAGGTCTCGGCCTTGGCGAGCGCGGCCGAGATCGTCTGCTCCTGGTCGTAGCTCTCCATGTACGCCTCGAGGGGAAGCACCATCCCCTTGGCCAGGCCGACGTCCGGCGCGCCGGACGCAACAGCCCCTGCGGACGCCGAACCCGACCCCACCGAAGAGCTCCTGCTGGCGCTCACCCCCGATGAACAGGCCGAAGCAGTGAGCAGTGCGCCGAGGACGACCGCAGCGCTCACGACGTGACGAGCCCTCGGATCATGAACCGATCGTCGAAAATTCCTCATGGTTTCCCCGTTTGCCTGTCTTCCCCGTGCCGGTGACTGTCGCTGGACGTCATCGGCTCATCCAAGAAGGGCTGCCGCGTTCTTGATCGCGGCATCGAGCTGTTTCCGCTCGTTGGTCAGGGGGATCTGATTCTGTTCGATCATGGAGTTCTGGACCTTGGTCTCGGCGTTGGCCCAAATCGTGACCAGACCGGTCGACTTCTTGCAGAGGACGTCCGCGACCGCCACCTTGATCTCCGTCGGCGTGGCGGACGGGGTCGATGCGAACGGGACGACGCGGTCCATGGTTTCGGGGCTGTCCGCGTGGTAGCCCTTGGCGGCCATGCACGTTGTCCAGGCCCCGAGGGCCGCCTGGACACGCGGATCGGCAGCGGAACGGTCCAGACTCTCCATGTCGAGCCGCTCCGGGAGACCGGAGTCGACGTTCGCGTCCCCGATCCGTCGCATCGCCTCACCGGCGCAGCCACCCGTCGGCACGGGCAGGCCGCCGAACTCTCTCAGGGGCACCATGAGTCCGTTCCCACCCCTGGAGCCTCCGGCGAACACCGACTTCTCCTGCGGAGTCATCTGCTCGCTCGCCGGGTCGTTCTTGGGAATCGGCGTTTCGAGGTGGTATCCGTAGCGTTGCGCGATCGCGAGATCGGAAACTCCGTAGCGGCGCTCCATGTTGGCCGCGTCATGTCCGGGTGGCATGGACGCGTGGACCACGCGGCTCGGTGTCCTGAAGCCGTATCGGGCCATGCACGTGGATTCCAGCGCGAGGCCGGCGTTCTGCAGCGTCAGCGATTCGGAATCGGTCTCCATATAGGCTTCGAGCGGAAGCAGGAGACCTTGGGTCAGGTTGTCGGCCGAGTTCCCGGACAGAGAGGTCGGAAGGTCCGATCCCGGCCCGCGAGTGGAGGACGACGAACTTCCGGAGGTCGAGCACGCCGCTGTGGCCGCGATGAACGCGAGCACCACGGCGACACCCGCAGATGGAACTCTGGACGCACCAGTACGCATCAGCCGCAGCCGCAACTGACGGCGTACAGGGAGGCGTCGTGGTTCTTGAGGGTCGAGTTGAGGTTCACCCAACCGTAGGTGTACTGGTAGTCGGGGTTGATGGCCTGTCGGGCACCGCCGTACGAGCTGCCGGTGTAGACGTACTGCTCCGAGAGCGTGAAGCCGTTGTCGATCGAGGCCGCGTTGCTCTTCACCGGGTAGCCGGCGCCGTTGCCTCCGGAGAAGGCGTACTCGTTGAGGCAGTCGCCCACACCAGCTCCGCAGTAGTAGTAGTAGCCGATGAGATCGGGGACGGAGGCGTCGACCCCCCAGGTCGCCCCCGCGCCGTTCGAGTTGAAGTAGAGGCAGGTGCCCCAACCCCCGTTCGAGCAGGAGTTGTAGATCTTGCTCGTTGAGGCGTGGGCGGGCACGGTCACCCCGAGAAGCAGTGGGGAGGCCAGGGCGAGAGAGCCGAGCAGTCGTGCCATGTTCCGCTTCAGCGCTGGAGTCATGGTGGTGGCAGTTCCCATCTCATCGGGTGGGTGGCGTACTTGTCTGCGCCACCCACACCGTGCCGAAGGGTGCTACTGCTTCTATATCGGTGGGCTACCGGGAAGTTCCCACGGTCTCTCGGCTCGACGGTCGGTCGGTAGCGGTCGGCCGTGAAGGGCTCTGCTTCGGCTGTTCGCACCGGGCCCGGGAGTGGCGGGCGCGGATGCCGCGTTGCCTCTACCCAAAAGCCTCCGCGGGTCCTAAACTCCGGGAAACATGAGCACTGCTCATATGGCTGGAAGGGCCGCCATGAACCAGGCCGTGCACGAGAGCGTCGCCGCCGACGCCGCCGAGGTGTTCGCCGAGCCGGTCGAGCGGATGCGGCCCGGGTGGACCGTGGGGCTGTCGCTGGCCACGCTCGCCGTCTTCATGGCCTTCATGACGCCGATCCAGATCCTGCTCCCGCTGCAGCTCGAACACATCGATCCGCACGACAAGAACAACGCCCTCTCTCTCGTCACCGGCCTCGGCGCGCTCGTCGCCGTCGTCGCGAACCCGGTCGCCGGCGCGCTCTCCGACCGGACGGTGAGCCGGTTCGGGCGGCGGCGGCCGTGGATCCTCGGGGGAGCGGTCGCCGGGGCTGGCGGGCTCGCGGTGACCGCCGCGCAGCACACGGTCTGGGGCGTCGCGCTCGGGTGGTGCCTGGCGCAGGCGGGGCTGAACGCGATGCTCGCCGGGGTGAGCACGCCGGTCGCCGACCGGGTGCCGGTCGAGCAGCGGGCCCAGGTCAGCGGATGGACCGGGATCATGCAGTCGCTCGGCCTGGTGCTCGGCGCGCTGATCACCACGCTGCTGGTGACCGGCGTCTGGTCCGGCTACGGACTGCTCGCGCTGCTGACCGTCGTCCTGGCGCTGCCCTTCGTGCTGCGCCAGCGGGAGCCCGCACTGCCGCGCGCCCTGCGGCCCGCCTTCGACCCGCGTGCCTTCGCCAGGACGCTCTGGGTGAGCCCGCGGCAGCACCCGGACTTCGGCTGGGCCTGGTTGACCCGGTTCCTGATCAATCTGGGCAACGCCCTCGGCACGCTCTACCTCCTCTACTACCTCACCGACTCGGTCCACTACGGCGACCCCGGCACGGGTGTGCTGATCCTCACCGTCATCTACACGGTCTGCGCGGCGCTCACCGCGATCCCGGCCGGGGTGCTCTCGGACCGGATCGGACGGCGCAGGCCCTTCGTCGTGGCCTGTGCGGTGATCATGGGCGTGGCCGCGCTGATCCTCGCCTTCCTGCACAGCTGGGGGGCGGCGATGGCCGCCGCCGCGGTGCTCGGCGCCGGATTCGGGATCTACCTCGCCGTCGACCAGGCGCTGGTGACCCAGGTGCTGCCCGTGGCGCGGGACCGGGCCAAGGATCTCGGTGTGATCAATATCGCCAACTCGGGGCCGCAGGTCCTCGCCCCCGTCCTGGCCGCGCCGATCATCGCCCACCTCGGCGGCTACACCGGCCTGTATCTGGCGACTGCCCTGGTCACCGTCGTCGGCGGGGCACTCGTCCGCCGGGTCCGGGGTGTCGCCTGAAGTCAGGCACTGCCTTCGCCTGCCCGCCTGCGCACCGACCGGCCTCCGGCCGCCAATCGGCAACTTTTGCGAATCTCCTCTCCGTTCAGCCTTGACATGACTTCACCCCTTTGGCTCTCCTTGGAGTTCAGAAGTTGTATTCAAGGCCGAATCCAAGGCCGCAACGAGGGCTCCGTCGCAAGGGCGCGACGGTGAGGATGGAACGCAGATGTCCGTGGAAACGCCGGGATCCCAGTCGTCGCTGCACCGGGCCAACCTGGAGCGTGTGCTCCGGGCGGTCCGGATGGCGGGATCGCTGACCCAGGCCGAGATCGCCCGCAGCACCGGCCTCTCCGCCGCGACGGTCTCCAACATCGTCAGGGAGCTCAGCGAGGCGGGGACGGTGGTCGTCACGCCGACCTCCTCCGGCGGCCGCCGGGCCCGCAGCGTCTCGCTCAGCGCGGACGCGGGCATCGTCGTCGGCGTCGACTTCGGGCACTCCCACCTGCGGGTGGCCATCGGCAACCTGGCCCACCGGGTGCTCGCCGAGGAGAGCGAGCCGCTCGACACCGACGCCTCGGCCGACCAGGGCTTCGGCCGCACCGAGCAGCTGGTGGCCCGGCTGCTGGAGCAGACCGGCTTCCCCGCGGAGAAGGTCATCGGCGTCGGCCTCGGCGTCCCCGGCCCGATCGACGTGGAGACCGGCGCCCTCGGCTCCACGGCGATCCTGCCCGGCTGGACCGGGATCACTCCCGCCCAGGAGCTCTCCAGCCGCCTCGGCATGCCGGTCAGGGTGGACAACGACGCCAACCTCGGCGCGCTGGGCGAGCTGGTCTGGGGCGCCGGACGCGGACTCTCCGACCTCGCCTACATCAAGGTCTCCAGCGGTGTCGGCGCCGGGCTGGTCATCTCCGGGCAGATCTACCGCGGCCCGGGCGGCACCGCCGGCGAGATCGGCCACATCACCCTCGACGAGGCGGGCCCGGTCTGCCGCTGCGGCAACCGCGGCTGCCTGGAGACCTTCGTCAGCGCCCGGCACATCCTCGGTCTGCTGCAGCAGAGCCACGGCCAGGACCTGACCATGCCCAAGGTCGTCCAGCTGGCGCAGCGCGGCGACCTGGGCTGCCGTCGGGTGATCGCGGACGCGGGCCGCCAGATCGGCACCGGCGTCGCCAACATGTGCAACCTGCTGAACCCGCGCCGGGTGATCCTCGGCGGCGATCTGGCCGAGGCCGGCGACCTGGTGCTCGACCCGATCCGCGAGTCGGTCGCCCGCTACGCGATCCCGAGCGCCGCGCGGCAGCTCTCGGTGGTGCCCGGAACCCTCGGCGGACGGGCCGAGGTCCTTGGAGCCTTGGCGTTGGTCATGTCCGAAATGAGCGATTCCAACGCATTGCCGACGGGCTGACGTCCGGATTCCGGGCACCACTTCGCCGCCATGTCTTCAGGAAGATAACGAATGGGTTCGGATTGAACCTTCCTCGGTTTTACTTATTGACGCCATCTGGCTGCGCGGGGTTGACTCCCTCACACCTCGGTTCGCAACGTTGCGACCGCGTCAGGGAGGCACCCCAACGATGAACAGCACACTGCGCCGCACGGTCGTGGTCACCACTGCCGTTTCGATCGCTCTCGGCCTGGCCGCTTGTGGCAAGGCCGGCACCACCGCCAGCAGCTCTTCTTCCGCTTCCGCCGCGAGCGGCGGGGCCCAGGCCATCGGCCTGCTGCTCCCCGAGAACACCACCACCCGGTACGAGCAGTTCGACAAGCCGCTGTTCGAGGCGAAGGTCAAGGCCCTCGCCCCGAACGTCGAGGTCAAGTACGCCAACGCCGGTGGCAGCCCGCAGACGCAGGCGCAGCAGGTCCAGACGATGATCAACGCCGGGGTCAAGGTCCTGGTCGTCGACGCGCAGGACTCCGCGCAGATCAAGTCCTCGGTCATGGCCGCCAAGGCCAAGGGCATCAAGGTCGTCGCGTACGACCGCCTGGCCCAGGGCCCGGTCGACGCCTACGTCTCCTTCGACAACGAGAAGGTCGGCGAGCTGCAGGGCCAGGGCCTGCTGGACGCCATGGGCGCCAAGGCCACCCCGAGCGCCAAGGTCGTGGAGATCGACGGTGACTCGGCCGACCCGAACGCCGCCGACTTCAAGGCCGGCTTCACCAAGGCCGTCCAGGGCAAGGTCAACATCGCCTACGACGCCTCGGGCCTGTGGAAGCCCGACGTCGCCGCGCAGAAGGCCACCGCCGCCTTCAACCAGCTCGGCGCCGCGAACGTCGCCGGTGTCTACTCCGCGAACGACGGCATGGCCGCCGGTATCGTCACCTCGATGAAGACCGCGGGCGTCAAGGCCCCGATCGGTGGCCAGGACGCGCAGCTCGACGCGGTCCAGCGGATCATCGCCGGCACCCAGGCGTACACCGTCTACAAGGCGTACAAGCCGGAGGCCGAGGCCGCCGCGACCCTGGCCGTCGACCTGCTGAACGGCACCGGCGTCTCCTCGGTGGCCACCGCCACCAAGACCAGCGGCTCGGGCGACCAGGTCCCCTCCGACCTGCTGACCCCGGTCCTGGTGACCAAGGCGAACGTGGAGAGCACCGTCGTCGCCGACAACCTCTACACCGCCGCGCAGATCTGCACCTCGGACTTCGCCGCCGCCTGCACCGCCGCCGGCGTCAAGTAAGCAGATCAGCAGGTAGCCGGTCCGCCGGCATCCGGTCCGTCAGTTGCCGACTCCCGCACGGGGTTCCCGTGCGGGAGTCGGCGCGGGACAGTCAAGTCAGAGCTATATGCACTACCTCGCAGGCGCCACGGACGGCGCGGCAACCCACCCGAGGCACCGGGTGCGGAGAAGGAGTTGGTTCACGTGACAAGCGCGCCCGTACTGGCGTTGCGCGGAGTCTCCAAGCGGTTCGGCGCCGTCCAGGCGCTGACCGACGTCGAGCTGGAGGTCCACGCCGGAGAGGTGGTGGCCCTGGTCGGTGACAACGGAGCCGGCAAGTCCACCCTGGTCAAGACGATCGCGGGCGTGCACCCGATCGACGAGGGCGTGATCGAGTGGCAGGGGCGCTCGGTCTCGATCCAGCGCCCGCACGACGCCCAGCAGTTGGGCGTGGCCACCGTGTACCAGGACCTGGCGCTCTGCGACAACCTCGACGTGGTCGGCAACCTGTTCCTCGGCCGTGAGCTCAAGCGTCGCGGGACGCTCGACGAGGTCGCGATGGAGCAGAAGGCGCGGGAGCTGCTGGACACCCTGTCCATCCGCATCCCCAGCGTGCGGATCCCGATCGCGGGTCTCTCCGGCGGTCAGCGCCAGGTCGTCGCCATCGCCCGCTCGCTGATCGGCGACCCGAAGGTCGTCATCCTCGACGAGCCGACCGCCGCCCTCGGCGTCGAACAGACCGCCCAGGTCCTCGACCTGGTCGAGCGGCTGCGCGAGCGCAACCTCGGCGTCATCCTGATCAGCCACAACATGGCCGACGTCCGCGCCGTCGCGGACACCGTCGCCGTGCTGCGGCTGGGGAAGAACAACGGAACCTTCCCGGTCCAGCAGACCACCCAGGAGACCATCATCGCCGCGATCACCGGCGCCACCGACAACGCGGTGACCCGGCGTCAGGCGCGCACGGCGGAGGTAGCGAAGTGAGCAACTACACCAAGACTCCCGAGAAGACCCCGCCCCCCGCCATCGACCCGCGCCTGCTCGTGCGCGAGGAGGGCCTGGCCGGTTACCTCAGCGAGTTCAAGCGCAAGGTGCGCGGCGGCGAGATCGGCTCGCTGCCGGTCATCGTCGGGCTCGCGGTGATCTGGCTGGTCTTCGGCCTGAACGACAGCAAGTACTTCAGCCCGTCGACCGCCACCTACGTCGCCTACTGGATGCCCGGCGTCGGCCTGATCGCCGTCGGCCTCGTCTTCGTGCTGCTGCTGGGCGAGATCGACCTCTCGGTCGGTTCCGTCAGCGGTCTGTCCGCCGCGATCTACGCGGTGCTGGCGGTCACCCACGGGATGAACCCGTGGCTGGCGGTCGTCACCACGGTGCTGACCGGCGCGGGCATCGGTGCGGTGCACGGCTGGATCTTCGCCAAGATCGGCGTGCCGGCCTTCATCGTCACCCTGGCCGGCTTCCTGGTCTGGCAGGGCGCGATGCTCTGGGTCCTGGGCTCGACCGGCACCATCAACCTCACCGACCAGGGCCTGAACCACTACCTGTCCGGTGGCACCTACTTCCTCAACGGCGACATCTCCGGCGGCTACATCCTCGCCGTGCTGGCCGTCGCCTCGGCCGCGTACGGCAACTTCAGCGAGCAGGCCCGCCGCCGCAAGGCCGGGGTGCCGTTCAAGCCGACCGGTGAGCTGCTGATCCGTGTGGTGCTGCTGGCCGTGGGCGCGTTCGCCGCCGCCTACGTGCTGAACCAGGACCGCGGCGTGCCGGACGCGCTCATCGTCTTCCTCGCCCTGCTGATCATCTGCGACTTCGTGCTCCGCCGGACCTCCTACGGCCGCAAGATCTTCGCGGTCGGCGGCAACATCGAGGCGAGCCGCCGCGCGGGCATCTCGGTGGCCGCGATCCGGATCTCGGTCTACTCGATCTCGGGCGCCTTCGCCGCCCTCGGCGGTCTGGCCATCGCGGCCGAGACCGGTGCGGCCAGCCAGAGCGGTTCCGACCCGAACAACCTGATGATGGCGATCGCCGCGGCGGTCATCGGCGGCACCAGCCTCTTCGGTGGTCGCGGCCGGGTCTGGTCCGCGTTCCTGGGCATGCTGGTGATCTCGTCGATCCAGTACGGCCTGAACATGCAGAGCCTGAACCAGGACTTCGAGTACATGATCATGGGCATCGTGCTCCTCGCCGCCGTGATCGTCGACTCGCTGGCCCGCCGCACCCAGAAGTCCTCGGGCCGCGGCTGACCGCCGCCCCGACCGGATTGTTCGCCCGAACGGGCGCAGAACGCCGTCGGCCCTCCGCAACGTGAGCGGCGACTCTTGAGGGGGAGGACCCGCTCGCGGGGCTGACGGATCGCAAAAGGACTGCCCGGCACCGATACCGCTCCGGTGCCGGGCAGTCGCGCGTTCGGGACGGGCAACTAGACTGAGCGGATTCGGGCGCCTCGGCCGTCCCGGAAGCAAGGGCAACGGGCGACGGCGCCCGGTGCCGACAGAGATAGAGGAGGAACGGGTGGCCCTGCTGACCCGCATTCGGGGACCGCGCGATCTTGACCGTCTCAGCCCGGGACAGCTGGCCGTTCTGGCCGAGGAGATCCGGGGATTCCTGGTCGAGGAGGTCTCCAAGACGGGCGGCCACCTGGGGCCGAACCTCGGCGTCGTCGAGCTGACCATCGCGCTCCACCGGGTCTTCGAATCGCCCAAGGACCGGATCCTCTTCGACACCGGGCACCAGTCCTACGTCCACAAGATCCTCACCGGTCGTCAGGACTTCTCCCAGCTGCGCATCAAGGGCGGCCTGTCCGGCTACCCGTCGCGCGCCGAGTCCGAGCACGACGTGATCGAGAACTCGCACGCCTCCACCGTCCTCGGCTACGCCGACGGCCTGGCCAAGGCGAACCAGCAGCAGGGCCACGGCGACCGCCACGTCGTCGCGGTGATCGGCGACGGCGCGCTGACCGGCGGCATGGCCTGGGAGGCGCTGAACAACATCGCCGAGTCCCAGGACCGTCCGGTGATCATCGTGGTCAACGACAACGAGCGCTCCTACTCGCCGACCATCGGCGGTCTGGCCAACCACCTCGCCACGCTGCGCACCACCCAGGGCTACGAGCGCTTCCTGTCCTGGGGCAAGGACGCGCTGCAGCGCACCCCGGTCGTCGGCCAGTCGCTCTTCGAGACGCTGCACGGCGCGAAGAAGGGCCTCAAGGACTTCATCGCCCCGCAGGGCATGTTCGAGGACCTGGGCCTCAAGTACGTCGGCCCGATCGACGGCCACGACGTCCAGGCGGTCGAGTCCGCGCTGCGTCGCGCCCGCGGCTTCGGCGGCCCGGTCATCGTGCACTGCCTCACCCAGAAGGGCCGCGGCTACCGCGCGGCCGAGCAGAACGAGGAGGACCGCTTCCACGCGGTCCCGGTGATCCACCCGGACACCGGTCTGCCGGTGAAGACCGCCGGCCAGGACTGGACCTCGGTCTTCGGCGAGGAGATGGTCGCCATCGGCCGCGAGCGGCGCGACGTGGTGGCGATCACGGCCGCGATGCTGCACCCGGTCGGGCTGGCCCCCTTCGCCAAGGAGTTCCCCGAGCGCACCTACGACGTCGGCATCGCCGAGCAGCACGCCGCCGTCTCCGCGGCGGGCCTGGCCACCGGCGGCCTGCACCCGGTCGTCGCGGTCTACGCGACCTTCCTGAACCGCGCCTTCGACCAGGTCCTGATGGACGTGGCGCTGCACAGGTGCGGTGTGACCTTCGTGCTGGACCGTGCGGGCGTCACCGGCACCGACGGCGCCTCGCACAACGGCATGTGGGACATGTCGATCCTCCAGGTCGTCCCCGGCCTGCGGCTGGCCGCGCCGCGCGACTCGGACCAGCTGCGCGCGCAGCTGCGCGAGGCGGTCGCGGTCGAGGACGCGCCCACGGTGGTCCGCTACTCCAAGGGCACGGTCGGCCCGGCGGTCCCCGCGGTGGGGCGTGTCGGCGGCATGGACGTGCTGCGCGACGGCAGCGTGGACGGCGCGGACGCCGACGTGCTGATCGTCGCGATCGGCGCGATGGCCACGACCTGCCTGGACGCGGCCGAGCGGCTGGCGGCCCAGGGCATCAGCGCGACCGTGATCGACCCGCGCTGGGTCAAGCCGGTCGACCCCGAGCTGCCCGCGCTGGCCGCGCGTCACCGCGCGGTGATCACCGTCGAGGACAACGGCCGCGTCGGCGGCGTGGGCGCGACCATCGCCCAGGCCCTGCGCGACGCCGGCGTGGACGTCCCGCTGCGGGATCTGGGAATCCCGCAGCAGTTCCTCGACCACGCCAGCCGCGACCAGATCCTCGCCGAGATCGGCCTCACCGCCGAGGGTGTGGCGGAGAAGGCGGCCGCGCTGGTCGCCAAGATCTCCCTGGACCCGGCGGCGGTGCTGTAGCGGCGGCGTCCGGGCCAGGGGCGCGGGGAACCGCGCGCCTTTGGCGCCTGGCGCGGCATCCTGAGGAGAAGAGCCGGTTGCCTCTCCTCAGGGGCGCGGGGCTTTGCCTGTCGGCTTCGCCGTGTGGACGCGAGAAGCCACCCGGGTGGCCGATTCGCCGGGGCGAGCAGGGCCGTCCCCTTCGGGTGGTTCCTCGCGCGGTGTCCCCGCGCCCCTGGGGCAGCGGGCGCCGCGCAGCGGCGCGTGGGCGACGCGGTGGAGCGGAGAGGCAGTTGCAGGACGCCAGGGGCGTGAGGAACGGCGCGACCGGCCACCGAGGCGGTGGGTCGCCGAGCGGGCAGGGCCGTCCCGGCCAGGCGGTTGCTCGCGCCGTTCCCCGCGCCCCCGGGTGGTTGCCACTGCTCCTCGGCGCGTTGGTGGTCGTCACGCATCTGCCGATGTTCCTGCGGGCGTTCTGGAGCCCCGACGAGGGGTACCTCGCCACCGAGGCGCGGATGCTCGCGGCCGGGGGGACGCTCTACGGCGATGTCGTGGACCGGAAGCCGCCGCTGCTGCCCTGGCTCTACCAGGGCGCCTTCCAGGTGTTCGGGCCGGTCTCCCTGTGGCCGCTGCGCGTGCTCGCACTGGCCGCGCTGCTGGTCACCGCGCTGCTGGTGGCCTCCGTCGCGCGGCGGCGCTGGGGCGGGAGTGCGGGGACGGTCGCGGGCGTGTTCTGCGTGCTGCTGAGCACCGGGCTCGCCCCGGAGGACACCCAGGCGGCCACCTTCGAGGTCTTCATGCTGCCCGCCACCGCGGCCGCGTTCTGGCTCGCCGACCGTCGCCTCTGGGGCGCCGCCGGGGTCGCCACCGCCGCCGCCGCGATGGTGAAGCAGACCGGCGGAGCGGTGCTGCTGCCGATTCTGTGGATGCTGTACCGGACACGCGGCGGAGGGCGGGCCCGAGGGCTGCTGCGGCTGGCGCTCGGCTGCGTGCTCCCGGTCCTGGCCCTCGCGCTGCTCACCGGGCCGGGGAACTTCCTCTTCTGGGTCGTCTCCGGAAGCGGCGACTACGCCGCCCTCGACGGCGCCTGGCTGACCGCTCTGGGCCGTGCCGCCGGCAACGCCGGGATCCTCGCCGCCGCCGGGCTCGTGCTGGTCCTCGCCGTCGCCCGGCGCCCGCGTGCCTCGCTGCGCGAGGACGGCGACCTGTGGATCTGGTTCGGCGGCTCCGTACTCGGCGTCATGACCGGACTGCACTTCTTCGGCCACTACTACCTCCAACTCGTGCCGCCGCTGGCCCTGCTCGGCACCGCCGCGCTGGTCCGCCTCGGAGGGCGCTGGACCCGGACCGCGGTGGTGTGGACGGCGGCGGCGAGCGCCGTCTTCCTCGTACTCGGGCTCGTGTCGCCGACCACGGACGTGACCAGGGCCCGGGCCGTGGCCGCCGCGATCGACGCCCGGACCACCCCGCGGCAGTCGGTCCTGGTCTGGGGGATGCATCCGGAGATCTACTGGCTGGCCGACCGCACGCCCGCCAGCCGCTACCTCACGGCGGGCCTGCTCACCAACTTCGCCGGCGGGCGCGACGGCAGGGGCGTCGGCGTGGCGAGGGGCATGGCGGGCGCCTGGACCGTCTTCGAGCAGGAGCTCCGCTCGCGGCCGCCGGAGCTGATCGTGGACGACTCCAGGGGCGCGCCGTATGCGCCGGATCACATCGCTCCGCTCGCGGCCCTGCTCGCCCGGCAGTACCGGGAGGTCGGCACGGTCGGCGGCGCGATTCTTTACCAGCTCACGCCAGGATCCGGTTGAAGGGTTCACAGCGCCGCATGACATCCTGAACCCCTATCCGCAGAGGCATGCGGTGATCAGAGGTTGAGGATGGGTGGAAGTGAAGCGCTCCACGGCTAAGAGTCCGCAGACGCCAGGGGCAGAGGTCCGCAAGGTGCGGTGGCAGCGATGGCTGGTCATCGGCAGTGCGGTGGCTGCCGTCTTCGTCGTCGCGGGTCTGATCGGGTCCGTCGTGCGGGCGCACAAGGAGACCCAGCTGGCGCTGCCCAGCGGCGCCGCGGGTGCCAGCGGTCTCGCGATCCCGGTGGTCGGGAAGTCGCCGGTCACCCTGACGGTCTACGAGGACATGCGCGACCCGGCCTCGGAGACCTTCGAGACCACCTACGGCCCGACCCTGGACAAGCTCGTCCACGCGGGTCTGGTGACGGTGAACTACCGCGAGGTCGCCGACGTCGACGCCAAGCAGGGCGGCAGCGGCTCGCTGCAGGCCGGCAACGCGCTCGGGTGCGCCGCGAACGCGAAGAAGTTCGCGGAGTACCGCGCCGAGCTGCTGCGCAACCAGCCCGCCGAGTCGGACGACGCCTTCGCCTCGACCGGGACGCTGATCTCGCTGGCGAAGAAGGTCAAGGGCCTGGACTCGGACGTGTTCCGCGCCTGCGTGAACAACGGCGACTTCAAGGTCTGGGTCAAGACGTCCACCAGCCAGTTCGACGCCGCCCAGTTCGGCGCGGTCCCGGTGCTGCAGATGCACGGCAGCAACGTCAAGCAGAGCCCGACGCCGAGCCCGAGCCCCAGCGCCAGTGCCGGCGGCGACGCGGCCCAGGGGACGGTGCTGATCTCCGCCACACAGACCCTGACGCCCGCGCAGCTGCTCGCCAAGGTCTACGTCGCGGCCACCGGCATCACGCCGACGGCCAAGCCGGTCGCGAAGGTGCCCGCCGGCGCCCTGCCGAGCGCCTCCACGGGCGCCCACAAGGCGTCCACCCGCGGCGGGAAGAAGCCCGCTGCCACCGGCTCCGCCGCGGCGACGCCGACGAGCTGAACCCGGAGCGACGCCGAAGGGCGGTTGTCCCGGTCGATCGACCGGGACAACCGCCCTTCGGCGTTGTGCAGCTGCGACTAGGCGGGAACGCTCGCCACGCCGGGGGCGAGGAAACGCTTGCCGTTGACGCGCTCGGAGACGCCCTCACGGTCCAGGTACGGGGTGATCCCGCCCAGGTGGAAGGGCCAGCCCGCACCGGTGATCAGGCACAGGTCGATGTCCTGGGCCTCGGCGACGACGCCCTCGTCCAGCATCAGCTGGATCTCCTGGGCGATGACGTTCAGCGCGCGCTCGCGGACCTGCTCCTCGGTGAGGACCTTGTCGCCGATCTGCAGCAGCGCGACGACCTCGGGGTCCAGCTCCTGCTGACCCGACGCCCAGGTGTAGAAGCCGCGCTTGCCGGCCTGGACGACGCGGGCCAGGTTCTCGGAGACGAAGAAGCGCTCGGGGAAGGCCGTGTGCAGCGTCTCCGACACGTGCAGGGCGATGGCCGGACCGACCAGCTCCAGCAGCACGATCGGGGACATCGGCAGACCGAGC
Organism: Streptacidiphilus rugosus AM-16; assembly: GCF_000744655.1. Taxonomy (NCBI): domain Bacteria; kingdom Bacillati; phylum Actinomycetota; class Actinomycetes; order Kitasatosporales; family Streptomycetaceae; genus Streptacidiphilus; species Streptacidiphilus rugosus. The sequence goes on along the minus strand of NZ_JQMJ01000004.1, from coordinate 5,716,052 downwards.
GGCTCGACGCCCTTCTCGGCGACGGCGATCGGGGTGCCCTCGTCGATGATCTGCTGGATCTCGCCCATGAAGCGGGTGAGGATGCGGTTCACGACGAACGCCGGGGCGTCCTTGACCAGCACGGCTGTCTTCTTCAGCTTCTTGGCCACGCCGAAGGCGGTGGCCAGCGAGGCGTCGTCGGTCTGCTCGCCGCGGACGATCTCCAGCAGCGGCAGCACGGCGACCGGGTTGAAGAAGTGGAAGCCGACGACCCGCTCCGGGTGCTCCAGCTTGGAGGCCATCTCGGAGACCGAGAGCGAGGAGGTGTTGGTGGCCAGGATGCACTCGGGCGAGACCACGGCCTCGACCTCGGCGAACACCTGCTGCTTGACGCCCATCTCCTCGAACACGGCCTCGATGACGAAGTCCGCGTCGCCGAAGGCGGCGGCCTTGTCGAGCGAGCCGGAGACGAGGCCCTTGAGGCGGTTCGCCTGGTCGCCGTTGACGCGGCCCTTGGCGAGCAGCTTGTCGATCTCGCCGTGGACGTAGCCGACGCCCTTGTCGATGCGCGCCTGGTCGATGTCGGTCAGCACGACCGGCACCTGGAGGCGGCGGGCGAAGAGCAGCGCCAGCTGCGAGGCCATCAGGCCCGCGCCGACGACGCCGACCTTGGTGACCGGGCGGGCCAGCGACTTGTCCGGCGCACCGGCCGGGCGCTTGCCGCGCTTCTGCACCAGGTTGAAGGCGTAGATGCCGGAGCGCAGCTCGCCGCCCATGATCAGGTCGGCCAGCGCGGCGTCCTCGGCGTCGAAGCCCGCCTGCAGGTCGCCGTCCTTGACCTGCGCGATGATGTCCAGCGCCCGGTAGGGAGCCGGCGCGGCGCCGTGGACCTTGCCGTCGGCGACGGCGCGGCCCCAGGCGACGGCCTGGTCCCAGGCCTCGCCGCGGTCGATCTCGGGACGCTCCACGGTGGTCGCGCCGGTCAGCACCTGGGCGGCCCAGAGCAGCGACTGCTCGACGAAGTCGGCCGGCTCGAAGATCGCGTCGGCGATCCCCAGCTCGAACACGTCCTTGCCCTTGAGCTGCTTGTTCTGCGAGAGCGAGTTCTCGATGATGACCGTGACGGCCTTGGCCGCGCCGATCAGGTTCGGCAGGATCGTGCAGCCGCCCCAGCCCGGCACCAGGCCGAGGAAGCACTCCGGCAGCGAGAAGGCCGGCAGGCCGCTGCTGACGGTGCGGTAGCTGCAGTGCAGACCGACCTCGACGCCGCCGCCCATCGCCGCGCCGTTGTAGAAGGCGAAGCTGGGGACGGGCAGGGCCGCGATCCGCTTGAAGACGTCGTGGCCGCCCTTGCCGATGGCCAGCGCGTCGCTGTGCTCCTTGAGCACCTCGACGCCCTTCAGGTCGGCGCCCACGGCGAAGATGAACGGCTTGCCGGTGATGCCGACGGCGACGATCTCGCCGGCCGCGGCCTCGCGCTCCACCTGGTCCAGCGACTCGCTCAGCTTGGCGAGCGAGCCGGGGCCGAAGGTGGTCGGCTTGGTGTGGTCGAAGCCGTTGTCCAGGGTGATCAGCGCGAAGCGGCCGGCGCCCAGGGGGAGGTCGAGGTGACGCACGTGAGCGGTCGTCACGACCTCGTCGGGGAAGAGCTCGTGAGCCCGCTGCAGCATCTCGGTGGTGGTGGTCATCACTTGCTCCCGTTACCGTCGAAGTGCGGGTTCTCCCAGATGACCGTGGCGCCCATGCCCATGCCGATGCACATGGAGGTCAGGCCGTACCGGACGTCAGGACGCTGCTCGAAGCGGCGGGCCAGCTGGGTCATCAGGCGGACGCCGGAGGAGGCCAGCGGGTGGCCGAAGGCGATCGCGCCGCCGTAGGGGTTGACCCGCTCGTCGTCGTCGGCGATGCCGAAGTGGTCGAGCATGGACAGCACCTGGATGGCGAAGGCCTCGTTGATCTCGAACGCGCCGATGTCGGCGATCGTCAGACCGGCCTTGGCCAGCGCCTTCTCCGTGGCCGGGACCGGGCCGATGCCCATGACCTCGGGCTCCACGCCGACGAAGGCGTAGGAGACCATGCGCATCTTGACCGGCAGGCCCAGCTCGCGCGCGACGTCCTCGGCGGCGATCAGGGAGGCGGTGGCGCCGTCGTTGAGACCGGCCGCGTTGCCCGCGGTGATCCGGCCGTGCGGCCGGAACGGGGTCTTGAGGCCCGTCAGCGACTCGAGCGTGGTGCCCGGGCGCATCGGCTCGTCCTCGGTGGCCAGGCCCCAACCGGTCTCGCCACCGGCCGGGTTGGTGCGGCGGATGGCGACCGGGACCAGGTCCGGCTGGATGTTGTTGTCCGCGTAGGCCTTGGCGGCCTTCTCCTGGCTGCGGACGGCGTACTCGTCGCAGCGCTCCTTGGTCAGGTGCGGGAACCGGTCGTGCAGGTTCTCCGCCGTCATGCCCATGAACAGGGCGGACTCGTCGAACAGCTTCTCGGAGAGGAAGCGCGGGTTCGGGTCGACGCCCTCGCCCATGGGGTGGCGGCCCATGTGCTCGACGCCGCCGGCGACGGCGATGTCGTAGGCGCCGAAGGCGATGCCGCCCGCGACCGAGGTGACGGCGGTCATCGCGCCGGCGCACATGCGGTCGATGGAGTAGCCGGGGACGGTCTTGGGCAGGCCCGCCAGCAGCGCGGCGGAGCGGCCCAGGGTCAGGCCCTGGTCGCCGATCTGGGTGGTGGCGGCGATGGCGACCTCGTCCACGAGCGCCGGGTTCAGGCCCGGGTTGCGGCGGAGCAGCTCCCGGATCGCCTTGATGACCAGGTCGTCGGCGCGGGTCTCGGCGTAGATGCCCTTGGGGCCTGCCTTGCCGAAGGGGGTGCGGACGCCGTCGACGAAGACGACGTCCCTCGCGGTACGAGGCACGGTGGCTCTCCTCCCAGGCGCGCGCGCCTTACGCGGGCGCCGATGCGGACACGATGGGGCAGTCGCGCGCGTGCCCAGCGACAGCGACTGCGACGTCCCATCTGTGATGCTACCCGCCGGTAACCAGCTGGCCAAGGAGGGACGGAGTGAGCCGTGGGTCACTCTCGGCCGCACCGGGTGCCGGGTTCCGCCTCGTCGTCGGGGCGACGGCCGCGACGGGCCCAGCCGGCCTCGCCCCGGGACCACCTCAGGGGCGCGAGGAACTGCGCGCCTCGGCGCGACGGCGCGGCGCCTCACGGCAGGGAGCGAGTTGCACCATCCCAGGGGCGCGGGGAACTGCGCGAGAAACCACCCGGTGCGGATGGCACTGTTCGGTGAGGACCCATCCGCCTGGGGTGGTTTCTCGCGCACGCAGTTGATCAAGCAGAGACCCGCGCCCCTGGGGGTTGCAACCGACCCTCTGCCGAGAAGGCTCGCGTGCCGAGGTGGTAGCGAGCCGGGGCAGGAGGCCTCACTCGCCGCCGGGGCGGGTGCCGGTGGCGCGGCGGGGGGTCGAGCCGGGGGCTGCCGCGGTGCGGGGGCTGCCGTTGGCCGCGGTCGTGCCCAGGCCGGCGGCGTCCTTGCCCGGACCGGACATGGTGGTGACCCGCGGCTCGGGGCGGGCGCCCGCGTACGCCTTCGCGATGACCGGGGAGACCAGCTCGACCTGCCACTCGCGTGCGCCCAGCGCCCGCAGCGCGTCCGCGACCGCCGGGGCGCTCGCGGGCGCGGGGGCGCCCAGGAGACGCGGCGGACCAGCTCGGGGGTGATCAGGTTCTCCTGCGGCAGGTTCAGCTTCTCCGCGAGCGCGGTCACCGCGGCGCGTGCCGCGGACAGGCGTGCCGCGGCCATCGGGTCCTTGTCGGCCCAGGACCGGGGCGGCGGCGGGCCGTCGTGCGGCGCGGTCGCGGGCGGCAGCAGGTGCTCGGGGATCGCGCGGGCGGCGTCGATCGCCGCTATCCACTGCTCGAGCGCCCGCCGGTGCACCCGCGGACCGAAGCCGGGCACGGCCTGCAGCGCGGCCGCGGACAGCGGCATGACCAGCGCGGCGGCCACGATCGCGGCGTCGGAGAGGACCCGGCCGGGGGAGACGTCCCGCTCCCTGGCCATCCTGTCGCGGGTCTGCCACATCTCGCGCACCGCGGCCAGCTGACGGCGGCGGCGCACCTTGTGCACGCCGGAGGTCCGGCGCCACGGGTCGGTGCGCGGCGCGGCGGGCGGCGCGGCGGCGATCGCCGCGAACTCCTGCAGCGCCCACTCCAGCTTGCCCTGGTCGCGCAGCTCCTGCTCCAGCGCGTCCCGCAGGTCCACCAGGACCTCGACGTCGAGCGCGGCGTAGCGCAGCCACGGCTCGGGCAGCGGCCGGGTGGACCAGTCGACGGCGGAGTGCCCCTTCTCCAGGGTCAGCCCGAGCACGCTCTCGACCATCGGCCCGAGGCCGACGCGGGGGAAGCCGGCGAGCCGGCCCGCGAGCTCGGTGTCGAAGAGGGAGGTCGGCCGCATGCCGAGCTCGGCGAGGCAGGGCAGGTCCTGGGTGGCCGCGTGCAGCACCCACTCGGTGTCGGCCAGTGCCTCCCCGAGCGCGGTCAGATCGGGGCACCCGACCGGATCGATCAGTGTGCTGCCCGCGCCCGCGCGCCGCAGCTGGACCAGATAGGCGCGCTGCCCGTAGCGGTAGCCGGAGGCCCGCTCGGCGTCGATCGCCACCGGACCGCTGCCGGCGGCGAAGCGGGCCACGACCTCCGCGAGCGCGTCCGCGTCGGCGACGACGGGCGGAATGCCCTCACGCGGTTCGAGCAGGGGGACCGCTTGCCCGGGGGCTTCGCTGCTGGTGCTGTCGATGGCGTCTTCACGGGCGTCGGTCACCCCCCAAGCCTACGCCCGCGCACGCTCCACGCTCCTGCGCGCGCCGCCTGAGAGCTGCCTGGGCGCCGCCTGGACGTCACGCGGGCAGCACTCAGCCCCGCTTGTGGCGGAGCGTTCGGGTACAGAAACGTTCCGTCGCAAGCGGGGCCGAGATTCGGGCTAGTGAATGATGCCGGTCCGCAGGGCCACCGCGACCATGCCCGCGCGGTCGCCGGTGCCCAGCTTGCGGGCGATGCGGGCCAGGTGACTCTTCACGGTCAGCGCCGACAGGCCCATGGCCACGCCGATCGCCTTGTTCGACTGCCCCTCGGCGACCAGGCGCAGCACCTCGACCTCGCGCCCCGACAGCTCGCGGTACGCCTGCGGCGCGGGCTGGGCGGGAGCGCCGGTCTGCGCACCGGGCGCGCCCTGCGGGAGTGGCGCCCCGGGCATCCCCGGCCGACGCAGGTGGCCGGGCATCCCCGGCCGGCCGCCGCCGAGGCCGTTCACACTGTTCATCCCGTTCATGCCGGGACGCTGCTGCATGCCGTTGCCGCCGACGCGGGTGCCGGTGACGACGTATCCCTTCACACCGCTCGCGAGCGCGCTGCGCACCGCGCCGATGTCGTCGGCGGCGGAGAGCGCCAGGCCGTTGGGCCAGCCCGCGGCGCGGGTCTCGGCGAGGATGGCGAGACCGGAGCCGTCCGGGAGGTGGACGTCGGCGACGCAGATGTCCCGCGGAGTGCCGACCCGGGGACGGGCTTCGGCGAGCGAGGACGCCTCGATCACGTCGCGTACGCCGAGGGCCCAGAGATGCCGGGTGACCGTGGAGCGGACGCGGGGGTCCGCGATGACCACCATGGCGGTGGGCTTCGTCGGACGGTAGGCGACCAGGTTTGCGGGGTGCTCAAGGAGAACGGACACCAGGCCTCCTGTTTGAGGTGCCGGGAAAGGGTCACTGTCTGCTTCGGCACCATCGGTGCTCGGCTTTAGCGAATGATCACGATTGAGTGAGGGGCAAATCGGGCAGTTCGGATATTTTGTTCAGCTTGAGTGAGCCTAAGTCACTCGAAAGTGATCAAAAGCGGTCGACACGCCGAACCCATGACCTAAATGTCCGAAATCGGATACCTCAGCGTACGCCGAAGCTGACGATCCTTCACCCGCTCGTGCGGATACGCGTACGCGAAATCCCTCCAGGGGTCCCCCGGCGCGGACGCCGGGCCGTCGGACCCCGGTGTGTGGATCGCTCAGGCCCCGCCGCGCGGCTGACGGCGCAGCGGCATCGGCACCACGCTGCTCACCTGCGAGCCGCTGCCCGGCTCGGGCACGCCGCCGACCGTCCCCGCCGTGGGCGCGGGCAGCGGCGGCAGTCCGGCGCACTGGCACAGCAGCTCGCACCAGGCGCGCAGATGCGCGCCGAGGCCGAGGTGCTCACCGTCGGGCACCGGCGTCCAGGACGCGCGGATCTCGATCTCCGTGCTGGAGGGACGGTCCGCCATCCCGCCGAAGTAGTGCGAGTAGGCCCGCGAGACCGTGCCGCTCGGCTCGGCGTAGCGGCAGCCGTGCTGCTCCAGCGCGTCCATCAGCCAGGACCAGCCGACCTCGGCGAGCAGCGGGTCGTCCGCGATCTCCCGCTCCAGATCGGCCTGGCTCAGCGACACCAGCCTGAACTCGCCCTGCCAGGCCTCGTGTCCGGAGGGATCGTGCAGCAGCACGAGCCGGCCGTCGGCCAGCTCCTCGCCGTCGACCTCGACCGTGGCGGTCAGCGCGTAGGCATAGGGGGCGAGTCGGCGCGGCGCGGGCGTGTCACCGATCCGCACCTCGGGGCGCATCCGCGCGGAGCGGAGATCGGCGACGGCGGCGCGGAAAGCTGCCGGCGCGGTGTCCGCCCCCGTGGCTCCCTCGCCGAGTGCGGAACCGCCTTCTTGCATCGGCTTTCCGCCGTTCACCCCTGCCATGCCGGAAGACTATGCGCCCGGCCAGTCCGCGCACCGCCGACACCACGAAGGAGCGCGGCTTCGGCCGTGCGAAGATTTCCACCGTGACCGAGAGCCAGAGCACCAGCCGCCCCGAGACCCTGCCGACCTACGACTCCGCGTTGTTGCGTGCGTGTCGTGGGGAGGAGGTTCCGCATACGCCGGTGTGGTTCATGCGGCAGGCGGGTCGTTCGCTGCCGGAGTTCCGGCGGGTGCGTGAGGGTGTCGCGATGCTGGACTCGTGCATGATGCCGGAGCTGGTCAAGGAGATCACGCTGCAGCCGGTGCGCCGGCACGGGGTGGACGCGGCGATCTACTACAGCGACATCGTGGTGCCGCTGAAGGCGATCGGGGTGGACCTGGACATCAAGCCGGGCGTGGGCCCGGTCATCGCCCGCCCGGTCCGCAGCCGCGAGGACCTGGCGCAGCTGCGTCCGCTGGAGCCGGGCGACGTGCCGTACGTGACCGAGGCGATCGGCCTGCTGGTCGCCGAGCTGGGGGCGACGCCGTTGATCGGTTTCGCGGGGGCGCCGTACACGCTGGCGTCGTACCTGGTGGAGGGCGGGCCGTCGCGGACGTACGAGAACACCAAGGCGATGATGTACGGCGCGCCGGAGTTGTGGGCGGAGCTGGTGGACCGGCTGGCGGTGATCACGGCGGGGTTCTTGAGGGTGCAGATCGAGGCGGGGGCCTCGGCGGTGCAGCTGTTCGACTCCTGGGCGGGCGGGCTGGCGCCGGAGGACTACCGGCGTCAGGTGATGCCGGCGTCGGCGAAGGTGTTCGCGGAGGTGGCCCCCTACGGGGTCCCGCGGATCCACTTCGGGGTGGGCACCGGGGAGCTGCTGGGTCTGCTGGGCGAGGCCGGCGCGGACGTGGTGGGCGTGGACTGGCGCGTCCCGCTGGCCGAGGCGGCGCGCCGGGTGGGTGCGGGCAAGGCGTTGCAGGGGAACCTGGACCCGACGGTGCTGTTCGCGCCGGAGTCCGCGGTCCGGGCGAAGACGGACGAGGTGCTGGCCTCCGCGCAGGCCTCCGGCCGCGGCCACGTCTTCAACCTGGGCCACGGCGTCCACCCGACCACCGACCCCGACGCCCTCACCAAGCTCGTCGCCTACGTCCACGAACGCACCCAGAAGTAGGGGCGGCACCCCGAAGGGCGCGAGGAACTGCTGACAGGCCGCTCTGCCGCGTGGGCGCGAGCCACCACCCTGTGCGGATGGCCCTGATCGTTGAGGACCATCCGCTCATCGGTGGCTTGTCGCGCCCGCAGTTGATCAAGCGGAGCCTCGCGCCCATGGGGCTGCGACCTACTCGGGTGCCTCGGGCTTCCTCCTCCGGGCGAGCCGGTAGCCGATGAACACGATCGGCAGGAGCAGCAGCAGGAAGGGCAGCATCGCCGAGAAGGCGACCAGCAGGGCCCGGCCCACCAGGTAGAGCCCGTGGCAGCCTGCGGCCAGCGCGTGGCCCGCCGCGCTCCACGCGCCCCGCTGCTTCGGCGCTGCGACGACCGGCGGCGCGGCCTTCTGGAACAGCTGCACGGTGATCGTCGACATCGCCACCTGGTTCTGCAGCGCGGCGAGTTGGGACTGCATCGACTCCAGGTCGGTCTCCCGCTGCGTCAGCGCGGACTCCAGGGCGACGATGTCGTTCAACGAGCCCGCCTGCTTCATCAGCGCGTTGACCCGGTCGATGCTGGCCTGCTGGCTCCTGATCCGGCTGGCCAGGTCCACCACCTGCGCGGTCACGTCCTGGCTGGCGCGCTCACGCCCCAGCACCGCGCCGAGGCCGAGCAGCTGCTGGTACGTCGCGTCGTACGCGGTCGTCGGGACCTTGAAGACGGCCTGCGCGGAGTCGCCGCCGGTCTGCGTCGGGGCGGGCAGCGGCTGGGCCTGGGGCTGGCCGGAGGCGTCGGACGAGCCGGCGGTCGGGAGGAAGCCGTTGTCGCCGCTGGTCTCGGAGTCGACGAAGCCGCCCGCCGCAGAGACCACGTCCTCGGCCTGCTTGAGGGTGGCGTCGACATGGGCGCACTGCAGCTGGACCTCGCCGGAGAAGATCACCGCGTGACCCGCGGCCACCGCCTTGCCGGAATCCGGTTTGCTCCCGGTGGTGGGCGGGGCGGCCGCGTTGCCGGCGGCAGCGCCGCCACCGGCCGGTGCCGCTCCTGCCGCCGGTCCCCGCGCGGCGTTACCGCCCGCGCTGCTCGCGCTCGTGCCCGACGCGGAGCATCCGGCCAGGGCCAGGCCTGCGGCCAGGATCCCGGCCGTCAGGCCCGCGCCGAAGCGCCGTCTGCCGTCTGTGGCTTTCATCAAGTCCCCTCTCCTCGGTCCCTCATTGGACCGGTAGTTGCGCGGAGAGGTTCCCGACCGAACGTCAACAAGCCGATAACGAACGGGCTGAGATCCGGTCGCGGCCGACTCGGCGGGTGTTCGCGGGGAGGCGGACCGGAGGTCGTCCGAAGGTCGTTGCGGGGCTGTTGCCATTGGGGTCGCAGATCAGCGGCGCAAGGCGGGTGTGCGAAAGTGGCAGGCATGAACAGCACCGTGCAGCGTCCCCCCCACCCCGGCTCGCTCCCGCACGTTCTGGTCGTCGGCGGCGGCATCGCCGGGCTCGCCGCGGCCGCGCGGCTGAGCGGCGCGGACGGTGGCGCGCCCCGTGCGCGGGTGACCCTGCTGGAGGCCGGCCCGCTGCTCGGCGGCAAGCTCCGTTCGGGCGAGGTGGGCGGGGTCGGAGTCGACCTCGGTGCGGAGTCCGTGCTCGCCCGGCGGCCGGAGGCGGTCGAGCTCGCCCGGGCCGTCGGCCTGAGCGACGCGCTGCAGCCGCCGACCACCGCCAAGGCCGCGATCTGGACCCGTGGCGCGCTGCGCCCCATGCCGACCGGGCACCTGATGGGTGTGCCGGGGGACCTGGACGCGTTGGGCGCCTCCGGTGTGATCTCCCCCGAGGGCATGGCCAGGGCCGCCGAGGACGGGACGCTGCCGCGCACCGAGATCGGTGAGGACGTCGCCGTCGGCGCGTACGTGGCCGCGCGGCTCGGGCAGGAGGTCGTCGACCGACTGGTCGAACCGCTCCTGGGCGGCGTCTACGCCGGTCACGCCGACCGGATCTCGCTCGGAGCGGCCGTACCGCAACTTCTTGCGATCGCTCAGCGCGATCGTTCCGCGATCGAAGGCGTGCACGCCGCGCTCGCGGCCGCCGCGGTGAACCCGAACCCCGCCCCGGTCTTCATGGGCATCGACGGCGGCATCGGCCGCCTCCCCGTCGCGGTCGAGGCGGCCTGCCGGGCCGCCGGCGTGGAGATCCGGACGCAGACGCCGGTCGGGGAGCTGCGCCGCACCGAGGACGGCTGGACCGCGGTGACCGCCGACGGCGAGGCGCTGTCGGCCGACGCCGTCGTACTCGCGGTGCCCGCGCCCGCCGCCGCCCGGCTGCTGGCGGCGACGGCGCCGCGCGCCGCGGCCGAGCTCGGCGAGGTGGAGTACGCGGGCATGGCGCTGGTGACCCTCGCCTTCCGGCGCGCGGACCTCGGCGAGCTGCGGGGCAGCGGCTTCCTGGTCCCGCCGGTCGACGGCCGGGCGATCAAGGCCTCGACCTTCTCCAGCAACAAGTGGGGCTGGCTGAACGACGCCGCCCCGGACAGCTTCCTGCTGCGCACCTCCCTGGGCCGCCACGGCGAGGAGGAGGTGCTCGACCACGACGACGCCGACCTGATCGAACGATCGCTGGCCGATCTCGGTGAGGCCGCCGGGATCACCGCGCGACCGTACGCGCAGGCGGTCACCCGGTGGCGCGCGGGGCTGCCGCAGTACCCGGTCGGCCACCCGCAGCGCGTCGAGCGGATCGAGGCGGAGCTGGGCGCGCTGCCCGGCCTCGCGCTGTGCGGCGCGGCCTACCACGGGGTGGGCATCCCTGCCTGCATCGCCGACGGACGGCGTGCGGCGGACCTGGTGACCGGAGCGATTCGAGCAAAGGAGACAATGGGCTCATGAGTGAGCACAGCGAGCAGAAGCAGAAGCCGAAGGCGCGTGAGCTGAACGACGTCATCCGCTACACCCTGTGGTCGGTCTTCCGGCTCAAGGACGTGCTGCCGGAGGACCGCGCCGCGATGGGGGCCGAGGTCGAGGAGCTGTTCGAGCAGCTCGCCGAGAAGGACGTCACCGTCCGCGGCACCTACGACGTCTCCGGGCTGCGCGCCGACGCCGACCTGATGATCTGGTGGCACTCCGCCGACAGCGACAACCTGCAGGAGGCGTACAACCGCTTCCGCCGGACCCGCCTCGGCCGGGCGCTCACGCCGGTCTGGTCCAACATGGCGCTGCACCGCCCCGCCGAGTTCAACAAGTCGCACATCCCGGCGTTCCTGGCGGACGAGACGCCGCGTGAGTACGTCTGCGTCTACCCGTTCGTGCGCTCGTACGACTGGTATCTGCTGGAGGACGCCGAGCGCCGCGAGCTGCTGGCCGAGCACGGCAAGATGGCGCGCGGCTACCCCGACGTCCGCGCCAACACGGTCGCCTCGTTCGCGCTGGGCGACTACGAGTGGCTGCTCGCCTTCGAGGCGGACGAGCTGCACCGCATCGTCGACCTGATGCGCCATCTGCGCGCCAGCCGCGCGCGGCTGTACGTGCGCGAGGAGATCCCCTTCTACACCGGGCGCCGCAAGCCGATCACCGAGCTGGTCAACGGCCTCGCCTAGCCCGCAGGGCGGCGCGCAGGGAGGGGTCCTTGACCCCTCCCGCGCCGCGCAGCACCACCACGAGCGTCGGGTCCTGCCGCGCCGCGTCGCCGCGGCGGGGGCGCAGGGCCCGCAGCAGGGTCTGGCCGGGAGGCGCGGCCCACGGGGTGACCGGGTAGATCTCGATCCTCGCCATGACCAGCGTGCCCGCGCCCAGGATCAGCGGCAGCGCGAACCAGGCCGCCAGTTTCGGCAGTTCGCCGACCGCTCCGGCCGCCGCGGGCCCGCCCAGCAGCATCCGGGCGCCGGCTCCGCCCACCGCCGCGCCGAAGAGCGCCACCGTGGCCAGCAGCGACCAGCGGACGCCCGCCACCGCGTGCGCGAGCGCCGCCCGTGCCCCGGCGGGGACGGCAAGACCCGCGAGCGCCAGCCGGTCCGCGACGGCGCGCACCGCCGGCCCGCGTGCGACCTCCCGGCGCAGGTCGTCCGTCCGGCACTGGCCCTCGGGGCCGATCGCGGTCAGCACGGCGGTCTCCAGCTCACTGCGCGGCTCCGGCCGGGCCACGGAGGTCCAGCCGGTGTGGGCGAGGTGCAGCAGCCCCGCGCGGGCCATCTCGACCAGCACGAGATCCACCACCCGCTCCGGTCCGCCCGCGAGATACGCGGCGTCGACCAGGTCCGCCTCAGCCGACGGGGTGGGGGTCGACCCGCCGGTCGGCATCGGGTCGTTCGCAGCCACCAGCCGGCACAGCCTCACCGAGGAGACGATCGCCAGCAGGCAGGCGGGGACCAGGAACACGTACGACATGGGCGCCAACCAACCGCAGCGGAGACCCGGACTCAAGGTCCGTGTGCGGAGGGATGTCCAATCGTGACCGGACCTCACTCCGACGGCGTCGTGCGAAGGCCAGGACCAGGGCCGCCGGGACGAGCAGCAGCAGGAAGGAGAGCAGCGGCGGCCGGTCCGGCGGCGCGGCGCCCGCACCGGCCAGGGTGGAGCCGCCCACGGTCTGGTCGGCCCAGCGGAACGTCGCCACCGCGGCGAGCAGCAGGGTCAGCACCGCCGCGCCGGCGAGCAGCCGCAGCGCGGTCCTGAAGGCCCGTTCGGCCCGGTCGTCGTGGCGCTTCCTTGCGCCGGTCCACAGGACCGGCGCGGCGGCCAGGCCGATTCCGGCGGCCGCGGTGAGAAACAGTGGATCGAGGCTCATCAGGACACCCCTCCAAAGAGCGGAGGAGCCAGGTCCCCCGCACCTGGCTCCATGGGGAGAGCATGTCGGGCGCGGGTTCCGCCCGGAAGAGCCGGGGCCCATTCTCAGAGCTAGATTTGAGCTTTCCCGGCCCCGCCGGGGGACCGGAACTCCTCCGGCCCCGAGCTGGTCCGGTGCAGCCGGCGGCCCGCCTCGGTCATCCGCCGCAGCAGCAGGTGGCCCTCGCCCGCGTCGACCAGTTCCTCCGCGACAGCGGCGCGGACCAGGTCGTACGTCTCCAGGGTGACGATGCCGCGGTGGCGGGCGTAGCGGGTGGCGTCGCGGTCGTCGGAGATCCAGACGGAGCGGCGGAACTCGCGCTCCTTGGTGATCAGCGCCAGCGTCTCGGCCTCGCCCAGGTGCTGGGTCGGGCGGCGCCGGTCACCGCCGAAGACGGCCCGGCGCAGACGTTCCACCTCGGCCCGGGTGACCGGGTCGGTGATCTCGACCGGCTCGCCCAGTGTGCCCCGGTCCGCGAGCCCGGCGAGCGGCGGAAGGTGCCGGGCGGAGAGCCTGGCCTCGCGGGCGACCGCCTCGGACCAGCGGCCCCGGCCGTCGAGCACCTTCTCCAGCAGCGGCAGCCGGTCGACGGCCGCGAAGTTGCAGAGCACCGTGTTGTCGGGGAACCACCACTCGGTCGCGGCTGTCATGGCTGATAGACCAACTCGCCTTCTTCGGCTCTGCTTCCCGGCCGCTCCTCGCGCTGTTCCAGCCGGGCCTCCAGCTCGTCGGCGGCCATGCCCAGCAGCGCCGCGAGCGGACGCAGCGTCGTCTCCCCGGCCTCGAACGCCGACCAGAGCCCGTCGGCGAGCCTGGCGGGCGGCCGTTCGGCGCCGGCCAGCGCCGCCTCGCGGAGGTAGGCGTCCATGGCGCCGGTGGCGAGATGGCACTCGGCGGTGGTGCGACGCCGCAGCCTGGCGTGCTCGGCGGCGTCGACGAGCCCGAGCCGGCGCAGCCGCGCGGCGAGCGCGCTCGGCGAGACACGGAACCTGACCACCACCGCGGCGAAGTCCAGCTCCGAGGCGGCCTCGCGTACCTCCGCCTCGGGCATCAGCAGCGCGGCGGCGAAGGCGTTGGCGCGCACCTCGTCGGGCTCGGCCTGTCGGCCCGGCGCGACGGGGGACTCGGCGAGCGGCTGCGCGGCGTCCCCGGCGAGCAGGTGGCCGAGCTCGTGGGCGAGGGTGAACCGTTGCCTGGTCCACCGTTCGTCGCGACGGGCCAGGGCGAGCCGGAAGCCGTCCTCCTGCCAGGCGAACCCGTCGACGGCGCCCGGCAGTTCGGTGACGGCGAAGTCCACGCCTTGGGTCTGCTCGACCAGTGCGAGCAACTCGCCGGTGGGCAGCAGCGAGGCGGGCTCGGGCCCGACCCGGCGCAGCTTCTCGGCGACGCCCGCGGCCAGCCGCTCGCCCTGCTGCTCGGGCTCCCCCTCGGGGAGCGCGGGCAGCGGCGGCAGCTCGGGGGCGCGGCCCAGGAGGTCGAGGACGTCGTAGGCCGCGGTGTAGCGCTCGGCCCGCTCGGACAGGCTCTGCCCGTGCGCGGCCGCGTCCCCGCGCGCGGCGACGCCGGCGGGGACGGCCTGACGCCCGGTCAGCAGCCAGTCGACGCTGACCTGTCCTGCCTCGGCGATGAGCGCGAGGTCGAGCGAGCTGAAGCGGCGTACGCCGTTGAGTGACTTGGACAGCTTGTCGGGCGTGATCCCTACGCGTGCGGCGAAGGCGGCGTGGCTCAGCCCCGCCGCGCCGATCACCGTGCGTACCCGCCCGGAGACGGATTCGTCCATGCCTCCACGGTACGACGCAGTTGCGAGAATCGCAATGCCTGATGGTTTTCGCAGCATGAGGTGGTTGCACCTCCAGGGGCGCGGGGAACTGCGCGACAAGCCACCGCCGGCGGACGGTCCTCCTGTCACGGGGCCATCCGCACAGGGCGGTTGCTCATGCAGTTCCCCGCACCCCTGGAGGCGCCTCGTGCGTGAAAGGATCGTTGCGTGGCGAGGTATCGGGAGTTGGCGGAGCGGCTGCGCGCGGACGTGCTGCGGGGGCAGTACGGGGAGGGCGGCCGGCTGCCGAGCGAGGAGGCGCTGGCCGCGGCGCACGGGGTGTCGCGGGGGACCGTCCGGCAGGCGCTCGCGCTGCTGCGCGCGGAGGGCGTGGTCACCTCGCGGCGCGGGACGCGCCGCGTCGTGCTGGAGCAGCCGCGGCTGCAGAGCTTCGCCGAGCTGCAGAGCTTCACCCGATGGGCGCTCTCGCTGGGCGAGGAGCCCGGCGGGGCGGTCGTCGCGGCGGGCTGGCGTGACGCCGGGGCCGTCGAGGCCGGGCAGTTGCGCGTCGCCGAGGGCGAGCGGGTCTTCGCCGTGCTGCGCTGCCGGACCCTCGGCGGGGAGCCGGTGATGATCGAGCGGACCGTCTATCCCGGGCCGGTCGGCGCGCTGGTCGAGGCCATGCCGGACGACGCCGTGTCGGTCACCGAGCTGCTGGAGGCGCAAGGCGTCGTCCTCGCCGACGCCGACCACACCGTCGATCTGGCCTTCGCCGACGCGGACGACGTCCGCCTGCTGGGCTGTCCGCCCGGCGCCGCCCTGCTGCGCGAGCGCCGCCGGGCCACTGATCCGACCGGCGCCCCGGTGGAGTGGTCCGAGGACCGCTACCTCCCGGGGACCGTCGCCTTCACCGTGCACAACTCGCCCGCCACGACCGCGCTCACGAGGCGGCGTCAGCCCTGACCGGCGGCACCGGTCCGGCCGTCGCCAGTGCGGCGAGCAGCGGGCGGTAGTGCTCGAAGCCGGGGTCGTCGGCGTCCGGCTCCTTCGCCGCCTCGTCCCAGCGGCGCAGCCGGACCGCGTCGGCGGCCTGGGGGTGACGGGCGAACTCCGCCGCCTCGGCTGCTGACATCGGGCCGCCCTGGAGGCCCAGCGTGTGGACCGAGGCGGGCGACAGGCGGTCGAAGTAGTCAGGCTCGACCGCACACAGGTACCGCTTGGCGGCCACGTGGAGACGCACCGGCTCGGTGACCTCGGGGCCGAACCAGGGGGCCAGCCAGTCCGCGCCCTGGTGGCTGTGCCGGTTGTCCTGGGCGCCGGCCATCAACTCGCGGCCGTGGACCGCGCCCCGGAAGTGACCCACGTCGTGCAGCAGCGCGGCCGCGACCAGGGCCGGCGGCGCGCCCTCGCGCTCCGCCAGCGCCGCCGCCTGGAGCATGTGCTGCGCCTGGCTGACCGCCTCGCCGAGATAGTCCTCGGCGCCCTCGCCCTCGAAGAGCGCGGCGATCGCGTCGACGATCTGGTCGGGTGTCATCGCGCGGCCTCCATGGAGTTCTCCGGGCGGCGGCGCAGCACCGCGAGCGTGCTCAGCAGGCCGTCCAGGTCGGCGTAGCAGCCCTGCAGGTGACGGGCCCCGCCGCGGGCGAAGGCGGTGCGGGCGTGCAGCAGCCTGGTGTTGTCGAAGACCAGGCAGTCGCCGGGGGAGAGCCGGAACTCCAGCTGCCGCTCGGGCCGCAGCAGCAGTTCCGCGAACGCGCGGTAGCCGGCGTAGAAGGCCTCGACCTCGTCGGCGGGCCGGCGCAGTGTGCCGAGCGAACGGTTGTTGAAGCGCACCTCGTTGATCCGACCGCGCGGGTCGACGCCGATCAGCGGGCGCTCGGCCCGGAGCTCGGTCACCGCGTCGCGGAACACGAACGGGACCGGGGTGCGGGTCAACGCGGCGAAGGCGTCCGGTTGTTCCTCGCGCAGCGTGGCCGCCGCCGCGAAGCCGTCCACGAGCCCGGAGTCGCCGCCCTCGGCGTCGTTGACCAGGCAGTGCAGCAACTGCAGGGTCGGCACCGGGTCGCGGTAGGGGTTGTCCGTGTGCGGGGTGATCCGCACGTTGGTGAAGGCCAGGTTGTTGGGCTCGTCCTCCACCCTGACCCCGAACCGCAGGCCGTAGTTGGTCTCCCGGACGTAGCCGAAGGAGTGTGCCGCCTCCAGGACCTGGTCCTGGTGCGGCGGTACCTCCCGCAGCAGGCAGAAGCCGAGCCGGCGCACCGCGTCGAGCATCCCGACCCGTTCGCCGTCCTGCTCCAGATAGGCCGCCCAGGTGGTCTCCGGCAGTCGTCCGCCGAGGGCGTCGGCCGTGGGCCAGAGGTCCTTCGCGTCCTCGGTCCGGTCGTCGGGCGCGGCCGCCTCGGTCAGCCACTCGGCGCCGTAGCGGGAGCGGTGGCCGTCGGGCGCCCAGACCACCTCCCACGCGCCCGCCGTCAGCTCCGCCGTTTCGACGGACGGCTTCTCGGGCAGCTCGTTGACCTGGAAGAGCTTCTGTCCGGTGCGCGGGTCGCGGCACTCGGGGCAGCCGCAGTTGTCCCGCAGCCACAGCGCGGGCAGTTCGGCGGGTTCGGTCGGGGGCATGGAGATCCTTCGGGAAGCCGGCGGCAAAGTTGTATAGCCAACTTTTGCCGCTCGGGACCCGTGCTGCCAAGAGCACCCCGGCTGAACGCCGTCCGAACGGGAAGTGACGCGCCGCTTCACCGGGCAGGGATAGGGTCGGGGCTTTCGAGGCAGACGCCGTCACGGGGAGCAGCAGTCATGAGCACACCGGGAACTCCGCAGGTCCAGATCTCCGACATCGCCCGCGGCCGCCTCGACGGTTCGCGGCAGGGGCGTCCCTGCTTCACCTCGGACCTTTCCGTCAACGAGTTCGTGCTCGTCACCGAGTCGGGCTTCGACCCGCTGGGCATGGTGATGGGCACCAGCGTCTACCACGTCGGCACCCAGTACGGCGGCTGGAAGGTCAGCCAGGAGCTCGGCATGCTGACCCAGGCCATGTACAACGCCCGCGAGCTGGCGATGAGCCGGATGGAGGCGGAGGCGGCGCAGTTGGGCGCGGACGGGGTGATCGGCGTGACGCTGCGCCCGATGAACTACGTCTTCATGGGCGACGTCATCGAGTACGTCGCCACCGGCACCGCCGTGCGCGCCACCGAGGGCGGCGGCACCTACCGCGCGCCCAACGGCAAGCCGTTCACCACCAACCTCTCCGGGCAGGACTTCTGGACGCTCTGGCAGCACGGCTGGCTGCCGCGCCGTCTCGTCCTCGGCAACTGCGTCTACCACGTCGCCCACCAGTCGCTGCGGCAGACGCTCAACCAGGTCGGCCAGAACGCGGAGCTGCCGCAGTTCACCCAGGCCCTCTACGACGCCCGCGAGCTGGCCATGGCCCGGATGCAGTACGAGGGGCAGCAGTTGGGCTCGGACGGCATCGTGGGCACGAGGGTGGAGGACTCCCGTTACTGGGGCGAGCACGCGGTGGAGTTCTTCGCCCTCGGCACGGCCGTGAGCCGGGTCAGGCCGGACGTCTCGCCGGTCAGGCCGACGATGACGATGCCGCTGAACGGCTGAGTCCGCCGGGCGGCCGGGTCAGCCGCGCGCGAGGCGGCGGTAGAGCCAGAACGCGAGCCGGCCCGCGCCACGCGCGCCGCCCTCCGCCTCGGCCCGGCGGGAGGCCTCGACCGCGGCGAAGCCGTACTCCCGCATCGCCGCCTCGTACGCGCCGACGGCAAGGACCGGTTCGCCGGGGTGCGCGGTCAGCTCCCGGCAGAGCGTCGCGGCGTCCTGCAGCGCGGTGTTCGCGCCCGACCCGCGAGCCGGGCTCATCGCGTGGATCGCGTCGCCGAGCAGCGTGACCGGTCCCGGCTCCCAGGCCGGGACGGGCTCGGCCGAGCGGATCACGGCCAGGAAGGTCCGGTCGACCTCGGCGAGCTCGACCAGCCGGCGCAGGTCGGGGTGCCAGCCGCGGATCGCGCCGGCGGCCAGCGCGTGCAGGGTGGCCGGACCGGCCGCGGAGAGCTCGGCGTCGGAGACGCGGAACCGGGCGCGTTGCGCGGTCACCGCCCACATCAGGTAGTCCGCGACGGGCGAGAGCCGCGCCTCGGGCGCGATCCGCGCCGCCGCCTGCTCCGGCTGCTGCCGCAGGCGGACCAGTCCGGCGGCCATCCCGGTGCGCCCGCCGACGAAGGCGGTGAAGCCCTGGTGCAGGGCCGGCGGCAGCAGGGCACGGGCCTCGTCGTTGAGCGGCGTGCTGCCGTAGAGGCAGCGTCCGCCGGTGTCGACGACCCGGGCGTGGGGCAGCAGCGCGCGCCGCGTCACGGAGCCGACGCCGTCCGCGCCGACCAGCAGGTCCGCGTCGGTGCTGCCGCCGTCCGCGAAGCGCAGCCGGACGCCGGAGGCGTCCGCGGCGAAGCCGCGCAGTTCGCGTCCGTAGTGGATCCGGTCGTCGAGGCCCGCCCCGAGGACTTCGCGGAGCGTCTGCCGGTGCACGGAGGTGGAGAGGGTGGCAGGGGCGTACCGGTCGACGCCCTCCTCCCCGCGGGCCTCGTGCAGCACCCGTAGCTGGTCGCTGAGCACGCTGAACTGCCGGCTGGGCCGGCCGCAGGTGGCCTGGAACAGTGCGAACAGGGCGGGCGGCAGGCACTGCTGGAGCGCGAGCCCGGCCCTGGCGTCCAGATGAAGCCGGTACCCCTGCGGCCGGGCGCCCGGCCCGGCGTCCCGCTCGTACACCTCCACCTCGACCCCGACCCGCCGCAGGCCCTGTGCCAAGCACAGCCCCCCGAGCCCCGCCCCCACGACCGCCACCCGCAGTCCACCCATGCGGGCTACCTTTCCCCTACGGCAGGCGAGCAACCCGGCAGCGCCCCAGGGGCGCGTCACCTCGCAGCAAAGGGCCGGTTGCACTACCTCAGGGGCGCGGGGAACTGCGCGACAAGCCACCGGCGTCCGGATGGTCCTGAACGCGCAGGGCCATCCGCACAGGGTGGTTTCTCGCGCAGTTCCCCGCGCCCCTGGGGTGTTGCCACCGGCCCTCTGCTCGAAGGTCCCGCGCGTCGCGGGCGTCAGAGCGGTTGCTGGAGGGGGAGTTGGGCGGCGGTGGGGAGGTGGCGGTCGAGTTCGCCGGGTTCGAAGCGGCACATGCCGATGACCTGCCAGAACTCGCCGGTGGTGACGCCCTCGTGCTTGTAGCGGCCCGCCGGGGTGAACATGCCCCAGCCCTCCGCCGTGCTGATCAGCGTCGCCTGGAGGGCGGGAACCGTGTCCGGCGCGATGCGCCACAGGCGGATCGCGCCGTCCTCGCCCGCCGCGGCGAGCTGGCCGCCGTCCGGGCGGAAGGCGAGCGACAGGACGCGCCCGACCGGCCCCTCCAGCCGCTCCAGCAGTCCGCCCGAGCGCACGTCCCACAGGCGCACCGCGCCGTCGTCGCCCGCCGTCGCGAGCAGCGGCAGCGTCGGGTGGGCCGCCGCCGTCCAGATCCGGCCGACATGGCCGACGAGCCGGTGCGCGGGGGCGCCGTCGCGCCACACGATCGCGGAGCCGTCCCAGGAGGCGCTGGCCATCCAGCCCTCGTCCCCGCCGGCTCCCGCGCCGCGACCGAAGACCACGGCGTAGACGCGGTCCGTGTGGCCCTCCAGCTCGACGGCCGACTCGCCCTTGAGGTCCCAGACCCTGACCAGCCGGTCGTCCGCGCCCGTGGCGACGTGCGCGCCGTCGGGGTCGAAGGCGATGGAGCGGACCCGGCCGCGGTGCTTGGGCAGGCCGGTCACCCGGGCGCCGGTGGTGCGGTACCAGAGCTGCACCGAGTCGTCGTCGTTCGCGGTGGCGACGATCTCGCCGGAGCGGTCGAAGGCCTCCGCCCAGGTGTGGTCCGTCTCGGCGTCGATCTCGCGCTGGAACTCGCCGGTCGCCGCGTTCCACAGGTACACGTCGCCGTCGTTGCTCGCCGTCGCCAGCAGCGGGCCGGTCGGGCTGAACACCGCCGAGACCAACTGGTCGTTGTTGCCTTTCAGTTGCGCGGCGCGCACGCCGGTGGCGCTGTCCCAGAGGCGGACCTGGCCGTCGTTGCCGGCGGCGGCCAGCAGCGCGCCGTCGGCGCTGTAGTCGATCGAGCCGATCTTGCGGCCGTGGCCGCGCTGGATGCGGCGGCTGCGGCCCGTCGCGGTGTCCCAGAGCCGGATCAGGCCGTCGTTGGCGAGGCTGATGAGCACCGGGCCCGCACCGGCGGGCTCGGCCTCGGTCGGCGGCCGGAAGCGGCAGGCCCAGACCGAACCGCGGTGCTGCGGCGGCTGCTGCGGCAGCGGCGTCAGCACCGACGCCGGTCCGCGCCGCGGCGGCGGCACCGCCGCGCCGGGCGCGGCCTCGGAGCGGGGCGGCACCTGCCAGAGCCGGACGTGCCCGTCGCTGTCGCCGGCCGCGAGCAGGCCGCCGTCGGGGGAGAAGCTCACCTGGTAGACCGAGCCGCTGCAGCCCTTCGCCTCGCCCGCCGGGCGGCCCGCCGCGAGGTCCCACAGCCGGATGCTGCCCTCGGTGTCCCCGCTGGCCAGCAGGGCGCCGCCGGGGTGGAAGTCCAGCGTGTAGACGCGTCCTGGATGGCCGGTGAAGTGGTGCACCAGCTCCCAGGTCTCGGTGGACCAGATCCGGACGCTGCCCCGCTGGCCGCGATGGGTGCGCTGGTCGAGGACCGGACCCTGGTCGCCGGTGGCCAGCAGGCGGCCGTCGGGACTGAACCTGGCCCGGTAGACGGTGCCGTCGTGGCCCTCCAGGGCGGCGAGCAGCGCTCCGGTGGCCGTGTCCCACACCTCCAGTCGCGAGCTGGCGTCGCCGGTGGCGAGAAGACCTCCGTCGGCGCTGAACTGGGTGGTCAGCGTCAGTTTCTGATGACCGGGCAGCTGCAGCCTGGGGGTACCGGTGGCGACGTCCCAGACGGTGACCGCGCCGGTCGGGTCGCCGGTGGCGAGCTGCCGTCCGGCCAGGTCCAGCGAGACCGGCCAGACCCCCTCGGGGTGGATCTCCAGCCGGTGACGGCAGTCCCCGGTGACCGGGTCCCAGAGCCGGACCGTGCCGTCGGCCGCGCCGGTGGCCAGCACGTCCTCACGGAACTTGACGGAGTAGACCCGGCCCGAGTGGCCGGTCAGCGTGCGCAGCGCGGCGCCGGTGACGGCGTCGCAGACCAGCACGCTGCCGTCCTCGTTGCCCACGGCCAGCAGCTCGCCGTCGGGCGTGTAGGTGAGCGGCTCGGGCAGCCGTGCCGAGCTGGCGCCGAAGCCGTAGGGCACGCCCACGGTGGCCGGGCGCAGGCCGAAGTGGACCGGCATGCCCGGACTGATCGCGGCGGCCCGCAGCTCGGGGATCTCCGCGAGGGGACGGTCGCCGGTGGAGCCGATCACCGCCGACCGCTGCCAGCGGCTGCCGGCCAGCTGGACGCCGTCCAGGCCGGCCCGGGTGAGCCGGGACCGGCGCAGGTCGGCGTCGCGCAGGTCGGCCCCGGTCAGTCGGGTGCCGTCCATGGTGGTGCCGATGAGGCGGGTGCCGCGGAGCCTGGCGCCGGACAGGTTGGCTCCGTCCAGTCGGGCGTCGGTCAGATCCGCGCCGGTCAGGTCGACGCCGGTGAAGTCGCGGTGGGAGAGGTCCTCGCCGACCAGTCGGGCGCCGCGCAGATCGGTGTGGGCGGGGACCCGCAGCCGGCTGATGATCTTGGCGGCGTTGCCCCTGGCCACCGCGTCGGCGGTCTCGCCGACCGATCCGGCCGTCGCGTTCGGTTCCTCCTCGTGCTCCCCGTTCTCCCCGGCGTCGTTGCGCAGCACCGAGCGGGCCCAGTCCCGGCAGGCCTGCCGGTCGGCCATGTCGCAGAGGAACTCCACCGCGAGCTGGCTGAGGCCCCTCCGTTCCAGCAGTTCGTGGTCACCGCGGGCGAGCCGGGCCGCGGCCTCCCTGGCCACCAGCCACTCGGCCACCGAGCGGTGGATGAAGTGGAAGAGGCCGTCGTTGGAGCGGACCAGCAGCGTGCCCGAACCGACCGCGTGCGCGGTGTTCGGCACCGACATCCGGTGCTCCGTCAGCGGACCCAGCACCTCGGCGATGTCGGTGAGCTCGTCCAGGCGCAGCGCCGTGCGGCCGGACTCCCACAGCCGCAGTGCCAGCGCGGTGGTGGCGTGCCACATCTGGTCCAGGCTCAGGCCGGGCGGCGACCCCGGCGCGCCGGAACCGCGCCGCTCCTCGAACTGCAGCCAGGCGTCGAAGACCTCCTGGTAGAGCCCAGCCGTGCTGAGCGCCCGGCCGGCCCCGGCGACCGCCCGCAGCCGCTCCGGGCCGAGCTCGGCGACGAAGCTCAGCAGCCGGGGGTTGCCGCACAGGGCCAGCAGGTCCGGAATGCCGAGCAGCAGCCGCATCCGCTCGTCGGCCGCCTGGGCGTCGCCGTAGCGGTTCTCCAGATAGCGGCGGATCTGCTGCTCGTTGAAGGACTCCAACTGCAGCACCCGGCGCTGGGGCAGCAGTCCGACCCGCTCGCCGAGCGCGGTCAGCACCTGGGCCTGGGACTTGAAGTGCTGGGTGCGGCTGGTGACGACGATCTTGGCGTTGTCGGTCGCGGCGTCGAGCAGGATCTGCAGGTGGTCCGCGGCCCGGTCGTAGCTGACCTGGTTGACCAGTTCGTCGAAGCCGTCGAAGAGCAGGATGATCCGGCCCTGCCGGAGCATGTAGCGGAACGCCCGCAGCTCGATGGTGTCCACGCCCTGCGCGGCCAGGTGCGCGGCGACCATGCCGTCCAGCGAGTAGGCCTTGTCCAGCGTGCTCAGGTCGATCAGCAGCGGGGTGACGTGCGGAAGCTCCTCGGGGAGCCGGTGCGCAAGCTCGTGCAGCGCGAAGGTCTTGCCGTGCCCGAAGTCGCCGAGCAGCAGCAGGAAGCGGCCGTGGTCGGTGTCCAGCAGCCGCAGCATGTCGCCGACCAGGTCCTGGTGCTCGACGCCCCCGGCCGGCGCGGTCTCCCGGTAGCGCTGCGGCAGGTAGAGGCGGGGCGGGTACCGGTCGTCGCGCAGCAGCCGTTCGGTCTGGGCGCGGGTGTGGTCCCGCAGGTCCAGCAGGCCCTGGAACTCGGTGAAGCTGCGCAGCCTGATCCCCAGCCTGCGGGCCCGGTCGCGCAGCTCCGGGGCGGGCAGCGGACCGAGATGGACCAGTTCGGCGTCCGAGCCGGTCGCGGCGGACCGCACCTGGTCGGCGAAGGCCTCCACCAGTTCGGCGTCCGGGGTGCTCAGGCACACCGCGATCCGCAGCTGCCGGACGAAGCCGGACTCCTGCCAGGTGGCCAGCAGCTGCGGGGGCGCGCCGCGCAGCCGACGCAGGGTGACCGCCTGGTGGCGGGTGCGCAGCACCTCGACGACCCGTTCGATCAGCAGGTCCTGCGGATCGCTGAGCACGCGCGGTTCGGCCGCCGTCACGTCCACGGCCACCGGCTCCTGCGGTGCGGGCCCCTCGGCGGTGCCGTGCGTGGGGAAGGCGGTTCCGGCGCTGCGCCACGGGGCCGCCAGCTGGTTGGGGGTGACCGTGTCCCTGGTCTGCCACCAGGTGAGCCGCTCCGGGCCGACCTGCAGCAGCCGGTGGTCGGCGGGATTGCCCGCGCCGACGACGAGCAGTTCGCCCCTGCTGGTCGGCAGCCGGTGGGGCGCGGCGGGGCCCGGACCGGCGTCGGGTCCGTGCAGCAGCAGGTTGAGCCGCGGCGCGGCGAGCCGGACGAAGGCGTCGGTGTCGCGCAGCGCGTCGCGGCGGGGGCGGGCGCTCGGGTCCAGCGGGTGGCGGACCGCGCCGATCCGCAGCCAGCCGGCCTCCTCGTAGGACCGCAGCGCCTGGGTGAACCAGGTGATCTGCTCGTTGCCGAGACTGCCGTGCTGGTCCTCGGCGCGGTGGCTGTACGCCATCGAGGAGTTCAGCCCGGCGACGACGGTGTGCAGGTCGGGCACCGGGAAGAGGGACCAGGGCTGGTCGGCGTCGAAGACCACGTCCAGGCCCTGGTAGAGCTCGTGGAAGAGGCGCGTGTAGTGACGCCACTTCGGCCAGTAGGGCGCGCGCGGCGGGATCTCGTCCGCCTCGCAGCCGTGGAAGTAGGCGCGGCAGGCGGCCAGGCTCACGTCCTGCCCGCCGGGGACCACGGCCAGACGGCCGGGATCGAGGCCCAGTAAGGAGCGGAGCTTGGTGAGGAAGGCGAGGGCCTGGTCGCACTCGCGGGGGCTGCCCGTCGCGGTCAGGTCGCCGGTGACCACGACCAGGTCGGGGGCGGGCGCGCCGGTGTCGGTGAGTTCGACCAGGTCGCTCCAGATCGCGGCGCGCAGCGCGTCGGGGTCCTGCCCGCGCCCGAACGCGGGGCCTGCCAGCTGGAGCACGGTGACGGTGTCGCTCTCGCGCGGTGCGGGGTCCGCGGCGGGGAAGCGCGGTGCGACGGCCGGACGCCGGCGTCCGCCCCAGGCCAGCTGCCCGACCGGACTGCGCGGCGCGGCCACGGTCCCGGTGGCGGCGGGGACGGGGTTCGGCCCGGAGGGATCACCTGGGAAGACCGGGCGCCGCTCCGGCCTGGCCCGCCCGGCCACCGCCTGCTGCACCCGGGAGAGCAGCAACTCCCTTGCCGCGGTGGCATCCTGGACGCTCACCAGGTCGATGTAGGTGATGGTCGAGAGGAGGCCCTCGACGTCGGTGTCCTCCACCCGGACGGTGAGCAGCCGGCTGTACGGCGGATGCGGGTCGGCGCGCAGGGCCGCCTGCCACTCCATCCGGCCGTAGGTGGACGTCTTGTAGCGGTCGGAGAGCACGGCGATCACCGCGGTGGACTGGCTGACGCCCCGGTCCATGAAGTCCATGAAGTCGGTGCCGGGCACGAAATCCCAGGCCTGCACGATGGTGCGGTGACCTGCCTCCTCCAGCGTCCACGCGATCCAGGTCGCCCACCGTTCGTCGGCGGGGGAGTAGCTGATGAAGAAGTCGAACGGGGCCGGATCGCTGTTCGCCATGGCGTGATTTTAGCTGCGCGTGGGGCGGATCGTGGCGGAGAGTGAGCAGTTGGTAGCGATAACATGGGCTGAATGGGCGTGGATGTGACAGGACACCGGGTCTCCAGTGCTGAGGGCGACAGCAGTTCCGAGGGTTCCGCGGATTCGGTGGGCGGGACGTCGCGTCGCCGGGCGGGAGCCCTCCTCGGGCGCGCCCATCCGCTCGACTGGCTGGCCGTGGGGCTCCTCGCCTGCGGTCTCCTCGCCCTCGCCGTCGGCCTGCTGCCGACCGCCTCCGCGGACCAGGCGATGCAGCGCATCGCCCCCCTGCTGGCCTTCCTCGCCACGGTGATCCTGCTGGCCGAGCTGACCTCCAGGGCGGAGGTCTTCGACGTCGTCGCCACCGGCGTCGCCAAGGCCGGACGCGGCAGCTACCCGCGCCTCTTCGTGCTCTGCGTGGTCTTCGCGTCGGTGATCACGATCACGCTCAACCTCGACACCACGGCGGTGCTGCTCACCCCGGTCATGCTGGCACTGGCCGCCCGGGTCGGCATCGCCGCCGTCCCGTTGGCGATGACGACGGTCTGGCTCGCCAACACGGCCAGCCTGCTGCTGCCGGCCTCGAACCTGACCAACCTGCTGGCCGCGGACCGGGTGGCGCTCTCCGCGGTGGGCCTGGCCAAGGTGATGTGGTTCCCTCAGCTGGTCTCGATCGCGGTGACCATGGCGCTGCTGTGGTGGTTCTACTGGCGCTCCTCCCGGCGCGGCGCCGACGCCTACACCCCGCCGGAGGTCCACCGGCCGAGCGACCCTCTCCTGTTCCGGATCTGCGCGCTGGCCACCGTCGGCTTCCTGGTCGGCGTGCTGGTCGGTGGCGCGCCGATCTGGGTGTCCTCCGGCGGCGCGGCGGTGGTGGTCGTGCTGGCCTTCGCCGTCCGCCGGCGGGGCGAGCTGCGGCTGTCCCTGATCCCGTGGCGCCTGCTGATCATGGTGCCGGGCATGTTCCTGGTGGTGGAGACCCTCGACGCCCATGGCCTCCACCGCCTGCTCGCCTCCGCGATCGGCTCGGACGGCGGCACCCTCGGCGTGCTCCGCGCCTCCGGTGTCGGCGGCGCGCTCTCCAACGTCCTCAACAACCTGCCGGTCTACCTGGCGGGCGAGTCGGTCGTCCCGGTGGCCAACCACCAGCAGCTGCTGGGCCTTCTCGTCGGCGTCAACGTCGGCCCGGTGATCACCCCCTGGGCCTCCCTGGCGATCCTCCTCTGGTTCGAACGCTGCCGCGCCTTCGGCATCCAGGTCTCCCTCAAGCGCTTCACCGCGACGGGCGCGGTCCTCGCCGTGACGGCGGTGACGGCGTCCTCCCTGGCGCTGGCGCTGACGGGCTGATCCCCGCCAGGGGCGCGAGGAACTGCGCGGTTCCGCCGCATGGACGCGAGCCGATCGGCCGAGGGTGAGTCGTGCGACCTCGGGGGCACGAGGCTCCGCTTGAGCGACCGCGTGCGCGACGGTCCCCGGGCCTTCGGCCGGGAGGCGCCCCTCCGGCATGCGGATGCTCCTCGACGCGCCGGGCCGCGCGCCCGCCGGCCGGGCGGTTGCTCGACCCCCGTCGCGGAGCCGCAGGTCGGCAGGGCCGCACGCTGCTAGCGGGGCTCCGCCACCAGCCCGAGCAGTTCGTCGACGAGTTCGACGCGGCCCGCGACGAAGCTGAAGTCCGCGTCGGAGCCGAAGCGGGGGGCGAGTTCCGTGCCGGCGAAGGTGCGGACGGTGACGCCCGCCTCGCGGGCGAGGAGGAGACCGGCGGGGAGGTCGACCAGTTCGGGGCGGTACCCGACGAAGCCGTCGATGTCGCCGCGGGCGAGCATCGCCCAGGCGGAGAGGGGCGCCCACAGCTGCAGCAGGCGGCGGGCGCGGAGTTCGAGGGTGTGTTTGAGTGCGCCCGCGCGGTCGTCGTCGCGGTCGACCGCGTAGCCCTGGGTCCAGGCGAGCAGCGGGCCCGACGCGTCCGCCCGGGCGGGGGGACCGGCGAGGGGGCCGTCGGGCCCGTGCGCGCCGCCGCCGTGCCAGGCGCTCCACGTGCGGCCGACGACCGGGTCGTGGACCACGCCGACCACCGGGTGGTCGGCCACGCACAGGGCGATCCCGACGCTCCAGACCGGCAGGCCGATCGCCACGTTGTTGCTGCCGTCCAGCGGATCCACCAGCCAGGTCCGCCGGCCGCCCGCCGCGCCCTCCAGCAGGCCGGACTCCTCGGCCACGATCCGGTCCGCGGGGAACTGCGCCCGCAACCGGGTGACGATCAGCTCCTCGGCCAGCAGGTCGAGATCGGTCACCACGTCGCCGCGTTCGCCCTTCGGGCGGACCGCGAAACCCTGCCCGACCCGGCCGCGCAACAGCCGCCCCGCGGCCTTCGCGGCCGCGACCGCCGCCCGGTGCTCACCCGCGTAGTCCGGACGGTTCGGAGCGGGGTTCGCTCTCATTCATTCTCCTCAGGATGCGCAGGGCGATGTCCGCCGACTCGGGCGCCGAGCAGTGCCGGCGCTGCACCTGGTGCGGCAGGCCGTGTAACGGCCCGAGGGCCAGGTCGGTGCGGCCCGCCGCCGAGCGGCCGACGACCACCGTCGCGCTGGACTGCCGGACCCACCCTGAGGGACCGCGCCGCGGCGGCGCCTCGACGGTGCTGTGGAACTCGCCGGAGGCCATCCGGTAGATCCGGCGCGGCCCGTGGATCTCGGTCGGGGCGGCCGACCAGCGCACCAGGCGCGACGTCGGGCGCAGCTCGTCCACGCCGGAAGCGCTGCTGTGCACCTCGAAGACCCGGTGGGTGGCCCGGTCCCGCCCCACGTCGTGGACCCGCACCGGCACGTTGCCGATCTCCCCGAACAGCACGCAGCTCGCCAGGTCCCAGCTGTGCGCGTGGATCGTCGAGGTGGTCAGCCCTGCGGCCGCCGTCTCGGCCGCCTCGGGACCGCCGTGCAGATGCACACAGACGCCGTCACCGCCCTCCCGCAGCACCGGCAGGCAGACGAAGCCCAACGGGTGCCGCACCGCGCGCAGTTCGCGCCGCCCGCAGGCCAGCGCCTCCAGCGCCGCGGCGGCGAAGCCGGCCAGCACGGCCGTCCTTCCCTGTCGCGCGGCCTGGTCCAAGGTCGTGAAGTTCGAGCCGGTCTCCATGATCGCTTCGATGCCCATCGACTCGTCGGACGTCAGATGCGGTACGGGTGCTCCGGGTGCAGGGCCTTGTCGACCACGGTGCGCACGTCCGTGTCGGAGTACGCGGTCGGCAGCGGCAGATCCATCGCGTCGAAGAACCGCCGCACCTGGTCCACGGTCGGCTCCTGCCCGAGCAGGACCTGCACCTCGAGGTTCACCTTGCGCGCCTGGTCGCGGGCCAGGCGCAGCTCGGTGACGTAGTAGTCGTACAGCGGACGCCCGTGGTCCACACAGAGGTTGACCCGCTGCGGATCGTCCTGTGTGATCACCAGGCAGGACGAGGACAGGTCGAAGCGCAGCGCGGGCACCGTCGCCGACAGGTAGACGTCGACCTCCAGCGCGTCCATCCGCTGCCGGTACCAGCAGGCGGCCAGCACCGTGGCGTAGGACTCCGCCCGGGTCCGCTCGGTGGTCCACTCGCGGTCCGTGCCGGCGTCCTGCGGGGCGGCGAAGGTCTGCCGGAAGCGGGCGTAGGTGGCGCAGACCCGGTCGTCGGACGGGTCGACAATATCGATCTTCATGGTCAGCGCCCGGCGCAGCCGCTGCGTCTCGCGGACGCACTCCGGCAGCGTCACGGCGCGCAGGTAGGTCCCGGTCCCGCCGCGGAAGATCCACCGGTCGGTGTCCGCGCGGGCCCGGCGCAGCGCCTGTTCGACCTCGGGGCCGGTCAGCGAGCGCACCATGCCGGCGTCGGCGATGGCCTGCTGGGTGCCCTGCATCGCCCGGCGCATGTCGGTGGTGCGCCGCTTGCGCTCCGCCAGCGAGGCGAAGACCAGGGAGGCGAGCACCAACAGGACGGTGCCCGAGGTCACCCCGGTGCTGACGGCACCCGAGAAGATGTCCAGCACCCCGACGACGACCGCGATCCCGAGCCCGACCAGGCCGTCCAGATTCCGAAGGGCCCAGCCGACGCCGCGCTCAAGTCGGTTACGCCCGTCCGCGTCCCGCTCCGCAAGGTCCATGCTCCCCCCAGTGCGGCCATGGTAGGACCTGGCCAAGCACCCTTACAACGGGGCGAGTTGACATGCGGAGCGGTTCGCGGCCGGGGCTCCGGCCGGCGGCCGGAGCCGGCTCAGCCGGCGGCCGGGCGCAGTTTCAGGGAGATGCTGTTGATGCAGTAGCGCTGGTCCGTCGGCGTGTTGTAGCCCTCGCCCTCGAAGACGTGCCCCAGGTGGGAGCCGCACTTCGCGCAGCGGACCTCGACGCGGTGCATCCCGTGGCTGTCGTCGGTGATGTACTGCACGCGGTCCTCCGCGAGCGGCGCGAAGTAGCTCGGCCAGCCGCAGTGGGAGTCGAACTTGGTCTCCGAGCTGAACAGCTCGCTGCCGCAGGCGCGACAGGAGTAGACGCCGACCGTCTTGGTGTCCGTGTACTCGCCGACGAACGGGCGCTCCGTGCCGGCCTGGCGCAGCACGGCGTACTCCTCCGGGCTGAGCTCGGCGCGCCACTCCGCGTCGGTCTTCTCGATCTCGTAACCCATGGCGTGGCGCTCCTTCGCTCCAGGCGGGCCCCGGCCGGTCAGCCGAGGGTGTCGAGGCGGGTGAGGATCTCCGGGCCGAGGAAGGTGACATCCCCGGCCCCCATGGTGAGAACGAGATCGCCCTGCTTCGCGATTCCCGCGACGATCTCCGGCACCGCGGCGACCGAGTGCGCGCCCTGGACGTCGGCGCCCCGGGCCCGCGCGGCCTCGATGACGATCTCGCTGGTGATGCCGGGGATCGGGTCCTCGCGGGCCGGGTAGATGTCGAGCACGACCACCTGGTCGGCCAGGGCCAGCGCCTCGCCCATCTCCAGGCCCAGCTCGCGGGTGCGGCTGAACAGGTGCGGCTGGAAGACCACCAGCACCCGGCCTTCGCCGGCCGCCTCGCGGATCGCCTGCAGGTCGGCGGCGATCTCGGTCGGGTGGTGCGCGTAGGAGTCGATCACCTGGACGCCCGCGGACTCGCCCTTGAGCTGGAGCCGACGCCGCACGCCCTGGTACTTGCTCAGCGCGGCGGCGAGCTCGTCCGCGGGAACGCCGAGGCGGACACCCGCGGCCAGCGCCGCGACCGCGTTGTGGGCGTAGTGGCGGCCGGGCACGTTGACGGTGAAGGTCAGCTCCCGCCCGTCCGGGAGGGCGACGGTGACCTCGCTGGTCATGCCGCGTGCGGTGATCCGCAGG
The DNA here is from genome assembly GCF_000744655.1 of Streptacidiphilus rugosus AM-16. Taxonomy (NCBI): domain Bacteria; kingdom Bacillati; phylum Actinomycetota; class Actinomycetes; order Kitasatosporales; family Streptomycetaceae; genus Streptacidiphilus; species Streptacidiphilus rugosus. The sequence goes on along the minus strand of NZ_JQMJ01000004.1, from coordinate 5,685,244 downwards.
ATGCGGAAGTCCGCCGTCTCCGCCTCGCCGACGGTCACGATGTCGAACTGACGCCCCGCCACCCGGCGCGCCAGCTCCGCCGCGCCCGCGTGGTCCACGTCCACGACCAGCGCGCCGCCCGGCACGATGCGGTCGGCGAAGGCCTCGAAGGACTCGTAGATCTCGTCCATGGAGGCGTAGTTGGCGTGGTGGTCCAGCTCCACGTTGAGGACGATCGCGACCTCGGGCGTGTACTTCTGGAAGCTGCGGTCGCTCTCGTCCGCCTCGGCGACGAAGATCCGGCCGGTGCCGTGGTGGGCGTTGCTGCCGGGCTCGTTGAGGTCCCCGCCGATCGCGAAGGAGGGGTCGAGGCCGAGTGCGGTGAGGCTGACGGCGAGCATGCTCGTCGTGGTGGTCTTGCCGTGGGTGCCGGCGACCGCGAGGGCGCTGTGGTCGGCCATCAGTGCCGCCAGCGCGTCGGAGCGGTGGATGATCGGCAGGCCGCGGCGGCGGGCCTCGGCGATCTCGGGGTTGTCCTCCCTGATCGCGCTGGACACCACGATGCAGCTCGCCCCCGCGGGCACGTGCTCGGCGGCGTGGCCGACGTACACCTCCGCGCCCAGCTGACGCAGCGCGAGCACGACCGTGGACTCCTTGGCGTCGCTGCCGGAGACCTGGGCCCCGCGCAGCGCGAGGATCTTGGCGAGCCCGGACATGCCGGCGCCCCCGATGCCGATGAAGTGCGGGGCGGACAGGGGCGCGGACGAGGCTGACGGGGCTGCCGGGGCGGCGGTCATGGTGTCGGGCTCCGAGGGTCGTGCCGGGGGCGGGCGGTCGCCTCGATTCTGCCGCATCCCGGCTGCTCCCCGGTGCAGCCGCCCGCCCGCCGCCCCGGCGACGGCGTCGGGGCGGCGGGCGGAAGGGCGCTAATCCTGCTGGGCGAAGAGCTGGAGGACGGGGACGCCCACCCTGTGGCGGGCCTGCGAGGCCCAGTCGCGGTGGAAGAGTCCCTCGACCCAGTGCGGGGCGGCCAGCACGATCACCTCGTCCGCCTCGACCTCCTGGACCAGGTCCTTGAGGCCGTCGAGCGGGTTGTGGTCCACCACCGCGCCCTCGGCCTCCGCCGCGCCGGCGTGGCGCAGCGCCCTGAGGGTGTGCTGGAGCGCCTGGTCGGCCACGGTGAGCGCGTCCTGGCCGTGGGGCTCGTCGTGCTCCTTGGCCGCCTGGTCGAGATAGCCGAAGGCGACGTCGTCGATGGCTCGGAGCAGTTCGTCCTGCTTGCCGCGGGGCTGCATGACGACATGGAAGCGAATCCGCTCGTCGCCGTGGAGCGTGGTGACGAGTTCGACGTCGGCGTCGGAGAGAGCCTTCTCGATCAACAGAACGGTAGTGAACACGTGCGTCCTTCTTCCCTCTTCACTCGGCGAACGTGGAACTGCCGCAACGCTGCTTCTGCATCCTCTCGCAATATCCGGAGGCACTCGCTCCGTTATTGCGCAATCTTCACGCTACGGGCGTAGCGGGCGAAGAGGAAACCTTTCTCCTCCAGGAGTCCGACCAGGTCCATCCGCTCGGCGACGGCCTGCGCGCCGTAGGCGATCCGCGGCGCGCCGCCCGCCGCCAGCAGCGGCGCCAGCGTGAGACAGAGCTCGTCGAGCGCGCCCGCCTCGGCCAGCTGGCCCAGCAGTCGCGGGCCGCCCTCGGTCAGCAGCCGGGTCCAGCCGCGCTCGACCAGCGCCGCCACCGCGCGCACCGGATCCACATGGGCTTCCCCCGCGATCACCACATCGGCCACCCTCCGGGCGGCCGCGAGTCCGTCGGCGGGCGCGGTCTCGGCGGTCAGCACGACCGTGCGGACCAGCGGCGCGGTGAAGAGCGGCAGGTCGAAGTCGAGGTCGAGCGCACCGGAGACGACGGCGATCACCGGTGCCGGCCCCTGCCCGCGCGCCGCGCGTTCGGCGGCGAACTCGGCTCTGGCCATGGCGGGACGGTAGCCCTCGGCGCGCACCGTCTGCGCGCCGACCAGGACGACGTCGGCGAGGGCCCGCAGCACGCCGAAGATCCGCTTGTCGGCGGGGGAGGAGAGTCCGTCGGAGAGGCCGTCCAGGCGGGCCGCGCCGTCGAGGCTGCTGACCATGTTGCCGCGCAGCCACGGCACGCCGGCGTCGACGGCGGCGGCAGGATAGGCGTAGGCGTCGGCCAGCGCCTCCAGAGTCCACGGCGTGTCCTCGGCGGAGGTGAGGTCGGTCACATCTGGGGCGTACGGAAGCAGTCTGCGCACAAGGGGCAGTCTTCCACGCCCCCGCGGACCGTACCCTTGGGAATCGTGTCGCCTATAGCCCTGGCCGAACGCCGGCCCGTCGTCGCCGCCGAACGGCTGATCGCCGAGATGGTCCCGCCGCCGCGGTTCCAGGGTGCGCGCTTCAGCACGTACATACCGGACCCGCAGCAGCCCAGCCAGAGCGACGCGGTCCGCGTCCTCTCGGCCTTCGCAGAGGGACTGACGCCGCGCGGCGCGGCCCCCGCGACGAAGAAGCGCTGGTTCGGCCGTTCGTCCCAGCCCGCCGCCGCGGCCGGCCCCGGCGGCATCTACCTCGACGGCGGCTACGGCGTCGGCAAGACCCACCTGCTCGCCTCGCTGTGGCACGCGGCCCCCGGCCCCAAGGCCTTCGGCACCTTCGTCGAGCTCACCAACCTGGTCGGCGCGCTGGGCTTCCAGCAGGCGGTGCAGGCGCTCTCCGGGCACACCCTGCTCTGCATCGACGAGTTCGAGCTCGACGACCCGGGCGACACGGTGCTGGTCTCCACCCTGCTGACCCGCCTCGCGGAGGCGGGCGTGAAGCTGGCGGCCACGTCGAACACGCTGCCGGGCAAGCTGGGGGAGGGGCGCTTCGCGGCCTCCGACTTCATGCGCGAGATACAGGGCCTGGCGGCCCGCTTCCGCAGCGTCCGCATCGACGGCCAGGACTACCGCCACCGCGGCCTGCCCGAGGCTCCGCCGCCGTACGCCGACGCCGAGGTCGAGAAGCTGGCCTTCGACTTCGGTCCCGGCGCGACGCTCGACAGCTTCGACGCCCTGCTCGACCACCTCTCCGAGGTGCACCCGAGCCGCTACGGCGCGCTCCTGGACGGCGTGGACGCCGTCTTCCTGCACGGGGTCACCCCCGTCCCCGACCAGAGCACGGCGCTGCGCCTGGTCGTCCTCGCCGACCGGATGTACGACCGCGAGCTGCCGGTGGTGGCCTCGGGGACGGCCTTCGACTCGATCTTCAGCGAGGAGATGCTGAACGGGGGCTACAAGAAGAAGTACCTCCGCGCCGTCTCCCGCCTGGTCGCCCTCGCCCGCGACAGCGCGATGGTCGCCGACCGGGCGGCCGAGCACACCGCCTCGCGGTAAGCCGGGCGGAAGACCCGGAGCCGAGCCCGCGCGGCGGGTGCCTCCGGCCGGGGGACTGCGTCCCTGGGGGATGCGGCAGGGGCGGGCGGAAGGCGGTGTCCTGTGCGGTGCTCCCCGGCCGGGCATGGCCGGCCCGGCGCCCTGCCTTCCCTGCGCGGGGCGATCGGGTCCTCGCAGCGGGTTCCTCCGGTCGCCCGGTAGGGAGCCTGCGTCGGTGCGCGGCCCGGCTGAGGAAAGCCGACGGCTCAGGGCGGTCGGTCTCCCGGTGACGCCGTGCCGTGACCTCCCTGTCATGGACGATCCGGGTCCGGGCGGTACGGACTCCCCGGCCGCCGTCGACCCTGGCGGGACGTGGGCGTGAGGAAGCCGCGGGCGTGGGACCAGACCGTCGGCGCGTCGAAGGCGTCGGCGGGCCAGGTGGTGGAGGAGAGGCGGCCTCGGTCGCGGTAGCGACGCATGATCGCGACGTGGGGCGGCCAGGCGACGAACCCCTTGAGCGCGGCCTCGTCCGTCCAGATCGCGACGGCGCCGCAGCGGCGTTCCGACGGCAGCGCCCACAGCCACATCCCGTGGGCTCCCTCCAGTTCGGCCCAGCCCGCGGCGAGCCGGCGCGCGGCGCGGTGGACGCCGGGCAGGTCGACGAGGCGGTCCAGGGTGAAGTCCGTGACGCTCACCAGGACCGGCCCGCCGCGCCCGTGGTCCGGCCCGGGCGTCCAGCCCGACCTCAGCACGCGGCGTCCCCGGCGGTGGCCCGGATCGTGTCGGCGCGCCAGGACGGGGACCGTCCCAGGGTCGCCAGGATCCGGGCCCAGGTGTCGGCGTCCGGCGCCGTCGCCAGTCCGGGGCCGAAGTGGCTGCCGGGTGCGAGCCGTGCGGAGCCGTCGGGAATGGCCAGGGCGACCGGCAGGACGGCCGCGGTCGTCCCGGCGTCCGGCGCGTAGGCCTCGCCGAGGGCGCGGGCGACGTCCCAGCCGTGGACCGCGTAGTCGAGCAGGTGGAACCCGAGGGCCAGCACGGTGGCGAAGGGGCGGCCGGGGGCCAGTTCGGGCAGGACCATGCTGCGCTCGGGGACGTCGACCTGTGCGAAGGCGTCGATCACCAGTTCGGCCGCCGCCTCGTAGCGCGCCGCGAAGTCCGCGTCGACCGGGTGGACCGTCCACGGCGTGAGGTCCCCGGGGTCGCCCAGCGCGGCGGCGGCGAAGCCGAGGTGCTGGGCGGTCATGTGGGCGAGCAGTTCGCCGAGCGTCCACGCGTCGCAGGGCGTGGGCAGGGACAGGTCGGCGGCGTCGATCCGGTGCACCAGGGCGACGCTGTCGCGGACGGTCCGTGCGTGGATCCGGCGCAGCTCGTCGAAGTCGGCTGCGGTGAAATTAATAGGCATGTGCTTACGATGTGCTCAAGCTTATTGATTGTCAACCGGTACTTTCGTGACATGGCTCAGGACGCGCAGGGGCAGGACCGCCCCGATCTCGCAGCGATGATGGTGCCGCTGGGACGCGCGCTGATGGCGGCCGAGCAGCCCATCCTCGACGCGCACGGCCTGGCCATGTGGGCGTACGCGGTGCTGCTGCGGCTCGACGCGGACCCGCTGCGGACCCAGGCGGCGCTGGCCGAGGCGATCGGCGCGGACAAGACGCGGATCATCGCGGTCCTCGACGACCTGACGAACCGCGGCCTGATCAGCCGCGAGCCCGACCCGCTGGACCGGCGGGTGCGCCTGCTGTCGCTGACCCCCGAGGGCCGTGCCCTGCGGGACGCCGTGCAGCGGGAGATCCAGGCCGGCGAGGAACGCCTCCTCGCCGCGCTCCCCGCCGCCGACCGCGCGGGCCTGCTGCGCGGCCTGCGGGCTCTCGCCGCACTCCCCTCCGTCACCCTGGCCCGGCCGCCGCAGTAGCCGCAGTGGCCGCCATGGCCGCGGCGCGGCCGGAATACCTCCGGGCCACGGCCGGTTCGACTGCCGTATGCGCAGCGCTCCTGAACTGGCCACGGCGATCCACCCCCTGCTGGCCGGACGGTTCAGCCCCTCCATGTTCGATCCCTCGGGAACCGTGGACGACGAGACCCTCGGACTGCTGCTGGAGGCCGCCCGCTGGGCTCCCTCCGCCGGCAACTCCCAGCCGTGGGGCTTCTTCCCGGCTCGGCCGGGCGAGCCCGGGCACGCCCGGCTGCTGCCCCACCTCGCGCCCAGCTCCGCCCGCTGGGCGGCCGACGCCGGTCTGCTGCTGGTCACGCTGACCCGCCGCTGGGTCGAGGAGCCGGGGATCGTCTACTCCGAGTTCGCCGACTACGACCTCGGCCAGGCGGTCGCCCATCTCAGCGTGCAGGCCCAGTCCCTCGGCCTGGCCGCGCACCAGTTCCGCGCCTTCGACCACGACGGCCTCACCGCCGAGCTCCGGCCGAGCCCTGGCTGGGAGATCGTCACCATGATCGCCGTCGGCCGGGCCGCAGAGGACCCCAGCCCCTCCCGCGCCCGCCGCACCGTCGCCGACCTCTGCTCGGCCCCTGGGACGTCCCCGCCCGCCCCTGACATCCCCGCCGGGCGCGCGCCGGTGCTCCGTGCCTGCGATCGGCCGGGCGCGCCACGCCTCAGCGGCGGCCCACCGCCAGCAGGTGCGCGCTGGAGGCGATCATCGCCGGGTCGCGTTCGGTGAGGCGCGCCGTGCGCAGCGCGGCCAGCAGCAGGTCCTCGCGGTCCTCCGCCAGCTGCGAGGCCAGCAGCGGCCAGAGCGGGCCCTCCACACCGTGGACGTCGGCCTCGCCGAGACCGGCCTCCTGCCACTCCGCCCGAAGCTCGGCGACGGTGTGGAAGTAGGCCACCGTGAAACCGGTCTTCGGGTCGTTGACGCCGTCGGCAAGGCTCGCGCCGAGCCTCTCGGCCTCCGCCTCGGAGTCCATCGTGCCGCGCGCCGCCCCGTCGAGCAGCGGGGCGTGCCTGGAGATCACCGCCGCGGCCACCACGCCGCCGGGACGCACCACCCGGCGCGCCTCGCGCAGCGCGGCGAGCCGGTCCGCCCGCACCGGCAGGTGGTACAGCGGACCGAGCAGCAGCGCCGCGTCGAAGGAGGCGTCGGCCTGCTCCAGCCTGCGTGCGTCGCCCGCGGCGACCGCGAACCCGCCGTACCGCGCCGCCTGCGCCCGATGCAGCGGCACCGGGTCGAGCAGCGTCACGTCGTGGCCCCACGCCGCCAGTTCCGCCGCATACACGCCGGGGCCGCCGCCGATGTCGAGCACCCGGCTCGGCGCGGGCGGCAGGTGGCGTTCCAGCAGTTCCAGCGTGCGCAGACGTTCCGCGCGCCCGGCCGCGCTGCGGTGCAGCCGGGTCGACTCGTCGTAGGCGTCGGTGTAGAAGTCGATGATTTCCGGGGCGACGGGCGAGACGGGGGCGACCGGGGCAGGCTCACTCATGTCCGGATGATTCCAGGGCCGGGCGCCGCCCCGCCTCCCGATTTCCGGGGGCGTTTCCGCCGTCGGAGGCGATTTGTCAGTGGCGGGTCGTACGGTTGGTGCCGTGAGACCCATCACCGATCTTCAACGGTCCGTGGCGCCCTTCGAGGTCGTCAGTCCCTACCAGCCCAACGGCGACCAGCCCGCGGCCATCGCGGAGCTGGAGCGTCGCGTCCGCGCGGGCGAGAAGGACGTCGTGCTGCTCGGCGCCACCGGCACGGGCAAGTCCGCCACCACGGCGTGGATGATCGAGAAGCTGCAGCGCCCCACCCTCGTGATGGCGCCGAACAAGACGCTGGCCGCCCAGCTGGCCAACGAGTTCCGCGAGCTGCTGCCCAACAACGCGGTCGAGTACTTCGTCTCGTACTACGACTACTACCAGCCCGAGGCGTACATCGCGCAGACGGACACCTACATCGAGAAGGACTCCTCGATCAACGAGGAGGTCGAGCGGCTGCGCCACTCGGCCACCAACTCGCTGCTGACCCGCCGCGACGTGATCGTGGTCGCCTCCGTGTCCTGCATCTACGGCCTCGGCACGCCGCAGGAGTACGTGGACCGCATGGTCCAGCTCCGCGTCGGCGACGAGATCGACCGCGACGCGCTGCTGCGCCGGTTCGTCGAGATCCAGTACAACCGCAACGACATCGCCTTCACCCGCGGCACCTTCAGGGTCCGCGGCGACACGATCGAGATCTTCCCGGTCTACGAGGAGCTCGCGGTCAGGATCGAGATGTTCGGCGACGAGATCGAGGCGCTGAGCACGCTGCACCCACTCACCGGCGAGGTCATCAGCGAGGACCAGCAGCTGCACGTCTTCCCCGCCTCGCACTACGTCGCCGGCGCGGAGCGCATGGAGCGCGCCATCACCGGCATCGAGGCCGAGCTGGAGCAGACGCTGGCCACCATGGAGAAGCAGGGCAAGCTGCTGGAGGCCCAGCGGCTGCGCATGCGCACGACGTACGACATCGAGATGATGCGTCAGATCGGCACCTGCTCCGGCATCGAGAACTACTCGCGGCACATCGACGGCCGCGACCCGGGCAGCGCGCCCAACACGCTGATCGACTTCTTCCCCGAGGACTTCCTCCTCGTCATCGACGAGTCCCACGTCACCGTGCCGCAGATCGGCGCGATGTACGAGGGCGACGCCTCGCGCAAGCGCGCGCTGGTCGAGCACGGCTTCCGGCTGCCCTCGGCGATGGACAACCGCCCGCTCAAGTGGGAGGAGTTCGTCGAGCGCATCGGTCAGACGGTCTACCTCTCCGCCACGCCGGGCGCCTACGAGCTCTCCCGCTCCGACGGCCACGTCGAGCAGATCATCCGTCCGACCGGCCTGATCGACCCCGAGGTCATCGTCAAGCCGACGGAGGGCCAGATCGACGATCTGATCCACGAGATCAGGCTCCGCACCGAGAAGGACGAGCGGGTCCTGGTCACCACGCTGACCAAGAAGATGTCCGAAGACCTGACGGACTACATGCTGGAGCTCGGCATCCGGGTCCGCTACCTGCACAGCGACGTCGACACGCTGCGCCGGATCGAGCTGCTGCGTCAGCTGCGGGCCGGCGACTATGACGTGCTGGTCGGCATCAACCTGCTCCGCGAGGGCCTCGACCTGCCCGAGGTCTCCCTGGTCGCGATCCTCGACGCGGACAAGGAGGGCTTCCTGCGCTCGCCCACCTCGCTGATCCAGACGATCGGCCGCGCGGCGCGCAACGTCTCCGGCCAGGTCCACATGTACGCGGACCGGATCACCCCGGCGATGGACCGGGCGATCTCGGAGACCAACCGTCGCCGGGAGATCCAGCAGGCCTACAACGCCGAGAACGGCATCGACCCGCAGCCGCTGCGCAAGAAGATCGGCGACATCCTCGACTCCCTGGCCCGCGAGGACATGGACACCGCCGAGCTGCTCAGCACGGGATACCGCCAGTCCGGCGGCGCGGGCGGCAAGGGGCAGAAGGCGCCGGTCCCGGCGCTCGGCGCGAAGGGCGCGGCCGGCAAGCAGGACGCCAAGAGCCTGCCCGCGGCCGAGCTGGCCGATCTCATCGGCGAGTTGACGGACCGGATGCACGCGGCGGCCGCCGAGCTCCAGTTCGAGGTCGCCGCCCGGCTGCGCGACGAGGTGAACGAGCTCAAGAAGGAGTTGCGCCAGATGCGCGAGGCGGGCATCGCCTGACCGGTCGACAGCGCTGATCGGGCCGCGCGTCCGGGGCTCGATCAGTGTCGGGGTCGTAGGGTTCAGCCTAGGAACCGGATACCGCATGTCGCGGATCGATCGGGGAGGGCCGAAGCATGTCGGTGAGTTTGGGCAAGGGGCAGAGCGTCAGCCTGGAGAAGGCGGCGGGCGGGGGCTCGCTCGCCGTGGTGCGGATGGGGCTCGGCTGGCAGGCCGCGCCGCGCAAGGGGCTGTTCCGCACGCGTCGCCGCGAGATCGACCTGGACGCCTCGGCGGTCCTGTTCACCGCGGACGCGCTCGCGGACGTGGTCTTCTTCCAGCACCTGGTGAGCAACGACGGCTCGGTCCGGCACACCGGCGACAACCTGGTCGGCGGCAGCGGCGGCGAGGACGACGAGTCGATCATGGTGGATCTGCGCAAGGTCCCGCAGAAGATCACCCAGATCGTCTTCACCGTGAACTCCTACAGCGGCCAGACCTTCCAGGAGGTCGAGCTGGCCCACTGCCGACTGGTCGACGAGTCCACCGGCACGGAGCTCGCCCGCTACACGCTCAGCGGCGGCGGCGCGCACACCGGCCAGGTCATGGCCAAGGTCTACCGGGACGCGGGCGGCGGCTGGCAGATGGCCGCGATCGGCGTGCCGGCCCAGGGGCGGACCTTCCAGGACATGCTTCCGGCGATCCAGCAGTGCCTGTGAGATAGGCCTCAACTGTCCGCAGAACGATTGGTTGTGGTCATTCAATCTGCCTAACCTGCGCGGGTCCGCTTCCTCAACCGGACCCCTGCGCGCGGGAACGCCGAATCCTGCCCCTCGCCGCCGGGTCGAACGAACAGCACGGGCCGGAGCGGGGGAACCAGGTGCACGACGCCTCGCTTCGGCGCGGCTTGGGGTGAAGCCGCGTCCGCGGCCGGGCTACTCTCGCGGCCCGAATCCGACAGCTCACCTCGCAGGCGTCGGAGAGGCGCCATGCACCCCATCCTGTCGACCCCTGCCCGCATACTCGCGTTCGGAGCCACCCCGGCGCTCCTTCTCGGCGCGGCGTTCGCCCCCCAGGCGCAGGCCGCCACCCCGCGCGTCAGCGAGACCGGCCTGACCGCGACGGTGAGCGGTACGAGCGCGACCGCCACGGTCAAGGTCAGCGCCACCTCCTGCGTGACCGTGCGCAGCCTCGGCGTGGCCGTCCGCGACGCGGCGGGCCGCCACCTGGACTTCCCGCAGTGGCGCAGCAACGCGCGCATCTGCCCGACCGGCCTGACCGTCAACGCGGGCACCCGGACCCTCGCCGCGGGCCACTACACGATGATGGGCGCCTACCTCGACGCCTCCGGCTGGCACAACCTGACCGCGAAGACGCTGATCGTGGGCTCCGGCTCCACCTCGGCCCCCGCGCCGAAGCCGACCCCCACGCCGACCCCGACGCCCGCGCCCGCCCCGAGCGGCGGCAGCGCGATCCCGGCCGGGGTGGCGTCCTCCTCCACCCCGATCTGGTCGGAGGAGTTCAGCAACCCGATCAGCTGGGGCCAGCGCTGGGTCGGCGACACCTCCACGGCCTACCGCTACGGCAACCACAACCCGGACGACAACAAGCTCGACTGGCTGGACACCAACGACGTCTCCGTCGCGAACGGCGTGGCCACCTTCACCGCCCAGCCGAGTTCGCACACGCTGGAGAACGGCAAGCAGGCGTGGACCACCGGGCTGCTGACCACCGAGGGCTCCAAGGAGGGCTTCCAGGTCAGGACCGGCGACTACGTCGAGGCCCGCGTCAAGCTCCCGACCGGCACGGGCGCCTGGCCGGCGTTGTGGACCTGGAAGAACGGCAACGGCGAGATCGACTCCTTCGAGTACCACCCGGACAACCCGAACCTGCTGGAGTTGACCAACCACGTCACCTCCGGCGGCGACTACTACACCGACGCGAGCGCGGTGAAGCCGGGCGGCTGGGTCACCATCGGCACCAAGTACGGCGCCGACTCGGTCGACTGGTACGTCAATGGCGTCAAGGTCTACTCGGACGGCCACGGGGTGGGCGCCAACTGGTCCGCCTACCTGATCCTCAACCTGTCCCTCTCCGCCGGCCAGTACCACGCGGCTCCGAGCGGCAGCACGCCGATCACCTTCTCGGCCGACTACCTGCGCGTCTACCACTGACACGCCCGGAGTCCGCCGCCCGCTTCACCTCCCCTTTGCTGTCTTGTTAGCCTGGCAGGGCAAGCGGAGGGGAGTACTCCCTAGAACGACGTCCTCGTCAACACGGCGGTGCCCGGCACCGTCCGGTGGCGTCGGCCCTGTTGCGGCAGGGCGGAGGAGACCTCCGGCAGAGTTGTCGTCTGCCGGAGGAGCAGTCGTTCATGGACGTATCCGTGACCCTGTGGGTCACCACCATCGCCGTACTCGTCGCACTGGTCGCCGCCGACTTCTTCATCGGCGGGCGGAAGCCCCACGAGGTCACGCTGCGCGAGGCCGGCGCCTGGACCGTGGTCTGGATCGTGCTGGCCCTGCTGTTCGGCGGCTTCGTCTGGTGGCACTCGGGCGGCGAGCCCGCCGGGGAGTTCTTCGCCGGCTACATCACCGAGAAGTCGCTCAGCGTCGACAACCTCTTCGTCTTCGTACTGATCATGGGGAAGTTCGCCGTCCCCGCCGCCTACCAGCAGCGGGTGCTGATGGTCGGCGTGCTGATAGCGCTGGTGCTGCGGGCGGTCTTCATCGCCGCGGGCTCGGCGGTCATCGCCTCCTTCTCGTGGGTCTTCTTCCTCTTCGGCGCCTTCCTGATCTGGACCGCCTGGAAGCTGATCAAGGAGGCGCGGGCCGGTGAGTCCGAGGAGGAGTTCGAGGAGAACCGTCTGCTGAAGGCCGTCGAGCGCCGCTTCCCCGCGACCGACGGCTATCGCGGCACCAGGCTGGTCGTCGTCGAGAACGGCCGGCGCCTGATCACCCCGATACTCGTGGTGATGCTCGCGATCGGCACCACCGACGTGCTCTTCGCGATGGACTCGATCCCCGCGATCTTCGGGCTGACGCAGGACCCGTACATCGTCTTCACCGCCAACGCCTTCGCGCTGATGGGCCTGCGCCAGCTCTACTTCCTCATCGGCGGTCTGCTGAAGAAGCTGGTCCACCTCTCCTACGGGCTCTCGCTGATCCTCGGCTTCATCGGCGTGAAGCTGCTGCTCCACGCCGCGCACGAGGCCGGGGCGCACTGGGCGCCGGAGATCGGCATTCCCTTCTCGCTGGGCTTCATCGTCGTGGTGCTGACGGTCACCACCGTCACGTCGCTGCGGGCTTCGCGTCGGCAGGAGCGTCTGCCGCCGCCGTGACCGGGCCCGGAACGGGGCCGACGAGGCCGGCGGCCTGCTTCCGCCCGGGAATGGCGAGCGTGAGCAGCGCGGCGAGCAGGGCCACAGCGCCGCCGATCACGAAGCCGACCCGGAAGCCCTCTGCGGAGGGCAGCGTCACCGGCCCCATCCTGACGGTCATGTGCGCGAGCACCACGCCGACCACGGCCGCCGAGGTGGAGGTGCCGATGCTGCGCATCAGCGTGTTGAGGCCGTTGGCGGCGGCCGTCTCGGACGGCGGCACGGCCGACATGATCAGCGCGGGCATCGCCGCGTAGGCGAAGGCGATGCCCGCCCCGATCACGCTGGAGAAGAGCAGCACGCCCCAGACGTGGTGCATCAGCGGGAGTGCCAGCCCGTAGCCCAGGGCGATCACGAGCGCTCCGGCGAACAGTGAGGCCTTCGGCCCCCGTGCCCTGGAGAGCCGGGCCGAGAGCGGCGAGACGGCCATCATGACCAGTCCCGACGGCGCGACCACCAGCCCGGCCGCGACCATGGACTGCCCGAGGCCGTAGCCGGTCGCCTTCGGCAGCTCCAGCAACTGCGGCACGATCAGCGACATCGCGTACATCGCGAAGCCGACCACGACCGAGGCGATGTTGGTGAGCAGCACCTGACGGCGCATCGTGGTCCGCAGGTCGACCAGCGGCGCCGCCTGCCGCAGCTCCCACCAGGCCCAGGCGGCCAGCACGACGGCCGAGGCGGCGAACATCCCGAGCGTGGTCCCGCTGCCCCAGCCCCAGTCGCCGCCCTTGGAGATCCCGAGCAGCAGGCAGAGCAGGCCGGCCGAGAGGCCGACGGCGCCGACCACGTCGAAGCTCCCGCCGCTGCGCAGCGGGGACTCCGGCACCACGACGACCACCAGCACGGCGACGGCGGCACCGAGGGCGCCGGAGGTCCAGAAGAGGGTGTGCCAGTCGCTGTGCTGGGCGATGGTCGCGGCCGCGGGCAGCCCGAGCGCGCCGCCGATCCCGAGCGAGGAGCTCATCAGGGCCATGGCGGATCCGAGCTTCTCCGGCGGCAGTTCGTCCCGCATGACGCTGATCCCCAGCGGGACGACGGCCATGCCGCAGCCCTGCAGCGCGCGCCCGACGACCATGGAGGGCAGCGAGCTGCCGAGCGCGCTGACGAGCGAACCGACGACCAGGAGCAGCAGGCTCAGCACCAGCATGCGGCGCTTGCCGAGCATGTCGCCGAGCCGTCCGAGCACGGGGGTCGCCACGGCGGCGGCGAGCAGGGTCGCGGTGATCGCCCAGGAGGCGTCGGTGGCACTGCTGTGCAGGAGGCGGGGCAGGTCCGGGATCAGCGGGACGATCAGCGTCTGCATCAGCGAGACGACGATTCCGGCGCAGGCGAGGACGCCGACGATCGCGCCGCCGGTGCGCGGGTGCCGGGGCTCGGGGGGTGTGCTGCTCATCGGCGCTCCTGGCCTGGTGTGGAATGTGTATGGTGCACACAATGTGTACCGTACATACGGGCCTGCTGGCGATACCCTGCTGCGGGATCCGGAAGAGGACGGGAGGCGGCACGGTGCACCGGGAGCTGCCGGAGATCGAACGCGAACTGATGCTGCTGGGGCGCCACACGGCGATGGCCTCGCTCCGCCGGGACCAGCCGTCGGACCGCCTCGACCGCAGCGCGTACACCCTGCTGACGCGGCTCCGCACGCAGGGGCCGATGTCGATCGGCCAGCTCGCGGAGGCCTTCGGTCTGGACACCTCGACGGTCAACCGCCAGACGGCGGCGCTGCTCCGCGCCGACCTGGCGGAACGCATCCCCGACCCGGACGGCGGCCTGGCCCGCAAGCTCCGGGTCACGACGGAGGGGCTCCGCCGGCTGGAGCAGGACCGCGACTGGGCGATCGAGGGCCTCTCCCGGGTCCTCTCGGACTGGACCGACCCCGAGGTCGCCGAGCTCTCCCGCGTCCTGGCCCGTCTCAACACCAGCATCGAGGCCACCGAAGGCCGCCCCTGGCCTCGCGGCGCCCGCTCCGGCAGGTAGCGAGAGAGTTCCCCGCAAGAGCCTCGCGCCCCTGGGGGGATTGCCACCGGCCGTTCCGCGAGGATGGGGGACATGAGTCAGAAGGAAGCAGGCCCGCAGGCGTCGTCCAAGAGGACGGGGCGCAGGCCCGGTGGGGGGGACACGCGGGGGGCCGTGCTGGAGGCGGCGCGGACGGAGTTCGCCGCGCGGGGGTACGAGAAGGCCAGCATGCGCGGGATCGCACGGCTCGCCGGGGTCGACGCCGCGCTGCTGCACCACTACTTCGGCAGCAAGGAGCAACTCTTCCTCGCCGCACTGGACTTCCCCGTGCAGCCGGACGCCGTCGTCGCTCTGATCCTGGCCGGTGACCGGGCCGACGTGGGCGAGCGGACCGCGCGCTTCGTGCTGGCGATGTGGGAGCAGCCCGGGGTGCGCGACCGGCTGCTGGCCGTGCTCCGCACGGTCGTCGGCAGTGAGCAGATCGCGGAACTGCTGCGGGGCTTCGTCGTGGGTGAGTTGGTGACCCGGCTCGCCGCCGCGCTGGAGGTGGAGCAGCCCGAGCTGCGCGTCGAGCTGGTGCTCTCGCAGATCATCGGGCTGGCGCTGGCGCGGTATGTGATCGCGGCCGAGCCGATCGCCTCCGCCGACGCCGAGGAGCTGGTGCCACTGCTCGCGCCCACCCTGCAGCGTTACCTCGCCGGCTGAGTGAACCCTTCCGGACGCTTGACGGGAGAGCTCTGCGGCGCAAAACTCAACACATGATGAATTCCCAGGCCATCGAGGTCCACGACCTCAGGGTGACCAGGGGCGGCAGGCCCGTTCTGCACGGTCTCGACCTCGTCGTGGCTCGTGGCTCGGTCACCGGACTGCTCGGCCCCAGCGGTTGCGGCAAGACGACGCTGCTGCGCTCCGTCGTGGGCGTGCAGCGGGTCGACTCGGGCGAGGTGCGGGTGCTCGGCCGGCCCGCCGGCAGCCCGGAGCTGCGCGACAAGGTCGGCTATGTGACCCAGGCGCCCTCCGTCTACGCCGACCTGTCGATCGGCGCGAACCTGCGCTACTTCGCCGAGGTGCTCGGCGCGCCCGCGACCGACCCCGCGCGGGTGCTGGAGCAGGTCGGCCTGAACGGGCGCGAGCACGACCTGGTCGGCCGGCTCTCCGGCGGCCAGCGGGCCCGCGTCTCGCTCGCGGCGGCGCTGCTCGGCGCGCCGGAGCTGCTGGTCCTCGACGAGCCGACCGTCGGCCTCGACCCGGTGCTGCGGCAGGACCTGTGGGAGATCTTCCACCGGCTCGCGGCCGAGGGCGCGACCCTGCTCGTGTCCAGCCACGTGATGGACGAGGCGGCCCGGTGCACCAGCCTGCTGCTGATGCGCGAAGGCCGACTGCTGGCCCAGGACAGTCCCGCCGGCCTGCTCGCCGCCACCGGCGCGCCCGACATCGAGGCGGCCTTCCTCAAGCTGGTCGCCGGCTTCGACGCCGACGAGGCCGCGGAGCCGGCCGATCGGTCCGCCGTGCAGCCCGCCGCAGGAGAGAGCCGATGAACGTCCGCCGCACCCTCGCCACCGCCCGTCGTGTGCTGCTCCAGCTCCGCAACGACCCGCGCACCGTCGCCATGCTGCTGGTCGTGCCCTGCCTGCTGATCGTGCTGCTCAAGTACGTCTTCGAGGGGCAGCCCGAGGTCTTCGACAGCATCGGCGCGCCGATGCTGGGGATCTTCCCGATGACGGTGATGTTCCTGGTCACCGCCGTCGCCACGCTGCGCGAACGCACCGGCGGCACGCTGGAGCGGCTGCTGACGATGCCGCTGGGCAAGCTCGACCTGCTGCTCGGCTACGCGCTCGCCTTCGGGCTGGTGGCGCTGGTGCAGGGGGTGCTGGCCTTCGGGCTCACCGTGGGGCTGCTCGGCCTGAACGTGGCGGGGCCCAGCTGGGCGCTGCTCGCCGTCGCCGTCGCGGACGGGCTGCTGGGCACCGCGCTCGGGCTCTTCGTGTCGGCCTTCGCGGCGACGGAGTTCCAGGCCGTCCAGTTCATGCCGGCGTTCCTGCTGCCACAGCTGCTGCTGTGCGGCCTCTTCGCGCCGCGTGAGTCGATGGCGAACTGGCTGCACTGGATCTCCGACGTGCTGCCGCTCTCCTACGCCGTCGACGCGATGAACAAGCTCACCACGGAGTCGGGATTCGGCGCGAGCGTCGCCGTGGACCTGCTGGTGGTGCTCGGCTGCGCGCTGCTCTCACTCGCCCTGGGGGCTGCGACGCTGCGCCGCCGCACCGCGTAGCGTTCGCCGATCCGCCCGAACTGGCCTAGCGTCGATCATGCCGGGCGAGGAAAGGGGCACGACGTGATGGTGCTGGCGATGATCGGCTTCTCGATCGCGGTGATCATCATCTGTGTGGGTCTGCTGGGCTGGATGATGGGCGGCTTCAAGTTCCCCGACGAGGGCAAGGGCAAGGGCAGCCATCGGCAGGGTTCCGCCTGAGCGGAACGACAGAGCGGCCCGCCCCGGCAGTGCCGGGGCGGGCCGCTCACGCATCAACCGGTTCAGACGACGGTGATGTTCTCGGCCTGCGGGCCCTTCTGGCCCTGCGTGACGTCGAACTCGACCTTCTGACCCTCGAAGAGCTCACGGAAGCCCTGGGAGTTGATGTTCGAGTAGTGGGCGAAGACGTCGGCGCCGCCGCCGTCCTGCTCGATGAAGCCGAAACCCTTCTCGGCGTTGAACCACTTCACGGTACCGGTGGCCATAGGAATCTCCTCGTTCTCCAGAGTGGATCGGCTGCCGCAGGGAGCGCGGCGGCCGTGTCGCCGGCTTGATCACCCTGGTCCGGAGAGACCTCAGAAAGCACGAACGCCCGTGATCGCGATCACGGGCGGTGAAGCTTAGGGAACCACGACTGCAACTGACGCAAAGCCTACAGGATGAGCGCTGCGTCACTCATCCGGTATTCGTCGGCCGCTCGTCACGACTCGTCGGCGTGGCGCGGAGCGCGGATCGCGGTCGGCCGATCGCGGACCGTGTACGGTCTTGACCTGCACGTCATCACAGAAGAAAAGGCAGATTATGGCGACCGGTACCGTCAAGTGGTTCAACGCCGAAAAGGGCTTCGGTTTCATCGAGCAGGACGGCGGCGGCGCCGACGTCTTCGCCCACTACTCGAACATCAACGCCCAGGGCTTCCGTGAGCTGCAGGAAGGCCAGAAGGTCGAGTTCGACGTCACGCAGGGCCAGAAGGGCCCGCAGGCCGAGAACATCACCATCATCTGACCCACGGATGTGCGAGCGCCCCGTCCCGGCAGTGCCGGGACGGGGCGTATCGCGTTCCGGCGGGCGACGGTCTCAGCCGGCGTGCCGCAGGAAGCCGCTGGTGCAGCGTGGCGGAGCGGCCGGGTCGGTGAGGAGGGCGAAGGCTTCCAGGTCCGGCTGCCGTTCCGCCCAGGCCAGGCCGAGCTCCGGGCCCATCGCGAAGGCCGCCGTGGCCCAGGCGTCGACCCGGGCGATCCGGCCCCGGCCGGTGCCGACCAGCGTCAGCGAGCGCAGCCCGCGCGCGGGCGCGCCGGTGTGCGGGTCGAGGATGTGCGCGCCCCGCTCGGCCACGCCGGAGGTGGCGACGACCAGGTCGCGTCCGGCCAGCACCGTCGCCAGCGCGCCGGGGCGGGCCGGGTCGGCGACGCCGACCCGCCAGGGGCCGCCGACGGACTGGATGTCCCCGCCGCCGTTGACGCAGTGGTCGGTGGATCCGGCCCGGCACAGCAGTTCGCAGGCTTGTTCCACCGCCCAGCCCTTGACCCAGCCGCTGGGGTCCAGCCGCCCGCCGGGGTGGGCGGTGAACCAGCCCTCGGTCTGCTGGGCGACCTCCCGGCACCGCTCCAGCACCTCGGTCAGCTGCGGATCCGCGTCGGCCGGCGCGAGCAGGCCGTCGGCGACCCGGCTGACCTCGCTCTCCGGCCGGTACGGGGAGAAGAGCGCGTCGATCGCGTGCAGCCGGGCGACGGCCGCGCCGAGCGCGGCCTCGACCGCGGGCGCGGGGTCGCGGACGGCGAAGGAGAAGACGGTGCCCATCACGTGCTCGGCGTGGGTGAGGGCCGGCGGGGAGGACGCCGCGTGCGCGGCGGGCGCGGTCACTTCAGACCGGCCTGGTCGAGGGCGCTCTGCAGCGACTGGATGTACCCGGTGCTGGTGTAGGTCGCGCCGGAGACCATGTCGATCGACGCGTTGCCCGCGGCCAGGGCCTCCTGGTTGAGCACGGGGAGCGCATAGCTGTTGATGTCCGCGTCCCGCTGCGAGCCGCTCGGGTACTGCAGCACGTCGACCTTGCTGAGCTTCCCGCTGCGGACGCTGATCCGCACCTGTACGGGCCCGTAGCGGGTGTCGACGGCGCTGCCTGTGTAGCTGCTGGTGGTCGCGGCCTTGGGAGTGGACTTCGCAGTGGATTTGGGTGCGGCGGAACTGCTCGCCTTCGGCGTGGACGACGCCGTGCTGCCGCTGCCGCCGGAGGAGGTGTCCGTCGACCCGCTGTCCGTGCCGGTGCCGGTGCCGGTGCCGGTGCTTGTGCTCGTGTCCGAACCAGCGCTGATGATCGGGGCCTGCCCGGCGGTGGTCGTGCCGTGCGGCTTGAGCGAGAGCAGCAGGACGACGCCCGCCGCCGTGGCGGTGGTGGTGACGATGGCGCGGCGCATGGCTGCTCCCTCGGGTGGCTTTCGGTCGGTCGGGCTCGGGTTCGGTTCCGGGTTCGGGGGCGGGGTGGGTCGGCGGGCTAGAAGGTGAACGACTCGTGGTGCAGGCGACGGCGCGGCACCCCGGCCGCCCGCAGCGCGGCGACGGCCCGTGCGGTCAGCGCCTCGGGGCCGCAGACGTAGACGTCGTGCCTGGCCAGTCCGGGGACCAGCCGGGACAGCGTGGCCGGTTCGATCGGGTCGCCGACCTCCGCGCGCGAGCCGACCAGCAGCTGGAGCCGTGCCCCGCGGTCGTGGGCGATGGCCGCCAGCTCGCGGCGGAACAGCACGTCCTCCTCGCGGCTCACCCGGTACAGCAGGGTCAGCTCGCCGGGACGCGCCGGGATCGTCTCGAAGAGCGCCCGCAGCGGGGTGATGCCCACCCCGGCCGCCAGCAGCAGCACCTGCCGCGCCCGGCGGCGACGGGCGGTGAAGGCGCCGTACGGACCCTCGGCGCGCACCCTGGTGCCGGGCTTCAGCCGGGCCACGGCCGCGCTGTGGCCGCCGAGGTCCTTGACCGTGAAGCGCAGGTAGTTCGGGGCCGGGGGCGCCGAGAGCGAGTAGGGGTTGGCCGCGAAGCGCAGGCCGGGGGCGAGGAACTGGAGCCGGAAGAACTGGCCGGCCTCCGCGCCCAGCTCGTCCAGCCGTCGACCGGTGAGGAACAGCGAGACGGTCCCCGGCCCCTCCGGGCGGACCTCGGCGACCCGCAGCCGGTGCCTGCGGTCCAGCAGCGCCGGGCGGAGCAGCCGGTACCAGCCGATCAGGACGGCCGTGCCCAGGTAGAGCGCGTACCAGAGCAGCCGCTCCGGGCCCTCGCCCAGGTCCGCGCCGTTGCTCAGCTGGTGCTCGAAGCCGAGGGCGACGGCGAGGTAGGTCGCCAGATGGAGGTAGTACCAGGTCTCGTAGCCGAGGCGGCGACGCGCGGCGCGCGCGGAGAAGAAGCCGGTGGCGAGGAGCAGCAGGGTGCCGAAGGTCGCTTTCAGCATGTCCGGGTAGGTCAGCGTCACGCTGACGCCCTCGCCGATCACGTTGCGGTGCGCGGTCAGGGCGTAGCCCCAGATGACGGTCGTGATGTGCGCGAAGACCAGGCCGACCAGGTAGCGGCCGCCGACCGCGTGCCAGCGGGCCAGCCGGTCCGCGCCGACCTCGCGTTCCAGCAGCGGCAGGCGCGCCATCAGCAGCAGCAGGATCGGCGCGGTGTAACCGGCGAGCAGGCCGGTGATCCGGCCCGCGTTGGTCAGCCACTGGTCGGCGCCGACGACGCCCAGGGTGTTCTTCCACCAGATAGCCAGCACGCCGAGCGCACCGATGACGATCGCGGCTTGGACCAGCCTGGCCACGGTGTCCACCGGTATCGGGTTGTTCGGCGCGGCCCGGTGCCCGCTGCGGCGGGTGCGTGCTTCGGTCATGACGCTCACGGCGGTTCCTTTCCGGTGGCGGGTCACCGTTCGAGCGACGCTCGACCGATGTTCGAGGGTGGTGTGCTAGGTCCTTCTGCGGCAACCCTGACAGCGCAGACTCTCAATCAGCTATGAGTGCGACCTGGGAACGGAGCCCTGATGGGATACGTTTGCCCAGGTCAGAGCGGAAGCGGTGGCAGTCGTTCCGGGGTTTTCGAGCCATGCGAACTCATGGCATTCTCATGGGCCCTAGGCCGACTGCCGCAGAATGGGCCCCATGTCGCAGGAGAACGATCTGTCCGCGCCACCGCGTCGCATCCTCGTCGTCGACGACGAGCCCGACCTGGTCGAGGTGCTCTGTGGCGCGCTCCGCTACGAGGGCTGGGAGGTCCAGGGCGCGGAGAGCGGCAAGGACGCCGTGCGGTTGGCGTCGAGCTGGCGGCCCGATGCCGTCGTGCTCGACATGATGCTGCCCGATTTCGACGGCCTCGAGGTGATGCGCCGGATCCACGCCGAGCGTCCCGAGGTGCGCGTGCTGTTCCTCACCGCGCGCGACGCGGTCGAGGACCGGATCGGCGGGATCGCCGCCGGCGGCGACGACTACGTCACCAAGCCGTTCAGTCTCGCCGAGGTCGTGGTCCGGGTGCGCGGTCTGCTGCGCCGGGCCGCCCCGCAGCCCGACGAGGTGGAGGCGGACACGCTCACCCTGGCCGACCTGGTCCTGGACGAGCGCGCGCACGAGGTGACCCGGGGCGGCGAGCCGATCGAGCTGAGCCCGACCGAGTACGCGCTGCTGCGCTACCTGCTGCGGCACCCCCGCCGGGTGCTCAGCAAGGCGCAGATCCTGGACGCGGTCTGGTCCTACGACTTCGGCGGGCAGGCGC
Source organism: Streptacidiphilus rugosus AM-16 (assembly GCF_000744655.1). Classification (NCBI taxonomy): domain Bacteria; kingdom Bacillati; phylum Actinomycetota; class Actinomycetes; order Kitasatosporales; family Streptomycetaceae; genus Streptacidiphilus; species Streptacidiphilus rugosus. Next base: position 5,663,934 of record NZ_JQMJ01000004.1, on the reverse strand, counting down.
ACGTCGTCGAGCTCTACATCAGCTACCTGCGCAAGAAGATCGACCACGGCCGGGAGCCGCTGATCCACACCGTGCGCGGAGCGGGCTACCTGATCAAGGCGCCGGTGTGACATCGATGCGGTGGCGGCTCCGACGGCCGGGCCGCCCGCACGTCCCGAGGACCCTGCGCGCCCGGCTGATCGCCGGACTGCTCGCGCTCCTCGTCGTGGCCTGCGCCGCGGTGAGCCTGGTGACCACCAAGGAGCTGGAGCACTTCCTGCTCACCCGGGTCGACCAGCAGCTGGCCGCGACCGGCGGCCGCTACGCGGCCAGCCTCGAACACGGGGGCCACGGCGACACCCGGGCCCAGGCCACCGGTACCTTCGGAGCGCGTCTCAAGGACGGCAAGGTGACCGCGGCCGGTGTGGTCGACGGAGACGCCGACGACCTGATCGGCGGCGACCCCGACGACCACCCGAGGTTCGACGCGCACGACCAGGCGCAGCTCGCGGCGGTGCCGGTCGGCGGTCACCCGGTCAGCCTGCGGCTCGCCGGGCTGGGCCACTACCGCCTGATGGCCCAGGCGGGCGTCGACGGGGACGTGCTGATCACCGGCCTGCCGCTGAACCAGGTCGAAGCGATGCAGCGGCAGCTGCTGGTGGTCGAGCTGCTCGTGTTCGCCTCCGCCTTCACCGTCACGGCCGTCGCGGGGACCTTCTGGGTACGGCTAGCGCTGCGGCCACTGGAGCGGGTCGCCACGACGGCGGAGCAGGTCAGCGGCCTGCCGCTGGCGAGCGGCGAGGTCGCGCCGCTCGAACGCGTCCCCGACCAGGACCCGGAGACCGAGGTCGGCCGGGTCGGCGTCGCCTTCAACCGGATGCTGGGCCACGTCGGGGACGCGCTGGCCCAGCGTCAGGCGGTGGAGGAGCGGCTGCGCGCCTTCGCGGCCGACGCCAGCCACGAACTGCGCACCCCCGTGGCCGCGATCCGGGGCCACGCGGAGCTGGCCCTGCGGCATCCCGACCCCGCCCCCGAACCGGTGCGGCACGCGCTGCGCAGGATCGAGGCGGAGTCGCAGCGGATGGGCGCGATCGTCGAGGACCTGCTGCTGCTGGCCCGCCTGGACGCGGGACGCCCGCTGGCCTCGACCGAGGTCGACCTGACCCGGCTGGCCCTCGACGGGGCGTCCGACGCCCGGGCCGCCGGACCCGAGCACCGCTGGCGGCTGGAGCTCCCCGAGGAGCCGGTGCTGGTCACCGGGGATCCGGACCGGCTCCGCCAGGTGATCGCCAACCTGCTCGCCAACGCCCGCACCCACACCCCGCCCGGCACCTCGGTCACCCTGGCCCTGGCCCGCGACGCCGAGGCGCGCGAGGTCGTGCTGGCGGTGACGGACTCGGGGCCGGGCATCCCGCCCGAGCTGGCCTCGCAGGTCTTCGAACGCTTCGTCCGCGGCGACCGCGCCCGCACCCGTGCCACCGGCTCGACCGGTCTCGGCCTCGCCATCGTCCAGGCCGTCGCCACCGCCCACGGCGGCTCCGTCGCGGTCCGCTCGGAGCCGGGCGCGACCCGCTTCGAGGTCCGGTTGCCGGACCCAGGAACGGGCGCCGGGACGCAGCAGGACTGACGCTACCCGCGCCACCCGGTGTGGCCGGGGGCCGCCCCGGCCTCGGCCAGCAGCTCGCGGAGCACCGTGACCCGGGCATGGGTTCCGCCGAAGCGGGCCAGAGCCTCCGCCAGCGCCTCCTCGGCGACGGCGACGGCTTCCTCCCTGCGGCCCAGGCCGAGCAGTGCCCGCGCTCGGGCCGAGCCGACGGCTCCGGTGTCGGCGGCGAACTCGTGGCCTCCGACGCCCGTCGCCTCCGCCACCGCGTCGAGAGCTTCCTGGTGGCGCCCCTGGGCGCTCAGCGCGCCGGCCAGGTTGAGAGCAAGCAGCCGCTGGAACCGGTCGACCGGCTGCCCGGATCCTGTGGCCGACACCAGTGCCTGGCGGGCGACCGTCTCGGCCTCGGCCGCCCTGCCCTGGGCGGTGAGGACGCGCGAGAGCGAGTTGGCCGCGGTCAGCCTGATGTACAGGCCGGTCGGCCCGGCGACGGACTGCGCGGCCTGCAGCGCGCGGCCCGCCTCGTGCTCGGCCTCCTCGAAGCGGTCCAGGTAGAGCAGCGCGCTGGTGCGGTTCACCTGAGCGGTGAGCAGACGGACCTTCTGCGCCGGGTCCTCCGCGAGGGCCCGCCCGAGTGCCGCGTACTCGCGCGCGGCCTCCTCGTGCCGTCCCTGGTGGTTCAGAGCGGCCGCGTAGTGCTCCCAGGACGTGCCGGCCGCCGCGTCGGCGACGTCCCTGTCGGTCAGCTCCAGCACCGTCGCGGCCTCGTGCTCCGCCTCGGCGAACCGCCCGTTGGCGTTGCAGAGCTGGGCGAGCCGGGTGCGCAGCTGGAGCGTCACCTTGTGCCGGGGGCCCAGCACCGACTCCGCCTCGTCGAGCCAGGCTCGCAGCCGCGGCTCCGTCTCGGCGGAGCGCCCGGCCGCGAAGTACGGCTGCAGGCCGGCCCCCTTCGCGGTCAGATCCGCCGCCACCCGCTTCTGACGACCGCGTTCCCCTCCGAACAGGCCCAAAGCCGCTCCCTCCCTCGAACCGACCGGCGCGTCATTGTGGCAGCACCAGTCGCGGCGCGACGTGCGCGGCGACTTCCCGCGCGGTCACCTGGAGGTGGTCCGAGTCGGTCCGGCCCATCGCCGGGGCCGACACCTGCCAGGTCCACCACAACGGCCTCGGCGTCTCCGGCCTGCTCCGCGTCCGCACGGACGACGTGACGTTTTTCGTCATCCCGGCAGGTCACGACCCCCGGGTCGTGGGCGACGGGCCCTGCGCGACGGACGACTCCGCGGGCCGTGCCGCCGACTACGTCAAGGCCTGATCGCCGCCGGCGGCCTGGCCCGCCGTGGTCGCGCCGGGCTCGAAGCCGACGCAGCTGCCGACCGGCAGCCGCGGGTACCGCGGCAGCCGGTCGTCCGTCGCCGCCAGGCCGCACCGCAGGTAGACGGTGCCGCGGCGGGTCTCGTTCAGCAGCCGGTGCCGGCAGCCCGCGCACAGGCCGGGATGGGCGCCGAGCCCGGCCAGGGCGGTGGTGTCGCTCACCAGCCCCTGGCCTCCCACTCGGCCAGGTGCGGGCGCTCCGCGCCGAGCGTGGTGTCGTCGCCGTGGCCGGGGTAGACCCAGGTCTCGTCCGGCAGCGGGGCGAACAGCTTGGTCGTCACGTCGTGGAACAGGCTGCGGAAGGCCTCAGGGCTGCCCCAGGTGTTGCCGACCCCGCCGGGGAAGAGGCAGTCGCCGGTGAAGAGGTGCGGGTGGCCCTGGGGGTCGTCGTAGAGCAGGACGATGGCGCCGGGGGTGTGGCCGACCAGGTGACGGACGGTGAGGGTGACCTGCCCGACGTGCAGGGTGTCGCCGTCGTCGAGCGGGAGGTCGGTGGGGACCGGGATGCCCTCGGCGTCGATCCGCCCGGCGGCGGTGCGCGCGCCGGTGGCCCGGACCACGTCGGCGAGCGCGCTCCAGTGGTCCTGGTGCTGGTGGGTGGTGACCACGGTGGCCAGACTCTCGCCGACCGACTCCAGCAGCGTGTGCCCGTCCGCGGCCGCGTCGATCAGCAGCTGCTCGTCCGTCGCGCGGCAGCGCAGCAGGTAGGCGTTGTTGTTCATGGGGCCGACGGCGATCTTCGTGATCACCAGGTGCGCCAACTCCCGGACGTCCGGGGCCCCGCCGACCTTCACCGCTCCGTGATACGTCATGGGATCAGCCTAGCGGCGGGAGCTTCGGCAGGACGGTTGCCGGGGCGTCGCGGTGCAGGCCGAAGGCGGTCACCTCCAGGTCGCCGCCGTCGGAGCGGCCGGAGAGCCAGGCCAGCAGGCGGGCGGCGGAGCCCCCGACCGTGAGGTCGGGTCCGTCCGACCGCCGGGCGGCGCCGGTCTCCCACCTCCCTTCACGGTCGCTCGGGACCAGCACCAGGTCGGGCACGTCCGGGTGGCCGTCCAGGCGCGTCACCAGCTTGGCCAGCTCGGCGTCGACGAACGGCCGCGGCCAGTCCGCCGACGCGTAGGCGTCCGGCAGGCCCAGGTCGACGTGGTGGTACTCGACCTCGCCGATCCGCCTGGCCACGACCTCGTGTGCGGGGAAGGACCCGAGCCGGTGCGGGACCTCGACCGCCCAGGCGGCCTCCGGCATCGCGGCGACCGCCGCGTCGAAGCGGGCCGCGCTCGCGCGCAGGTCCGCGGCCTGCTCGGCGACCGGCCGGGTGGCGCCGGCGGCGATGCCGTGCTCGCGCGCCTCGGGGGAGGCGTACATCGGCGTCGGCACGCAGGTCCGCGCCCCGGTGAGCAGGTTGACCAGGGCGTCGGCGTTCCTGGCGAGGTGCGCGAGCACGTGGCCGCGGCTCCAGCCGGGCAGCAGCGAGGGCTCGGCGAGGCGGTCGTCCTTCAGGCCGTCGACGGTGGCGAGCAGCCTGGCCGTCGCCTCGGCCAGAACGGGAATGTCAGTGGCGGGTGCGATGCTCAATCTATGTCCCCTGTCCTGCGCGTCGGCCCGGTCGTCCGGGCCTTTCGGGCCCGAGCGGGCCCGGTCGTGTCCCGGAGCACTTCCCCGTCGTTCCCACGGGTGGAGCACCTCACGCGCTAGCGTGTCATCCATTCGGGCGAACACCATCGATTGCCTCAAAAATCGAACACGTGCTCCCATTACCCTTGAACGGTTCTCCGTACCACTCGGTACTTCTCGCTTTTGAAGGGCGCAGTAGCGTGGCAGACCGCCTCATCGTCCGCGGTGCTCGCGAGCACAACCTCAAGAACGTCTCGCTCGACCTGCCGCGCGACTCGCTCATCGTCTTCACGGGCCTGTCCGGCTCCGGCAAGTCCTCGCTGGCCTTCGACACCATCTTCGCCGAGGGGCAGCGACGCTACGTCGAGTCGCTGTCCTCCTACGCCCGGCAGTTCCTCGGGCAGATGGACAAGCCCGACGTCGACTTCATCGAGGGGCTCTCGCCGGCCGTCTCGATCGACCAGAAGTCCACCTCGCGCAACCCGCGCTCGACGGTGGGCACGATCACCGAGGTCTACGACTACCTCCGGCTCCTCTTCGCCCGCATCGGCCACCCGCACTGCCCCGAATGCGGCCGCCCGATCGCCAGGCAGTCGCCGCAGCAGATCGTCGACAAGGTGCTGGAGCTGCCCGAGGGCACCCGCTTCCAGCTGCTCAGCCCGCTGGTCAAGGGCCGCAAGGGCGAGTTCGTCGACCTCTTCGCCGATCTGCAGACCAAGGGCTTCGCCCGGGCCAGGGTCGACGGCGAGACCGTCCAGCTGACCGAGCCGCCGGTGCTCAAGAAGCAGGAGAAGCACACCATCGAGGTGGTCGTCGACCGCCTCACGGTCAAGAAGAGCGCCCAGCGCCGCCTCACCGACTCCGTGGAGACGGCGCTCGTCCTCTCCGGCGGCACGGTCGTGCTCGACTTCGTCGACCTCCCCGAGGACGACCCCGAGCGCGAGCGGATGTACTCCGAACACCTCTACTGCACCTACGACGACCTCTCCTTCGAGGAGCTCGAGCCGCGCTCCTTCTCCTTCAACTCGCCCTTCGGCGCCTGCCCGGAGTGCACCGGCATCGGCACCCGGATGGAGGTCGACCCGGAGCTGATCGTCCCCGACGAGGAGAAGTCGCTCGACGAGGGCGCGCTGCACCCGTGGTCGCACGGCCACATCAAGGACTACCACCTGCGGCTGATCAAGGCGCTCGGCAAGGAGCTCGGCTTCCGCACGGACATCCCGTGGGCGGGGCTGCCGATGCGCGCCAAGAAGGCGCTGCTCTACGGCCACAAGACCGAGATCGAGGTCACCTTCACCAACCGCTACGGCCGCGAGCGCTCCTACACCACGGGCTTCGAGGGCGCGGTGCCGTTCGTGCAGCGGCGGCACGCCGACGCCGAGAGCGACAGCGCCCGCGAGCGCTTCGAGGGCTACATGCGCGAGACGGCCTGCCCGTCCTGCCACGGCGCGCGGCTCAAGCCGGTCGTGCTGGCGGTGCGGATGGCAGGCCGGTCCATCGCCGAGATCGCCGGGATGTCGATCAGCGACTGCGCCGAGTTCCTCGGTTCGCTGGAGCTGACCGAGCGTGAGAAGACGATCGCCGAGCGGGTGTTGAAGGAGGTCAACGAGCGGCTGAAGTTCCTGGTCGACGTCGGCCTCGACTACCTCTCGCTCGACCGCGCGGCCGGCACGCTGTCCGGCGGCGAGGCGCAGCGCATCCGGCTGGCGACGCAGATCGGCTCCGGCCTGGTCGGCGTCCTCTACGTGCTGGACGAGCCCTCCATCGGCCTGCACCAGCGCGACAACCACCGGCTGATCGAGACGCTGGTCCGGCTGCGGGATCTCGGCAACACGCTGATCGTGGTCGAGCACGACGAGGACACCATCCGCACCGCCGACTGGGTGGTCGACATCGGCCCCGGCGCGGGCGAGCACGGCGGCCGGGTCGTCCACTCGGGCTCCCGCGAGGGGCTGCTGGCCAGCAAGGAGTCGCTGACCGGCGCCTACCTGTCCGGTCGCAGGTCGATCGCGCTGCCTGAGGTGCGCCGCCCGATCGACGCCAAGCGGCAGATCACCGTCCACGGCGCCCGCGAGCACAACCTGCGCGACGTCGACGTGAGCTTCCCGCTCGGGGTGTTCACGGCGGTGACGGGCGTCTCGGGCTCGGGCAAGTCCACGCTGGTCAACGACATCCTCTACACGCATCTGGCGCGCGAGCTCAACGGCGCGCGCAGCGTGCCGGGTCGGCACACCAGGGTCACCGGCACGGAGCTGGTCGACAAGGTCGTCCACGTCGACCAGTCGCCGATCGGTCGCACCCCGCGCTCCAACCCGGCCACCTACACGGGCGTCTTCGATCACGTGCGCAAGCTCTTCGCCGAGACCACGGAGGCGAAGATCCGCGGCTACCTGCCCGGTCGCTTCTCCTTCAACGTCAAGGGCGGTCGCTGCGAGAACTGCGCGGGCGACGGCACCATCAAGATCGAGATGAACTTCCTGCCGGACGTCTACGTCCCCTGCGAGGTCTGCCACGGCGCCCGCTACAACCGGGAGACACTCGACGTCCACTACAAGGGCAAGTCCATCGCCGAGGTGCTGGACATGCCCATCGAGGAGGCGCTGAGCTTCTTCGAGGCGGTCCCGGCGATCGCGCGCTACCTGAAGACGCTGTCGGAGGTCGGCCTCGGCTACGTCCGGCTGGGCCAGTCCGCCACGACGCTCTCGGGCGGCGAGGCGCAGCGCGTGAAGCTCGCCTCCGAGCTTCAGAAGCGCAGCAACGGCCGGACGATCTACGTCCTGGACGAGCCGACGACGGGCCTGCACTTCGAGGACATCAGCAAGCTGATCAAGATGCTCACCGGCCTGGTCGACAAGGGCAACTCGGTCATCGTGATCGAGCACAACCTCGACGTGATCAAGACGGCGGACTGGGTCATCGACATGGGCCCCGAGGGCGGCGCCGGCGGCGGCATCGTCGTGGCCGAGGGCACGCCGGAGCAGGTCGCCGCGGTCGGCGAAAGCCACACGGGCAAGTTCCTCCGCGACATCCTGGGCGAGGAGCGGGTCTTCGACGCGGTGCCGAAGCCGCGCAAGGCGCCCGCCGCCAAGAAGACCGCGGCCAAGAAGGTCGCCGCGAAGAAGGCCCCGGCGAAGAAGGCCGCCGCCAAGAGCTAGTCGCAGGAGCACCACCGCCGTGCGAGGCCCCGCTTGTTCGCGGGGCCTCGCACGGCCGTGTGCTGAGAGCTCATCAGGTCGAGCGCCTGCCGCCGGTTCGCCGAGCCCGGGCACGGGTGTCGGGCCGGGTCCCCCGGACGGATGCCCTCAGAGTCTCCGCACAGGAAGGCCACGTAGGGTGGCTGCCGTCGTTTCGAAGATCCGCCACTGTCCGAACCCGATGGAGCCTGCCGTCATGAGCACCGAGATCGCCCCCGCCGTCGAGAGCGCCGGCTGCTGCCGCCGGAGCGTGCTGCGCGGGGCGGCCGCAGCCGGGATCGCCGGGGCCGGAGTGGTCGCGCTCGCGGCCTGCTCGGGCTCGTCCGGCGCCGCCACCGCGAAGGGCCCGGTCACCCTGGGCCCCACCAGCGACGTGCCGGTCGGCGGTGGCAAGCTCTACCGCTCCGAGCGGGTGGTCGTCACCCAGCCGACCGCCGGGACGTACAAGGCGTTCAGCGCCGTCTGCACCCACGCCGGCTGCGTGGTCGACGGAATCGCCAACGGCGTGATCAGCTGCCCGTGCCACGGAAGCCAGTTCAAGGTGGCCGACGGCTCCGTCGCCCAGGGCCCGGCACAGTCCGCGCTGCCCGCCATCCCGGTCGCGGTGCAGAACGGCAAGCTCGTCGCCACGATCAGCTGACGTCGGTACGCCTCGGACGGCCGGGGTGCGCGGAGCCTCGCTCCGCGCACCCCGGCCGTCCTTTCTCCCGTCGGCTCAGCCGGTGACCTCGCCGACCGTGCCGGCCGCCACGGTCCGGCCGCCCTCGCGGACGGCGAAGCCGAGACCGGCCTCCAGCGGCACCGCCTGGCCGAGCGAGACGGTCACCTCGACCGTGTCGCCGGGCATCGCCAGCGGCACGCCCTCGCTCAACTGCACGTCGCCCACCACGTCGCCGGTCCGCAGGTAGAACTGCGGGCGGTAGCCGCTGGTGATCGGCGTGCGGCGACCGCCGTCCGCCGCGGAGAGCAGGTGCAGCCGCGCCGTGAAGGCGCTGTGCACGGAGGCGCTGCCCGCCGCGGCGACCACCTGCCCGCGCCGCACCTGACCGCGCTGAACACCGCGCAGCAGCAGCGCGACGTTGTCGCCCGCCTCGGCGCTCTCCATGGTCCGGCCGAAGGTCTCCACCCCCGTGACCACGGAGCTGATCTCCGACCCGAAGCCGAGCACGTCGATCCGGTCGCCCAGGCGCACCACGCCGCGCTCGACCGCGCCGGTGACGACCGTGCCGCGACCGGTGATGGTCAGCACGTTCTCGACGGGCATCAGGAACGGTGCGTCGGTGTAGCGGACCGGCGTCGGCACGTGGACGTCCACCGCGTCCAGCAGCTCCAGCAGCGCGGCCGACCAGACCGGGTCGCCCTCCAGCGCCCGCAGCCCGGACACCCGCACGACCGGCAGCTCCGCGCCGTCGTACCCGTGCGCGGTCAGCAGCTCGCGGACCTCCAGCTCGACCAGGTCGAGCAGCTCCGGGTCCCCGGCGTCGGCCTTGTTGAGCGCCACCACGACGTGCTCGACGCCGACCTGGCGGGCCAGCAGCACGTGCTCCGCGGTCTGCGGCATCACGCCGTCGTGGGCGGAGACGACCAGGATCGCCCCGTCCAGCTGGGCCGCGCCCGTGATCATGTTCTTCACGAAGTCGGCGTGGCCCGGCATGTCGACGTGCGCGTAGTGGCGGGTGGCCGTCTCGTACTCGACGTGCGCGATGTTGATGGTGATGCCGCGGGCGGCCTCCTCCGGCGCCCGGTCGATCCGGTCGAACGGCACGTACGCGCCGCCGCCGCGCTCGGCCAGCACCTTGGTGATGGCCGCGGTCAGGGTGGTCTTGCCGTGGTCGACGTGGCCCATGGTGCCGATGTTCAGGTGCGGCTTGGTCCGCACGAAGGCCTGCTTGGCCATGACTGCTTCTTTTCCGGGAGTCGTGAAGGACGGAACGGGACCTCGTTGACGGGCCGACCTTCCCCGTCCGAGGTCCCGGGGGAGCGCCCGGGGAAGGTCAGCTTCGCGCGCCGTCGAAAGCGGCTGCGCAGGCGGCTGCGAGGACCGCGACTGCCGGAGTGTGGGCAGTGGCCATCGCGCCCGCGACTGCGGGGAACTGGGCGATGGCGTACCGGAACATGCGGATCATCCTGCCGGGCCCGAGCCGCGCGCCGCCAGCGGTTTTCTCGCCTGGGGCGGCTGTTGGGCCCGGCGTAGTCTGAGAGGAGGGGCAGGAGAGCAGGCAAGGAGGAACACCATGCTTGGCGACCTGATAGGCGAAGAGCAGGGCCAGATCACGGCCCAGAGGGTCCTCCCGTCCGAGCACGGGCTGCCGCCGTCCGTCGAGAGCACGTTCCAGGCCTCGGGACGACTGCTCGGGGTGACGATCACCGATCTCGGCACCTACGTCGGCACGCTGCGTCCCGACGGCACGCTGTACGGAACGGGGACCGGCATCATCATGAGTCCCGACGGCGCCACGGCCAGTTGGCAGGGCACCGGCGTCGGCGTCTTCGCCGAAGGCGGCGCCATCTCCTGGCGCGGTTCCATCGTCTACCTGAGCGACTCGCCCGCCTTCGCCGCCCTGCGCGGGGTCGCGGGCGCGTTCGAGTGGGAGACGGACCAGTCGGGGAAGGCCGGCGGAAAGATCTGGTCCTGGCGCTGAGCCGGTGAACGGAGGCCGGGCGCGATGACCCCGGTAACGAGGGCCGCGGCGACGGCCGGGGACGCGGTGATCGACGTCTCCGGGCTGCGGATGCGGTACGGGCCCTTCGAGGCCGTACGGGGCGTCGATCTGCGGGTGCGACGCGGCGAGGTGTTCGCCTTTCTCGGGCCGAACGGCGCGGGGAAGACCACGACCGTGGAGATCCTGGAGGGCTACCGTCGGCGCACCGCGGGAGAGGTGACGGTCCTCGGGGAGGACCCGGCCCGCGCCGGGCCGGCCTGGCGGGGACGGATCGGGGTGGTGCTGCAGGAGTCCCAGCCCGAGCGCGACCTCACGGTGGCCGAGTGCCTGCGGCTGTACGCCGGGTACTACCCGGCGCCGCGCCCGGTCGGGGAGACGCTGGAGCTCGTCGGGCTCACCGAGCAGGCGGAATCCGTCGCGACACGACTCTCCGGTGGCCAACGCCGCCGTCTGGACGTCGCGTTGTCGCTGATCGGCGATCCCGAGCTGCTCTTCCTCGACGAGCCCACGACCGGCTTCGACCCCTCGGCCCGGCGCGCCGCCTGGGAGATGATCGCGGGCCTGCGGGCGCTCGGCGTGACCGTCTTCCTGACCACGCACTTCATGGACGAGGCCGAGTACCTGGCCGACCGGGTGACGGTGATCTCCGACGGACTCGTCGTCGCCGAGGGCACGCCCGGCACGATCGGCGGGCGCGAACGCGCGGCCGCGGAGATCCGTTTCACGCTGCCGCCGCGCACCGCGCTCGCCGATCTCCCGGCGGTCGTCCGTGCGGCCCTCGCGGAAGCGGGGCCCGCTGATGGCCAGGGCGGGCGGCTGCTGCTCCGGGCCGACCACCCGCTCGCCGTGCTCGGCCCGCTGATCGGCTGGGCCGAGGAGCGGGGCCACGATCTGCCCGATCTCGAAGTCCGCCGTCCCAGCCTTGAGGACGTCTACCTGGCGCTGACCGGCCCGTCCGTGCCGGCCGCACCGGAGAAGCCCGCCGCGCCCCGCAAGCCCGCCGCGCCGGAGGAGCCCGCCGCGTCCGCGAGAGCCGCCGTGGCCGAGAGGGAGGAGGCGTCGTGACGACCGCGACGCACCGCGCGCCGCCGGGGGACGTGGCCCGGCTCGCCCTGCACCAGTTCCCCTACGACCTGCGGGCGTTCCTGCGCAATCCGCAGTCGCGCTTCTTCACCCTCGCGCTGCCGGTGCTCTTCCTGGTGATCTTCGCGTCGGTCTTCGGCGGCAGCAGCACGGTGAAGGTCGCGGGCGGCACGATCGACACCTCCGTCTACTACGTGCCGGGGATCATCACCCTCGGCATCATCGGCGCGTCCTTCGTGAACCTGGTGATCTCGGTGACCGCCCAGCGCGAGTCCGGGGTGCTCAAACGACGCCGGGCCACCCCCGTCCCGGCCGCCTCGGTCATCGCGGGTCGGGCGCTCACCGCGGTCGTCGTCGCCGTCGTGATCACCCTGGTGCTGCTGGTCATCGGCTGGGCCGCCTACGGCGCGCACATCCCCGCCAGGACCGCCCCGGCGCTGGCCTTCGCGGTGGTGCTCGGGGCGCTGTCGTTCTGCTGCCTCGGCTACGCGCTGACCTCGGTGATCCGCAACGAGGACGCGGCCCAGCCGGTGACCCAGGCGGTGATGCTGCCGCTGTACTTCATCTCCGGCGTCTTCATCGCCTCCTCGGTGCTGCCGCACTGGCTCGTGGTGGTCGGGAACGTCTTCCCCGTCCACCATCTCGTCGAGGCGTTGCTGACCGCCTACAACCCGCACACCACCGGCGCGGGCTTCGCCTGGACCGATCTGCTGATCGTCGCAGCGTGGGGACTGGCCGGCCTGGTGATCGCCCTGCGTCGCTTCAGCTGGCTGCCGCGCGGCGGCTGAGGACGCGGCGGCTGAGGACCCGAGGAGGCGCGGCCATGGCGACCGAGACCCAGCGCAGAAGGGGCCGTTGCCCCCGCCACGGCACGGTGGAGGCGACCAGGGACGTTCCCGCCGTCACCTTCCCCTGGCTCTACCACTGGGTGCGCCGCACCATGGCCGAGCGTCGCGAGCCCTTCCGCTGCCCGGAGTGCGGAGCGCCGGTCGACTAACGGCCGGCGAGCAGGTCGGTGCGGTGCTGTTCGAGGTCGGTGACGCCGTCGAGGTCGACCTGCACCGTGTAGCGCTGGTGGACTCCGTCGGCGGCCTCCTCCGGGGTCAGCTGCCAGCTGTCGACGAAGCCCCAGCTCGCGCCGGTGTAGACGCCCTTGATCCGTCCGTCCACCGTGCCGACGGCGTCGAACGGCCCGTTCTGCCAACGGAAGGTCCAGTGGGTCAGGTACCACGCGTCGAGCTCCTCCGGCGCGACCGCGGCGGCGGGCGGGTTCCCCGCGGCGGCAGTCAGGGCGACGAGGCCCGAGCCGTCGGCCTCGGCCGCCGCCGCGTAGCTCCGGCCCTGGAGGACGGCGTAGGCCTGCGGGCGGAAGTGGTCGACCTCGGCCAGTCGGCGGACCAGCACGCGCAGCGGCCCGAGCAGGTCCTCCTGGTGCTCGGTCAGTTCGGTGACCTCCTCGCGGGGGAAGACGCCGCGGTGGCCGCGGACCCGTCGCTTGAGGTGCTCCGCGGCGAACTGCCGGTCGTCGCCCAGGTAGTTGCCGGACAGCGTGGTCTCGCCGGCGTCGGTGCACGCGAAGGGCTCGCCACGCCAGCGGAACGTCCAGTGCACGGCGTACCAGGCGTCGAGCTCCTCGGGCGGGGCGGGGTAGCCGACCGACCCGTCGGCGGACTCGCGGGGGGTGAGTCCCGCCGGCGCCGGGACGCCCGGCGCGGGAAGCAGCTCGACGCAGGGCCAGAGGCCCGCCGCGGCCCTCGCCGGGTAGCGCTCGCCGTGGAAGGCGGCGACCTCGCCCCTGACCGGGGAGGGGCGGCCCGAGGGGTCAGTCATAGTACTTCCACAGTCCTTCGTTCTTGTCGAAGAAACCGACGGCCTCTTCGGTGCCGTCGGCGTGCATACGCCAGATCTCAGCATGGTGCGGGAACCCGGTGGTCGCCGCCTCCCACTCGGGGACGCCGCCGCCGGTGTAACCGGTGCCGAGGAACGGGTCGTCCCAGGCCCGGCCCGGGGTCTGGCCGGCCATGCCGGCCACCCGGTCCGCCAACGCCTGGTCGCCGACCGCGCCGAGAGTCGGGTCGGCGTGCAGGCCGTGCGGCGCGGGGAAGCGCAGCTGGTACGCCTCGGACGCGCCCGCGGGAACGGGCGTCCAGCCGGCCCCGCCGTCGTCGAGCGCCAGTCCGTCGCGGAGATCGTCCATGCTGCGGAGGTCGGCGGTGTCCGAGCCACGTGCGATCGACCCGCGGAACTCGCCGGGGTTGAAGGGGTACTTGCCCAGCTTCGTGGCGTTCTCCAGATAGGCCTCGGCGACCTCAGGCTTGACCACCTTGGTCACCATCCGGCCCTCGCCGAGCTTGATGGAGTCGCGCACCTCGACGACCTCCCGGGCCTGCGACTCGGTCAGCTCGTTGGTGCGGGACAGCCGGAGCCGGTCGTGCTCGGCGCGGTCGAGACCCCGCGCGCCCACCTGGTCGTCGATCTCCTGCTGGTAGCCGGGACCGTCGCGCAGCGCGCTGTTGCCGTACTGCTCGGCCTCGCCCTCCGCGGCGCCGACCTCCCCCTCAACACCCGCCCCGGTCCTCGGTTCGAGGGCCTGTCGGATCCGACTGCCGCCGGGCAGCGCGGTCTCCCCGGCCCGAGCACCGGGCACGCCGAGCTCCGCGGCCTCCGCCTCGCTCCCCGGTGTTCTGCCCTTGAGCGCCTCGACCAGCTTGGCCTCGTTCTCGGCGTGCGCCGCGAGGTTCTGCGCACCCTTGTCGGCGGCGTCCTCGACGACGCCGGCATGCTTCTCGGCGATCTTCGGCAGGGCGTCGGCCGCGTCCTTGCGCAGCGCGCGGAAGACCGCCCGTTCCTCTCCTCCCGCAGCCATCAGAAGCTGAGCCCCTCCAGCCCGCCGCGCAGCGTCTGCGCGTGCCCGCGGAAGGTGTCGGCGTGCCCGCGCAGCAGGTCCAGATGTCCGCCGGCCAGCTCGTGGTGCAGCATGAAGCCGTCCCCGGCCTCGGCACCTCCGCCGCCCGAGTTCTGCGACCAGTCCAGACCCGACATGGCGTGCTCGATCTGGGCGAACAGTGGCTTGGCGGCGGCCTCGATGATCTCGCCGACGATGTACTGGATGATCTGCTGCTTCAGGGTCTCCAGCAGCTTCTTGCCCGTCTCGATGATCACCGGGGCAGCCGCTTCGGCCAGCCCGAGGGTCGCCACGGCAGCCGCCTGGTCGGCGACGAAGGCCGCGGCCATGGCTGCCAGCTCCACCAGGGCCTCGGCCTTCTGCGCCACGATCACGTCCGCGCCGACCTCCAGCGCCTCGGCCAGCAGCCGACAGCCCTGGACCAGTTCCCGCGTGTGCCGCGCGGACATCTCGGCCCATCCCGACTGCATCCGCTGCGTGGCCGCACCCTGGTAGGCGCCCGCGAAGTCGGCCATCGTCCGGGTGGCGTCCAGATGGGTCTGCTCCACCGCCTGACCGAACTGCCGCACCATCGTGGCGAACCGGCGGATCTGATCCTCGTCGATGTAGGGCCAGGGCACGCCGATCACGTTGAGGAACGTCACGACCGGGCCGGGTAGGTCGTCGATCGCCACCATGCCTCCCGAACAGCTGTCCTCTCGCCCCACGTCCCTCCGCGAGCGCGAGCGGCCCGACTGTATCCCATCGGCGGTGGCCTGAAACGGCGCTCAGGAGGCGTCGGGGACGATCCAGCCGCGCCACGCGGCCTTGGCTCCTGCCTCGAAGAGGGAGCGCGCGCCGAGGCGTTCCAGCAGGTCGGTCGCGATGCGTCGGGCGGTGCGGGTGGAGACGCCCAGCCGGCGGGCGGAGGACTCGTACGTGTGACCCTGCGCGAGCAGGGTCAGCACGGCGTGCTCCTGCGGGGTGAGGCCGTGCTCGTTCTGGGGAGCGGGCGTGCCGAGCGGGCGGGCCGCCGCCCAGGTGCTCTCGAACAGCGCCACCAGCATGGTCAGCGGGCCCTGACTGGTCAGCACCACGGCGGCTGCGGCCGTGTCGTCGCTGGTGACCGGGATGACCGCGGTGGCCCGATCGAAGATCACCATCCGGGTGGGCAGCGTCGCCACCACCCGGATCTCACCGCCCTGGGAGGCCAGCCAGTCGGCGTGCTCGATGGTCGGCTGATGGTTCGCCACACTGTCGAGGCAGATCGACCGCAGCCTGATCCCGCGGTCCAGCATCTCCTGGTCGAGCGGCTGCGAGGCCCGAAGATTCTCCTCGGTCTGCGGCCCGTCCGGCGCGAAGATCATCACCTCACGCCGGGCCTCGGCGGAAAGGCCGGCGAGCCGGACCCTGATCCGGTCCAGACCCTGGAGGTGCTCGACGCCCGCGGTCGCGGTCGTCGGACTCAGAGCGGTGTACTGCGAGACCAGTTGGGCCGCCTGGGCGCGGGCGCGGGTCAGCTTCTCCTGCTGGGCCGCGAGCTGTGCCTGCTGGTGGGCGAACAGGACGTCCATGGCCAGATCCGGGGGCATCGCCCGCAGTGTGGAGGCGTCCTCAGGATCCGGGTGGACCAGGGCGAGCTCGCTCAGGCTGTCCAGCCCGGCGCGGACCTGTTCGACGGAGAGTCCGGACGAGGCTGCCACGGCTTGGATCCCCGCGCCGGGTTGTGCCAGGAGCGCGCGGTAGACCGCGTCGGCGAAGACGTCCAGACCCAACGCGCCGATCATGAACTCCCCCTTGCGTTCGCTGCTGACCTCAGCGAGGTTCGCGACCGTACTGAATGATCAGGCCGCGACTCGACCGTGGTCAACCCGGATCCAGGAGCGAGGCCACATCAGTCCAAGGACCCTTGTGGCCAGCGGTGATTCGTGTCGGGGTGGCTGATTTGCGCCCATAGTGATCCAGCGTGTTCCTCGTTCACGCTTTTCTGCGCTCACCGCCTCCCGGCAGCCTCGCGCTGCCGGCCGAGACGCCGCGCTGGGTGCTGTGCTGCGCCGCCGACGGCGACCGCATCGAGCATGTGACCCTGCATCCGGCCGCTCGCCCCGATCCCGTGGTCGGTCTCTACCTCTCCACGCGCGGCTTGTTCGAGGCCGAACGGCAGGCGGCCTGGCTGCTGGAACGGACGCTGCGCCGCCACCGTGAGCTGCTGGGCTGGGACCTGGTGCGGGCCGAGGCTCCGCTGATGCGACCGGAAGCGCTCTGGGGCGAGTCCCTGGACAGATGAGTCCAGGGACGGATGTGTCCAGCCTGTCTCCCTGTTCCGGAGTCGGCACGTCCACCAGTGTGATCACCGCCGGTCGGGAGCACCCCGAGGGAAGGAACGCGAGCAGCGGACCGTCGACCCGGCATCGCCACCGTCCAGCTACGGGCATCAGCCGAGGAGTAGGTCATGCTTCGCTCGCTCCAGTTCCGCCGCCTCGCCGCCGTCGTGCTCGCCCTCGTCGCCGTCACCGCGGGCGCGGTGTCGTCGGCCGACACCGCACCCGCGCCGAGGCCGCAGGTCAGCGCGGACGTGGACGCCACGCCGACTCCGACGACCACTCCGGATGTCGGCACCGGCTGGCAGTGAGCCCACCGCTCGTCCCTGCATGACGTCAGGCGTTCCGCACCGGGACCGCCACCCACCACCCACAGCTGGTCGGCTCCGGGGCAGTCGTGCTGCCCCGGGTCGGCTTCTCGTGCTGCGCGCGTCACCGGGACCGATGCCCGAGGACGTGTCACAGACGTCGTTTCCCACACACCGAGGAGATTGATCCGTGTTCTCACGGCAGTTCGCGGGCGGGCTGATAAGCCCGCCGGTGACCAGACGGGCGGCGGTCGCGGTGACCGCCGCCCTGGTCGCGTCGATGGTCGCGACCATCGCCCCCGCCGAGGCGGCGCCCGCCAAGGCCGGCAAGTCGGCGGTCGTGCCGGTGGCGTCGCGACCCGACGCCTACGCGGCGATGATGGCGGCGAAGAAGCAGAAGAGCCCGGTGGAGGTGCTGGACTACCGCACCGACGCGTCGCAGACCTTCGCCAACCCCGACGGCACCTTCTCCTACAACGCCTTCGCGCAACCCAAGTGGGTCAAGCAGAAGGGCGCGTGGAAGGACCTGGACGCCACGCTCGTCCGGGCGAAGAACGGAACCTGGTCCCCGGCGACGGCGGAGTCCTCGCTGGTGCTGTCCGGCGGTGGCACCGGTGCGCTGGCGACGATGACGGTCGACGGCAAGCAACTCGGCCTGACGTGGCCGACCGCGCTGCCGAAGCCGACGGCCTCGGGTGCCACGCTCACGTACGCGAACGTGCTGCCGTCCGGGGTGGACCTGCAGGTCACCGCGACGGTGGCGGGCGGGGTCGAGGAGACCCTGGTCATCAAGAACGCCACCGCGGCGGCCGACCCCGGCCTGGCCGACCTGACCCAGGCCGTCAGCGCCAGTAACGGCACGACCGTCAGCGCCGACGCGGGCGGCAACCTGAGTGACACCAGTGGCGGCCGCCTGCTGGTCAACTCGCCTGCCCCGGTCATGTGGGACTCGGCCACCACCGCCGGTACCACCACGACTGCGGCGGCCGCGGGCGCGCACGCCGCGCAGGCGGCGACCGTGCCGCAGCCGGCCACGCACTCGTCCGCGCGCACGGCGGGCAACCACGCGCACCAGGCGCGGGTGAAGGCCAGCTTCAAGAACCACAAGCTGCACCTGAGCGCGGACGCCTCGCTGCTGTCGGCGAAGACCACGGTCTTCCCGGTCTTCGAGGACCCGGCCTTCGTGCCGCACCCGACCTCGGGCGCGACGATGAACTGGGACGAGGTCCAGCAGGCCTACCCGACCACCTCGAACTACGACGCCGCCCCCGGTACCGGGCTCGCGGT
Source organism: Streptacidiphilus rugosus AM-16 (assembly GCF_000744655.1). NCBI lineage: Bacteria > Bacillati > Actinomycetota > Actinomycetes > Kitasatosporales > Streptomycetaceae > Streptacidiphilus > Streptacidiphilus rugosus. Next base: position 5,645,627 of record NZ_JQMJ01000004.1, on the reverse strand, counting down.
CGGCTACCAGGGCTTCTCCTCACCGACGGGCATCGAGCGCACCTACTACCAGGTCGCCATCCCGTCCAGCATCTGGGGCAGCACGGTCATCAGCGCCTCGCTGAACGCGACCGAGACCTACTCGGCCAGCTGCGCCACGACCAGCTACTCCATCCAGGGCTGGTCCACCAACGGCATCAGCTCCAGCACGAACTGGAACAACGCCCCGGCGAAGGTCACCCAGCAGGGATCGGCCAACTTCGGGCCGGCCTGCAGCGGCAACGTGGGGGGCAGCTTCAACTGGCTCAACCAGGTCACCTCGGCCGCCGCCGGGCACTGGACGAACGTCACGTTCGTGCTGCTCAACTCCAGTGAGACCAACGACGTCCAGTTCAAGCGCTTCGCGGACAACCCGTCGCTCTCGATCACCTACAACAACCCGCCGGCCACCCCGGCGAACCTCTCGGTGAGCCCGAGCAACGTCGTGGGTTCGACCACGTACACCTCGACCGGCACGCCGACCCTGTCCGCGTCCGCGACGGACGCCAACAGCGACACGGTGCAGTACGGCTACCAGATCCTCTCTGGAAGCACGGTCAAGGCCTCCGGCACCACTGCCTTTGTGAACTCCGGTTCTGCCGCCACCTGGAAGCCGACCACGGCACTCGCCGACGGCGCGTACACCTGGCAGGTGAGGGCGTACGACGGACACGACTACTCGGCGTGGACCGCCGCCAAGGCGTTCACCATCGACACCAGCACCCCGACCGCGCCGACCGTGTCCTGCACCAACTACCCCTCCGGTCAGTGGACCGCGTCCACGGCGAGCACCACCTGCACCCTGACCGACACGGCGACGGACGTGTACGGCTACGAGTGGCAGCTCGACGGCGGCAGCTACGACTTCGCCACCGGTTCGACCGGCAGCGTCACCTTCACTCCGGGGAACGGCTGGCACTCGCTGCGGGTCACCGCACACAGCAACGCCGGCGTCGCCAGCGCGCCGACCTACTACCAGTTCGGCGTGGGCACCGGCGGCCTGGACCAGCCGACCGCCCAGTCCTCCAGCTCGAACACCTTCAACCTCTCTGCGTCCAGCTCCTACGGCATCGGCTCGAGCACGACCTTCCAGTACCGCCTCGGCACCAGTGGCGCCTTCACCACGGTCCCCGTCTCCGACGTCACCAACAACGGGACCACGCTGACCTCGTGGCCGGTCGCGGACGCCAACGAGGTATTCGGCGGCACCGCGCACTCGTACAGCCCCACGCTGGTGTGGAACGCGGCGCACACGATCAACGACGACGGCCTCGTCCAGATCGAGGCGGTGGTGACCAACGGCTCGAACAGCTACACCACCCCGCCGACCACGGTCACCCTGGACCGCCTGGGTACCGGCACCGACTTCGGCACCACCCAGATCGGCCCGGTCACCGTGGGCCTGCAATCGGGTAACGCCGCGGTCAGCGCCACCGACGTGAACATCGCGTCCTACGGTTCCGGCCTCAGCGTCGCGCGTACCTTCAACTCGCTCAAGCCGACCGTCAACACCGGCTTCGGCCCCGGCTGGAACGCGTCGCTCCCTGTTGCCGGGACCAGCGCCTCCTGGGCGTCGATCACCGACGACGGCAGCTACGCGCTGCTCACCGGCAGGGACGGCTCCACGCTGACCTTCGCCGCGGGCACCGCGAGCAACGGCACCACCCCCTACACGGGTCAGGGCGAGGCCGCGGCCGACGGTCTGACGCTGTCGAAGGGATCGGCCGGCTTCACCCTGACCGACACCACCGGAACCCAGGTCACCTTCGTCCTGCCCACCGGCGGAGTCGGCGGCCTGTACCTGCCGTCCACGGTCACCCAGCCCGGCTCGGGCAAGTCGACCGGATTCGTCTACGACCCGAACAGCGGCGCCACGCAGGGCAAGCTGATGCTCATGGTCGCGCCCGACGCGGCGACCAGCGCCCCGAACACCACGGCGTGCCCCTACCCGGCCACCTCCGCCTCCTGGGCGGTCGGCTGCCGCGGTCTGCAGTTCGCCTACGACGGCACCACAGGCAACATCTCCGAGATCGACTTCCTGACCTCGGACGGCACCACCCTCACCAAGACTCCGGTCGCCGACTACACCTACGACTCGACCGGTCGTCTCAAGTACGAGTGGGACCCGCGCATCACCACCCCGCTCAAGGCCATGTACCTGTACGACGAGACGCAGAGCGACTCCGACTACGGCCGCATCTCCTCCGTCTACCCGGCCCAGGACCGCGGCCAGCCCGCCAACGTGCTCCAGCCGTGGCAGCTCGCCTACGACTACAACGCCTCCGACGCGAACTACGGCAAGCTCGTCTCGGTCACGCGCACCCACAACGCCACCAACGGCGGCGGCAGCGCCAAGACCGTCATCGCCTACAGCGTGCCGCTCACGATCGCCGCAGGCGGCCCTGCGGACATGGACTCGAACACCGTGGCCACCTGGGGTCAGGAGGACGTGCCGACCTCGGCCGTCGCGGTCTTCCCGGCCGACCACGCTCCGTCCGGCACGATCACGGACTGGACCTACGCCCAGATCCTGTACTTCGACGCGCAGGGCCGTCAGGTGAACACCGCCACGTACAACGGCGGCTGGAACATCTCCACCACCGAGCACGACCAGTTCGGCAACACCGTCCGCGAACTGACCGCCGCCAACCGGGCCACCGCCCTGGCCGCCGGCACCCAGTCCGCCGCCGTCGCGGCCCAGCTCGACACCCAGGTCCTCTACAGCTCCGACGGGACCGAGCTGACCGACACCTACGGGCCGGCCCACCAGGCCTTGGCCGCGGGGGCCATCCAGACCGTCCGTGACCACACCCACAACGTCTACGACCAGGGCGCGCCCAACGGCGACAAGGACGCCAACGGCAACCCCTACCAGTTGGTGACCACCGTCACCGTCGGTGCCAGCATCGGCAGTTCGGTGACCGGCGGCAGCGACGTCGACGTCCGCACCACCCAGAACGTCTACAACGACGGCACCGACAACATCGGCTGGACCCTGCACAACCCGCTCCAGACCATCACCGACCCGGGCACCGGAAAGCTCGACATCACCAAGGCCGTCGCCTTCAACGAGGACTCCTCGCTCTACGGCGGCGAACCGCTGCAGACCTCCAGCAGCCAGCCCAGTGACAGCGGGGGCGCCGGGGTCGGAACGACCAGGACCGTCTACTACACGGCGGGCTCCAACAGCGCCGACTCGGCCTGTGGCAACCAGCCGGCCTGGACCGACCTGGTCTGCAAGACCGAGCCCGCCGCACAGCCCGTCACCACCGGACTCGCCGGCCTGCCGGTCGTCCAGTACACCTACAACACCTACCTCGAGCCGGTCACCAAGACGGACTCGTACACCGCCGCCGACGGCACCTCGGCCGTGCGCACCACCACCGTCACCTACGACGCCGCCGGCCGTCAGATCAAGAACGTGATCGGCACGACCGGCACGGGCATGGGCGCGGCCGTCGCGCCGACCCAGACCGTCTACGACCCGACCACCGGCCTGACCACCGACAGCCAGAGTCTGGACGGATCCGGCAACGTCAGCGCCGACCTGAGGACCACCTACGACGACTGGGGCCAGACCAGCACCTACACCGACGCGAACAGCCGCACCACCAGCTTCGGTTACAGCCTCGCCGGTGCCCTGACCAGTCGCAGCTCCGGCGGCAACACGACCACGCTGACCTACGACGAGGGAAGCGACCACAGCGACCACGTCACCTCGGAGACGGACACCCTCGCCGGGACCTTCACCGCCTCCTACAACCCCGACGGCCGCCTGGCCCAGGAGGCGTACCCGGGTGGCACCACCGGCACGTACGGCTACGACGCCACGGGCACCGCGACCGGACTGACCTACGCCAACAGCCAGTGGGCCGGATCGCTCAGCGACTCCGTCACGCTGAACAGCGCGGACGACTGGGCGGCGCGGACGGTTCTGGGCAGCAGCCAGGCCTACACCTACGACGCCAACGACAGGCTCGCCACCGTCGCCGACACCCAGGCAGGACAGTGCACCACCCGTAGCTACAGCTACGACGCCGACTCCAACCGGACGGCCCGGACCACGGGCGCACCGGCCACGGACGGCTCCTGCCAGACCACGTCGACGACCTCGCAGTCCCACGCCTACGACGCCGCCGACCGGATCACCGACGCCGGCTACACCTACGACACCCTGGGGGACATCACCACCACGCCGGCGGTCGACGCCGGCGGAACGGGCGCCCTGACCGCCTCCTACTACGACAACGGGCTCGTCGCCTCCCAGAGCCAGGCCGGCGACACCGTGAGCTACCAGCTCGACCCGCAGGGGGAGCGCTTCGGGTCCTCCACGGACAGCGTCACCGGCGTCACCACGACCGACTACTACGCCGACGACAGCGACAACCCGTTCCTCACGACGGCCTCGGACGGCACCTCGACCCGGAACGTGACCGCCTTCGGTTCGCTCGCGGCCGAGGTCTCCGGCGCCGGCACCACGCTGCAACTCGTCGATCTCCACGGCGACGTGATGGCGGCCGAGGTCGCCGGGACGAGCGATCTGGGCCCGACGGCGACGTACACCTACACCGAGTTCGGCGCCCAGGAGACCGCCGCCGCATCCACGTACGGCTGGCTCGGTGGTGCGCAGCGGGCTTCGACCCCGCTCGGCGGCACCATCCTGATGGGCGTCCGGGTCTACAACCCGAACACGGGCCGCTTCAACCAGGTGGACCCGGTCAGCGGCGGCAACGCCAACCCGTACGACTACGTGTACCAGAACCCGCTCACCAACTTCGACATCGATGGCAAGTGGTGCGGCTGGAACTGGAAGTGTTACGTCAAGGGTGCCGTCCGCTGGGCGCTCATGGTCGCCTTCAACGCAGTTGCGGGCGTCGTCCTGGCCCTCTGCACCGGAGAGACCGGCGGGCTGTGCGGGACTCTCTTCGGCTACCTGTTCTGGCACGCGGCGACGGCGGCTGCCGTCGCGGTCTTCGATCTCTGGATGAGCTCGGGGCACCACGGGTTCTGGGACTACGTGTACACCGGGGTGGAGGCGTTCGTCATAGGACTCTTCACCGCCGGATTCACCCGCTGGATTCCCGTTGCGATCCGCCGACAGGTGTCCAACGCTCTCTGGAGCAGGGTCGCCGGCCTCGTGTTGGCACTCTCCAGGTACCTGTAGGCGTCCCCGCCGTAGCCTCACCCGGGGCTACGGCGGTCGCCCGACAAGGGCCGGGGTCCGTCCAGCCAAGGGGTGGGCGGACCCCGCCACACGTGCAACGTTACGAGAGGACCTTGAATGAGGAGTTCGGTGTCCAAGCGGCCGCTCCTGATCTTCTGCGGCTACGTCGCGGTGATCATCGTGATCGCGAAACTTCCCGGCTGGCTCTCGCACCACGTCTTCTGGCTTCTGGCGGCCTGCCTGGGCACGGTGTGGCTGGTGGGGGAGACCGTCCGATGGGTCCGGCGGCGCGGTGCCTCGACGAAGGCGGAGCAGGGGCCGGAGGGCAGGAGCTGAGCGACCGTGCCTCTCATGTCCAAATCCGCGCAGGTCACCCCGTCCGTCACAGGCGATCGATAACCTGTGAGGCATGGCTGACCCGTCCACCTACCGTCCCGCCCCCGGGCAGATTCCGGATTCGCCCGGGGTCTACAAGTTCCGGGACGCGCACTCCCGTGTGATCTACGTCGGGAAGGCCAAGAGCCTGCGGCAGCGGCTCGCCAACTACTTCCAGGACCTGGCGAGCCTGCACCCGCGCACCAGGACGATGGTCACCACGGCCGCGTCCGTCGAGTGGACCGTGGTCGGCACCGAGGTCGAGGCGCTGCAGCTGGAGTACAGCTGGATCAAGGAGTTCGACCCGCGGTTCAACGTCAAGTACCGCGACGACAAGAGCTACCCCTCCCTCGCCGTCACGCTCAACGAGGAGTTCCCCCGGGTCCAGGTGATGCGCGGGCCCAAGAAGAAGGGCGTGCGCTACTTCGGTCCCTACGGCCATGCCTGGGCGATCCGCGAGACCGTCGACCTGATGCTGCGCGTCTTCCCGGTCCGCACCTGCTCCTCCGGGGTGTTCAAGCGGGCCGAGCAGATCGGCCGGCCCTGCCTGCTCGGATACATCGGCAAGTGCTCCGCGCCCTGCGTCGGGCGCGTCAGCGCCGAGGAGCACCGCGAGCTCGCCGAGGAGTTCTGCGACTTCATGGCCGGCCACGCGGGCGCGTACCTGAAGCGGCTGGAGACGCAGATGCGCGAGGCCGCCGCCGAGATGGAGTACGAGAAGGCCGGTCGCCTGCGCGACGACATAGAGGCGTTGAAGCGCGCCATGGAGAAGAACGCCGTCGTCCTCGGCGACGGCACCGACGCCGACCTCCTCGCGTTCGCGCAGGACGAGCTGGAGGCGGCCGTCCAGATCTTCCACGTGCGCGGCGGCCGGGTGCGCGGGCAGCGCGGCTGGGTGACCGACAAGGTCGAGCAGGTCGACACCGCCGGACTGGTCGAGCACGCGCTGCTGCAGCTGTACGGCGAGGAGAGCGGCGAGGGCGTGCCGCGCGAGGTGCTGGTGCCCGCGCTGCCGGAGCCCGTCGAGCCGGTGCTGGCGTGGCTCGCCGAGCGGCGCGGCAGCAAGGTCGACCTGCGGGTGCCCCAGCGCGGCGACAAGCGCGAGCTGATGGCCACGGTCGAGCGCAACGCGCTCCAGGCGTTGGCGCTGCACAAGACCAAGCGCGCCGCCGACCTCACCACCCGCAGCGTCGCGCTCCAGGAGATCGCCGACGCGCTCGGGCTGGAGAGCGCGCCGCTGCGGATCGAGTGCTACGACATCTCCCACCTGCAGGGCCAGGACGTGGTCGCGTCCATGGTCGTCTTCGAGGACGGGCTGGCCCGCAAGAGCGAGTACCGGCGCTTCGCGATCAAGGGTTTCGAGGGCCAGGACGACGTCCGCTCCATGCGCGAGGTGATCACCCGCCGCTTCCGGCACCAGGAGAGCGCCCCGCTCAAGGACGAGGAGACCGGCAAGGCCAGGCGTTTCGCCTACCCGCCGCAGCTGATCGTCGTCGACGGCGGGCAGCCGCAGGTGGCCGCGGCACAGCAGGCGCTGATGGAGCTCGGCGTCAACGACGTCGCCCTGTGCGGGCTCGCGAAGCGGCTGGAGGAGGTCTGGCTTCCGGAGGAGGACGACCCGGTTGTGCTTCCGCGTTCGAGCGAGGGGCTCTACCTTCTCCAGCGGGTCCGCGACGAGGCGCACCGCTTCGCGATCACCTACCAGCGCCAGAAGCGGGCCAAGCGTGCGACAAGCAGCGCCCTCGACACTGTTCCGGGGCTCGGGGAGACCCGCAGGCAGGCGCTGATCAAGCACTTCGGCTCGCTGAAGAAGCTGAAAGCGGCGACGATCGAGGAGATCTGCGAGGTTCCGGGGGTCGGCCGACGCACGGCGGAGGCCGTTGCCGCGGCGTTGGCCTCGCGTACACCGACCGCTCCGGCGGTCAACATGGCGACGGGGGAGATTATGGAAGAGTCAGCAGGACCAGTCACTCGAGAGAGTGACATCGGGAAGCCGCAGACGACCGCGAGCGTTGTTTGTACTGATGCGACCGAAAGCGGGGAGTAGAAGTGAGCACGCCTGAAAGGCGAACCGAAGCAGCAGCCCCGGAGCCGGGCGACGCGCTGCACGGGACGCACGAGGCCGCCGGGCCGAAGGAGCCGCAGGAGACCTCCGAGGTGCCGGAGCTCGTGATCATCTCCGGCATGTCCGGCGCCGGTCGCAGCACCGCCGCCAAGTGTCTGGAGGACCTCGGCTGGTTCGTCGTCGACAACCTGCCGCCCGCCCTCATACCGACCATGGTCGACCTCGGCGCCCGCTCCCAGGGTGCGGTGGCCCGGATAAGCGCCGTCGTCGACGTCCGCGGCCGCAGCTTCTTCGACGACCTGCGCACCGCCCTGGACGATCTGGAGAAGGGCGGCGTCCGGCTTCGCGTGGTCTTCCTGGAGGCCTCCGACGACGCCCTGGTCCGTCGCTTCGAGAACGTCCGCCGCCCGCACCCGCTCCAAGGCGAAGGCCGGATCGTGGACGGCATCGAGCGCGAGCGCGAGCTGCTGCGCGAGCTGCGCGGCGAGGCCGATCTGGTGATCGACACCTCCAACCTCAACGTCCACGAACTGCGCGCCAAGATGGACGCGCACTTCGCCGACGAGGCCGAGCCCGAGCTGCGGGCCACGGTGATGTCCTTCGGCTTCAAGTACGGCCTGCCGGTCGACGCCGACCTGGTCGTGGACTGCCGGTTCCTGCCGAACCCGCACTGGGTCCCGGAGCTGCGCGCCCACACCGGCACGGACGAGGAGGTGGCCCGGTACGTGTTCGACCAGCCGGGCGCCAAGGAGTTCCTCAACGGCTACGCCGAGCTGCTGCGGATCGTCACCGAGGGGTACCGCCGCGAGGGCAAGCGCTATATGACGATTGCCGTAGGCTGCACCGGAGGAAAGCACCGCAGTGTGGCGATGTCGGAACGGCTGGCGAAGCGCCTGATCGCCGACGGCCTGGAAACGGTGCTGGTCCACCGGGACATGGGGCGTGAATAAGAGGCACGGACGCGGATGACGTCCGGGCGCCTCACGGAACGATAGGGGCGCGGGTGGCGGGATCCTACAGCGGTTCGTCCGGCGGCTCGGGCGGACCGTTCCGGCAGTCGCGACGCCGAGGCAGGCGGGCACCGCGGATCGTCGCCCTGGGCGGCGGCCGCGGCCTCTCCGCCTCGCTCTCGGCGCTGCGCCGGCTCACCGGCGAGCTCACCGCCGTGGTCACCGTCGCCGACGACGGCGGCTCCAGCGGTCGGCTGCGGGACGAGCTCGGCGTGCTGCCGCCGGGGGATCTGCGCAAGGCCCTGGCCGCGCTCTGCGGCGACGACGAGTGGGGCCGGACCTGGTCCGAGGTGATCCAGCACCGTTTCCAGAGCGACGGCGAACTGCACGGTCACGCCGTCGGCAACCTGCTGATCGTCGCGCTCTGGGAGAAGCTGGGCGACCCGGTCGCCGCGCTGGAGTGGGTCGGCCGGCTGCTGGGCGCGCACGGGCGGGTGCTGCCGATGTCGGCGGTCCCGCTGCACATCGAGGCGACCGTGCGCGGCCTGAACCCGGAGCTCCCGCAGGAGCTGAGCCTGGTCAGGGGCCAGGCGGAGGTGGCCGTGACACCGGGTACCGTGGAAGCGATCAGGCTGCTGCCCGAGGACCCGCCCGCGGTGCCGGAGGCGGTGGCGGCGGTGCACGCCGCGGACTGGGTGGTCCTCGGCCCCGGATCTTGGTTCACCAGCGTGCTTCCGCATCTGATGGTCCCTCAGCTGCGTGACGCGGTGAGCACGACCCAGGCCCGCAAGGTCCTCGCGCTCAACCTGGTCGCCCAGCCGGGGGAGACGGAGGGCTTCTCGCCGCAGCGGCACCTGGAGGTCTTCCTGGAGCACGCCCGCGGCGTCGAGTTGGACTTCGTGCTGGCGGACGCCGACGCCGTCGGCGCCGCCACCGACATCGAGGCGCTCCGCGAGGCGGCCAAGCGCCTCGGCGCCGAACTGGTGCTGGCACCCGTCGCGGCCGGTGACGGCGCGCGACACGACCCGGAGCTTCTGGCCGCAGCGTACGACCGGATCTTCAGAACGCATGGAAGGATCGCGCCATGGCGATGACGGCAGCTGTGAAGGACGAAATCAGTCGGCTTCCCGTCACCCGGGCTTGCTGCCGCAAGGCGGAGGTGTCGGCGATCCTGCGCTTCGCGGGCGGTCTGCACATTGTGAGCGGACGCATCGTGATCGAGGCGGAACTCGACACCGGAGTCGCGGCGAGGCGGCTGCGCAAGGACCTGCTGGAGATCTTCGGACACTCCTCGGACCTGGTGGTGATGGCCCCCGGCGGGCTGCGCCGAGGCAGCCGGTACGTGGTGCGGGTGGTCAAGGACGGCGATCTGCTGGCCCGGCAGACGGGGCTGGTGGACGGGCGCGGACGCCCGATCCGGGGTCTCCCCCCGGCGGTGGTCTCCGGTGCCACCTGTGACGCGGAGGCCGCGTGGCGTGGCGCGTTCCTGGCGCACGGCTCGCTCACCGAGCCCGGACGGTCCTCCTCCCTGGAGATCACCTGCCCCGGCTCGGAGGCGGCCCTGGCCCTGGTCGGCGCGGCGCGCAGGCTCGGCATCCCCGCGAAGGCGCGGGAGGTCCGCGGCGTGGACCGGGTGGTCATCCGTGACGGCGATGCGATCGGCGCGCTGTTGACGCGCCTGGGCGCGCACGAGTCGGTGCTGGCCTGGGAGGAGCGCCGGATGCGCCGCGAGGTGCGGGCCACGGCGAACCGGCTGGCCAACTTCGACGACGCGAACCTGCGGCGTTCCGCGCGGGCCGCGGTCGCGGCGGGCGCGCGGGTGCAGCGGGCGCTGGAGATCCTCGGCGAGGAGGTCCCCGAGCACCTGGCTGCCGCCGGCCGGCTGCGGATGGAGCACAAGCAGGCCTCCCTGGAGGAGCTGGGCTCGCTCGCCGACCCGCCGCTCACGAAGGACGCGGTGGCCGGCCGGATCCGGCGCCTGCTGGCGATGGCCGACAAGCGGGCGATTGAGCTGGGCATGCCGAACACGGAGCAGAGCCTCACCGAGGAAATGGTCGTCGGCTGATCGTTCCGGCAGCCGGGACGTTGCAGTACGCACAGGGGCGCGGGGAACCCCGCGCCCCTGTGCGTGCTGCGACTCACCCGCCGTCGCGCCCCTCGTCGTGCAACTGGATGTACTGCCAAAGGTCCTCTTAGTACAGGTCCGTCGGATGTGCTCTTCGCCACCCGGCGGAGGTAGGGTCTTAAGCGGTCGGGGACATCCCATTCCAGCTCGTCGGCCGTAGGCCGGCGTACCAGCGAGGAGATCGGTTCGTGACGATCCGGGTAGGCATCAACGGTTTTGGCCGTATCGGCCGCAACTACTTCCGTGCGATCGCGTCCCAGGGCGCCGACATCGAGATTGTCGGTGTCAATGACCTGACCGACACCAAGACCCTGGCGCACCTGCTCAAGTACGACTCGACCCTGGGCACCTTCCAGGCCGAGGTCACCCACACCGACGACAGCATCACCGTCGACGGCAAGACCTTCAAGGTCACCGCCGAGCGCGACCCCGCCGCGCTCCCGTGGGGCGAGCTGGGCGCCGACATCGTGATCGAGTCCACCGGCATCTTCACCAAGGCCGAGGGTGCGAAGAAGCACCTGGCCGCGGGTGCCAAGAAGGTCCTCATCTCGGCTCCGGCCACCGACGAGGACATCACCATCGTCATGGGCGTCAACGACGACAAGCTCGACGTGGCCAGCCACACCGTCATCTCGAACGCCTCCTGCACGACCAACTGCGTCGCGCCGATGGCGAAGGTGCTGAACGAGGCGTTCGGCATCGTCACGGGCTTCATGACCACGGTGCATGCCTACACGAACGACCAGGTCACCCTGGACTTCCCGCACAAGGACCTGCGCCGCGCCCGCGCCGCCGCCCTGAGCATCATCCCGACCTCCACCGGTGCCGCCAAGGCCACCGCGCTGGTGCTGCCGGAGCTCAAGGGCAAGCTCGACGGCACCTCGCTGCGCGTCCCGGTCCCGACCGGCTCCATCACCGACCTGGTGGTCACCCTCTCCCGTGAGGTCACCAAGGACGAGGTCAACGCGGCCTTCCAGAAGGCCGCGCAGGGCAGCCTGAAGGGCATCCTCCACTACAACGAGGACCCGATCGTCTCCCGCGACATCGTCAACTCGCCGTTCTCCTGCATCTTCGACGCGCCCCTGACCATGGTCCAGGGCAACCAGGTGAAGGTGTTCGGCTGGTACGACAACGAGTGGGGATACTCGAACCGTCTCGTCGACCTGACCGCCCTGGTCGGCGGCCAGCTCTGACGAGTTGGCACAAGCACGTGTGAGCAGGCAGGGTCCGGACGTGTCGTCCGGACCCTGTCCGTGTCGCATCCCACCTCGCTCGCCTCACCAGATGAAGTGGCCTGTCCACCCGAAAAGGGAAGTACTCGCATCATGCAGACCATCGACGACCTGATCGCCGGCCCGGGAGTCGCCGGCAAGCGCGTCTTCGTCCGCGCCGATCTCAACGTGCCCATGTCGGACGGTGTGATCACCGACGACGGCCGCATCCGCGCCGTCCTGCCGACGGTGAAGAAGCTGGTCGAGGCCGACGCCAAGGTGATCGTCGCCTCGCACCTGGGCCGCCCGAAGGGCGCGCCGGACCCGGCGTTCTCGCTGCTCCAGGCCGCCGAGCGGCTGGCCGAGCTGCTGGGCAGCCCGGTCGCCTTCGCCGACGACACCGTGGGTCCGGCCGCCCACGCCGCCGTGGACGGGCTGGAGCCCGGCCAGGTGGCCGTCATCGAGAACCTCCGCTTCAACGCGGGGGAGACCAGCAAGGACGACGCCGAGCGCGGCGAGTTCGCCGACCGGCTGGCCGCCCTGGCCGACCTCTACGTCGGCGACGGCTTCGGTGCGGTGCACCGCAAGCACGCCTCCGTCTACGACCTGCCGGCCCGGCTGCCGCACGCGGTGGGCCTGCTGATCGGCACCGAGGTGGGCGTGCTCAAGCGCCTCACCGAGGACGTCGAGCGCCCCTACGTCGTGGTGCTCGGCGGAGCCAAGGTCTCCGACAAGCTCGCCGTGATCGACAACCTGCTCGGCAAGGCCGACCGGATCCTGGTCGGCGGCGGCATGATGTTCACCTTCCTCGCGGCCCAGGGCCACGAGGTCGGCAGCTCGCTGTTGCAGGAGGACCAGATCCCGGTCGTCCGGGAGTACCTGGCCCGCGCCGAGCGCGAGGGCGTGGAGTTCGTGCTGCCCGTCGACGCGCGCGTATCCGGCAGCTTCCCCGACCTCAAGGCCAAGGCCCCGGTCGAGGACGTCGAGGTCGTCGGCGTGGACGCCATGCCCGCGGGCAAGATGGGCCTGGACGTCGGCCCGAAGACCGAGGAGCTGTTCGCGGCCAAGCTGGCGGACGCGAAGACGGTCTTCTGGAACGGCCCGATGGGCGTCTTCGAGCACCCGGCCTTCGCCGACGGCACCCGCGCCGTGGCGCAGGGCCTGCTCGACTCGGACGCGTTCACCGTCGTCGGCGGCGGCGACTCGGCCGCGGCCGTGCGCCTGCTGGGCTTCGACGAGACCAAGTTCGGACACATCTCGACGGGTGGCGGCGCCAGCCTCGAGTACCTCGAAGGCAAGACCCTGCCCGGCCTCGCCGCACTGGAGAAGTGAGTACCACTGACATGACCGACGTTCGCAAGCCGCTCATGGCCGGCAACTGGAAGATGAACCTCAACCACCTCGAGGCCATCGCCCACACCCAGAAGCTCGCCTTCGCGCTCACCGACAAGGACTACGACGCGGTCGAGGTCGCGGTCCTCGCGCCCTTCACCGACCTGCGTTCGGTGCAGACCCTGATCGACGGCGACAAGCTGAAGATCAAGTACGGCTCCCAGGACATCTCCGCGCAGGACTCCGGCGCGTACACGGGCGAGATCTCCGGCCCGATGCTGTCCAAGCTGAAGTGCACCTACGCCGTGATCGGCCACTCGGAGCGCCGCCAGTACCACGGCGAGAACGAGGAGATCGTCAACGGCAAGGTCAAGGCCGCGTTCAGGAACGGCATCGTGCCGATCCTCTGCGTCGGCGAGGGCCTGGACGTCCGCAAGGCCGGCAACCAGGTCTCCTACACCCTGGCCCAGCTCGACGGCGCGCTCGTCGAGGTCTCCGCCGAGGACGTCGAGAAGATCGTCGTCGCCTACGAGCCCGTCTGGGCGATCGGCACCGGCGAGGTGGCCACCCCCGAGGACGCGCAGGAGGTCTGCGGCGCGATCCGGGTGCGGCTGGCCGAGCTGTACTCGCAGGAGGTCGCGGACAAGGTGCGCGTTCTCTACGGCGGCTCGGTGAAGGGCAGCAACGCGGCCGGGATCATGGCCAAGCCCGACGTGGACGGCGCGCTGATCGGCGGCGCCTCGCTGGACCCGGAGGAGTTCGTCCGGATCGTCCGTTACCGGGACCAGGGCGTTTCCTGATCGCCTCCGACCGCTTCGGTCGGAGCTGTCCAGCGCAGCTGTTTCCCCGTAGGCTGTCGCACGCCTAAGGTGGTAGGGCCCGGCACCCCGTGGTGCTGGGCCTTACTGCTCGCTGACACTCACCTGAAAGATTGGTCCGGCTGTGATCCTCGGCTTCTCTATCGCGTTGATCTTCTTCAGCGTGATGATGATCATTCTGGTCCTGCTCCACAAGGGCAAGGGCGGCGGCCTCTCCGACATGTTCGGTGGTGGTATGTCCTCCACGGGTGGCGGTTCCGCGGTCGCCGAGCGCAACCTCGACCGCATCACCATCTTCATGGGCGTGGGCTGGTTCGCCTGCATCATCATCCTGTCGCTCCTGATGAAGGCCAAGAACGGCTGACATCGCAGGTCAGCGGGACGCTGTCAGGAGTTCTGACGGAGCGTCGCCTCCGCGCCTATCATGGTGACGGTCGTCACCGATGGGGGTGTGGGGCGACGCTTATGCGTTCCGTACACTAGGACGACCTTCGCCCGGGCGGAGTCCGACCGGGTCGGTCGCAGTACCGCACCATCACGCAGGGAGTCAGACCGTGGCAAGTGGCAACGCCATCCGTGGCAGCAGGGTCGGGGCAGGCCCGATGGGTGAGGCCGAGCGCGGCGAGTCCGCTCCGCGCCTGCGCATCTCCTTCTGGTGCGCCAACGGGCACGAGACGAAGCCGAGCTTCGCGTCGGACGCGCAGATCCCCGAGACCTGGGACTGCCCGCGCTGCGGGTTCCCCGCAGGGCAGGACGAGGAGAACCCGCCGGCCCCGCCGCGGACCGAGCCCTACAAGACCCACCTCGCCTACGTCCGCGAGCGCCGCAGCGACGCCGACGGCGAGGCGATCCTCGCCGAGGCCCTCGCCAAGCTCCGCGGCGAGATCTGAGCTTCGCCGCCCAGTTGCACCGCCTCCAGGGGCGCGAGGAACTGCGCGAGCAACCACCCTGTACGGACGGCCCTTTACGTTGAGGGCCATCCCCCCTGTGGGTGGCTTGTCGCGCCGTTCCTCGCGCCCCTGGGGCGTTTCCGGGGACGGCTTTCGCGGTGGGGTGTCGCGCCCGTGTGCCGGAGGCGCAGATCGGCAGAGTCTCGCGCCCCTGGGGCGTTTCCGGGCGGGCTCCGCGGTGGCACCATGGCGTCATGAGTCCACGGGGACGCGAGGACGCCGAAGAGCCCAGCTCCGGCTGGACGTTCGCCAGGAACCTCCGCCTGCTCCGCCTGCTCCGCCGGCCGCCGTTGCTCCTGCTGGTCCTTGCGGTGACGGTCCCTCTCGCGGCGGGCGGCGTCATCCTGCTGCCGGAGACGTGGCAGTCGCTTCCGGCCACCGTGATCGGCGTTCCGTTGCTGTCCTGGATCATCCGCCGCGCCCAGAACCCCCCTCGGACGGAGTCCTCGGCGGACGTCACCCCCGGTCGGGAAACCGCGGGATGACGTGTTCTCCCCACTGCCGGATGGTCTCCAGGCAGGCCTCCTGGGGAACCGTGCCCATTTGGACGAGGCAGATGACCTCGTCCACGCCGATGGCGGCGAGCTGCTCCACGTAGGCCAGGGCAGTCGCGGCGTCGCCGTAGGCGTGGTCGACGTTGAAGGTGCCGGTCGCGCTGGGACGGACCGGGACCCGGGACTCGTGGAGTTCGGCGACCAACCGCCGTTCGTGGGTGGCCATCACCGCCGCGTGGTCCTCGTCGGGGGCGTCCTCGGCGGGTTCCGGGCCGCCCCCGTACCAGTGGGCGATGGACTCGGCGAAGAAGCGCTGGCCCCGGGTGCCGATCCGGTAGGCCTCCGCCGCGTCGTCGAGGACGATCGTCGGGCAGAGCGCCGCGAAGTGGTCGTTGACCTCGGTGGAGACCAGGCGGGAGCCGTCGCGTGAGGCCAGGGCGGCGTCGTAGACCGCCCGCATCTCGCGGACGTCCTGCGCGCCGGCGAAGCCCAGGACCAGGGCTCCCACGCCGTACTCCGCCGCGGTGCGCAGCGTGTCGTGCTTGCTGCAGGCCATGAACAGGGGCGGGTGCGGCAGTTGGGCGGGGCGGGGGAGGACCGCGCCGGGGCCGATGTCGAGGGAGCCGTGCCATTCGAACTGTTCCTTGCACCAGGCCGCCGCGATGATCCGCAGGGCCTCCTCGACCTGAGGGTAGGTGTCCTCGGCGCGCACGCCGAACATGGCCATCTCCTGGGCCGTCGCGCCGCGGCCCGCCCCGACGTCGACCCGGCCGCCCGACAGGGCGTCCAGCATCGCGCTGCGCTCGGCCACGCGCAGCGGATGCTGGTAGCCGAAGGGCATGGTGACGACGCCGTGGCCGATCCTGATCCGCGAGGTGCGCGCGGCGACCCAGGTCAGGAAGATCTCCGAGGCGCTCATGTGCGCGTAGCGGAGCAGGGAGTGGTGCTCCACCGCCCAGACGCGGTCGAAGCCGACGGCCTCGGCCAGGACCGCCTGCTCGACGCTGTCGTGGAGCAGGGCGTGCTCGCGTTCGGGGGTGGGGTGGGCGAGTTGCGCCTCGAAGATCATGGAGAACTTCACGGGTTGCCTCCGACCTGACGTCTCCGCCTCCGATATGCCTAACAGGTATATGACTAGCAGTCATATCCGAAGAACGGAAGGCGTCTTGTCGGAGCACGTACACTGCCGGGATGAACCCTCTGCCGATCACCAGCTGGGCGGTGCTGGGGCTGCTGTCCTTCGGGCGGGAGCTCTCCGGCTACGACCTCAAGAAGTGGGCGGACCAGAGTCTGGGCTTCTTCTACTGGAGCCCCTCCTACAGTCAGATCTACAGCGAGCTCAGACGGCTGGAGTCGTGCGGGTACACCGCCTCCGAGGAGGTGGCCGGGGACATCCGCGCCAAGCGGCTGTACCGGATCACGCCGGCCGGCGAGGACGCGCTGCGCGCCTGGGCGCGGGAGACGCCGGTCGAGCCGGTCGTGCTGAAGCACGGGCCGATGCTGCGTCTGTGGCTGGGGCACCTCCAGGAGTCCGAGCGGCTGCGGGAGTTGCTGGTGGCGCAGCGGGCGGCCGCGGAGAAGCGCCGGGCCGAGGCGGAGGCCGACGTGGCGGCCGCCGCGGGGACGCCGGAGTGGACGTTCCCCGCGCTGACCCTGCGCTGGGCGGTGCGGTACTACACCGACGAGCGGGACCGGATCGACGCCATGCTCGCCGATCTGGCCCACATCACCCAGCCGCCGTCCGATCACTGAGCAGGGGTCGACGGGTCCGACGAGTCATCAGAAGGAGGCCCCCGCCATGGCGGTGGACGGTCGCAGTGTCGCGGTGATCGGCGAGGCGCTGGTCGATCTCGTCTGGCCCAACGGGGCCACGACGCTCAGCGCCCACGCCGGGGGCAGCCCCGCGAACGTCGCGCTCGGGCTGCGGCGGCTGGACCGGCCGGTCACCCTGCTGACCAGCTGGGGCGAGGACGCCCCCGGGGGCCTGGTCGCGGAGCACCTCGCCGCCGCCGGACTGCGGGTGCGCCGCGCGCCCGACGCCTCGGGGCGGACGATGATCGCGCTGGCCCACCTCGACCCGGGGACGGGCGCTGCCGACTACGACTTCCTCACCGCCTGGGATCCGGTCGCGTTCCCGCTGGAGCCCGAGGTCACCCTGCTGCACACCGGTTCCCTCGCGGTCGTGATCGAGCCGGGCGCGACCCTCGTCGCGGAGACCTGCGCCGCCTTCCGTGGCGAGCCCGGCCGCGCGGTCTCGGTCGACCTCAACGTCCGCCCCGCCGTCCAGCCGGACCGGGACGCCTACCGCGCCGCCGCCGCGCGGGTCGTGGAGGCGGCGGACGTGGTCAAGGCCAGCGACGAGGACCTGACCTGGCTCTGGCCCGACCGCACCCCGGAGGAGGCGGCCCGCGGCCTGCTCACGCTCGGCCCGCGCCTGGTCGTGCTGACGAGGGGCGGCGCCGGTGCGCTGGCGCTCACCGCCGGGCACCGGGCGGAGATCCCGGCGCCGCGGGTCGCCGTCGTGGACACCATCGGTGCGGGCGACGCCTTCCAGTCGTCGTTGCTGGACGGCCTCTTCGACGCGGCGGGGATCCGGCTGCCGGAGAGCGCCGACGAGCTGACGGCGCTGCTGCGGCGCTGCGTGGTGGCGGGCGCGCTGGCCTGCACCCGCCCCGGCGCGCAGCCGCCGACCCGTGCCGAGCTGGCGGCGGCGCTCGCTCAGTCCTGAGGCCGGCCGGCGGTGGCAGACGCGGCGGTGACGAGCTGCGGCCCGGCGGGGTGCTCGCCCGTGCCGACGGCGGCGACCAGGCTGGGCCGCCGGGCCTGGAGCCGGCGACGGCGCCAGGCGAGCGGCAGGTACAGCAGGGTCGAGCCGCCGACGACGTAGAGGCAGTAGGTGACGGCCTGGGTGCCGCTGTCCACGTACTGGTTCCAGGCGGCCCACGCGCAGACCCCGAGCAGGCTCAGCGTGATCGCCGACAGCGAGAACCAGCCGCCGGGAATCCGGTAGGGGCGCTCCAGCTCGGGCTCGCGGATCCGCAGCGCGATCAGCGCGGCGACCTGGAGCAGCAGGCTGATGTTGGTCAGGAAGACGTCCACGATGATCAGGTTGCTGAAGCTGCTGAGGCAGAACAGCGCGTAGATCACCGAGGAGCCGATGATCGACACCAGCGGGACCTGCCGCCGGGCGCTCTTCTTGGCCACCCAGCCGGGGAAGTAGCCGTCCTCGGCGAGCACGAAGGGCAGCCGCGCGTTGGAGGCCAGCAGCGCGGAGAACATCGCCACCGAGGCGAACATGCCGCCGATGGTGACCGTCCACTGCAGCCACGGCCCGGCCAGCGCCTTGGCCACGTCCGAGAAGGAGCCGCTGTCCCAGTTCGCCCATCCGGCGTGGCCGTCCCTGCCCACGGCCAGGGAGGCGAGGGAGGGGAGCAGATAGCCGATCGCGATCAGCACGACCGAGACGCCGAGCGCCTTGGGCAGGTGCTTGCGCGGGTTCTCCATCTCACCGGCGACGGTCGAGACGCTGTCCCAGCCGCTGTAGTTCCACATGGCCAGGAAGAGCCCGGCGCCGAAGGCGTTCCAGGTGGACTGGTCCGGGCCGGTGGTGAACTGGCCGACCGGGTCGGCGCCGTGGCCGATCAGGTGGGCGAACCCGACGACGCTGAGCAGCAGCATCGGTGTGAGGCAGATGATCGCGAAGACCACCGAGGAGTCGCCGACCCAGGCCGCGCCGAGCAGGTTCACCAGGGTGAAGACGACGATGACCGCCAGGCAGATGAACCAGTTCAGGTCGAACTGGAAGCTGCCCAGGCTGAACAGCACGTGCTTGCCCGGCGCGACGGCGGCGGCCATGCTCTGCAGGTAGCTGGTGAAGAGGACCGGGTAGACCGCCATGTCGACAAAGCTGCAGACCCAGCGCAGTACGCCCTGCTGGAAGCCCCAGAAGGTGCCGAGACCGCGGCGGACCCAGTGGTAGAAGCCGCCGTCGACGGGGATGGCGGTGCCGAGCTCGGCGCAGACCAGGGCGTGCGGGATGCTGTAGATGAGCGGGGTGACCACGATCAGCAGCAGGCCCATGCCGGGCCCCGAGGTGGAGAAGAGCCCCTCGATGCCGTAGGCGCCGCCGGAGACGCTGAAGAAGATGAGCGCCACCAGGGGCATCAGCTTCACCCGGCGCGGGGCGGTCTGTCTCTGCACGGCCGGGACAGCGGCGGTCGGCGGCATTCCCACCCCGATCTACAAGCGGAACGATCATCTCCGGGGATCCGGAGTCACTTGAGTCTCGGTGTTTCCGCAGCTCAACACACCTGGCACTGCGTCAATCGTCCGTACACCTCATTGACACCCTGTCGTGGCACGCCACATGGTCGGCACCTCCGGCGCACCGGCCGGCAGCGTCAGCGAGCCGGTCGCCTCGAAGCCGAAGTGCTCGTACAGCGGCACGTTCGCGACGTCGCTGGACTCCAGGTACGCGGGCAGTCCGGCGGCGTCCGCCCGCTCCAGCCCGGCCCGCAGCAGGGCCGCGCCGACGCCGTGGCCCTGCTGGTCCGGCTCGACGCCGATGATGTACAGGTACCAGTGCGCCTCCCGCGGGTGCACCGCCCAACTGGCGCGCTGGAACGCCTCGCCGTAGCGGATCCGGCGGCCGTAGCCGCGCAGGAACCCGGGCGCGCTGAGCAACTGCCGGTGCAGCGGATCACGCCAGTGGTGCGGCGGCAGCCACACCGTGCCGCCCAGGACGACGCCGTCCCGCTCGGCGAGCTGCACCGTGCCGTGCCGCAGCGCCTCGTGCCGCAGGATGGTGTCGAAGATCCGCTCGATCCGCCGCAGCCGGCTGCGCTGATCCGGCAGCGACCAGAGGAACTGCGGATCGTCGTAGAACGCCCGCGCCAACACCCCCGCGAGCTCGACCCGATCCGCCCGAAATGCCTGACGCACCGTCATGTCTGCCATGGGGCACGAGTCTAGGCCCCGTCCGAGGACCGGGGAACGTCGATGGGGACCGGCACGGCGCCGGTCCCCATCAAGAGGTCGAACGGTGCCGCTCAGGCCACGTCCGGCGGGTAGAGCTGTGCGGGGATCCGTGCGGCGGCCGGGCGGTCGAGGAGCCAGAGGGTGCGCTGGCGGCCGGTCGCGCCCGAGGCCGGGGCCTGGAGTTCGCCGGGGCCGGAGAGGGCCATGGCGACGGCGGCGGCCTTGTCCTCGCCGGCGGCGAGCAGCCAGACCTCGCGGGCGGCCCGGATCGCCGGGAGGGTGAGCGAGACGCGGGTGGGCGGGGGCTTGGGAGCGCCCCGGACCCCGATCACGGTCAGCTCGGTCTCGCGGACCCCCGGGTGCTCGGGGAAGAGCGAGGCCACGTGCGTGTCCGGGCCGACGCCCAGCAGCAGCACGTCGAAGGTCGGCACCCGCAGGCGTTCCTGCGGGCTCGCGGCCTTGGCCAGCTCGGCGGCGTAGGAGGCGGCGGCCGCCTCCGGGGAGCCGTCCGGGCCGTCGGAGGCCGGCATCGGGTGCACCCGGGCCGGGTCCAGCGGGACCGCGTCGAGCAGCTCGGCGCGCGCCTGCGTGTAGTTGCGCTCCGGGTCCCCCTCGGGGAGGAACCGCTCGTCGCCCCACCACAGGTCGAGCCGGGACCAGTCGACCGCGTCCCGCGCCGGGGAGGCGGCGAGCGCGGCCAGCAGCGCGTTGCCGTTGCGCCCGCCCGTCAGCACCACCGAGGCGGAGCCGCGTGCGGACTGGGCGTCCACGATCCTGGTGATCAGCCGGGCAGCCGCGGCAAGGGCCATGAGCTCCTTGTCGCGGTGCACGACCAGTTGCGGCGCGGTCACTTCTGGGTCCGGGAGGAGGACGCCGTCGCCTTCTTGGCGGCCGGCTTCGCGGCCGGCTTGTTCGCCGGCGGGTCGACGACCTCGCTGGTGGAGGACTGCGAGTGCAGGTTGTCCACGCCGTAGCGGACCGCCGAGGCGTAGATCAGGTCCGGGTCCAGGCGGCGCAGCTCCTCGGCGATCAGCTCCGAGGTCTCGCGTCGCTTGAGCGCCACCATCCGGTCCGGCTGGCCCGGCATGGACAGCTTGGCCAGCAGGCCGTCCGGACGGTCCAGGCAGACGTCGCCGTCGGCGGTGTGCATCCGGACCGCGGTGATGCCGGGGCCCTCGCTGACCGTCCGCTCCACCTTGATCTTCAGCCGCTCGGCCAGCCAGAGCGCCAGCAGTTCGGTGCTCGGGTTGTACGACTCGCCCTCGACCGAGGCGGACTCGACCGCCACGTGGCGCTGGTCCAGCGCCGCCGCCAGCATCGAGCGCCACGGGGTGATCCGGGTCCAGGCCAGGTCGGTGTCGCCGGGGGCGTAGGAGTCGGCCCGGGCGGCGAGCTGGGTGACCGGGTTCTCCGCCGTGACGGCGTCGGTGATCCGACGCTGGGCCAGCGCGCCGAGCGGGTCCTCGGACGGGCTCTTCGGCGCGTTCTCCGGCCACCAGACGACGACGGGGGCGTCCGGCAGCAGCAGCGGCAGCACGACCGACTGGGCGTGCGCGGCCAGTTCGCCGTGCAGCCGCAGCACGACCGTCTCGCCGGTGCCCGAGTCCGAGCCGACCCGCACCTCGGCGTCCAGCCGGGCCTCGGCCCGGGCCCGGGGCGAGCGCCCCGGACGCTTGATGACGGCCAGGATGCGCGAGGGGTGCTCGCGCGAGGCGTCGGAGGCGGCCTTGAGCGCGTCGTAGGCGCTGCCCTCGTCGGTGACGATGACCAGGGTCAGCACCATGCCGACGGTCGCCGTGCCGATGGCCCGGCGCGCGTCGATCAGCGCCGCGTTGATCTTGCTGGAGTTGGTGTCCGTCAGATCGATCTTCATGGCCGACGCCAGCTCCTGCCGTCTCGTGCGAGCATCTCGTCCGCTTCCTCGGGGCCCCAGGTGCCCGCCTGGTACTGCGCGGGGCGCCCGTGCTTGTCCCAGAACTGCTCGATGGGGTCCAGGATCCGCCAGGACTCCTCGACCTCCTGGTGGCGCGGGAACAGGTTCGCGTCCCCGAGCAGCACGTCCAGGATCAGTCGCTCGTAGGCCTCGGGGCTGGACTCGGTGAAGGACTCGCCGTAGGCGAAGTCCATCGTCACGTCCCGCACCTCCATCGAGGTGCCCGGCACCTTGGAGCCGAAGCGGACGGTGACGCCCTCGTCCGGCTGCACCCGGATGACCAGCGCGTTCTGGCCCAGCTCCTCCGTCGCCGCGGCGTCGAAGGGCAGGTAGGGGGCGCGCTGGAAGACGACCGCGATCTCCGTGACGCGGCGGCCCAGACGCTTGCCGGTGCGCAGGTAGAACGGGACGCCGGCCCAGCGCCGGTTGTTGATCTCCAGCTTCACCGCGGCGAAGGTGTCGGTCTTGGACTTGGGGTCGATCCCCTCCTCCTCCAGGTAGCCGAGCACCTCCTCGCCGCCCTGCCAGCCGTGCGCGTACTGGCCGCGCACGGTGTGCTTGCCCAGGTCCTCGGGGATCCTGACCGCGGAGAGCACCTTGAGCTTCTCGCCGACCAGCGCCTTCGGGTGGAAGGAGGCGGGCTCCTCCATCGCGGTCAGCGCCATCAGCTGCAGCAGGTGGTTCTGGATGACGTCGCGCGCCGCGCCGATGCCGTCGTAGTAGCCCGCGCGACCGCCGATGCCGATGTCCTCGGCCATGGTGATCTGCACGTGGTCGACGTAGCCGCGGTTCCAGATCGGCTCGAACATCGAGTTGGCGAAGCGCAGCGCCAGGATGTTCTGGACCGTCTCCTTGCCGAGGTAGTGGTCGATCCGGAAGACCTCGTCCCGCGGGAAGACCTCGTGGACGACCTTGTTCAGCTCCTGCGCGGAGGCGAGGTCGTGCCCGAACGGCTTCTCGATGACGGCCCGGCGCCAGGAGGCCCTGGGCCCCTCCTGCCCGTTGGCGGGCAAGGAGGGCGGGTCGGCCAGGCCGTGCGCCTTGAGCTGCTGCACCACCTGCGGGAAGAACTTGGGCGGCACGGACAGGTAGAAGGCGAAGTTGCCGCCGGTGCCCTGAGCCTTGTCCAGCTCCTCGATGGTCTCGCGCAGCTTCTCGAAGGCCGCGTCGTCCACGAACTCGCCCTGGACGAAGCGCATGCCCTTGGCCAGCTGCTGCCAGACCTCCTCACGGAAGGGCGTGCGCGAGTGCTCCTTGACGGAGTCGTGCACGACCTGGGCGAAGTCCTCGTCCTCCCAGTCGCGGCGGGCGAAGCCGACGAGCGAGAAGCCCGGCGGCAGCAGGCCGCGGTTGGCGAGGTCGTAGATGGCCGGCATCAGTTTCTTGCGCGACAGGTCGCCGGTGACACCGAAGATGACGAGGCCGGACGGCCCCGCGATGCGCGGGAGCCGTCGGTCCGCCGGGTCACGCAGCGGGTTGATCCACACGTTCGTCTCGCCGGACTCGTCGTCCGGCGTGAAGCCGTCGAGGGCGGGGTCGTCCCCCACCGCCGCTGGATCGGTCACTTGTCAGAGCCGCCCTTCGCGTCGAGGGACTGCTGCACCGTCTCCAGCAGTTCCTTCCAGGAGACCTCGAACTTGTCGACGCCCTCGTCCTCGAGCAGCTGGACGACGTCGTCGTAGGAGACGCCGAGCGCTTCGAGCTTGTCGAGCACGCCCTTCGCGTCCGCGTACTCGCCCGTGACGGTGTCACCGCGGACGACGCCGTGGTCGGCGACGGCGTCCAGGGTGGCCTCGGGCATGGTGTTGACGGTGCCGGGGGCGACCAGGTCCACGACGTACATGGTGTCGTCGTAGTTCGGGTCCTTGACGCCGGTCGAGGCCCACAGCGGACGCTGCGGCTTGGCGCCGGCGGCGGCCAGGGCGTTCCAGCGCTCGCTGCCGAAGACCTCCTCGTAGGCCTCGTAGGCGAGCCGCGCGTTGGCGACGGCCGCCCGGCCCTTGAGGGCGAGCGCCTCCTCGGTGCCGATCTTCGTCAGCCGCTTGTCGATCTCCGTGTCCACGCGGGACACGAAGAAGGAGGCGACCGACTCGATCGTGGAGAGGTCGTGGCCGTTGGCCTTCGCCTGCTCCAGACCGGTCAGGAAGGCGTCCATGACGGCCTTGTAGCGGTCGAGCGAGAAGATCAGCGTCACGTTGACGCTGATGCCCTCGGCGAGCACCGCGCTGATCGCCGGCAGGCCCGCGAGGGTGGCCGGGATCTTGATGAAGGTGTTGGGGCGGTCGACCAGCCACCACAGCTGCTTGGCCTCGGCGATGGTCGGCGCCGTCTCGTGCGCCAGGCGCGGGTCGACCTCGATGGAGACCCGGCCGTCGCGGCCGTTGCTCGCGTCGTACACCGGGCGCAGCACGTCGGCCGCGTCGCGGACGTCGGCGGAGGTCATCATCCGCACGGCCTCGTCGACGGTGACGCCGCGCACGGCCAGGTCGGCCAGCTGGGCCTCGTAGCCGTCGCCGGAGCCGATCGCCTTCTGGAAGATCGACGGGTTGGTGGTCACGCCCACCACGTGCTTGTCGCGGACCAGCTCGGCCAGGTTGCCCGAGGTCAGCCGCTTGCGGGACAGGTCGTCCAGCCAGATCGCCACGCCCTCGTCACTGAGGCGCGCAAGAGAGTCGGTCATGATGAATCACTTTCCTCAAGTCTCGAAGGGTTCAGCTGCCGGCGGCGGCCAGAGATTCCCTGGCGGCGGCGGTGACGGCCTCGGGCGTGAACCCGAACTCGCGGAACAGCACCTTGGCGTCGGCGCTCGCGCCGAAGTGCTCCAGGCTGACGATGCGTCCGGCCTCGCCGACGAAGCGGTACCAGGTCAGCGCGATGCCGGCCTCGACCGCGACGCGCGCCTTGACCGAGGGCGGCAGCACGCTGTCGCGGTACTCCTTGGTCTGCTCCTCGAACCACTCGATCGACGGCATCGACACGACGCGGGTCGGGACGCCCTCGGCCTGCAGCGCCTCGCGGGCCGCGACGGCGAGCTGCAGCTCGGAGCCGGTGCCGATGAGGACGACCTTCGCCTCGCCGCCCTCGGCCTCGGTGTGCACGTAGCCGCCCTTGGCCGCGTCCTCGTTGCGGGCGTAGGTCGGCACGCCCTGGCGGGTCAGCGCCAGACCGTGCGGGGCCGGGTTGGCGGTGTGGCGGCGGGTGATCTCGGCCCAGGCCACGGCCGTCTCGTTGGCGTCGGCCGGACGGACGATGTTGAGGCCGGGGATGGCCCGCAGCACGGCGAGGTGCTCGACCGGCTGGTGGGTCGGGCCGTCCTCGCCCAGGCCGATGGAGTCGTGCGTCCACACGTAGGTGACCGGCAGCTTCATCAGCGCGGCCAGGCGGACCGCCGGACGCATGTAGTCGGAGAAGACCAGGAAGGTGCCGCCGTAGATCCGGGTGTTCCCGTGCAGCGCGATGCCGTTCATGGTCGAGCCCATGGCGTGCTCGCGGATGCCCCAGTGCACCGTGCGGCCGTACGGGCTGGCCTCGGGCAGCGGGTTGCCCACCGGGAGGAAGGACGAGGAGGCGTCGATGGTGGTGTTGTTGGAGCCGGCCAGGTCGGCCGAGCCGCCCCACAGCTCCGGCAGCACGCCGCCCAGACCGACCAGGACCTTGCCGGAGGCGGCGCGGGTCGCGATCGAGGAGCCGGTCTCGAAGGAGGGGATGCTCTGCTCCCAGCCCTCGGGCAGCTCGCCCGCGGTGATCCGGTCGAAGGAGGCGGCCCGCTGCGGGTTGGCGGTGCGCCAGTCCGCGAGCTGCTTCTCCCACTCGGCCTTGGCCTGCGCGCCGCGCTCGCCGACCTTGCGGGCGTGCGCCAGCACCTCGGGCGCGACGACGAAGGACTTCTCCGGATCGAAGCCGAGCACGCGCTTGGTGGCCGCGACCTCGTCCGCGCCGAGCGCGGAGCCGTGCGCGGCCTCGGTGTTCTGCGCGTTCGGCGCGGGCCAGGCGATGATCGTGCGCATCGCGATGATGGACGGCCTGCCCGTCTCGTTCCTGGCGGCGGTCAGCGCGGCGTTCAGCGCGTGCACGTCCACGTCGCCGGAGGCGGCGGGCTCGATGCGCTGGATGTGCCAGCCGTAGGCCTCGTAGCGCTTCAGCACGTCCTCGGAGAAGGCGGTCTCGGTGTCGCCCTCGATCGAGATGTGGTTGTCGTCGTACAGGAAGACCAGGTTGCCCAGCTTCTGGTGGCCGGCCAGCGAGGACGCCTCGGAGGAGATGCCCTCCTCCAGGTCGCCGTCGGAGACGATCGCCCAGATGGTCTGGTCGAAGGGGGAGGCTCCCTGGGGAGCCTCCGGGTCGAACAGGCCGCGCTCGTAGCGGCTGGCCATCGCCATGCCGACGGCGTTGCCGACGCCCTGCCCCAGCGGACCGGTCGTGGTCTCGACGCCCACGGTGTGGCCGTGCTCGGGGTGGCCCGGGGTCAGCGAGCCCCAGGTGCGGAAGGACTCCAGGTCCTCCAGGGTCAGGCCGTAGCCCGAGAGGTAGAGCTGGATGTAGAGGGTCAGCGAGGTGTGGCCCGGCGACAGCACGAAGCGGTCGCGGCCGACCCACTGCGCGTCGGAGGGGTCGTGGCGCAGGAAGCGCTGGTAGATCAGGTACGCGGCCGGAGCCAGGCTCATCGCCGTACCGGGGTGGCCGTTTCCGACCTTCTGCACTGCGTCCGCCGCCAGGACGCGGACGGTGTCGACCGCCCTCTGGTCAAGCTCGGTCCACTCGAAGGTGTTGCTCGGCGTCGTGCTCACCCTGAATCAGGGCTCCTTCCGTAACGTCTTTCGACCCGGCCCGAGGAGCCGACAACGGCGGCGGTTTCTGGGCTCAGAGCGTTGACCCGCTTTACAAAAGCGAGCCTACCGCTCATACGAGCAAGCGTTCCCGCTGAACGAGGCAACCCGGTTACCGAGGCCCGACAGCTGCCCGACGAGGGGTTTTCGGTGCGCTTACGACGGGCTTTGCCCCGACACGGGGCCCCGCCGCCGAGCCGGAGATACGGAGCGTCTAAGGTGGCGTGGTACTGCTGAGCTTCATCAACCAGGGGTGTTCGTGACCGCCGTCGAAACACGTCCGGCCGGTCTGGTCAAGGGGAACCCCGGGCATCGGCCGCTGAAGGCCCGTGTCGGGGCCTTCATCGCACTGACCAAACCGCGGATCATCGAGCTGCTGCTGATCACCACCGTTCCGGTGATGTTCCTGGCCCAGCGCGGTGTTCCCGACCTGCTGCTGGTCCTGACCGTCGTGGTCGGCGGCTACCTGTCGGCGGGCGGCGCCAACGCGCTCAACATGTACATCGACCGGGACATCGACGCGCTGATGCACCGGACCGAGCAGCGCCCGCTGGTGACCGGCATCGTCTCGCCGCGCGAGGCCCTGGTCTTCGGCATCTCCCTCGCCGTCGGGTCGACGGCGTGGTTCGCGCTCCTGGTCAACCCGCTGAGCGCGGCGCTGTCGCTGGCGGCGCTCCTCTTCTACGTCTTCGTCTACACACTGGGCCTCAAGCGCCGCACCGCGCAGAACATCGTCTGGGGCGGGATCGCGGGCTGCATGCCGGTCTTCATTGGCTGGTCGGCGGTGACGAACTCGCTGGGCTGGGCCCCGCTGGTGCTCTTCCTGGTCATCTTCTTCTGGACGCCGCCGCACTACTGGCCGCTGTCGATGAAGGTGAAGGAGGACTACGCCAACGCGGGCGTGCCGATGCTGCCGGTGCTGGCCACGAACGAGGCCGTGGCGAAGCAGATCGTCGCCTACAGCTGGGTGATGGTCGCCGTCTCGCTCGCGCTGTGGCCGCTGGGCCACACGAGTGTCGTCTACCCGGCGACCGCGGTGGCGCTCGGCGCGCTGTGGCTCAAGGAGGCCCACGGCCTGCTCTCCCGCGCCAAGGCGGGGGTCACGGGCGCGAAGCTCAAGGAGATGCGACTGTTCCACTGGTCGATCACCTATCTGACGCTGCTCTTCGTCGAGATCGCGATCGACCCCTTCCTGAAGTAGTCCCGACTCCGTTCGCGCTCCTCCGGGCCCCGATGTGCCTTACCGCACACCGGGGCCCGGTCGTATGTCCGGCTACCCCTGAGTAATCTGCTGTCCATGACCGAAGAGACCACCGCCACCGCCCTGTCCCCGCGTGACGAGAAGCGCGCCGCGCGCATCGCCAAGAACGTCAAGGCCTTCGCCGCGGCCCACGGCGGCAGCGCGGACGGTGTCGTCGAGTACGTCGGCACGCTCGCCACCCGGATCGCCCTGGTCGGCGCGGACGGCGCGTGGGGCGACCAGGTCGCCCCCAGCTACGCGGTGGCCGAGCGGGCGGTGGAGCTGTCCGGCGTCAACCGCGCGGAGAACTTCGAGGGCGAGCTGGGCCTCAGGGTGAAGACCGGCGCCTACGAGTGGCGCCGGATGGCCGGCATCCAGCTCGGCAGCTGACGCTCCCAGGAACGCACGAAAGAACGCCCCCGGCCGACCGGCCGGGGGCGTTCTTCGTGCGTCCGTGGTCGTGCCGCTCAGGCGACGGCCAGGGCCTCGATGTCGGCCGGGCGGGGCAGCGCGTCGGCTGCGGGGCGGACGCGGAGCGAGAGGTGCAGGCGCAGCACCGCGATCCAGCACAGGGCGGCGCCCAGCAGGTGGATGCCGACCAGCAGCTCGGGCACGTGGGTGAAGTACTGGACGAAGCCGAGGACGCCCTGGGCGAGGAGCACGGCCAGGAACTCCTTCGCCGCGCGGCGGGGCGCGTGGGGGGCGTCGACGGCCATCAGGACGAAGAGCATGGCCACGGCGAGGCCGACGCTGATCATCGCGAAGTCGGCGTGGAACTGGGTGATCTTGTCCCAGTCGAACGGCATCCGCTTCACGTCGCTGCTGTCGCCCGGGTGCGGGCCGGTGCCGGTGACCAGGGTGCCCGCGACGACCAGCAGGGCGGTCATGGCGACCGTGACGCGGGAGAGGTGGATGATCGGGCGGCCGACCGTGCGTACCGGCGCGCCGTCGCCCTCACGGGTGCGCTGCCACATGGCCAGCGAGGTGAGGATCAGCAGCATCGAGCTGAGGAAGTGCAGCGAGACCACGTAGGGGTTCAGGTGCGTCAGCACGGTGATCCCGCCGATGACGGCTTCGGCCACGATGATCCAGAACTGGTACCACCCGAGCCGCGTCACGTCCTTGCGGTGCGGCTTCGCACAGCGCGCGGCGATGATCGCCAGACCGACGACGACGCAGATCACGTCCGTCAGCATCCGGTTGCCGAACTCGATCAGGCCGTGGACGCCCATCGCCGACGTCGGCGCGAGCGTCGACGACGTGCAGGTGGGCCAGGTCGGGCAGCCGAGACCGGAGCCGGTCAGCCGCACCGCACCACCGGTGACGATGATCAGGACGCTGCACACCAGCGTCGCCAGCGCCGCACGCCGGACCCACTGGTCCGGGACGGTGACGCGCTCGGCGAGAAGGGAGAAGGGGGTACGCACGCGATTCATGGTAGTTCGCGCCCTCCCGCCCTCCGGACCGGGGGGCCGTGATGGGGCCCATCTCACTCGGGAGCCGGGCCGCCGCCGCGGCGAGGGCCGCAGGCCGGGGCGGTCGGGCTGCGGCCTGCCGGCCGACAGTCTGCGCCGCTCACCTGCGCGGCAGCCTGCTGCACTTTTCGTGACCGGCCCGAGGTTGCTACTCCCAGCGGAAGAAGCGTGCCGCCGCGGTCAGGCCCACGACGGCCCAGGCGGCGAGGATGCCGAGGTCGGACCAGGGCATGGTGGCGCCGGTCTGGAGGACCGCGCGGAGGCCGTCGGAGAGGGCGCTGATGGGGAGGGCTTCCAGGACCGGGCGGACGGCGGAGGGGAACCTGGAGAGGGGGACGATGACGCCGCCGGCCAGCAGCAGCAGGATGAAGACGAGGTTGGCCGCGGCCAGGGTCGCCTCCGCCTTGAGGGTGCCGGCCATCAGCAGGCCGAGGCCGGAGAAGGCGGCGGTGCCGGCGACCAGGAGGAGCAGGACGGCGAACGGGTTGCCGTGCGGGTGCCAGCCGAGGGCGAGGGCGATGAGGGTCAGCAGGGCGACCTGGAGGACCTCGGTGACCAGGACGCTGCCGGTCTTCGCGGTCATCAGCGCCCAGCGCGGCAGCGGGCTCGCGCCCAGCCGCTTGAGGACGCCGTAACGGCGCTCGAAGCCCGTCGCGATGGCCTGGCCGGTGAAGGCCGTCGACATCACGGCGAGCGCCAGCAGGCCCGGGGCGAGGAAGTCGACGCGCTTGCCGGGCCCGGTCACGGCGACGATGTCGACCGCGCTGAAGAGAACCAGCAGCACGCTCGGGATGACGACGGTGAGCAGCAGTTGCTCGCCGTTGCGCAGCAGCAGCCTGGTCTCCAGGGCGGTCTGGGCGCGCAGCATGCGGCCGAGGGGCGCCGCGCCCGGCTGCGGGGCGTAGTCGGTGGTCACCACGGTCGTCACGCGCGCAGGTCCCTTCCGGTCAGGTCGAGGAAGACGTCTTCGAGAGTTCGGCGCTCCACCGCGAGGTTCTCCGGCATGACGCCGGACTGCGCGCACCAGCTGGTCACCGTCGCCAGCAGTTGCGGGTCGACCTCGCCGGTGACCAGGTAGCTGCCGGGCGTCAGCTCGGCGGCGGTGCAGTCGTCGGGCAGGGCCTTGAGCAGGGTGCCGAGGTCGAGGCCCGAGCGGCCCTGGAAGCGGAGCGTGTTGCCCGCCCCGCCCCGGCACAGCTCCTGCGGGCTGCCCTGCGCGATGACCCGGCCGGCGTCGACGATGGCCACGTCGTCGGCCAGCTGTTCGGCCTCGTCCATGTGGTGGGTGGTGAGCACGATGCTGACGCCGTCGCGGCGCAGGTCGCGGACCAGGTCCCAGGTGGCGCGGCGGGCCTGCGGGTCGAGCCCGGCCGTGGGCTCGTCGAGGAAGACCAGCTCGGGGCGGCCGACCACGGCCATCGCCAGCGCGAGCCGCTGCTGCTGGCCGCCGGAGAGGCGGCGGTAGACGGTGCGGCCGCAGGAGCCGAGGCCCAGCCGCTCGGCGAGCTCGTCGACGTCGAGCGGGTGGGCGTGCAGCTTCGCCGTGTGCCTGAGCATCTCCAGCGCGCGGGCGCCCGGGTAGATGCCGCCGGACTGGAGCATCACGCCGATCCGCGGGCGCAGCGCGGCGGCCTCGGCGACCGGGTCCAGGCCCAGGACGCGGACGGTGCCGGCGTCGGGGCGGCGGTAGCCCTCGCAGGTCTCGACGGTCGTGGTCTTGCCCGCGCCGTTGGGGCCGAGCACGGCGGTCAGCGTGCCGTGGCGAACGGTGAGGTCGAGGCCGTCCACGGCGGTCTTGCCGCCGTAGCGCTTGACGAGGCCCCGGATCGATACCGCGGGGGTCTCCTCGGCGGCGGCGTGCTCATGCATGCGGACGAGTCTACGAAGCCGCGGCGCGGCCGCCGCCAACGGGGGCGGCGGACCCGGTTCCTGGCGGGCAGGAAGCTCGTCGGCGGCGCGGGATTCACCCGCCCGGTCCAGCCCCGCCCGTCCGCCGTGGCGGGCCGCCGGGCCCGCCGTACGGCCTGGGTCGCGGCCTTGGGGGAGACCGGTCCCGGCCGCCGCGGGGCGGGCGAGCGGCGCTCTGATTAGGTAACCCTTAGTGATGGACCGCACGTCCGGCGCTGACCAGCGGCGCTTGTTCCCTCGGAAGGAATTACGCAACAATGGCGTTGTGAAATACATGCGCGAGATGTTGGAGACGGGCGGCGAGGCGGTCGACGCGACTGCCTCCGCCACGCACGCCCACGCCTCCTCCTCGCGCGACCGGATCGCCCGCTCGATCCTGGACCACGGCCCCTCCAGCGCGGCCGACCTGGCCGAGCGGCTCGGCATCACCCAGGCCGCCGTGCGCCGCCAGCTCGACGCGCTGACCGGCGCGGGCCTCGTCACCTCGCGGGAGCAGAAGGTCTACGGCCACCGCGGCCGCGGCCGCCCCGCCCGGGTGTTCGTGCTCACCGACTCCGGCCGAAGCACCTTCTACCAGGCCTACGACCAGCTCGCGGCCGACGCGCTCAGCTTCCTGGCCGAGTCCGTCGGCGGCGGCGAGAAGGGCAAGGAGGCGCTGGCCGCCTTCGCCCGCGCCCGCCTCGCCCGCGACGCCGAGCGCTACGCCGGCTCGATGGACGAGTGCCCGGACACCCCGACCAAGGCGCAGGCACTGGCCGGAGCGCTCAGCGAGGACGGTTACGCTGCCACCGTGCGCAGCGCCCCGCTCGGCGAGCAGCTCTGCCAGCACCACTGCCCGGTGGCACACATCGCCGAGCAGTTCCCCCAGTTCTGCGAGGCCGAGACCGAGGTCTTCTCGCAGCTGCTGGGCACCCACGTGCAGCGCCTGGCGACCATCGCCCACGGAGACGGTGTCTGCACCACCTTCGTGCCGCGGGCCGCACCGCCCGTCACCGAGACCACCACACGTTCGACCGACTCACGCACCACTCACGACGTCGCCGCATCCGGGAGGAACCCCGCATGACCACCACCGCTCACCCGGAGCTCGAGGGCCTCGGCAACTACGAGTTCGGCTGGTCCGACTCCGACGAGGCCGGCGCCGCGGCGAAGCGCGGTCTGAACGAGGACGTCGTCCGCGACATCTCGGCGAAGAAGAACGAGCCCGAGTGGATGCTCAAGCTGCGTCTCAAGGGCCTGAAGCTCTTCGACAAGAAGCCCATGCCGACCTGGGGCTCCGACCTCACCGGCATCGACTTCGACAACATCAAGTACTTCGTCCGGTCGACCGAGAAGACGGCCGAGTCCTGGGAGGACCTGCCCGAGGACATCAAGAACACCTACGACAAGCTGGGCATCCCCGAGGCGGAGAAGCAGCGCCTGGTCGCCGGTGTCGCCGCCCAGTACGAGTCCGAGGTGGTCTACCACCAGATCAACAAGGAGCTCGAGGCCCAGGGCGTCATCTTCCTGGACACCGACACCGCGCTGAAGGAGCACCCGGAGCTCTTCCAGGAGTACTTCGGCACGGTCATCCCGGTCGGCGACAACAAGTTCGCCTCGCTGAACTCCGCGGTCTGGTCCGGCGGCTCGTTCATCTACGTGCCGAAGGGCGTGCACGTCGAGATCCCGCTGCAGGCCTACTTCCGGATCAACACCGAGAACATGGGCCAGTTCGAGCGGACGCTGATCATCGTCGACGAGGACGCCTACGTCCACTACGTCGAGGGCTGCACCGCCCCGATCTACTCCTCGGACTCGCTGCACAGCGCCGTCGTCGAGATCATCGTCAAGAAGGGCGGCCGCTGCCGCTACACGACGATCCAGAACTGGTCGAACAACGTCTACAACCTGGTCACCAAGCGCGCCGTGGCCTACGAGGGCGCGACCATGGAGTGGATCGACGGCAACATCGGTTCCAAGGTCACCATGAAGTACCCGGCCGTCTACCTGATGGGCGAGCACGCCAAGGGCGAGACGCTCTCCATCGCGTTCGCGGGCGAGGGCCAGCACCAGGACGCCGGGGCCAAGATGGTCCACATGGCGCCGAACACCTCCTCCAACATCGTCTCCAAGTCGGTGGCGCGAGGCGGCGGCCGCACCAGCTACCGCGGCCTGATCGAGATCGGCGAGGGCTCCAAGGGCGCGAAGTCCAACGTGCTCTGCGACGCCCTGCTGGTGGACACGATCTCCCGCTCCGACACCTACCCCTACGTCGACGTCCGCGAGGACGACGTCTCCATGGGTCACGAGGCGACGGTCTCCAAGGTCTCCGACGACCAGCTCTTCTACCTGATGAGCCGCGGACTCACCGAGTTCGAGGCCATGGCGATGATCGTCCGCGGTTTCGTGGAGCCGATCGCCAAGGAGCTGCCGATGGAGTACGCGCTGGAGCTCAACCGGCTGATCGAGCTGCAGATGGAAGGCGCTGTCGGCTGACGTCCGACCGCCCGCACAGCTGCCAGAATTCCCTTCCAGAAAGCGAGTAGCACGACAGCCATGGCTGACGTCACCACCACCCCCGGAGGGTCCACCACCTCCGGCTCGATCCAGGTCGCCGGTGTGCCCGGCGAGTTCGCCGCCGCCCAGCCGACGGACGCGCGCACCGAGGCCGTCGCCTCCTACGACGTCGCGGACTTCCCCGTCCCCGGCGGCCGCGAGGAGAACTGGCGCTTCACGCCGCTGCACCGCCTCAGGGGCCTGCACGACGGCACCGCCGAGGCCACCTCCGGTGCGATCAAGGTCGACGTGACCGCCCCCGAGGGCGTCCTCGTCACCGCCGTCGAGCGTGACGACGCCCGCGTGGGCGCCGCCGGCAAGCCGGTCGACCGCGTCGCCGCGCAGGCGTTCAGCAGCTTCGGCAAGGCCGGCCTGGTCTCCATCCCGAAGGACGCGCAGCTGACCGAGCCGGTCCGGATCACCATCCACGGCCAGGGCGGCGTCGCCTACGGCCACCAGGTGATCGAGGTCGGCGCGTTCGCCGAGGCCGTCGTGGTGATCGAGCACACCGGTGACGCCGTGCTCGCCGCCAACGTCGAGTACCTGATCGGCGACGGCGCCAAGCTGACGGTCGTCTCGGTCCAGGACTGGGAGGACACCGCCGTCCACGCCGCCCAGCACACCGCGCTGGTCGGCCGCGACGCGAGCTTCAAGTCCGTCGTCGTCACCTTCGGCGGCGACGTCGTCCGCCTGCACCCGCGGGTGATCTACGGCGGCACCGGCGGCGAGGCCGAGCTCTACGGCCTGTACTTCGCCGACGCCGGCCAGCACCTGGAGCACCGCCTCTTCGTCGACCACGACACGCCGCACTGCCGCTCGAACGTCGCCTACAAGGGCGCGCTCCAGGGCCAGGACGCGCACGCGGTCTGGGTCGGCGACGTGCTGATCCGCGCCGAGGCCGAGGGCACCGACACCTACGAGCTCAACCGCAACCTGCTGCTCACCGACGGCGCGCGGGTCGACTCGATCCCGAACCTGGAGATCGAGACCGGCGAGATCGTCGGCGCCGGACACGCCTCCGCGACCGGCCGCTTCGACGACGAGCAGCTCTTCTACCTGCAGTCGCGTGGCATCCCCGCCGACGAGGCGCGCCGCCTGGTGGTCCGCGGCTTCTTCGCCGAGCTGGTCCAGCAGATCGGCCTGCCGGAGCTCCAGGAGCGCCTGATCGAGAAGATCGACGCCGAGCTGGAGGCGACGGTCGGATGAGCGACAACGGATTCGTGCGCGTCGCGGCGCTGAGCGAGCTGGAGGCCGACACCCCCAAGCGGGTCGAGGTCGGCGGCGTCGCCGTCTCCGTGGTGTCGACCGAGGGCGAGGTCTTCGCCATCAACGACATCTGCTCGCACGCCAACGTCTCGCTCTCGGAGGGCGAGGTCGAGGACTGCACCATCGAGTGCTGGCTCCACGGCTCGCGCTTCGACCTGCGCACCGGCAAGCCCTCGGGCCTTCCCGCCACCCGGCCCGTCCCCGTGTACCCCGTAAAGATCGAAGGGGACGATGTGCTCGTCTCCGTCACCCAGGAGTCCTGAGTCCATGGCAACGCTTGAAATCCGCGACCTGCACGTCTCCGTCGAGGCCGAGAACGGCGCGCGCGAGATCCTGAAGGGCGTCGACCTCGTCGTCAAGCAGGGCGAGACGCACGCGATCATGGGCCCGAACGGCTCCGGCAAGTCCACCCTGGCCTACTCGCTGGCCGGCCACCCGAAGTACACCATCACCAGCGGTGAGGTGCTGCTGGACGGCGAGGACGTGCTGGCCATGACGGTCGACGAGCGCGCCCGCGCCGGCGTCTTCCTGGCCATGCAGTACCCGGTCGAGGTCCCCGGCGTCTCGGTCTCCAACTTCCTGCGCACCTCCGCCACCGCGATCCGCGGCGAGGCCCCCAAGCTGCGCACCTGGGTGAAGGAGGTCAAGGAGGCCATGTCCGACCTCCAGATGGACCCGGCCTTCGCCGAGCGCAACGTCAACGAGGGCTTCTCCGGCGGTGAGAAGAAGCGCCACGAGATCCTCCAGATGGAGCTGCTCAAGCCGAAGATCGCGATCCTCGACGAGACCGACTCCGGCCTGGACGTCGACGCCCTGCGCGTCGTCTCCGAGGGCGTCAACCGCGTGCGCGAGACCGGCACCGTCGGTGCCCTGCTGATCACCCACTACACGCGCATCCTCCGCTACATCAAGCCGGACTTCGTGCACGTCTTCGCCAACGGCAAGATCGTCGCGTCCGGCGGCCCCGAGCTCGCCGACGAGCTGGAGGAGAACGGCTACGAGCAGTATGTGAAGGGCGGTGCAGCCGAGTGATCCCTACCTCGACCACTCTGGACGTGGACGCGATCCGCAAGGACTTCCCGGTCCTGCACCGCGTGCTGCCCAACGGCAAGCCGCTCATCTACCTGGACAACGCGGCCACCTCGCAGAAGCCGAAGCAGGTCCTCGACGCGCTGACGGCCTACTACGAGCTGCACAACGCGAACGTCCACCGCGGCGTGCACACGCTCGCCGAGGAGGCCACGGCGCTGTACGAGGGCGCGCGTGACGCGGTCGCCTCGTTCATCAACGCGCCCAGCCGCGACGAGGTCGTCTTCACCAAGAACGCCTCCGAGTCGCTGAACCTGGTCGCGAACATGCTCGGCTGGGCCGAGGAGCCGTACAAGGTCGACGCCGACTCCGAGATCGTGATCACGGAGATGGAGCACCACTCCAACATCGTCCCGTGGCAGCTGCTGGCGCAGCGCACCGGCGCGAAGCTGAAGTGGTTCGGGCTGACCGACGACGGCCGGCTCGACCTGTCCAACATCGACCAGATCATCACCGAGAAGACGAAGGTCGTCTCCTTCGTCCTGGTCTCCAACATCCTGGGCACGGTCAACCCGGCCGAGGCGATCGTCCGGCGTGCGCAGGACGTGGGCGCGCTGGTCGTCATCGACGCCTCGCAGGCCGCCCCGCACATGCCGCTGGACGTGCAGGCGCTGGAGGCCGACTTCGTCGCCTTCACCGGCCACAAGATGCTGGCCCCGACCGGGATCGGCGTGCTCTGGGGCCGCCAGGAGCTGCTGGAGGACCTCCCGCCGTTCCTGGGCGGCGGCGAGATGATCGAGACCGTCTCGATGCAGTCGTCGACGTACGCGCCGGCGCCGCACAAGTTCGAGGCGGGCACCCCGCCGATCGCGCAGGCGGTCGGTCTGGGCGCGGCGATCGAGTACCTGAACGGCGTCGGCATGGACGCCGTCTGGGCGCACGAGCACCGCATCACCGAGTACGCCATGAACAGGCTGCAGGAAGTCCCCGACCTGCGCGTGATCGGCCCGACGACGGCCGAGGAGCGGGCGGCGGCGATCTCCTTCACGCTGGGCGACATCCACCCGCACGACGTGGGCCAGGTGCTGGACGAGCAGGGCATCGCCGTGCGCGTCGGCCACCACTGCGCGCGTCCGGTCTGCCTGCGCTACGGAATTCCGGCGACCACGCGGGCGTCGTTCTATCTGTACTCCACCGAGGCGGAGGTGGACGCCCTCATCGACGGGCTGCACCACGTCCGCGCTTTCTTCGGATAGCGGAAAGGGAGCGGCGGCGCGATGAAGCTCGACTCGCTGTACCAGGACATCATCCTGGACCACTACAAGCACCCGCACGGGCGCGGCCTGCGCGACGGCGACGCCGAGGTGCACCACGTCAACCCCACCTGCGGGGACGAGATCACGCTGCGCGTGAAGCTCGACGGCGGTGTGCTGAAGGACGTGTCGTACGAGGGCCAGGGCTGTTCGATCAGCCAGGCCAGCGCGTCCGTGCTGAACGAACTGCTCGTCGGCAAGGAGCTGGGCGAGGCCCAGCGCATCCAGGAGGCCTTCCTGGAGCTGATGCAGTCGAAGGGCCAGCAGGCCGGCGACGAGGAGGTGCTGGAGGACGCGGTCGCGTTCGCCGGCGTCTCCAAGTACCCGGCGCGCGTGAAGTGCGCGCTGCTGAGCTGGATGGCCTGGAAGGACGCCACGGCGAAGGCCCTGGCCGAAGCGCCCGTCAAGGAGAGCGCATGAGTGAGACGACTTCCGACACCCCCGCCGTGGCGGAGGAGTCCGCGACCTTCGAGTCGGTCAGCAAGGGCAGCGTCGCCGTCGAGGACCTCATGGAGGCCCTGATGGACGTCGTCGACCCGGAGCTGGGCATCGACGTGGTCAACCTGGGCCTGATCTACGGCGTCCACGTGGACGAGTCCGACGTGGCCACCATCGACATGACGCTGACCTCGGCGGCCTGCCCGCTGACCGACGTCATCGAGGACCAGGCGCGAACGGCGACCGACGGTCTGGTGTCCGACCTGCGGATCAACTGGGTCTGGATGCCGCCGTGGGGCCCGGACAAGATCACCGACGACGGCCGCGACCAGCTGCGCGCGCTGGGCTTCAACGTCTGATCCAAGGGCCGGTCGTACCACCTCAGGGGCGCGGGGCAGAGCCTGGCGCCC
Organism: Streptacidiphilus rugosus AM-16; assembly: GCF_000744655.1. NCBI lineage: Bacteria > Bacillati > Actinomycetota > Actinomycetes > Kitasatosporales > Streptomycetaceae > Streptacidiphilus > Streptacidiphilus rugosus. Next base: position 5,606,775 of record NZ_JQMJ01000004.1, on the reverse strand, counting down.
CTGAGGTGTCTGCAACCGGGCCTCTGCTGTGAGCTGAGGCGCCGCAGGCGGGCAGAGCCTCGCGCCCCTCGGGGTGGTGCCGCATAGCACAATGTGACCCATGAGGTGGATGTTCGTACTGGCAGGCGTGTTGCTGCTGATACTGATTGTCAGCAGCGTGCTGCGCACGCTGGTCGTGCCGAGAGGCCTGTACTCCGCGCTGGTGTTCCGGCTGACGAAGGGCCTCCGCTTCCTGCTGCGGGCGAGCGCCGCGCCGCTCGGGACGTACCGCGCGACGGACCGGGCGCAGGCGTGGCTCGCGCCGCTCGTGCTGCTGGGGATGCTGACCTGCTGGCTCGGCGGGATGCTCGTCGCCTACTCCATGCTGCTCGGCGGGCTCTCTGACCTCGGATGGAGCAGCGCCGTCAGGGAGGCCGGATCCAGCCTCTTCACCCTCGGCTTCGCCAGCGGTGAGCGGCTCAGGCTCTCCGGGCTGGACTTCGTGGCCGCCGCCACCGGCCCGCTCATCATCGCCCTGCAGATCGCCTACCTGCCCACCCTCTACGGCGCGTACAACCGCCGCGAGACCGAGGTCACCCTGCTGGAGTCGCGGGCCGGGGAGCCCGCGTGGGGGCCGGAACTGCTGGCACGGCAGTGGCTGGTGGACACCCAGACCGCGCTGCCCGCCCTCTACCGCGACTGGGAACGGCTGGCCGCCGACATCGGCGAGAGCCACTCCAACTACCCCCTGCTGCTCTCCTTCCGCTCGCCCAAGCCGCAGCGCAGCTGGATCGTCAGCCTGCTGGCCGTGCTGGACGCCGCCGCGATCCAGCTGGCCATCGCCCCCAAGTCCGCGCCCCCCGAGGCGCGGCTCGTCCTGCGGGCCGGGTTCACCTCCCTGCGCGACATCGCCCGCACCACGCGGATCCCGTTCGACCCCGACCCCGAGCCGAACGCGCCGATCCGGCTCACCTACGCCGAGTTCGACGCGGCGGTGGCGATGGTCTGTGCGAGCGGCTTCGCCAAGGAGCGGTCGGTCGAGGAGGCGTGGGTGCACTTCCGGGGCTGGCGGGTGAACTACGAGTCGATCGCCTACGAGCTCTGCCGGTGGAGCGACGCGGTGCCCGCGCTGTGGAGCGGCCCGAGGGACTTCGTCGCCTCCCCCATCCCGCCGAGCCGGCCGCAGGACCGCCAGCCGACCCGGCAGCGCTGAGGGATCAGCGACCGAGCCAGAGATCCCGGTTGCCCGCGATCAGGACCCGCCCGTCGGCCAGCGTGGTGGCGGCGGTCGGGGGCTCCGCGCCGCAGCCGAGGCTGCCGCGCCGCCAGCCCGCTCCGTCCGGCAGCCAGAGCACACCGCAGTACCGGGGCCGCTTGCCCACGCCCTGCGGGATCGGCTCGCTGCCGACCAGGACCGGGCGGCCGCCGCCGTCGACGGTCGCCGCGACCACGTCGCCGCGGCCGAGCAGGCGCGCGTCGGCGAGCTGCCAGTGCCGCGCGTCCGGGCTGGTCAGCACGATCGGCTGGTCCGGCGCGCCGACCCCGTAGACGCCGCCGTAGGCTATCCACCGCCCCTGCGCGTGGATCACGCCGATCACGGTCGCGCTCGGCGGGATCCCCTGGACGGTCGCCAGCGTCCAGTGCGTGCCGCCGTCGGCGGAGTGCCAGACCGGGAGCGTGCCGTCGGGTCGCCTGTCGGCGTAGTTGGACGCGGTGGCGCCGACGGCCACGACCTCGTGTCCTGCGGTGCCCAGGCCGAGGATCGGACTGGCCGTGAACACGCCTGACGGGGTGGGCAGTTCGATCCGGTGGACGGTCGCGCCCACGTCGTCCGAGGACCACAGCGCCGGATGTTCGACCCGGTTCAGGAACAGCTCTCCCGCGATCAGCAGCCGGTTGCCGCTCCGGGCGACGGCGTGGACCCGGCCCTGGTCCTCCGACTCGCTGTTCGGGTTCTCCGGGACCGGCAGGTCCAGGGTCGCGAGCTGCTTCTCCGCGCCGCCCAGGCGGAGCCGGGTGATCCGGTCGGTGACGGCGACGAGCGAACCGTCGGTCCAGCGAAGCACGGCCTGTCCGAAGACCCCGCCGCCGTTCCGGCCGCCCGACCGCGCCGGCGGTTGGTCGGAACCTACGGCCGGGTCGCCGCTGCCGGGAGCCGGGGTGAGCCGCAGCGAGGTGCAGTCGGTCGCGCCGGCCGCGCGCTGCCAGTTGGTGGGGACATCGCGGTAGCCGTTCGCGTAGGTGCCGATGCCGAGAGCACAGCTCCCGTCGGGCAGCAGCATCTGCAGGCCCTCGCCCGGTGGCACGTAGTCGCCCGCGGCGGGCCACTGCACGGCGTTCGCATGGCGGACGTAGCCCAGCTGCGCCGCAGGCGTCCCATGGGTGTCGTCCGGCGAGGCGTGCGGGCCGGGCGAGCCGCCGGGGCCGTTCGGGCCGGCGCCGGGGGTGCCCGGCGCGGCGCAGGCTCCGGCCGTGAGGGCGAGCACGGCGGCGGCCGCCCCGACGCCGAACGCCCGCCTTCGCCTCTGCTTCATGTCCGTCCCCCTGTCCCCGTGGTGCGCGCGGCGGTTGCTGCCGCGGCGCGGATCAGGCTAGTGGGTTCCGGTCGTGCACGTGCGTTCGGGGCGCGGAAGCGGGGTAGGGGCGAGGGCAGGAGGCGACGCATGCGTTTCGGTGTCGGCCGGGCGAACCTGCCGGGCCGCAGGGCGATCACATCCCCCGTGCCGGCCGGGGGACAGGCCCCACCCGCGCGCCGGACCCGTCACCACCGCGAACGGACGGGCACCGAGCCGACCACCGCGCTGAGCGACCTCCCGGCGCGGCGGCTGCTCGCGGCGATCTTCGGGCCGGTCTATCTGGCGGGCGCGGCGCTCTTCGCTTTCATGGCCGCGAACGCCAAGCCGGACGACGTCACCGGCCGCAACACGTTCATCGGCTTTGCCGCGCTGTGCGCGCTGCTGGCACTGATCGCGGGCGTGGACCTGCTGGTCATCCACGCCCGGATGGCGGAGGAACGCCGCGCGGGCCTGGCCTGGCGCCATGACCGTCCCTGGGTCGTCCGCGGCGAAGTCGTCCCGCCTCCCCCGACCACCGCCCCGGCCCCCGCCGGCGCCGCCGTTTCCACTGACGGATCAGATGCACCCTCCAGGGGCGCGAGGAACTGCGCGGCTCCGCCGCGCGGGCGAGTCACTTCGAGCACTGGACGTTGCACTGTCCAGGGGCGCGGGGAACTGCGCGACAAGCACCCTGTGCGGATGGTCCTCCAGTAACAGGGCCATCCGCACAGGGTGGTTTCTCGCGCAGTTCCCCGCGCCCCGGGGGTTGCAAGTGGCCCTTCGACGGGACGTGTCGCGTTCGCGCCGGAGGCGTCTAGCGCTGGGTGCCGACGCGGAGGGACGCCGCGGCCAGGGCGATGCACGCGGTCGCGGCCACGGCCGCGAACGTGCTGACGGCGGGGAGGATGCCGTACGCGCGAGCGAGGAAGCCGACCGCGATGGTGGGCAGGGAGCTGCCCATGTAGACGACCACCCAGAGCGCGCTCAGCTGCGAGCCGCGGTGTTCCGGCTCCATCGCCGCCGTCGCCGTCGTGAACAGCGTCCGGAAGGCCAGCCCCTGACAGCCGCCCGCCAGCACGCTGCCGGCGAACAGCAGGGCGGGCGACTGCGCGCCGCCGGCCAGGACGACCAGGCCGAGGCCGAGCGCCAGGCCGGCCATGCCGAGGGCGGGCACCGCGCGTGAGCGCGTGGGGCGGGCCAGGAGCTGGGCCACCGCGGAGGAGCCGAGCAGCAGCGCCGCCACGCCCGCGCCGCCGAGCGGATTGCGGGTGTGCAGCAACAGCGCCGCGTAGCCGGGGGCCAGGCTGAGGTAGACGCCGAAGACCGCGTAGGACACGAAGCCCGCCGCCGCTGCCAGCAGGAACGCCGCCCGGCCGCGCCGCGGCAGGCTGAGCGCGCGCGGGCGGAGGCTGATCCTGGGCGGGACGACCGCATAGTGGCCGGGGGAGCGCGGGTGCAGCAGCGCCAGCGGGACGCAGAGCGCCAGGAGCGCGACGGCGTGCACCGCGAACGGCGTGACCAGCGGGTCCGCGCCGCGGGCCAGCGCAGCGCCCAGCAGCGGGCCGAGCGCCACGCCGCCGGCGGACGCGGCCAGCGTCAGCTTCGCGGCGAGGCTGGGGCGGTCGGGCAGCAGGTCGGCCAGTGCCGCGCCCGCCGCGCCGGTGGCCAGGCCGACCGCGAGGCCCTGCACGGCGCGCCCGAGGGCCAGCTCGCCGAGGGTGCCGGCGGAGGCGAAGACCGCGTCGCCCGCCGCGGCGAGGGCGACGGCGGGCAGGACCAGCGCCCGGCGGCCCAGCCGGTCGGACCAGTGGCCGACGGCGGCGAGGACCGGGACGACCGCGAAGACGTAGGCGGTGAACAGCAGCGTGGTGTCCACCGGGGTGAGGCCGAGGCGCGCCTGGAGCGCGGGGTAGAGGGGCGTCGCCAGGTTGGCGCCGGTCAGCAGGAGCAGCAGGACCGCGACCGTCAGGCCGACCCGGACGCCGCGCAGCGCGTTCCAGCGGCTCAGGGCCGGGGTGCGCAGGCGCTCGCGGGGGGCGAGCTCGGGTGGGAGCAGCGCCTCGCTGAGGCGTGTCCCGGCAGGGGTGAGTTCCGCCATGGCAGGGGTCTCCTGGCGTCTGGGCTCCGGGCGGTGCGGCAGGGTGGGCCGCAGGGTCCGGGTGGAGCAGGCGTGCGGGGGATGTGCGGAACGTCAGCGCGGGGGTGTGCGCATCAGCCCAGCGGAGGATACGTGCTGGTCGACTGTCAAGGGAAACGACGACCGGGCCCACCAGGGACTACCCTCGGGCTCAGGAGCGGATCCGCGTCGGCTCCACGGCGTTCTTCGCGGCGCTGCGACGCGGTCGGCAGTGGATTCGGGCGAACGAGAGACAGGTCGGATCATGGCAGCGCGCAGTCGTAAGGACAGCACCGCCGGTCAGGGCCTGCCCCTGCCCGCGGACCTCGACCTGGAGACCCTGTACGGCGCCACCGGAGGGGGCGAGGGCGACCCCGGCGACCTCGACGCCGTCGACGAGGCGGACGAAATGATCCTGGTCCCGCCGGTCCGGCTGGCCGAGCCGGCGGCGCTGGCCAAGGCCGCGTTGGCGTCGCCGCTGTTCGCGCAGGCCGTGGGTCTGGCCCGGTGGGTCGGCGAGGGCAAGCCGGTGGACGAGTGGGGCGAGCTGCCCGAGGAGCAGGCCGTCGACGCGGCCGCCGCGCTCGGCGTCGACACCGAGGACGTGGGCGAGATCGAGCGCGCCTGGGCGCTCGCCGTCGACCTGGAGCTCGTCGTGCTGGAGTCGGCCACGGAGGGCGCGGACGCGCCGGAGCGCGGCATCGCCGGTCCGGAGCTGGCCAGGCTCGACGAGGGCGGCCCCGACGTCGTCCTCGACGACTGGCTGACCGCAGCCTCCGTGATCGCGGGAACGGCCGTCGAGGCCGCGATCGACGACATGGAGGGCGACGAGGACGGGGACGCCGAGGCCGTCGCCGAGGCCGAGGAGGAGCAGGACGAGTCGGAGGAGGAGTACGCCCGTCTGGAGGAGGCGCGCGACGAGGCGCAGGGCCTGCTCGACGACGCCCTCCAGGTCCTCTACGAGACCCGCGCCTTTGCCCCGACCGAGGCCGAGCAGACGCTCCCGCTGGGCGTGCTCGCCGCGCTGCTGGTGGTTCCCGAGGGCGAGGACCCGACCGACGAACTGCTCGGCGAGATCACCGAGACCATGGTGCTGCTCGACCCGATGCTGCAGGACCTGGCCGACCTCGGCATGCTCGACTACCGGCCGATCGACCCGAGCCTGTTCGAGGAGAGCGACGGCGACGCGGACGAGTCCGGCGAGATCGAGCTGAACGAGGAGGACGTCGAGCGCTTCGGCCACGTCCGGCTGACCGACCTTGGGGTCTTCGGCGTCCGCGAGTGGCTGCTGGAGGACGGTTACGACGCCCCGCTGATCGGCGCGCACGCCCAGGGCGACGCGGTCGAACTGCTGCGCGGCATCTGCGAGTCGCCCAACGTGCTGCCCGAGCAGGAGATCATCGAGTGGCTCGCCGGGCGCGAGAACCTGACGGCCGCCTCGGAGCTGCTCGCCGCCGCGCGGGGCGACGACCTGGTCGCCCCGGTCCGACGCCTCTACGCCCAGGTGGCGCTGCGTCACCTCGGCGAGTCCGCGGAGCCGGCCGCGCGGGACGCGCTGGCCGACCCCGAGTTGGCGGGCATCGCCGGCGCGTGGCTGACCGAGCGCGGGGCGACGGACCTGCCGGTGCCGAGCCGGGTGGTCGTGCTGTGGACGACGGTCGACGCGCTGGCCGCGCAGCTGATCGACACCGGCGGCCAGGCGGACTCGATGCGCGAGCTGGTCGAGATGCTGCCCGGCCCCGGCGCTTCGGACGACTTCTTCGAGGAGCTGTGGCGGGTCGACCACACCTACACCCGGGCGGTGCTGGAGGCGGTCGGCGAGCTGCACCCGGACAAGTCGGTGGCCAAGCAGGCCCGCAAGGCCGCGTTCAAGGCCAAGTCCCAGGGGCGCTGAGGGGGCCCGCCGGGCCCCCGCAGGGTCGTTCGTTCCCGTCCTGGAACCGGCGTTTCCGGTTGCCGCGTCGAAGGTTGTGCAGGCTGCGAGGGCGGCCCGGCAGGTCGTCCGACACAAAATGTCGACAAGGACTTTCCTGGGCTTCGGGCCCTGTGCCACAGTGTGCGCGGATCCGAAGAGGGGGCAAAAAGGAATGAACGGCCAGGGCGGCGAAATCTACTTCGCCGGCAACTACCACGATCTCTGCCAGCAGTCGGGAACAGGTGCGGGATTCCAGTTCGAGTTCAACTGCTCCCGCTGCCACGACACCTGGCGCTCCGCGTTCCAGCCCTACACCAGCGGCCGGATGGCCGGCTGGGTGGACCGCGCCGTCAGCAGCGCGTGGGGCGCGTTCGGGCGGGCGGGCAGTGAGGCGTCCAGCGCGCTGGACGGGCTGGTCGGCGCGAACTGGGGTCCGTCCAAGGACGCCGCCTTCAGGAAGGCCATCACCGACGCCCAGGCGCACTTCAACCGCTGTGCGCGGTGCACGAGTTACGTCTGTGACCGGTGCTGGAACGCGGGCCAGGGCCTCTGCCTGAACTGCGCCCCCGACACCGCCGCAGAGGTCGCCGCGGCCCGTCAGCGCGGTCTGAACGACGTCGCCTCCCAGCGGGCCTACGACGTCGGCGGAAGCTCGGGCGCGGAGTACGACGTGAATCGCTCGACGCAGCTGGTCTGCCCGCACTGCCATACCGAGACCCACGGCGCGAACTTCTGCCCGGGCTGCGGTTACCGCCTCGCCCAGTCCGACAGCTGCGGCTCCTGCCGCGCCGACGTCCCCCAGGGCGCCGCCTTCTGCCCCAGTTGCGGCACGCGCCGCTAGGCCCCTTCGGGGGCGCGGGGCTCTGCCGATATGCGCCTCCGGCGCATGGGCGCGAAAAGCCACCGGCATGCGGATGGTCCCCATCGGACAGGGCCATCCGCACCGGGTGGTTGCTCGCGCAGTTCCCCGCGCCCCTATCGGGGCTTCAGATCACCGCCGGAGCCAGCTCGTCGGTGGTCGGGTGGTCCGCGTCGGCCGAGCGCATGCGGAGGTGGGGGCGGCGGGCGAGGAGGTAGCCGAGGCCTGCCACGGAGACGACGCCGACGCCCAGCAGCGCGGCCCAGATCTGGTACCACGGCGCGCCGGCCGGCGCGAGAATGCTGCGGGGCCAGCAGATGTTCGCCACCTCGAAGCCGGTCCACAGCACCGCGAGCGCGTTCAGCGGCGTCCCCAGACGCCCGTAGCGGACCGCGCCGGACGGCGTCCACGTCCCCCGCACCCGCGCCACCAGCGCGACCACGCTGAGCAGGAAGAACGGCACGAAGGTCGCCGCACTGCCGAAGGTGATCAGGCTGCCCATCGCGGACGTGCTCAGTCCCAGCGGCAGCGCCGCACAGCTGATCACCGTCGCGGCGACCAGGCCGCCGATCGGGGCCTTGTGCCGGTTGACCCTGCGGACGTGCTTCGAGAAGGGGAAGACGTCGTCGCGCGCCAGCGAGTACAGCCCGCGCGCGGCGCCGCCCTGGGAGGCCATCAGGCAGGCGGTGAAGCTGACCAGCACCACGACCACGAAGGGCTTGTCGGCCCAGCCGCCGAAGGCGCCGACCACAGCGGTGGTCACCGGGTCGAGGTCCTTGCCGGAGACGACGTCGGCCGGGTTCGGGTGGGCCAGTTCGACCGAGATCGCGTTGAGGACGACCACCAGCCCGACGCTGAGCAGTGACCACCACATCGCCCTGGGCACCTGGCGGGCCGCGTCCTTGGTCTCCTCGGCGGTGGAGACGCAGGCGTCGAAGCCGATGAAGGCCCAGCCGGCGACGGCCACCGCGGCGAGGAAGGCGCTCAGGTCACCGACGCCGAGCCCGGCGGGCGCGCCGAGGAAGTCGGTCAGCAGGGAGAAGCCGTGCTGCCGGAAGACCAGCAGCAGGGTGAGACCGACCAGGACCGACGCGATGCCCTCGGCGGCGATCCCGAGGCTGACGAACCAGCGCAGGAAGTTGATCCCGTAGGCGTTCACCAGCGTGCAGAAGAGCATGAAGCCGACCGAGACCAGCACCTGCTCGGTCGGCGTCGGGACCGCGCCGAACAGGGCGAAGACCCAGGGCGAGGCGAGGTAGGCGACGGTGGTGTTGCCGAACATCACCGCGAACTGCCACATCCAGCCGCTGAGCCAGGCGACGGCGGGGCTCGCCAGTCGGCGGCTCCACTGGTAGGCGCCGCCGGCCAGGGGCCACTGCGAGGCGAGTTCGGAGTAGACCGCGACGACCAGGGACTGCCCGAGCAGGCAGATCGGCAGCGCCCAGATCCAGGCCCCGCCGGCCACGCTCATGCCGACCTGGGCGGCGGCGTAGAGGCCGACGACGGGGGAGACGACGGCGAAGCCCATGGAGATGTTGCCGAGGATGTTCAGGCTGCGTCTGAGTTCCTGGCGGTAGCCGAGGGCTTCCAGCCGATCGCTGTCGTGCTGGTCGGTGTCGGTCACGGCGGCGCCTCCAAAAAACTAACTTAGTTAGTCAGTGCTGATGGTCTGGCACGATAGCCGCCGAGAGCGGTGAACGGAAGAGGGGACTCCGGCGTGGGCCGACCGAGCAAGGCGCTGCTGACGCGTGAGCGGATCGCGCTGACAGCGCTGCAGGTGGTGGACGAGCTGGGCGCGGACGGCCTCACCATGCGCGCGCTCGCGGAGCGGCTGGGCGTGAAGGCCGCCTCGCTCTACAACCATGTCGACAACAAGGAGGCGCTGGTCGACGCGGTCTCCGAGCTGGTCAACGAGGAGATCGACCACACGCCGCTGGCCGCCGCCGACTGGCGGCAGGGGCTGACCGCCTACGCGCGCGGCTACCGCGCGGTCTTCCTGCGGCACCCGAACACGATCGCGCTGCTGGCCCGGCGCCGGGTCGAGGCCGACCGCGCACTGCGCGGCTACGACGCGCTGCTGGCCCTGCTCGGCCGGGCCGGGCTCACCCCCGCGGACGCCGCCGAGACCGCGGCGGCGCTGGACTACCTCGTCCTCGGCTCCGCACTGGAGACCTTCACCGCGGGCTTCACCCGCACCCCCGAGGACTACCGCCCCGCGTACCCGGCCCTGGCCGACGCGCTGGACGGCTCCTTCGCCCGCGGCGGCGGCGCGCAGGGCCTGGACGGGCGCGGCTTCGAACTGGGCCTGCGCCTGCTGCTCGACGGCGTCGCGGGCCGCGCAGGGACGGCGGAACGACCAGGCCGACCGGGCTCATCCGGCTGAGCGGCGGCGGTTCAGGAAGTGACCTTGACGTCGAAGTTCGCGCCGTCGAAGGTCTCCGGGTCGAAGGGGTCGGTGGCGGTGACGCGGCCGTCGGTCAGGACGGCGCCCGGCCGGACGTCGGGGTCGATGCAGAGCGGAATCTCCTCCAGCACGTCGTGCCAGGTCAGCGGTGCGCTGCCGTAGCTGCAGGTCACCGTGGTCGCCGCGGCGTCCGGGGTGCAGCGGTAGCCGGACGGGGTGGCCCAGGTGGTGTGCTCGGGCGCCTTCAGCGTGTAGACGGCGGGACCGGCGTACTCGTTCGAGGGGCCCCTGTTGCCGGCCACCAGCTGGAGCTTGATCGTCTGCCCCGGCCTTCCCTGCGCGGGCAGCACGGCCGCCTTCAGATGGACCACCGGGTCGCCGGTGACCACCTCGTACGCGGCGGTGGCCTGGTCGGCGCCGTTGAACGCGGTGACGTCGCAGCGTTCGGCCGCCCTCGGCGGGATCGACGCGCCCAGCGTGATCCTGACCGGGGTGGTGACGGTCCTGTGCGGCGGGATCCTGGCCGGAACGGTGAAGGAGACGCCGGTCCCGAAGTTGTCCAGGTCGACGTCGGGCGGCGCGCTGAAACCGTTCGGCACGAAGTTGTGCACGACCACGAGCGTCGGCTGCCGCGTCGGCACGCGGCCCAGGTTGGTGACGTGGATGCGCAGCACCTGCGTCGTCCCCGGCGCGACCGGGCGGGACGGCCAGTCGAGGGCGACGCCGATGTGGCGGCCCGCCCCGACGTGGGCGGGCGTGGTGCAGTGGTACGGGTCCGCGGTGCGGGCGGCGGCCGTGGCGGGTGTGCCGGCGGGCGCCAGCGCCGCGGTGAGCGCGGCGGCGGCGAGGAGCCGCCGGACGAGTCGAAGGAGCGTCATGTTCACACCGTGCGGCCTTGCCCGCGCCGCCCGCAGGAGACGTGCGCTCCCGTTCGCGGGGCGTCAACCGAACGGCGTACGGGTAACGGACAGCATGGTGCACAGCGATCCTGAGGGTCCGTAGGGTGGGACCGCGCGACAGAAGGGGAGGCGCGGTGAGGTATCGCGAGGGTTCCGGTGGCGACGATCCAGGGTTCGAGAGCCCGGAGGACATGTGGCGGCAGGCGATCCGGGCCGACCTGGACACGCTGTCGCGAGGCCGGTTCCCCGTCTACGCCCCGACCGCGCCGCTGCTGCCCGCGCCTGCGCTGACCGAGTGGCAGCTCACCAACGGCACGCTGACGAAGGTCGTGCTCTGCCACGGCGATCCCTTCGCGGTCGAGGGCCCGTGGCTGCTGGTCGTCACCGAGGACGCGGAGGCCTGCGCGTCGGCGGGGCCGGGGTACGGCCTGGCCGAACTGGTCGAGGACGAACGCGACCGGCTGTTCACGCACGCGGGCATCGACGAGTCGGGGCCGGCCGGGCCGGTGGTCGAGGCGGAGATCCTGATCCCGGTCGACGGCGTGCCGGTGGCCGCGACGCTGCGCCGGGAGGGCCCGCTGTGGGCCGCCAGGACGCGGCCGGAGGCGGGTGGCGTGGTCCTCACGGTCACCGGCCGGGGCGTCGACCCCGACCGGGTGGCGCTCCGGGCGGTCGACGACCTCGCCCCGTACGCCCACGGCCGTCAGGAACTGCTCAGCGCCCTGCTGCTGCGGCGCAGGCGCCGCGAGGGCGGCGCGGGCAGCCCGGGCGTCGGCCGCCCGGCCGAGCCGAGGGACTCGGCAGAGCAGACGCTGGGCCTGACGGCCCATCGTCGCCTGATCGAGTTCTGCGTGACGGGCACGCTGCGGACCGAGTCGGCGCTGCGCGAGCACCGGGTTCCGCGGACGCCGCGCGGCGAGACGGGCCGGCACGGGGAGCTGTGGGAGAACGCGGTGCGCCAGCAGATGAAGCTGGCGGGGGAGGACCACGACGAGGCGAACGAGGCGGTGACCGCGATGGTGAACCAGATGACGACGCTGGCCAGCGCGGTGGACTGGTTCCCCGACTCACCTGCGGGACGCGCGGCGATGGAGGAGAGCATCCGCTTCACGGCGTTCGAGAGCGAGGTCTCCAGCGCGGCGGCGCAGCGCGCGTGGCGCGCGGACTGGTTCCGCTACCACCTCGACTCCCGCCCCGACCGGTCCCCCTCCCCGGAGGAGGGCCGCCTCTGGGTCCAACTCCGCCTCCAGTCCCGCGACTCCTGGCTCAGCCTCTGGCACGCGTGGCACTCGGGCCGCTAGGGCGCTTCGCGGCGGCGCGAGGCTGCTGTGGGCGGGCGGCGGGCGGCTGGATTGTCGGTGGCGGCTCCTATGATCCGCTCATGCGTGAGTACTTCACGGTGGGCGAGCGGAAGATGTCCTACCTCGACTTCGGCGGCGAGGGCGAGCCGCTGCTCGCCCTGCACGGTCATTTCAACGAGGCGAGCGCGTTCGCGCCGCTCGCGGCCGCGCTGGCGCCGCGGTGGCGGGTGATCGCGCTCGACCAGCGCGGGCACGGAGAGTCCGACAGGCCGACCGGCTACGCGCGGGACGACTACGTCGCCGACCTCCTCGCGTTCCACCGGCATCTCGGACTCGGCGCGGTCCCGGTGCTGGGCCACTCGCTCGGCGGCGTGAACGCCTACCAGTTCGCCGCACGACACCCGGAGCGGGTCAGCAGGCTGATCGTGGAGGACATCGGCGCCGTCGTCGACTGCGACCTGGGCTTCGCCCGCGGTCTTCCCCCGACCGCTCCGTCGCGCGAGGCCCTGGTGGCGGCGCTCGGCGGGGTCGGGCCTTACCTCGAGTGCTCGTTCCGTCGGACGGATCTGGGCTGGGCCTACTCCTTCGACATCGACGACGCCATGACGTCCGAGAAGGCTCTCGCCGGCGACCACTGGGCGGACTGGCTCGCGGTGACCTGCCGCACCCTGCTGTTCCGTGGTGTGCGCAGCGACATGTTGGATGCCGGACACGCGCGGGAGATGATCGCCCGCCGCGGCTCGTCGGCGCGCCTGGTCGAGTTCGAGGCCGGCCACGTCGTGCACCACGACGCACCCGAGCGGTTCGCGGCCGAGGTCGGCGCCTTCCTGTCGGAGCCCTCCTGAACAACGGCTGCGCAGCCGTCCGGTGGGTCGGTTGTCCGACCGGCCGAAGGTCTGCGTCGAGGCCACCCGGCACGTCCGGAGCCGGCCGCCCGGCCGCACCGGGCCGACACCACACGTCCTGTCGAAGCCGACAAGGGCGTAGGGCTCGCTTGTGGCCCTCTGAGAGGCTCGCGTTCGCGCGCCGGGCGCGCAGTGCCTGGCGCCCCCTGGGGGAGCGCGACCGGGCGTCAGGCCGGGAGGCGGAGTTGGAGCATGGCGAGGAGCCGTTCCTCCGGGCGGGAGAGGTCAAGGGAGGTCAGCTGTTCTGCCCGGCGGACGCGGTAGCGGAGGGTGTTGGGGTGGATGTGCAGCGCCGACGCCGCCGCGCGGACGTCGCCGAAGGCGTCCAGCCAGGCCAGGACGGACGCGGCCAGTTGGCCGCCGTGCTCGGCGTCGTGCGCGAGCAGCGCACCGAGGCGGGGGTCACGGACCGCAGGCGCGGCCGCCAGCAGGGACAGCGTCTCGGCGAGCAGCACCTGGGCCTGGACCTGGGCCAGGTCCGCCACCTCGGCGTCGACCAGGCCGGAGGCCATCGCGTCGAGAATCCGGTCCGCCTCGCGGCGCGACGCCGCGGTCCCCGGCAGGCCGGGGGCGAGCGAGCCCACCGCGCCGTGGACCGGTGAGGTCGCCGGCGGGGGCGCGAGATGGCGGGTCGCGGCGTCGGCCAGTTCGCGGGCCCAGCCGATCAGCGTCGCGGGCGCGATCCCGCGCGGCAGCTCAGGCAGCAGCACGTAGACGCGGTCGTCCGCCGAGGCGACCAGCGCGCTGCGGTGGCGCGCCGCCGCGTGCACGGCCATCAGGCTCAGCGTCTCCTCGCGGTGCAGCTCGTCCGAGCCCGGCAGGGCGAAGCCCAGCACCGCGGCTGGGCGCTTCGCGTCCAGGCCCAGGTGAACGGCGAGCGACTGTGCGGCCGTCGTGCCCTGGAGCACCCCGGAGAGCAGGTTCTGGGTCAGTCTCAGCTCCGAGCTGACCTCGCGGCGACGCCGCATCAGCTGCAGCGCGGCGACCCGCGCGGCGCCCAGCAGCGCCTGGTCGGCCCGTTCGGCCAGCGGCGTCGCGCCCTCCTGGACCCAGATCGTGCCCAGCTGCCGCTCGCCGGACCTGATCGCCACCACCAGCCGGCGGCGCAGCCCCAGCTCGGGGTGTTCGTCAATGGCGACCACCGCGTCCCCGGCGCGCAGCTTCTGGAACACGCCCCACTCGCGCAGCTTGGAGAGGTAGGGCTCCGGGCCCTGCCAGCCGAGGATGGTCAGCCGGCGCAGGTCGTCGATCTCGTCCGAGTCCGCCGAGCGGGAGTAGGCGAGGATCCGGTTGGCGGTGTCCTCGATGCTGACGATGCCGCCGGTGAGCACCGCCGTGGTCTGCGCGAGCGCGAACAGGTCGCCCTCCTCGGCGGTCTCGCCCGCCGGCAGGGTGCGGCCGCTGCCGAGCGCGGCGCGCGCCAGCGCGTCGAGGTGCTCCCAGCGGACCTCGCGGCGCACCGAGAGCAGCGCGACGCCCGCCTGCTCGGCGAAGTCGCGCAGCGTCTCGCGCTGGGCCGCCGAGTCGATCCGCACCGCGACCGCCGCCGCGCCCGCCCGCGCCGCGGCCCGCAGCGCCGGGATCGCGGCGCGCCCGCGCACGCCGATGGCCAGCACCAGCTCGCCCGCGCGGGCGTCCGGCGGATCCTCGGGGTCGAGCAGGGCGACGTCGACGGTCTCCACGTCCAGCCCGGACGGGGCGCACTGGAGTTCCACGACCGGTTCGCCGAGCGACATCAGCAGCTGCCGCAGGGTGATCCCGGAAAGGCCCGCAGCCAAACCACCCGAAGGGGTGAGGGCGAACGGGTGATGATCCTCCGGGTTGTCCGGTCCGACATGCTCCATGGCCAGATCTTATGCGACTGGACAAAGAGGAGCCCTGGCGTCGAGGCCTAGGTTGAGTCCCGACGCGAGAACCGCGTTTCCGGACCTACCCGTACGAATCAACGTATGCGGGAGCTCTGCGTCCGGGATGTCCCAGAGAGCTCAACGAGGAGCACGCGCGTGTTGGACGCTGTGACCCAGATCCCCACGCCGGTGAACGAGCCGGTGCACAGCTATGCGCCGGGCAGCGCCGAGAGGGCGCGGCTCGAGGCGGAGCTGAAGCGGCTCGGTGCGCAGCCGCCGGTCGAGCTGACCATGACCATCGGCGGCGAGAAGCGTCTGGGCGGCGGCGAGCCGATCGACGTCGTCCAGCCGCACCGCCACGCGGCCGTGCTGGGCACCATGCGCAACGCCACCCAGGACGACGCACGTGACGCCGTCGAGGCGGCGCTGGCCGCCGGTCCGGCGTGGCGGGCGCTCTCCTTCGACGACCGCGCCGCCGTCTTCCTGCGCGCCGCCGACCTGCTCTCCGGCCCCTGGCGCGAGACGCTGGCCGCGGCCACCATGCTCGGCCAGTCCAAGACCGCGCAGCAGGCGGAGATCGACACCCCCTGCGAGCTGGTCGACTTCTGGCGCTTCAACGTGCACTTCGCCCGCCAGATCCTGGCCGAGCAGCCGGTCTCCTCGCCCGGCGTGTGGAACCGCACCGACCACCGCCCGCTCGAGGGCTTCGTCTACGCCATCACGCCGTTCAACTTCACCGCGATCGCCGGCAACCTGCCGACCGCGCCCGCGCTGATGGGCAACACGGTGGTCTGGAAGCCGTCCCCGACGCAGCAGTTCGCCGCGCACCTGCTGATGCAGCTGCTGGAGGAGGCGGGCCTGCCCAAGGGCGTCATCAACATGGTGACCGGCGACGGCCTGGCCGTCTCCGAGATCGTGCTGAAGCGCCCGGAGCTGGCCGGCATCCACTTCACCGGCTCGACCGCCACCTTCCAGCACCTGTGGAAGACGGTCGGCGAGAACATCGCGTCCTACCGCTCCTACCCGCGCCTGGTCGGCGAGACCGGCGGCAAGGACTTCCTGGTCGCCCACCCGAGCGCCGACCCGGCCGCGCTCAGCACCGCGCTGGTCCGCGGCGCGTTCGAGTTCCAGGGCCAGAAGTGCTCGGCGCTGTCCCGTGCCTACGTCCCCGCCTCGCTCTGGGCCCAGATCAAGGACGACGTCCGGGCCACCACGGAGGCGCTGACCATGGGCGACGTCAGCGACCTGTCGAACTTCATGAGCGCCGTCATCGACGCCCGCGCGTTCGAGAAGAACCGCGCCGCGCTGGAGCGTGCCGCGGCCGACGCGGACGTCGAGATCCTGGCCGGCGGCACCTGCGACGACTCGGTGGGCTACTTCGTCCGCCCGACCGTGCTGGTCTGCGCCGACCCGGCGGCGGAGTACTTCCGCGAGGAGTACTTCGGCCCGGTCCTCGCCGTCCACGTCTACGAGGACGAGGCCTGGGACGCGATGCTGGAGCAGATGGAGTCCGTCTCCACCTACGGTCTCACCGGCGCCGTCTTCGCCACGGACCGCACGGTCATCGCCGCGACGATGGAGAAGCTGCGCTTCGCGGCCGGCAACTTCTACATCAACGACAAGCCGACCGGCGCCGTCGTCGGTCAGCAGCCCTTCGGCGGCGGGCGCGCCTCCGGCACGAACGACAAGGCGGGCGCCGCGCAGAACCTGCTGCGCTGGACCTCGGCCCGTTCGGTCAAGGAGACCTTCGTCCCGCCGACGGACTACCGCTACCCCCACATGGCCTGACGGTCCCTGTCCGGCCCGACCGAGCCGCCGCGCCCCCTCACCACCCCTCGGAGGGGGCGCGGCCCGGGCCTCCTCACTTTCCTGTCGCTTCTCCCACCACCCCTGGGGTTGACATGCTCCGCACCACCCTTCTGGCGGCCTCGCGCTCCCCGCGCTCGCGCAAGCTCATCGAGCAGCTGCCGCCCACCCGCGCCATCGTGGACCGCTTCGTCGCCGGCGAGACCCTGGAGCAGGGCGTCGCCGTCACCGACCGGATGCTCGCCACCGGCCGCCGGATCACCCTCGACCACCTGGGCGAGGACACCGCCGACGCCGCGCAGGCCGCGGGCACGGCCGAGGCCTACGAGAAGCTGCTCGCCGCGCTCGGCGAGACCGGTCTGGCCGACCGCGCCGAGGTCTCGGTGAAGCTGTCGGCGGTGGGTCAGTTCCTGCCGAAGGAGGGCGAGAAGGTCGCCCTCGACAACGCCCGCCGCATCTGCGAGGCGGCCGCGGCCGTGGGCACCACGGTGACCCTCGACATGGAGGACCACACCACCACCGACTCCACCCTGGCCATCGCCAGGGAACTGCGGGCGGACTTCCCCTGGCTCGGCGTCGTCCTCCAGGCCTACCTGCACCGCACCGAGGCCGACTGCGCGGAGTTCAGCGGCCCGGGCAGCCGTGTCCGCCTGTGCAAGGGCGCCTACCAGGAGCCCGCGTCGGTGGCGTTCCAGAAGAAGGCGGACGTCGACCTGGCCTACGTCCGCTGCCTGAAGGTGCTGATGGCGGGCGAGGGCTACCCGATGGTCGCCTCGCACGACCCGCGCCTCATCCGCATCGCCGGCGAGCTCGCGGCCGCCAACGACCGCAAGGCGGACTCCTTCGAGTACCAGATGCTCTACGGCATCCGCCCGGAGGAGCAGGAGCGCCTGGTCGGCGAGGGCGCGACGATGCGCGTCTACCTGCCCTACGGCACCGAGTGGTACGGCTACTTCATGCGCCGCCTGGCGGAGCGCCCCGCGAACCTCACGTTCTTCCTGCGGGCGCTGGCGACGAAGAACTGATCAGCGGCACCTGAAGTGCGGCGGAGCTGCTCACGGCTCCGCCGCATTCGTGTTCCCGGTCCTCGGCCTGCTGCCTGCTAGCGAAGCGAGAGCGTGTGCTGGACCGGTGTGTAGGTGACCGCGTCGAGCACGTTGCCACCGGCCAGCCACCACTCGCCCAGGTAGGGCGTGACGTGCCAGGTGCCCGGGCGCGCGTTCGAGCTGAACGTGATCCGCGCCTGCACATGGGCAAAATACCCGGAGGTCACCCAGACCGGAGTCGACTGCGGGAGGTGCAACTGGTACCAGCCCCCAGCCGTGGACGTGGACTTCGTCCAGCTGCCGGTGATCGGGTCCAGCCAGCTGACGGACACGCCCGGGGGAGTGCTGTTGGCCGGCGACGCCGCGTTCTGGATGTGCAGCAGGAACGCGTCCGCCGCCAGGCGGTCCGGTGACTGCTGTCGATACCAGATGGTCGTCTCGATGGTGCGACCGCGACTCACGGCCTGCGGCAGGCCGTTGACCCACATCTGCAGTTGGCCGACGATGCGGTCGAGAGCGGCCGGTTTCGCTGCGGTCGCATGAGCGGCCGGCACCACACCGACGATCCCGACGGAGCCTGCGAGAAGGCTCGCCGCGAGGTAACGGGCTGCGCGCACGGCTGCCCCTTTCTTTGCTGGTCAACGGCGGCAGAGCCTACAAGAGCAAAGTGCCTCCCCGGCCGCCGCCCCCTTGATCATCGCTTCCCGCCGGGCCGGGGCCCACTCGGCTCCTGCGCCTGGCGGCTGCTCACAATGCACTGGATGCGGCTCTTTCCACGGTGGGTGGGCGGTGCTGCTTCGGTGGGTCGGGTGGCACGCGAAGTGGCCGGGCTTCCATGTTCATGGCGGGTCCATGACCTTTGGCGGGGGAGGCCAGAACCGGGCGGCATTCTCCTCAAGCCTGCTCGGAGGGCTGGGCGCCGGAGGGCGTCGACGTGATCACGGGCAACACGTATGTCCAGAACCCGAACGGCATGCCGATCGACGTGTGCATGCAGGTCTACCGGGTCAACGCGGACAACAACACGACCTGTGTCGCCGACCTCGGCTGCAACGGTTGGTCCAACGACACCACTCCCGGCTGGTCGGCGACGGGCCAGGACCCGATGGTCTGGGACGATCCTTCGCAGGGCACCTTCGGGTTACCCGCGCGGCGCGGGTGCGCGGACGGTCAGGTCGGCCCATTCACGGTCCCGTTCGCCCGGCACCATGCGGCCGGCGGTGCGCCACTCGGCGGCGAGGGTGGCGAAGAGCGGCTCGTCCGGGTGGGGGCGGCGATGGCGGCTGTACTGGACGGGCACGAGGCCTGTGCCGAGCTTGGGCAGCATGAGCGTCATGACAGGAGCAACCGTGCGGAGGCTGCGGGGGTGACGGTTTCAGCGCCGTGTTGCCCCGTAGCGGTGACGAACGCCGGGTGTACGAAGGGCCTCGACGTCGAGGTCTGGCGGGGTGGGTGGAAAATCCCGGCGGGGTCGGTCGTCGCGGCGGTACGGTCCGACGGTGAGCGATGAGAACGGGTTCTTCGGAGAGGCCGTAGCCGAGCAGTACGACGGGGCGTCGGACCCCGAGTTCCGCCACGACGTGATCGAGGCGACCGTGGACGTGCTGGCCGAGCTCGCGGGCGGCGGCCGGGCGCTGGAGCTCGGTGTCGGGACGGGGCGCATCGCGCTGCCGCTGGCGCGGCGCGGGGTGCCGGTCCACGGCATCGAGCTGTCCCGGGCGATGGTGGCCCGGATGCGGGCCAAGCCCGGGGGCTCGGAGATCGGCGTGTCCATCGGTGACTTCGCCACGACCGAGGTGGAACCCGAGGCGCGTGGCGGTGGTCGTTTCTCGTTGGCGTATCTCGTCTACAACACCATCATGAACCTCACCAGCCAGGAGGCTCAGGTCTCCTGCTTCCGCAACGTCGCGAAGCACCTGGAACCGGGCGGCTGCTTCGTCGTCGAGGTCATGGTCCCCGAGCTGCGCAAGCTCCCGGCCGGGCAGAACGTCGTGCCGTTCCAGGCGAGCGAGACCGAGTGGGCCTATTCCGTCTACGACGTCACCACCCAGGCGATGACCTGCCACTACATCGAGATCTCCGCGGACGGTCGCGGGACGCGCAGTGAGATTCCCTTCCGGTACGTCTGGCCGGCCGAACTCGACCTGATGGCCCGGCTCGCCGGGCTGCGGCTGCGCGACCGCTGGGAGGGCTGGTCCCGCCGCCCGTTCGCCGACGACAGTGCCGCGCATGTCTCGGTGTGGGAGAAGCCGGCCGACTGAGGCCGGCCCAGGCCCCCTCGGTCAGGCCGCGACGGCTATCTGGACGGGCAGCCGCTCACGCTGCCTGGCCAGCAGGTACTCGTCCACCAGCCGTCCGTACAGGAGGCGTTCGTCCGCGTCGAGGCCACGGCGGGACGCGCCGGCGAGGAGCGCCCGGATGCGGGCGTTCGCCAGGTCGGCGGGGGAGAGGACGGTGACCGTGTCCACGTTCAGCATGAGTCGAACCTATCGCGTCCCACTGACAGCGGGCACGCGAGTTGTTTGGGAGGGGAGTTCGGTGGGCAGGGATGAGCGGCGCGTGCGGCTGCGCGCGACCCCGCACCGGTACCTCAGCGCGGTGCTGCGGGCCGACGGAGATCTCGTGTTCGAGGGGCAGGATCTGCAGCCGGGGCTGCCCGAGTACGAGTACGTCGTCACCGTGCGCGCCGCGCACGTGCCGGAGCTGATGCGGGTGCTCGGCGCCACGACCGGGCGCGAGCTGCTGCGGCGGCTGGAGGGCCGCAGCGAGGAGATCACGCCCGGTGTCCGGCGGTGGCTGCGGGAGAAGGGCGTCGAGGCCGAGGTGTGGACGCACCTCGGCGACTGACGCTCCGTCCGGCCCGTGTCAGAGCGCGGCGGCCCCGACCCGGATCATCTCCTTGACGGTCTTGCCGTCGGCGTAGACGCCGAGACCCGTCATCACCCACTCGCCGGTCAGCATGCGCACCAGCTTGCACATCAGGACGCCGGTGCGCGGCTCGGACTGCGTGAGGTCGAAGCGGACCAGTTCGGCGTTGGTCGTCGCGTCGACCAGGCGGCAGTAGGCCTTCTTGATGTCGGTGAACTTCTGGCCGCTGTAGGAGTTCACGGTGAAGACCAGGCCGGAGACCTGCGGCGGGAGGGCCGACAGGTGGACCACGATGGTCTCGTCGTCGCCGCTGCCCTCGCCCGTCAGGTTGTCGCCCGCGTGCTGGATCGCGTGGTTGAAGGCGGTCTTGTGGCTGAACCAGACCTTCTCCAACTCGTTGCGCTGGCCGTCGTAGGCGATGACGGAGGCGTCGAGGTCGATGCTGCGCGCATGCCGGGCGGGCTCCCAGCCGAGGCCCATCCGGACCGAGGCCAGGAACGGCTTGCCGTCCTTGACCAGGGAGACCGAGCCGCCCTTGGTGAGCGAGACACGGCCCTTGTCGAGAGTGACCCGCGGCGGACCCGCGGGCGCGGCGGGCGCCTGCGGAGCGGGCGGAGCCACCGGCGCGGGCTGCTGCTCCCAGGCGGGCGGAGTGACCGGCGTCGGGGACTGCGGCTGCTCCCAGGCCGGGGGAGTCACGGGCGCAGGGGACTGCGGCTGCTCCCACACGGGGGGCGCGACCGGAGCCGGCTGCTGCTCCCAGGCCGGGGGAGCGGCGGGTGCCGGGGCGGGCTCCCGGACCTGGGTCGCCGGCGGCGCGACCGGGGCCGGGGTGACCGGTGCGGCGGGGGCCTGGGCGGTGGCCGGGCCCGGGTCGTCGACCTCGACGCCGAAGTCCGTCGCGATGCCCGCCAGGCCGTTCGCGTAGCCCTGGCCGACCGCGCGCAGCTTCCACGCGCCGGCGCGCCGGTAGATCTCCACCACGACCAGCGCCGTCTCCACGCCGAGCTGGGCGGGAGTGAAGGTGGCCAGGGTCTCGCCCGAGGCCGCGTCGCGCACCGTCGCCGTCGGCTCCGTGCCCGCGAAGGTCGCCGCGGGGTCGTCCAGGCTGGCGGTGACGACGATCTTGTCGATCTCCGCCGGGACCGCGCCGGTCTCGACGGTGACCCCGCCGCCCGGCGTCCAGCGGACGCCGGGGCCCTCAGGGGCGTTGAAGAAGATCAGATCCGCGTCCGAACGAACCTTGCCGGAGGCGGTGACCAGAAGCGCGGAGACGTCCAGCGCCCGCGGCGCGGAAACCTCCACGGTGACCCGGAGGGCGCTCAGCGGGACGTTGCCGCCGGAGCCGAGTACTGCGGTCACGTGGGCCTCCATGGATGCTGCTGGTCTCGTGGGTCGGGCGGGCCGACGGGCCCGGCCTCGCCCACACCGTAGCTGTTGCGGGCGGCCGACGGAGGGGGTTGACGCTCGTTGAGTTGCCTGCGGCACTCCGCCGCGAGGTGCGGATACGCCGCGCCGATGGCCTCGTAGACCCGGCGGCGCAGCAGCAGCTCCGCCTCGGCCCGCCCGGTTGTTCCCGCCAGACCGTCCAGGACGGCGTCGTAGTCGGTGAGCGCGTGACGCAGGTAGTTGACCTGCCAACGGCGCAGCGCGCCGGGCTCCGCGGCGTCGGGGCTGGCGGGCGCGGGCGTGTGGTCGACGCGGCGACAGGCGCGTTGCGCGTCACGGCGGTTGCGGTGGGCGACCGCCCGGGAGGTAAGTGCGTCCGGCGCGAGCCTAGGGACCCGGATGCAGAGGCCTTCGACCTCCGCGAGCACGGCCCGGCGGCGGCGGTCGGCGGCGGCGCGCGAACAGGAGGCCCGGCGCGCGGCGGCGGAGGCCAGCGCGGCGTAGGCGTCCGTGGCCTCGGCGGCCTCGACCCGTGCGAGGGCGTAGAGGCGGGACGGGGCCGCGCCGTGGAAATGCGGATTGCGGACGGTCCTGTCGGGCGCGCCGAGCAGTTTGCCGACCATGCTCGGCGTCCAGCCGCGGTGGCGCAGCCCGGCGAGGGAGAGACAGCGGTGGTCGGCGGGGGCGGTCGGCGGGGAGAGGGGAGGGCGTGGGGAGGGAGCGGAAAGTGGGGTGTCGCGAGAAAGCGGGGTAGGGGGAGTGTGGGGCGTGCGTGGAGTGTCGGCGTTCATGGCCACCCCCTGGCGGTGTCGTGCCGTGCGTTGCGCGTGGTGTGCGTGCGTTCCGGTCTAGCCGCTGGGACTGACAGCGTCCGTGGGCGACCGTCCGGCTCACACCTCCCGTCCGGCTCGCCGAGCGACCTGGCCGCGATCCGTCGCCCGCTCGTGCGACGGACGGCCGGTGGTGGGGCGGCCGGGGCCGTCGGCGGCCGGGCGGCGAGGTAGAGTCATGTGACATAGCAGTGCACTGGATGCTTTCGCCGAGCGGCAGGAGGGTGCGCGATGAGCGCCGAGTCGGTCTGGAGTCTCGATCCCCGAACGGGCGAGCGGCGCGGCGATGCGCCGGTCGCCGTGGCCGCGGGCCCGGCGGCGGTCGACGCCGCCGTCCGCGCGGCGCACGCCGCGCTGCCGGCGCTCGCCGACCGCGCGCGCCGGTCCGCACTCCTGCGCGCCGCCGCCGCGCAGCTGCAGGCCCGCAGCGAGTCGCTGATCGCGGCCGCGGACGCGGAGACGGGTCTCGGCACGGTGCGCCTCACCGGCGAACTCGCCCGCACCGTCTTCCAACTGCGCTACTTCGCCGACCTGGTCGACCGGGCCGCCGACGCCGGGGGCTTCCTCGACATCCGGACGGACACCGCCGACCCCGGCCTGACCCCGCCCCGTCCCGACCTCTACCGGGTGCAGCTGCCGCTCGG
Organism: Streptacidiphilus rugosus AM-16; assembly: GCF_000744655.1. Lineage (NCBI taxonomy): Bacteria > Bacillati > Actinomycetota > Actinomycetes > Kitasatosporales > Streptomycetaceae > Streptacidiphilus > Streptacidiphilus rugosus. The sequence continues at coordinate 5,583,412 of NZ_JQMJ01000004.1, read as the reverse complement.
CGTCGTCGGGGTCTTCGCGGCGAGCAACTTCCCCTTCGCGTTCAGCGTCCCCGGAGGCGACACCGCGAGCGCGCTGGCGGCCGGCTGCCCGGTGGTCGTCAAGGCCCACCCCGACCACCCGGAGACCTCCGAGCTCGTGGCGGCGGCGCTGCGCGCGGCGGCCGTCGGGACCGGCCTGCCCGAGGGCGTCATCGGGCTGGTCCACGGCTTCGCGGCGGGCCCGGAGCTGGTCCGGCACCCACTGCTGTCCGGCGTCGGCTTCACCGGCTCGTCGCGCGGCGGCCGCGCCCTGTTCGACCTGGCGGTCACCCGCCCGCGGCCGATCCCCTTCCACGGCGAGCTGGGCAGTGTGAACCCGGTCCTGGTCACTCCAGCCGCCCTCGCCGAGTCCGCCGCCGCGCCGGAGCAGCTGGCCGCGGGACTGGTCGGTTCGTTCACCCTCGGGATGGGGCAGTTCTGCACCAAGCCGGGCCTGGTGCTGCTGCCGGCCGGACCGGCGGGGGACGCCTGCGCGAAGGCGGTCGCCGACGCGACGGCGCAGGTCCCGGCGGGCGTCCTGCTCGACGAGCGGATGCGCGAGGCCTTCCTGGACGGCTTCGCGGCTCGCGCCGCGCTGAGCGAGGTGCAGACGCTCGCGCCCGCGGGAGCGGCGGGCACGGCGGAGGCGCCGCTCGCGGTGCGCGCCGGCGTGCTCAGCGTGCCCGCGGAGGCCGCGCTGCACGGCTCCCACGAGCAACTGCTGGAGGAGTGCTTCGGCCCGACGACGGTGCTGGTCCGCTACGCCGACGCGGTCGAGGCGGTGGCGGTCCTCGGGCGGATGGAGGGCTGCCTCACCGCGACGTTGCACACCACGGCCGACGACCCGGACGCCCCCGCCTGGCTCGGCACGCTGGCCGCCTTCGCCGGACGTGTGCTCTTCGGCGGCTGGCCCACGGGCGTCGCGGTCGCCGACGCCATGCAGCACGGCGGCCCCTACCCGGCGGCGACCTCCTCCGGCACCTCCGTCGGCGGCGCGGCGGTCCAGCGCTGGCTCCGCCCGGTGGCCTTCCAGAGCCTGCCCGCGCAGCTCCACCCGCAGGCGTAACCGCGCCGTTCGGCCCGCAGGCCGGAGAGCGGCGGTCGCTCCCGTCGGTGGCTGGGCCCGGCCCGTGGTGGCTGGGCCGGCCCCGAGCGGTCACGTTTGGGCCCGGAGCCCGGTCCGCCGTGGGGGCTCCGGCGGACGGTTCCGTTCCAGGTCCGCCCGGGGTGCCGCTCGGGCGGCGCCTCGGGGCGCCGGTCGGCGCGGCGGTCGGGGCCCGGCAGGGAGCGGCTCGGGGGAGCCGTGGCGGGACGTTGCGGAGAGGGTACGGGCGTGGGCGGAGCGCATAGCATGATCCCCATGTCTGCCCTCACCCGCGCCGAAGCCGAGGTACGCCGGCGGCTGCTCGACGTCCGCTCCGTGTCCGTCGAACTGGATCTCACCGTCGGGGCCGAGGTGTTCCGCTCGGAGACGGTGATCAAGTTCAGCTGCCGCACGCCCGGCGCGCGCACCTTCGTGGACGTGAAGGCCGACACGCTGCGTCGGGTCGTGCTCAACGGCAGGGAGCTGGACCGGGCCGCCCTGGACGACGGCCGGTTCCCGCTGGACGCGCTCGCCGCCGACAACGAGCTGGTGGTCGACGCCGACATGGCGTACTCCCGCACCGGCGAGGGCATGCACCGCTTCGTGGACCCCGCCGACGGCGAGGTCTACGTCTACACCCAGGCGTTCCTCGACGACGGACCGCGCGTCTTCGCCGCCTTCGACCAGCCGGACCTGAAGGCGCCCTACCAGGTCGCCGTCACGGCGCCCGCCGCCTGGACCGTGGTCGCCAACGGCACCGGCGAGCGCGAGCAGGCCGGTGACTCCGCCGTGCGGACGAGCTTCGCGCCGACCGCCCCGATCAGCAGCTACCTCGTCTGCGTCGTCGCCGGTCCGCTGCACTCCGTGCGCGCCGAGCACGACGGCATCCCCCTCGGCCTGCACTGCCGCCGCTCGCTCGCGCCCTACCTCGACGCGGACGCCGAGGAGCTGCTCACCGTCACCCGGCAGTGCTTCGACGCGTACCACGCCCTCTTCCGGCAGCGGTACCCCTTCGGCGGCTACGACCAGTGCTTCGTGCCGGAGTTCAACGTCGGCGCGATGGAGAACCCCGGCTGCGTCACCTTCAGGGACACCCTGCTCTTCCGCTCCGCCGTGCCCGAGACCGAGCGCGAGCACCGGGCGATGATCGTCGCCCACGAGATGGCGCACATGTGGTTCGGCGACCTGGTCACCATGCGCTGGTGGGAGGACCTCTGGCTGAACGAGTCCTTCGCCGAGTACATGGGCTTCCGCGTCGTCGCCGACTCCACCAGATTCACCGGAGCCTGGACCGCCTTCGCGAGCACCAAGGCCTGGGGCCGCGACGCCGACCAGCGCCCCTCGACCCACCCCGTCGCACCCGAGGGCGTCGCGGACACCGCCGACGCGCTCCAGAACTTCGACGGCATCTCCTACGCCAAGGGCGCCGCCGCCCTGCGGCAGCTGGTCGCCTGGCTCGGCGACGAGGCCTTCTTCGAGGGCGTGAACCGGCACTTCGAGGCCCATGCCTTCGGCAACGCCACGCTCGACGACCTGCTCCAGGCGTTGGCCGGCGCGAGCGGGCGCGACGTGCACGGCTGGGCGGAGAGCTGGCTGCGCACGACCGGGGTGGACACCCTGCAGCCGGTGGACGGCTTCCTGCAGCAGACCTCTGCGGACGGCAGCCTGCGGCCGCACCTGATCACCGTCGGCAGCTACGACCGGCTGCCGGGCGGTGCGCTGACGCTGCGGCACCGCAAGGAGCTGGAACTGGTCCCCGGCACGCCGACGCCGCTGCCCGAGCCGCGCGGCGAACTGCTGGTGCCCGACGACACCGACCGCGCCTTCGCCAAGATCCGTCTGGACGAGAAGTCCTGGTCCGCCGTCAGGGAGTCGCTCGGCCGGATCCCGGACGAGCTCGCCCGCGCCGTGCTCTGGAACAGCGCGCGCGACCAGGTCCGCGACGGCGAGCTTGCGGGTTCGGCCTACCTCGAGCTCGTCGCCGCGCACCTGCCGGGTGAGGACTCCGTCCACCTGGTCCAGGACGTGCTCGCCTTCGCCCGCACCGTCGTGGCCGACCAGTACCTGCCGCCGAGCCGCCGCCCGTGGGCGCTCGCGGTGATCGTCGAGGTGTGCCGGGCGCTGCTGCGCCGCACCGAGGGCGACGAGACCACGACCGGCCTGCGCCTGGTGGCCGTGCGCGGCCTGCTCGGCTCCGCGACGACCCCCGCCGAGCAGGCGGAACTGCGCGAGTGGCTGGAGGACGGCGCGGTTCCCGGCGGACCCGAGCTGGACCCCGCCCTGCGCTGGCAGCTGCTGCTGCGCCTGTGCGTGCTCGGCGCGGCCGGAGAGACCGAGATCGCGGCAGAGGTGGCCCGCGACCCCAGCGCGACCAGCACCGAGGGCGCCGCCCGCTGCCGGGCCGCGCTGCCCTCGCGCGAGAACAAGCTGGCCGCCTGGGAGGCCGTGTTCGCGGACGAGCTGTCCAACTACCTGCTGGCCGCCACGATCGACGGCCTGTGGCAGCCGGAGCAGCGGGAGCTGCTGGACGAGCTCGGACTGCCGGGACGCTTCTTCCCCGACGCGGTGGCCGTGGCCCAGCGCCGTGGCGCGGCGGTCGCGCGCACCCTGACGACCCAGGCCGGCTTCCCGATGTACGCGGCGACGGCGGAGACGCTGGGCCAGGGCGAGCGCCAGCTCTCCCGCGACGACCTGGGCGCGGCGCTGCGGCGCGGCCTGACGGACCGGCTGGACGACCTGCGCCGGGCGGTGCGCGGACGGACGGTGGACGGCTCCGAATCGGGAGGGACCGACTCGGGCGGGACGGCGTCGGGTGAGGCGGCGTCGGGCGGGACGGAGGGGAAGTGACGATGGGCAAGCCGGTACTGCACGTCCGCGGCCGGATCCTGGTCGGACCTGAGGACGTCAGGGACGAACTCTGGGTGATCGACGGCCGGATCAGCTTCACCGCTCCGGGCCCTGGCACCGAGGTGCAGAGCATCAGGGGCTGGGTGCTGCCGGGGCTCACCGACGCGCACTGCCACGTCGGTCTCGACGGGCACGGTGCGGTCGACGAGGCCACCAGCGAGAAGCAGGCCCTGGCCGACCGCGAGGCCGGCGCGCTGCTGCTGCGCGACGCGGGCTCCCCGGCGGACACCCGCTGGCTGGACGAGCGCGAGGACCTGCCGAAGGTCATCCGGGCCGGCCGTCACATCGCCCGCACCCGCCGCTACATCCGGAACTACGCGCACGAGATCGAGCCCGAGGAGCTGGCGGCCTACGTCACCCAGGAGGCGCGGCGCGGCGACGGCTGGGTCAAGCTCGTCGGGGACTGGATCGACCGCGACCGGGGCGACCTCGCGCCCTGCTGGCCGCGCGAGTCACTCGAACTGGCGATGGCAGCGGCGCACGCGGAGGGCGCGCGCGTGACGGCGCACGTCTTCGGCGAGGAGGCCCTGCGGGACCTCGTCGAGGCGGGCATCGACTGCATCGAACACGCGACGGGTCTGACCGAGGACACCATCCCGCTATTCGCCGAGCGCGGCGTGGCGATCGTTCCGACGCTGGTCAACATCGCGCACTTCCCCGAGCACGCGGCGGCGGGGGAGTCCAAGTTCCCGGCCTACGCCGGCACGATGCGCGCACTCCACGCGCGCAGGTACGCGACGGTGGCGGCCGCGTACGAGGCGGGCATCCCCGTCTTCACCGGCACCGACGCGGGCGGCTCCCTGCCGCACGGGCTGGTCGCCCAGGAGGTGGGCGAGCTGGTGCGGGCGGGCCTCCCACGGCTGGCCGCCCTGTCCGCGACGACCTGGGGCGCGCGGTCCTGGCTGGGCCGTCCCGGCCTCGACGAGGGCGCGCCCGCCGACCTGGTGGTCTACGCGGAGGACCCCCGCGAGAACGTGGACGTCCTCCTCGACCCCAGGGCCATCGTCCTGAACGGCCGCCAGTTGACCATCTGAGGTTGCACTTTCCTCGAGGTGCGCGAGCAAATGTGCGAGCGACCGCCCTGCGCGGACGGCTCCGCCGTCGAGGACCGTCCGCACGCCGGTGGTCACTCGTGCACCTCCCGCGCCCCTTGAGGGGGCCGCGCCCCCGTGAGGTGGTGCAACTGCCCATCGCGCGATCTCTCTGCGTACTACGCTCGAACGCGGAACGTGGAACACGGAGGTCAGCGTGCGTCTGCTGTTGGAACGGGACATCGAACTGGCTGCCGTACGCGCGGCCGTCGCGGAGCTGGCCGAGGGGCGGGCCGGGGCGGGGAGCGAGCGGTTGCTCGTGGTGACCGGGGCCGCCGGTCTCGGGAAGACGACGATGCTCGCCGCCGTTCGCAGAGACGCCGAGGCCGCAGGTCTGCTCGTGCTCCACAGCCGTGGTGGCGAGCAGGAGCAGGGCTCCGCGTTCAGCGTCGTACGGGGACTGCTGCGGACGCTGCTGGAGGAGTCCGGCGAGGAGGGCCGTCGGGAGCTTCTCGGCGGCTGGTACGAGATCGTCGGCGCCGCACTCGGCCTCGACGCGACCGGTGGCGCCCCCGACCCGCAGGGCGTGCGGGACGGCCTGGACTGGGTCGTCACCAACCTCGCCGTGTCCAGGGGACCGCTCGTGCTGCTCGTGGACGACGCGCACTGGGCCGACGCCGAGTCGCTGACCTGGCTCGCCGCGTTCGCCTCCCGGGTGGCCGAACTGCCGGTGCTGCTCGTCGTCGCCTACCGGCCGGACGAACTGCCCGACTGGGCCGACGCCTTCCGCGGCATGGCCGGTGACAACGGGGTGCAGCCGCTCGGCCTCTCCGCGCTCACCCCCGAGGCCGTGGACGCGCTGGTCCGCGAGATGTACACGCAGGACGGCGGGCACAGCACCGTCGAGGACGGCTTCTCCCGCGAGATCTGGGCGGTGACCGGCGGCAACCCCTTCGAGACCGTCCAGCTGGTCGCCGAGGCGCGCGACCGCGGCATCGCCCCGGCCGAGGCGTCCTGGGGGCAGCTGCGCGAACTCGCCTCGGAGAACACCGGACACGGGCTGATCGCCCGCCTGCGGCGGCTGGGCCACGGGGCCGTCGACCTGGCGCACGCGGTCGCCGTGCTGGGCATCGCCACGCCGATGGACCTGGCGACGGTCGTCGCCTCGCAGCGTCCGTCGGAGGCCGAGGCTGCGGCCGAGAAGCTGCGCGCCGCCCGCATTCTGACGGGGCGGCGGATCCTGGAGTTCGTCCACCCGCTGATCGCCACCTCCGTCTACCACAGCATCCCCGAGGAGACCCGGGCCCGGCTGCACGACCGGGCCGCCTGGTCGGTCCTTGAGGCAGGCCGCAGCCCCGTCGTCGCGGTGCGGCACTGGCTTGAGGTCCCGCCGCAGGGCGACGCGGGCCGCGTCGAGCAGCTGCGGGCGGCGGCACGGCTGTTCATGCAGTCCGGTGCGCCGGAGACCGCGCAGCGCTGCCTGGCCAGGGCGGCCGCGGAGCCTCCGCCGGTCGCCGAGCGGGCCGCGGTGCTCTTCGAACTCGGCTGCTCGACACTGCTCTACGACCCGGCGGCCACCGCAGGACAGCTCCGCACGGCCCTGCAGCAGCCGGTGATCCCGGTGCGCCTGCGCGAGGAGATCAGCGTCAGGCTCGCCCAGTCGCTGGCCCACAGCAACAGCCTCGCCGAGGCGGCGACCACCATGGCCGACGAGGCGCAGCGCGCCGAGGACGAGGCCGTGCGGCTCAAGATGCAGGTGTGGAACTTCATGTGGTGCGCCTTCGACGCCTGGGAACAGGGCTCTGAGGAGCGCTCCAAACGGCTGGCGATGCTGGCCGAGTCGCTCGACCACGCGGGCGACCGCAGCATGGCCGCCCGCTACATCCTCGGCCTGCGCGCCTGGGACGCCACCGTGCGCGGCGAACCGGTGAACGTCGCCCTGCACTACAGCGACCTGGCCCTGAGCGGCGAACTGCGCTGGGCGCATCCGGAGTGGGGCTTCGAGGTTCCGGTGCTGGTCGCGATGACCTACATGTACGGCGACCGTCCCGAGCGGGCCCTGGAGCTGTTCGCGCAGGGCATCGCCGAGTACGAGGAGGCGGGCTGGCGCGGCGCGCACCTCGCCTTCGGGCACACCATCCTCGGCTACGTGCACTACCGCACCGGCGATCTGGCGGCGGCGGAGGCGAGCGCACGGCTCGGCCTGGAGCTCGCCAACCGCGTGGGGGAGGGCACCCCTGCCCACTGGTACGCGGTCGGCACGCTGATCGCGGTGCTGACCGCACGCGGGGAACTGGACCAGGCCGAGGAGTTGGCGGGCCGCTACGAGTTCGGCGCCCCCTACTCCAACGCCGTGGTCTTCCCCGACGCACAGACGGTGCGCGGCGGACTGCTGCTCACCCAGGGGCGGTTCGTGGACGCCGAGGCGGAGCTCAGCGAGGCGGGCGCGCGCCTGGACGGTCGGGGGATGCGCAACCCCGGCTGGTGCGGCTGGGAGCGGGCGCTGTCGGCGGCCTGCGCCGGTCTCGGCGATCTGGCCCGCGCCCGCGAACTGGCCGCCGACCAGCTGGATCGCGCCGAGCGCTTCGGGACGTTGACGGCGATCGGCGTGGCGATGCGCGCGGCCGCGGAGCTGACGGTGGATCCGGAGGAGCGGGTCGCGCAGCTGGAGGAGGCGGTCACCATCCTGGAGCGGGCCCCCGCCCCTTACGAGCGGGCCCGTGCGGTCTTCGATCTGGCCGCCGCGCTGGACGCAGTGGACCGCGACGCGGCCCCGGTGTTCCGGCGCGCGGCGCAGCTCGCCGAGACCTGCTCGGCGGACGCGTTGGCGCTCGCGGCCCGTGCGCGGCTGGGCGGTTGACGGGGCTGTCGGCGACAGGCCCTAAGCTGGCCCGATGGCACGTCCTTTGAGTGAGATCGTCGAGTCAGGCTGGGCCGAGGCACTGGAGCCGGTGGCGCCCCAAGTGGCCGCGATGGGCGACTTCCTGCGCGGTGAGATAGCCGCGGGCCGGCGATACCTGCCCGCCGGAGCGAACGTGTTGCGGGCGTTCCAGCAGCCGCTGGCGGACGTGCGGGTGCTGATCGTGGGGCAGGACCCCTACCCCACGCCGGGTCATGCGGTGGGCCTTTCGTTCTCCGTGGCCCCCGAGGTGCGGCCGCTGCCCGGCAGCCTGGTCAACATCTTCACCGAGTACCAGCGCGATCTGGACCTCCCCGCGCCCTCCAACGGTGACCTCACCCCGTGGACCCAGCGCGGCGTGCTGCTGCTCAACAGGGTGCTCACCACGGCCCCCCGCAATCCCGGCGCGCACCGCAACAAGGGCTGGGAAGCCGTCACCGACCAGGCCATCCGCGCCCTCGTCGGCCGCGGCACCCCGCTCGTCGCGATCCTCTGGGGCCGCGACGCCCGCAACCTCCGCCCCCTGCTGGGCCAGGTCCCCTGCGTCGAGTCGGCCCACCCCAGCCCCATGTCCGCCGACCGCGGCTTCTTCGGCTCCCGCCCCTTCAGCCGCGCCAACGACCTCCTGACCAGGCAGGGCGCGCAGCCGCTGGACTGGCGCCTGCCGTAACGCCCGCCGCCAGGACGCCGAGCCGATTCCGGGCCGGTCATTCCTCGGCGCGGCCGCCACGAGCAGCCGGCCGTCGGCCCGGGCCTGCTCCGCGGTGTCGGCTCCTGATCGACCCTGCCGCCGGTGACCGGACGGCGAGGGCCCTCATGGCAGCATTCTCGGTTGCCAACGCGAGGCGGTGTTGGGCACCATCCACGTCATGACGACACGAAAGGGCGGTCAGCCCTCCGGTCGATGACCGGCTCGCGGTGGGTGCACGACGGCGGAGCCGCCGACGGCCGGCCCACTCTTCTCGATCACGCGCGCGCCCTGCGCGACCGCCACGGACCTGGACCGTGGCCGAACTTCGGTGATCCTCTCCCGGACGCTCGCTCCGGCGATGACCACATCGTCTTCGTCGGCGGTGGTGAAGACGCTCTCGTGCGACGAGCGCAGGATGAGAACGGGGTCCCTGCTCCCACAGGCGCCGAACTCGCCGACCATCTCGAACACCTGCTCCTGACCCCTGAGGCGGTCCTCGGAGACGGGCTCAGGTACCTCCACGACCGGCTTGCCGGCTGCTCGCCGATCGATGTCGCGGACGAGCTCAGCGCCGAGGTCCGTCGCCGCGGCCTGCCGTCCGCCGGCCTGCGCCGACTCGGCCGGGCGCTGGCAGAACAGGGCACACATCGAACCGCGGTGAAGACCGGCCTGGTACTGCTGGGCCTGGCCGGGGACGCACGCGACCGTGACCTGCTGCTTCTGCTGGGCGCCCTGGACGAGCTCACCCTGTACGCCGCCATCGCCCTTCACCGCTCCCAGCCCGACGGAGACCAGGCCGTTCACACCCTGGCTCAACGCGTGGCCGGCTGGGGACGCATCCAGGCGGTGCGGACACTGCGTCACACGACGGACCCCACTGTCAGGGCATGGCTGCTGCGTGAGGGCTTCCGCAACGCCGTCATGGACGAGTACCTCGCGCACATCGCCGCGACCACCGGCGACCTGCGCAGCGCCCTGAGCGGCACGGACATCGACGTCTCGCTCCTGAACGGCGCCGGCGGCATCCTCGCGGCCCTCGCCATGAGCCAGGGAGGTCCAGCGCCCGGTCTGGCCGACTACCCGGACGCCGTCCCGGTGCTGCGTCGCTACGCCGAGCTCGTCCGGGCTGGGACGCCCACCATCGAGATCCTGAGCGACCTGATCAGCGTCACGGTCTTCCTCCGCAATCCGCCCGAGGACCTGCCCTGGGCGCCCGCCGAGACCCGTTGCCTGATCGACCGTTACGAGACCCTGCTGAACGAACCCCGTTGGCCGGCGCTGGTCCTGGATCACCTCGCCGACCCGGAGCGGCCCGATTTCCACCTCGCCCTGCAACCCGCCGCCGTCCTGGGCCTGTGCCCGACGGCTCTCGTCCTGGCACGCCTGGAAACCGCTCCTTCCCTGCTCGACCCGACCTGGATCCATGCCTTGCGCACGAGCGACGGCGAGCAGACCGGGTACATCCTCGGCCTGGCCGAACGGCGCCTCGCCACCATGCCCCGACCCGAACGTGACCAGGCACTCCTTCTCTTTGCGCATTTCCTGGGACGCCACCCCGGACACGGCTGGCCCCTGCTGAAGTCCGCGCTCACGGCCTGTACCCCCGAAGCTCGCCGAACCGCCCTCACGACCCTTGCGCGATGGCCTGCCGACCGTCTCACTCCCGAGGCCGCCGAGCACCTCCGCAGTGCCCGGACGCAGCCGCAGGACAACCCCCAGGAGACACGCCCGTGACCGCAACTCCCCACCGACTGGCCCACTACGTCTCCCTGCCCGACCGCTACAGCGACCGGGAGGTTCCACCTGACCGGGCCCACCGAGACCCGACTCGGCGAGGACCACCTGAGGGATCGCGGTCCGCTGGAGGACCCGGACGACTACTGGTACCTGGCCGTCCGGGGCTGCGCGGACCTGGCCGAGACCGACGCGGTGTTCCGGATCGGCGGCTTCGGCGCGGAGGACTGGGAGTTCGACATCTCCTACGACATGTCGTCCTTCGTGGAGAGCCTTCCGGAACTGGTGGAGGGCCTGCAGACGCGCAGGGAGTGCGAAATCGACCTCTACCCTCCGGGCATAGAGCGCACCCTGACGTTCCGGTACCCGGACCAGGACACGGTCGAGGTGGAGTGCGCCTCCCGCACCTCCTGGGCGCCGCGCCCCTCGAAGGAGATCTCTTCGCGCACCGACCTGCTCGCGCTCTGCAGGGCGCTCCAGAAGGACTTCGCCGTGTCTCTCGAAGCCGTCGGCTCGGACGTCGCACGGCTGCCGCCTTTCGACGCCTGGCGGCTGGAGGGATCCGGCGACCGACGATGCGCCGGTGGCGAGGTCGGATTGTCGGACCGGGGTGACGCGTAGCAGTGATGTGCGAAGCTGGTGCGCCTGGTGGGGTTTCTGATGAAGTATCACTCTTACGAGTGAACTGACTGCGTGTGCTGACTCCGTGACGGACGGTTCGCAAGAATAAGCGGAGTCCGAGATCGTGCACTGCCCCGATGCGCCGCGCGTGCACGTATGTTCCCAGGTGGGGGTTACACCGTGTCTTCCCGTCGTCGCTTCGCCATGCCCTTCGCGCTCACCGGCGCGGTCGCCGCCGTCTCGCTGCTGGGGGTGGCCGAGCCCGCCCACGCCACCGGTGGCGGTGCGGGGACCGCCACCGCCACCACCGCCGCGGTCGGGCTGGACGTCAAACTGCTCAACGGTTCGGTGGACGTGCCGGTCGACGTCACGCTCAACAAGATCACCGCCCCCGGGTTCCGGAGCGGGGCCGCGCTGACCGCCGTCGTGTCGGGCGCCGAGGGGGGCAAGCCGGTCGACCTGCTGCTGGCGAAGATCGGCAGCACCGAGGCGAAGGTCGACGCCCACGGGGCGCGCGCGTCGGTCGAGCTCACCGACGCCCGTCTGCACCTGCCCGGCCTGCCGCTCACCGAGCTGCTCGGGGCGCACCTGGTCTCCGCCGAGGCCGACTGCCCGGTCGACGGAGCGCCCACGGCGAAGTCCGAACTCCTGGGTCAGATCAAGGTGTTGGGCGTGGGAGTCAACCTGAGCACGGCCGGTCCCTCCAAGGTGAACGTGCCGGGCGTCGGCGAGGTGGATCTCTGGCTGTCCAAGCGCACCACGACCTCCACCACGGCCGCGGCGACGGCGCTGGAGCTGGAGGTGACGGTGAACCCGCTCAACCTCAACGTCGCGGCGGTCACCGGGAAGATCACGCTCGCGGACGTCTCCTGCACCAAGGGGGACGGCTCCTGGTCGGGCTCCGGCGGCAGCAGCGGCGGGCCGCTGCCCAGCGGTTCGCCCTCGCAGGTCGGTGCGGGCGACTCGGGCGGCTCCGGCGGCACGGGCGGAGGCAACGACACGGGCGGGACGGGCGGTTCGGGGGGATCGTCCGCCCAGCCCAGCGCCTCGGTCTCCGCGAGCACGCCCGCCACGAACGGCGGCACCGGCTCGACCGGGGGCTCCGGCTCGTCCCACCTGGCCATGACCGGCAGCAGCAGTGCCACCCCCGTGATCGCCGGCGGCGCGCTGATCCTGGTCGGCGCCGGCGCCGCGGCGGTCATGCTGACGCGGCGGCGCCGGCGCGGCTGAGCAGTCCGGCCAGGGCGGCGCAGAACGCGTCCGTGGTGGCCCGGTCCCTGACGGCGACGCGCAACCAGTCGGCGCCCAGACCGGGGAAGGTGTCGCCGCGGCGGACCGCGAAGCCCGCGGCCCGCAGGTCGAGCCGGACGGCGTCCGCGCCGTCCAGCTCGACCAGCACGAACGAGGCCTCGGGCGTCCCGTGGATCCGGACGCCCGGCAGTTCGGCCAGTCGCGCGAGCAGATGGGCGCGGTCGGCCGCCGTCGCCCGCGCGGCGGCCTCGGCCTCGGCGAGCGCGAGGGGGGAGCTGCAGGCGATGGCCGCCGCCAGCGCCGGGGTGGAGACCGGCCACAGCGGCTGGGCGGCCTCCAGCCGGGCGATGAGCCCGGGTTCGGCGAGCACGTAGCCGACGCGCAGCCCGGCCAGGCCCCAGGTCTTGGTCAGGCTGCGCAGGACCACCAGGCCTGGGAGGTCCCGGCGTCCGGCCAGGCTCTCCCGCTCGGCGGGGACCGTGTCGGCGAAGGCCTCGTCGACGACGAGGATCCGCCCGGGCGCGGCCAACGCGGCCACGGCCGCGGCCGGGTGGAGTACGGAGGTGGGGTTGGTGGGGTTGCCGACCACGACCAGATCGGCATCGGAGGGGAGCGCCGAAGGGTCGAGCCGGAACCCCGCCCCCGCCCGCAGCAGATGACGCTCCACCGGGTGGCCCGCGTCGCGCAGCGCCGCCTCGGGCTCGGTGAACTGCGGATGCACCACCACCGCCCGACGCGGCCGCAGGGCGCGCGCCAGCAGCACGAACGCTTCGGCCGCGCCCGAGGTCAGCAGCACCTCCTCGGGCGGGCGGCCGTGCCGGGCGGCGACGGCCGCCCGCGCAGCCGTTCCGTCCGGGTAGGCGGCCAGGCCGTCGAGGCTGTCCACCAGGATGTCGCGGAGCCAGGCCGGGGGAGTCCCGGTGCGCACGTTGACCGCGAGGTCGACCAGGCCGCCGCCGACCTCGGTGTCGCCGTGGTGGCGCAGCCGCGCGAGCTCGGGGTCGGTCGGCGCCGGGTCGGTCCGTGCCGGGTCGGCGGGGTCAGTGGGCATGGGTGTGGGAGTGGTGGTGGTCGCCATGCCCGTGGTGGTCCCCGTGAGCGTGGCCGTGGTCGTGGCCCGGGTCGTCGGGGTGGTGGTGCGGGCGCTGCGGTGCGCCGACCTTGGCCTCGAAGCCCGGCATCGCGATCCGGTAGACGCAGGTGTCGCAGTTCATCCGCAGGTCCCCGGCCTGGGTCTCGCGATAGCGCTCCAGGACCAGGTCGGCCAGCTCCTCGGTCGCGCCCAGCACGCCCGCCTGACGGACGTCCGTCTCCGGGTGGGCGGCGGCCCATGCGCGGGTCTGCTCCGCCACCCGGTCCGGCAGGATGCCCGTGAACAGGAAGTACGGCAGCACGACGATCCGCTTCGCGCCGAGCAGGCGGCAGCGGGTCAGCCCGGTCGGCACGTCGGGCGCGGCGAGCGAGACGAAGGCCGTCTCGACGCCCGCGAGGCCGCGTCCCTCCCAGAAGAGCCTGGCCACCTTGGCGACCTCGGCGTTGGCGTCGGGGTCGGTGGAGCCGCGGCCGACGAGCAGCACGGTGGTGTCCGCGCGCTCCTCCGGCGTGACGACCTCGTCGAGGCGCCGCTCCAGGACGGTCAGCAGCGACGGGTGCGGGCCCAGCGGACGGCCGTAGCGGTAGCTGGTGCCGGGGTGGCGCTCGCGCTCGCGGACCAGCGCGGCCGGGATGTCGCCCTTGGCGTGGCCGGCGGAGACCAGCACCAGCGGCACGGCGGCGAACTGCTTCGCGCCCTGGCCGACCAGGTCGGCCACGGCGTCCGCCAGCGGCGGCGGGGACAGCTCGATGAAGCCGCCGCCGACCGGGGTCTCCGGCAGACGGGTCTTCAGGATCTCGACGAAGTCGCGGAAGGCCTCCGCGCCGGCGTCGTCGCGGGTTCCGTGGCCGACGAGCAGCAGGGCGGGAGGTTGGGCGGTCACAGGGACTCCTCGTGGTGGTCGTTCTCGTAGAGGTCCGGGTAGAGCAGGGCGTTGGCGGCGGCCGCGGCGACGGCCGAGCCGCCCTTCTCGGAGATGTTGCTCACCGCGGGCAGGCCCGACGCGCGCAGCGCCTCCTTGGACTCGGCCGCGCCGACGAAGCCGACCGGCAGGCCGATGACCAGGGCGGGGCGGGCGTCGAGCAGCAGCAGCTCCTCCAGCGCGGTCGGCGCGCAGCCGATCACCCAGACCGCGCCCTGGCCGACCTCGTCCAGCGCCATCCGCACCGCCGCGGCGGAGCGGGTGAGCCCGGTGGCCGGGTCGCCGACGGCCTCGCGGACCCGGCACAGTGCCTTGCGCCTGGTGATGCCGGCCGCGACCATCTCCACGTCCGCGACCAGCGGCGCGCCGGCCGCGAGCGCGTCGGCGGCGGCGCGCAGCACGGACTCGTCCGCGATGACCAGGTCGTCGAGGTAGGCGAGGTCCGCGCTGGAGTGCACGACCCGCTCCGCCACCGCCCGGGTGAGCGGCGGCAGGTGCGAGGTGTCCGCGCGGGCCCGCAGTCTGCGGTAGGACTCCTGCTCGATGGGGTGGACCTGACGGCGGGTCATGCGTGGCTCTCCAGACGGTGGTCGGCGAGGTCGATAAGGTCGATCGCGTCGACCGGGCAGACGTCGAGGCATTCCAGGCAGCCGGTGCAGCGGTCCGCGAGGACCAGCAACGGATTGCCGTGCGGCCGGATGGCGTGGGTGGGGCAGGTCAGCAGGCAGGCCCCGCAGCCCTGGCAGCGGGTGCTCACCGCGACCGGAGCGCCGGGCCCGACGCTCTCCGGGAGGGGCAGCGTTTTTCTGTCTACCCGGTCAGAGCCGTCCGACCGGGTAGAGGAAAAAACGGATGCCCCCGGCTCCGGGCTCACTCCTGCCACCGGTAGCCGCGCGGGGTGACGAAGCGTCCGGCGATCTCCCGCGAGGCGGTGTTGCCGACCGTCACCACGGTGAACATGTCGACCTCGGCCGGGTCCAGCGCGGCCAGCGTCGTGACCTTGTGCCACTCGTCCGGGCGGGACACGGCGCGGGCGATGCCGACCGGCGTGGCGGGCGCGTCGCGGTGCTCGGCGAGGATGGCCAGCGCCTTGGGCAGCTGCCAGTCCCTGGCCCGGCTGCGGGGGTTGTAGAAGGTGACGACCAGGTCGGACTCGGCGGCCGCGCGGACCCGGCGCTCGATGACCTCCCAGGGGGTGTGCAGGTCGGACAGGCTGATCGAGACGTGGTCGTGCCCGAGCGGGGCGCCCAGCAGGGAGGCCGCGGCCATGGCGGCGGTCACCCCGGGGACGCCGACGACGTCGATGTCCTCGCCCGCCTCGGCCAGCGCCGGGGAGGCCATCGCGTAGACGCCCGCGTCGCCGCTGCCGATCAGTGCGACCGCCAGGCCCTGCTGGGCCAGCCGCACCGCGCTGCGGGCGCGCTCCTCCTCCGCGCCGAGGCCGGTGGCCTCGATCCGGACGCCGGGACGCAGCAGGTCACGGATCTGGTCGACGTACTGGTCCAGGCCGACGATCACCGAGGCACGGCGCAGCTCCGCACGGGCGCGCTCGGTGAGCAGGTCGCGCGCGCCGGGGCCGAGGCCGACCACGGCGAGCCGACCGCGCGCGGGGCGACGGGCCACCGCGACGGTCGCCATGGCGGCGCGGCCCTCGGGGGCCGACTTGCGCTTGGGGACCAGCAGTTCGGCCGCGCCCGCCCCCAGCAGGGCGGCGGCCTCGGCGACGCTCGGGGTGCCGACCGCGTCCAGCGGCGCGGCGGAGGGGTTCGGCACGGCGACGCCGGCCAGCTCCTCCGCGCCGAAGAAGCGCACCGGGACGCCGAGTTCGGCAGCGGCGGCGAGCAGGCCCGGCTCCTCCGCCTTGGCGTCGACGCTGGCGAGGCAGTGCACCGCCCGCTCGCTCAGACCGGCGTCGGCGAGCGCTTCGCGGATCAGCGTGAGGATCTCGTCCGTCGGCGCGCCCTTGCTGGCGCCGACGCCCACGACCAGGCTGGGCGTGAAGAGGTGCACGGCCGGACCTGCGTGGCGACCCGGCACTTCGTCGCCGACCACCACGACCGGCGCGTCCGCCGCGGCGACCGGCCCGACGTTGGCGGGCAGCGCGGGGAGCGGGAAGCGCTCGGCACCCACCAGGCGCACCGGCGCGCCGTCGAGCATGGCGCGGCTGACGGCCGCGAGGTCGCCGGTGACCGGCAGGCCGAGGGTGTCCAGGCCCGGCAGCGAGGTGACGTCGGTCGCGGTGGTGACGACGGGCAGCGCGTCCAGTGCCGCGCCGACCCGGGCGGCGAGCGCGTTCGCGCCGCCCTCGTGCCCGCCGACCAGCGCGACGGCGAAACGTCGCGCCTCGTCGACGCAGACCACGCCGGGGTCGCCGTGCTTGTCGGAGCCCTCCGCCGCCAGCAGCGGCGCGAGCAGGCGCACGGTCGCGCCGGTGGCGAGGAAGCAGACCAGACCGCTGCACTCGCCGAACGCGCGGCGCAGCGCCTCACCGACCGGGCCCTCGTAGACGCGGGTCTCCTCGGGGCGCAGGGCCTCGGCGAGCTGGGCGGCGGCCTGGCGGCCTGCGGCGGTGGCGGCGATCAGGCCGATCACGTCAGTACTCCTGTGCGGTGTGGGGGAGGGGACGGGCGCGTGCCCCAGAGGACGAAGACGGGGTTGGCTGCGGCGAGCCGGGTGACCTCGCCCGGCAGCGGGGCGAGCCGGTTGGCCTGCAACTGCACGCCGTCGGCGGTGAATCCGGCGTCCAGCAGGGTGCGTCGCACCGTGGGGACGCGGTCCAGCGCGGCCAGGGTGACCACGACCGTCCGGCGGGCGCGCGCGGTGGCGGCGGCCACGACGGCCGGGAGGTCCGCCCCGCCGCCGCCGACGAACACGGCGTCGGGCTCGGGGAGCCCGGCCAGCGCGTCGGGCGCGCTGCCGTGGACGACGGCCACGGCGTGCGCGACGCCGTGGGCGGCGGCGTTGGCGCGGATCCGGTCGACGCCGTCGGCGGCGCGCTCGACCGCGACGGCCGCCGCGCCCAGACGTGCGCACTCGACCGCGACCGAGCCGCTGCCCGCGCCGACGTCCCAGACCAGCTCGCCGAGCCGGGGACCGAGCCTGGCCAGCGCGAAGGCGCGCACCTCCGCCTTGGTGAGCATCGCGTCGCGGTGCGCGAAGGCCTCCTCGGGCAGCGCCCAGCCGCCCTCGGGCGGCCCCTGGTAGCCGGCGACGGCGCGCATCGCGTCGGCCACGGGCGTCTCGTCGGCCAGGCAGAGGACGACGTTGACGGCGGGCCAGTCCCGCGCCGCGGCTTCGGCGGGGGAGAGCGCGGTGACGCTCTCGGCCGGGCCGCCCAGGTCGGCGGCGACGACCAGACGTCGGTGCGGACCCGGCATCGCCAGCAGGGCCGCGCCGATCTCGGCCGGACCGGCGCCGGGGGCGGTCAGCACCGCGACCTTCCGCTGCGCGCGGCAGATGTTGAGCGCCCGGCGCGGATCGCGTCCGTGGGCGCTGACCACGACGGCGTCGTCCCACGGCACGCCGAGGCGGGCGAAGGCGCGCGCGATGCTGCTCACGCCGGGGCGCACGTCGAGCGCGGCCGCGCCGAAGCGTTCGGCCAGGGCCCGGACGATGCCGAAGAAGCCGGGGTCGCCGGAGGCCAGCACCAGCACGCGCGCGTCGGGGTCCTTCTCGCACAGCGCGGCGACGGCGTCGAGCGCGGGCGCGAGCGGACCCAGCGCGAGCGCGCGGTCGGCGGGAACGCCCGCGGCGTCGAGGTGGCGTCGGGCCCCGAGGACGAGGGCGGCGTCCGCGACCAGCCCGGAGGCGGGCTGCGCTTCGCCGAGGACGGTGATCACGGCAGCAGTCCCCCCTCGGCGCCGGTCGAGGCGATGACGGCCCTTCCGGTGAAGTCGACCAGGGCGACCTCCGCCGCCAGCCTTCCCTCGCTGAAACGCACCATCACGTCCGCCACCTGTTCGCAGAGCAGCAGCCCGGCCGGGGCCAGCAGCCCCGCGGCGTCCCAGAGTTCGTAGGCGTGCCTGGCGGTGTTGGCGGCGGCGACCTCGGCGACGAGCTCCGCCGGCGCGCCGACCGTCCCGGTGATCTCGGCGAGCACGTTGGTGTCCACCTTCGACCGCGTGTAGTGCGTCATCAGCACCCCCGCCGCCAGCTTGGTCAGCTTGCCGACCATGCCGACGAAGACGGCGCGGTCCATCCCCGCCTCCACCGCGCGCCGCAGCGCGGCGCCGGTGAAGTCGCCGACCTCGACGAAGCAGACGTCGGGCAGCGAGGGGATCAACGCCATCGCGCCCTTCTCGGTCCGCCCGCCCGTGCACAGCACGATGGCCCGCTCGCCCTGGGCGGCGGCCACGGACACCGCCTGCTCGACCGAGGCGCGCCAGGACGCCGTCGAGAACGGCCGGACGATCCCGGTCGTGCCGAGGATGGAGATCCCGCCGAGGATGCCGAGCTTGGCGTTGGTGGTCTTGCGCGCCCGGAGCTCGCCGTCGGGCACGCTGATCGTGACGTCCACGCCCCGGCCGGTGAGGTCCACGACCTCGCCGACCGCCTGCGTGATCATCGCCCGGGGCACCGGATTGATGGCCGGGCCGCCGACCTCCAGACCGAGCCCCGGCTTGGTCACCACGCCCACGCCCACCCCGCCGTGCAGGGCGATGCCGGGCTCGTCGCGCCAGGCCACCGTGGCGGTGAGGTGCGCGCCGTGGGTGACGTCGGGGTCGTCCCCCGCGTCCTTCACCACGACCGCCTCCGCCCGCCCCGGCCGCAGCAGTTCGCAGCGCTCGACGGCGAAGCCGACCCGGTTGCCCGACGGCAGTGCGACGTCGACCTGGCGCTGCTGCTCGCCGCCGACCAGGAGCAGCGCCGCGGCGCGGGCGGCGGCCGACGCGCAGGTGCCGGTGGTCCATCCGCTGCGCAGCGGCCCCTGACGCACCTTCGCGGTACGCGGAAGGTCGGGCTCCCGCAGCTCAGCCATGGCTGTCGCCTCGGGGCCGCGGCCAGGAACGCGCCTCCGGCGCGCTGTCGCGGCACGTCTCGCCCGCGGGCACGTTGCACCGCCCAGGGGCGCGAGGAACTGCGCGATCAGCCGCTGACAAGCCGACGGTCCTCAATGTGCAGCGCCATCTGCACGCGTGGTCGCCACCGCGGGCCCCTCGGCCGCGCTACCGGCTCGGCTCCGCTCCGGGAGGGCGCCGGTCTGCTGCGTCTCGCCTTGTGCGCCGACCGCGCGCAGGGTGCGCCTCGCCGCGCGGTCCGCCTTCCGGAAGGTGTGGAAGTGGCCCGGGTGGTACAGGTGTGAGCGGGTGCCCTCGGCGGCCAGCGCCGGGCCGACCAGGAAGAGGGTGTGCTTCCAGAGCTTGTGCTCCTTGACCGTCGCCTCCAGCGTGGCGACCGTGCAGGTCAGCAGCAGCTCCTCGGGCCAGGTCGCCTGGTAGGCCACCACGACCGGGGTCTCCGGCGCGTAGCCGCCCTCCAGCAGTTCCTCCACCAGCTGCTTCGTCCGCGCCGCGGAGAGGAAGATCGCCATGGTGGTCCCGTGGCGGGCGAACTCGCGCACCTCCTCGCCTGGAGGCATCGGCGTCTTGCCGCCGCCCAGGCGGGTGAGGATGACGCTCTGCGCCACCTCGGGGATCGTCAGCTCCCGCTGGGCCAGCGCCGCGACCGCCGCGAAGGAGGAGACACCGGGCACGATCTCCGTCTCCAGGCCCAGCTCGCGGCAGCGGTCCAGCTGCTCCTGGACCGCGCCCCAGAGCGAGGGATCCCCGGAGTGGATCCGCGCCACGCGCGTGCCCTCGCGGGCGGCGCGCTCGTAGACGGCGAGCACGTCCTCCATCGGGATCAGCGAGGAGTCCAGGATCTCCGCGCCCTCGCGGGCGTGCTCCAGGACCTCCTCCTGCACCAGGCTGGCGGCCCAGATCACCGTGTCGGCGTCGGCGATCGCGCGGGCGGCGCGGAAGGTCAGCAGGTCGGCCGCACCGGGTCCGGCGCCCACGAAGGTCACCTTGCCCGTCGTGCCGTCAGTGGTGGTCACAGCTTTCCCCCTCGGCCCTCGCGCCGCGCCGGAGCGATCAGCGTCGACAGATACGGCAGCGTGCCGTCGATCGGTGTTCCCGGTGCGCTCAACTGCTGGTCCGGCAGCCCGAGCGACGCGCCCCAGACGGCGTCGCCGTCGCGGCCGGTCTCCCGCAGCGCCTCGCCGACCTGCGCGGCCAGTCGGCCGAACTTGTAGGCGACGACCGTGCCCGGACCGGCCAGGGCCTCCTTGAGCACGGCGGAGCCCGCCGTGACCGGCACCAGGGTCACCGGCTCGGTGCCCTCGGCCAGCACGGTTCCGCTGCGGGAGGCCAGATCCTGCATCGCGGTGATGCCGGGGACGGTTTCGACGACCAGGTCGGGAACGAGCTCCCGCAGCGTGTGCGCCAGATAGGTGAAGGTCGAGTAGACGTTCGGGTCGCCGATCGTCGCGAACGCGACCGTCGGGCGGTCGCCCGCACGGAGCAGCTCCGCGACCCGCGCGCCCGCCTCGTCCCAGGCGGCCTCGCGCCGGGCCCGGTCCTCACGCTCGTTCAGCGCGAAGACCACGCGCACGATCCTGGCCGCGTCGGCGTGGTGCCGCACGGTGGCCTCGGCCCGCCCGATCTCGCCGGTGTCCATGACCGGTACGACCACCGCGTCCGCCTCGCGCAGCACACGCACGGCCTTGACGGTGACCAGTTCCGGGTCACCCGGTCCCATGCCCACGCCGACCAGGCGTGGGCCAAGCGCGCGTTCGCGCACGGCAGCAGTCCTCACTCGGGGTCCGCGCCCCGGCTCGTGGTGACGGCGGCCAGAGTTCCTGGCTCACGGGGTCGGCACTCGGCCTCCCCGCTGACAGTGGCGGGACCGCGCCGGACTCGCACCGGACTTCCTCGTCATTGCCGCCGTATTCGTTCAAATCAGGCCTCGAAATCCCACCATGCAGCGTGTCGGGCAGTCAACCGGACCCCCTGTGGGCTGAGCCACGCGCCGCGGCGCTTGCGCCGGCCTCCCCGGTCACCTCGCGAACCGGCCGGTGAGGGCGGAGGCGATCCTGGCGGAGGCGAACTCCGTCCCGCAGACGAAGCGCATGAACGGACCGAAGCACGCGGCCGCCGGCAGGCCGGTGAAGTAGAGGCCGGGGACGGTGGAGCACATCCCCTCGTCCAGGGCGGGGAAGCCGCCGACGCGGTCGAGCCGGGCGCGGAGCTCCGTGGAGAGGAAGGGCAGAGCCGTCAGGTCGACCCGGTAGCCGGTGGCGGCCAGTACGTGGTCGGCGGTGAACTCACGGGTCGCGCCGCCGGGGCCGCTCGTGGTCAGGACGACCTTGTCGCCCTCGCGGCGCACGGTGCGCAGCTGCTGGCCGGCGTGCATCGGGAAGACGCCGTCCGCCCGCGGGCGCAGCCACCAGGAGCCGCTGGGGCCGAGCACCTGCTTGACCAGCCGTAGCCGTACCTGCTGCGGCAGGGACCGGAAGGCCTGCGGATACCGGGCCATGGCCCACAGCGACCAGGCCGGGCCCATGGGCGATTCAGGCTGCCAGCGCAGGCCGTCGGCCGGCGGCGCGCCGAACCGTATCCGCGGGGTCCGCGCGACCAGTTCCACCTGGGCGCCCGACTCGTGCAGCAGGGCCGCGCCCTCCAGGGCGGACTGGCCCGCGCCGACGACCAGCACGGACCGTCCGGCCAGTGCGGCGGGATCGGCGTGCTGGGAACTGTGCGACACCGGGGCGTCGGGTCCGGGGCCCTCGGGTGCGACCCCGGCCAGCAGGCGGGGCACGTGCGCGAAGCCGGTCAGGCCGCTGGCGACCACGACGGCGTGGGTGGGGAAGGTCTCCCCCGAGTCGAGCGTCACCTCGAACCAGCCGTCGACGGAGCCGCTCTGACGGACCGCCACAACGGTGTCGCGCTCCAGGTAGGGGACCAGCTCCTGCTGGAACCAGCTGCCGTAGCGGGTGAACAGTTCGACCGGCACCCGATCGTGGCCCCGCGGCTCGGTCTCCCCGTTGGCCCGGCAGAAGTCCGGCAGGCTGTGGCCCGGCGCGGGGGCGGAGATGGTGGAGGCGTCGGGCGTGGACTTGAGACACATGCCGGCCGGCATGGTGTCGCGCCAGCTGTGCATCGGGTCGCCGAAGGCGCGCACCGACAGCCCGGCGGCCCGCAGATGGGCGGCGGCGGACAGTCCGTAGGGTCCGGCGCCGACCACGACGGCGGTGCGGGGGCTCCGATGGCCTCCCTGTGCGGGACGGGACATCGTCGGCTCCTTCCAGTTGCGGTACGAGGACATGACGGTTGGTCAGGGTGGGACGCGGCCCCTCGGGGCCGTGGCCTGGTGGGGCGGGCCGACGGGCCCTCAGGCGTGCCGGGTGCGGGTCGCGGCGACGTAGCGCAGGCCGGGCCGGACCGAGCGCGCCAGCATGACCGGGAAGGGCAGCGGGTCGTCCTTCGCCCACCAGCCCAGCTCGGTCTCGGTCCAGCGGGAGCGCGGCGGCAGCGACGGGGTGCGGTAGTCGGACCCCCGGTAGGCGAGCCTGGCCAGCAGGTCGATGTTCTCGACGACGATCCGCCGCCCTTCGATCTGCGGTGCGGCCGGAATTCGCCGTCCGGTCAGGTGCAGATGCAGGGCCCGGACCAGATCGACGCGCGCCCGCGTCTCGAACAGGCGGAACTGCGCGCCGATACGCGGATTGAAATCGAGCAGCTTGTATCGGCCGTCCCTGCGGTCGAATCGCCAGTCCAGGTCGCAGACGCCGGCGAAGCCGATCTCCTTGCAGAAATCGGCGGACAACTGTGCGAGTTCATCGTTCGGGGTGGTGACCGCCATCGCGGTCATTCCCGCGTGCGGTGGCCAGGAACGTGCCTTCACCGCCGTGAAGAGAACGCGGGCGTCCTCCGCCGCACTCGTGTGCATGTGTACGATCCAGTCCTCCGCGTCCGCGCGCGGCAGGTATTCCTGCAGCACCACGCCCGGGTGCTCGCCCCAGGCCTCGGCCAGCGCCGCGAGCGTCTCCGCGTCGTCGATCCTGGTGGTCCCCGGCACGGCGGGACTGGCCCGGCGGGCGAAGGGGTCACGGTTCTTGGCGACCACGGGGAAGACCGCCGTGCGGGCGAAGTCCAGGACCTCGGCCCTGCTTTCCGGAAAGGCCGCCCGTGGCGTGCTCACCCCGTGGCGCAGGCACAGCTCGTGCAGTCCCTGCTTGCTCGCCACCGCTCTGACCAGGCCCTCGGGGTTCCGTGGGAAGAGGAAGCGGTGGTTGAGGGCGTCCTGATGCTCGGCGACCAGGACCGCCGCCTCCTCGTCCGTGGGGATCAGCAGCGCGGGGCGGCCGATGCGTTCGCCGATCCGCAGCAGTCCGGCCAGCAGCCGCTCCTGCGGCTCGGCGCCGGTCGTGCGCCACACGTGCACGCCGCGGGTGTAGCGGGAGACGGCGGCCGGGGTGAACCGGTCCTCGGAGACGGCGTGCACCGGCACGCCGAGCCGGCCGAGCGAGCGGATCGCTCCGACTCCTCCGTGGTGCAAAGGATAATGGCCGAATTTGAGTACGAGTGCAGGCACGGCTGTGTCGGGCCCCAAAGGTCGAAGAGCCACAAGTCCCCCCCGGGATACGGTGACCACGCCGAGCTCGGCGTCTGACCCGGAACGCAAGGTACTCCCGGCTGTCACGGCATTACAAGGAGTGCGCGACAGCTGTGGGGGCGCACAAGCGGCGCATCGTCGTGCGTGCGCAGTCGAGGGGGAGCAGTGAACGGGCGTGACGGAAGTGCCGCAAGCGAATTCAGTACGGGAATTCACGTTCCACTTGTGAGGCTCCTGTTTTGGCGGGGTGTTAACCGATTGTGCCGGACCGCTTTCGCAGAGCGGCCGACGCGGATACCGTGCTGGGGATGGCGGCGAGGGGAGCCGTCAGGGGGCAGGGCACGATCTTTCGCACCTTCACGGCGCCGCCGCGCGCCGTGTGGGGGGACCGAGGTGCATCCATGGAAACAACAGTCAGCGTCGTCACGGGCTCGTCCGGAGCGACCACGGCGCGCTCCGACCACGTCTCCGACATCCATCCCACCGGCGGTTCGGTCAGCCTGGTGGTTCCGGCCAGGAACGAGGCCGCCAACATCGCCTGGGTGCTGAGCAGGATCCCTGACTGCGTCGACGAGGTGATCCTGGTCGACGGCGAGTCCAGCGACGACACGGCCGGCCGGGCGCTCGCCTGCCTGCCGTCGCTGCGGGTCGTCCCGCAGAGCGGGCCGGGCAAGGGAAACGCGCTGCGTACGGGCTTCCTGAACGCCAAGGGCGACTACATCATCATGATCGACGCCGACGGCAGCATGTCGCCCAGGGAGATCCCGCGTTACGTGCACTTCCTCGAGCACGGCTACGACGTCGTCAAGGGCTCGCGGTTCACCGGGGGCGGCGGCTCGCTCGACATCACCGCGCTGCGCCGCGGTGGCAACCGCGCGCTGCTGGCCCTCACCAACCTGCTCTACCAGGCCTCGCTCACCGATCTCTGCTACGGCTTCGTCGGCTTCCGCAGGGACGCCCTGGCCCGCCTCGACCTGCGCTCCTCGGGTTTCGAGATCGAGACCGAGATGGTCTGCCGGGCGTTGCTGGAGGGTCTGCGGGTGGCCGAGGTGCCCACCCTCGAACTGCCGCGCCGCACCGGGCGGTCCAACCTGCGCACCTTCCGCGACGGCCAGCGGGTGCTGCGGACCCTGCTGCGCGAACGCGCCGCAGGCTCCGCCGGTGCGAGCCCGCAACCGGTCCGGAGGAACCGCCATGCCTGAGTTCACCGCCGCGGCGCGCGCGGTGTCCGGGGCGGACGCGCCGACACTGGCGCGCCGCCTGGTCGAGGCCGCCGACCGGACCGAGGCGGCGGCGGCCTACTTCTCCGCCGCTGCGCTCGGCCAGCTGACCGCGGACCGCCTGCAGGGCCCCGGCTCGCGCATCCTGCGCGCCCCCGTGGGCGCGCCGCTGCCGGTGCGCGCCGGCGTGGGCGTGGTGCGCCTCGGCACGGAGCGGCTGGCGCGGAGCGCGGTCCTGGTGCGGGGCCGACTCGGCCTCGAGGACTGGCATGTGACGATCCGCGACCTCGCGAACGTCCTCGCGGAGGCCGTGCTGATCGAGGACGACGAGGACCGGGCGATGGCGCTCACCGCGCTCAAGGGCGCGCTCGGGCCGTTACGCGGCGGCCTGCCGCCCGCCCCGACCCGCTGGCTGCGCAACGCGCGGGGTGAGGCCCCGCGGTGCTTCGCCGGGCTGGGGCTGCGACCGGCCGACTGCGTCGCCCTCGCGGGCCGTTTCGCCCAGGCCCACCCCGACCGGGACCGGGTGCTTCTGGTGCTCGGCCTCCGCCCCGAGGGAGCCTGCCTCGCCCCGCTGGTCGCGGCGGCCCTGACGGCGCTGGACTACCGCCACGTGGTCTGCCGCAGCGTCCGCCAGGACGGCGTGCTGCTGCCGGAGGAGCCGCGGCTGGTGGAGAGCGTCCGCCGGATCGGGGGCGTCGCCCTGCTCTGCGCCGGACCGCCGTCCACGGGCGCGGCGCTGGGGCGGGTGGCGCTGCGGCTCGTCTCGGCCGGTTTCGCGGCCGAGCGGGTGCTGCCCGTCTATCCCTCGCTCGCCCGCTCGGACGCCGCACCACGCCTGGCCGCGCTGCGGCCTTTCCCCGGGATCGTCCTGTCGGCGGAGGAGTGGCAGCAGCGCCGACAGGCGGGCGGCGCCGCGTCGTCCACGGGGCCGGGGCAGAGGTGAACGGCGACACGCCGGACCAGCGGTCCACGGCGGTGCTCCGGGCGTCAGGACGTTCCGCGACGGCCCTGGTGACGACGCTGCTCGGGCTCGCCGCGGTGGCCACGGCGCTCAGCGCCGCGGGCGTGCGCTCACAGCCCGTCGCCGCGCTGGCCCTGCTCTTCCTGCCGGCGGGTCCTGGCGCGGCGCTGGCGTGGGCGCTGCCGGGGCGGGACCTGCCGCTGCGGCTGCTGGTCGCGCTCTTCGGCGGCCTGGCCGCCGACACGTTGATCGCGCAGACCATGCTCTCGCTGCGCTGGTGGTCACCCCGCCACGGCGCGCTCGCCGCCCTGCTGCTCACCGCCGCGCTGCTCGCCGTCGGCGCCCTGGGCACCCGCAGACCCGACGGTCCCGACCGGGGGAGAACCCACCAGCCATGACCGCGACCCCCACGGGCGCCGAGCCCGTGCCCGACACCGCCCCACCCGCGGCGCCGGCCAGTGCCGCGACGACGCCCGACGCACCTCCGACCGCTTCCCCCGCCACCTCGGCTGCCGTGCCTGCGGAGCCAGGTGGACCAGCGACGAACGACTCGCCCGTGGAAGCTTTCCGCCCGTCCGCGGCGGCTGCGCCCGCGGCGAGCGTCAACGGGCTGCGCGTGCCGGTCCCTGCGAAGCCAGGCGGACCGGCGACGTACAACCCGCCCGTGGAGGTCTCCCGCGCGTCTGCGGCGGCTGCGCCTGCGGGGCGGGTGTCGGCGGCGGAGGTGAACGGGTTGCGCGTGCCCGTGCCTGCGGACCCCTCCCGCGCGTCTGCGGCGGCGGTGACCGCGGAAGGCGTCGTCGGGGTGCTCAGGGTCGAGGTCCGCGGGAGCGAGACGCCGGAGGCAGCCGCCTCGGCGGCGCTCAACGCGTCCGTCGTGATCTGCGTCTACACCGAGCTGCGCTGGCCGCAGCTCTGCGCGGCGATCGACTCGGCCGTCGCGCAGTCGCTCGCGCCTTCGGACGTCCTGGTGGTGGTCGACCACAACGAGGCGCTGCTCGCCAGACTCCGGGCCCGACATGACGGGGACAAGGTGATCCGGGTCCTGCCGAACGTCCACGACAAGGGGCTCTCCGGTGCGCGCAACACCGGGGCCGAGGCCGCCGCCGGCGAGGTCGTCGCCTTTCTGGACGACGACGCCACCGCCGAGCCGGACTGGCTCGCCGTTCTGGTCTCCGGCTACACCGACCCCGTCGTGATGGGCGTCGGCGGCCGGACCCTGCCGGTCTGGGCGTCGGGGCGACGGCCGGCCTGGTATCCGGAGGAGTTCGACTGGGTCCACGGCGCCAGTTACCTCGGCATGCCCGTCGGACGTGCTCGCGTGCGGAACGTGCTCGGCGGCAACGCCTCGTTCCGGCGTGGCGCGTTCGCCGTCGCGGGTGGCTTTCCCGAGGGCATCGGGCGCGGGGCCGGCGGCGGGAGAGCCGCGAGCGCGGGCGGCGGGGAGGAGACCGAGCTCTGCATCCGGATCCAACAGGCGCGCCCGGACGCCGAGTTCCGCTACGACGACCGCGCCGTCATCCATCATCTGGTCACGCGGGAGCGCGAGCGCTTCCGCTACCTGTGCCGGCGCAGCTGGGCCGAGGGGCTGTCCAAGGCGCGCGTCACCGCGCGCGTCGGCGCGGAGGACGGGCTGGCCACCGAACGCGCGTACGTCTCGCGCGTGCTGCCCGCGGGCATCGTCAGAGGGCTGCGCGACGCGGTCCGCGGGCGGCCCTCCGGTCTGGGCCGAGCCGGGGCGATCGGCGCGGGCGCGCTGATCACGGCGGCCGGCTACGCCGTGGGCCTGCGCCACCGGGCGCGCCCGGTCGAGGGGAGGCGGAGGTGATCCGCGGCAGCACGGCCGTCCCGGTGCTGATGTACCACTCGGTGCGCGCCGATCCGCCCGCGACCACCCACGGGCTCTCCGTGCACCCGGACCGGTTCGCCGAGCAGCTCGACGTGCTGGCCGAACTCGGCCTGACCCCGGTGCCGTTCGGCGCACTGGTCGAGCACTGGAGGTCGGGGGCGCAGCTTCCCGACCGCCCGGTCGTGCTGACCTTCGACGACGGCTACGCGGACTTCCACAGCGAGGTGCTGCCCCGGCTCGTCGCACGGCGGTTCGCGGCGAGCCTCTTCGTGACCACCGGCTGGCTGGCCGACGCCGCCCCCGCGGACCGCGCGGGGCGGCCGCTCGACGCCACCCTCAGCTGGTCGCAGCTGAGGGAGATCGAGGCGGCCGGTATCGAGACGGGCGCCCACAGCCACAGCCACGCGGCCCTCGACGCCGTCGGACCGGCCGCGCTCCGCGAGGAACTGGCGCGCTCCCGGCACCTGCTGGAGGACCGGCTGGGCCGGGCGGACCAGGTGTTCTGCTATCCGTTCGGCTACTCCGACGCCCGGGTCCGCGACGCGGTCAGGGCCGCAGGGTGGAGCGGTGCCTGCGCGGTGGCCAACACCCTGGCCCGGCCGCACCAGGGCCCTTACGCCCTGGCCCGGCTGACGATCCGTCGGCGGACCGACCCGGCGACCTTCCGGCAGGTGGTCCAGGGGCTCGCGGTCACCCGGCACTACCTCGCCGACCGCACGCTGACCAAGGGCTACGCCGTGGTCCGGCGCGCCCGCGGCCTCGTCGGATCCGGCCCAGGGGGCTGGGGGCAGGGGCGGCGGTGACCACGACCTCCGCGCACGGCGCGGCCACCCAGCCCGGGCCCGACGAGGGGCCGCCGGGCGACCGAGCGCACGACGACCGCGCGCCGCTCTTCCGCAACGGCTACGCCCTGATGCTCAACACCGTGGTCTCCGGCGCGCTCGGGCTGGGCTACTGGTGGCTCGCCGCCCGCTACTACAGCGCGGCGGACATGGGCCGGGGCTCCGCCGCGATCGCCGCGATGAAGCTGCTGTCCGGTCTGACCGCGCTCGGCTTCACCGGCGCACTGGCCCGCTTCGTGCCCGTCGCCGGACGCGCCACCGGGCGGCTGCTGGCGCGCGCCTACGGCGTCAACGCGCTGGCCTCGACCGCGATCACGCTGCTCTTCCTGGCCGGGCTGCCGCTCTGGGGCTCGCACTACGACTTCCTGCGCGGCTGGGCGCGGGCGGCCGGGTTCCTGGCCGCCGTGCTCGCCTGGTCCTGGCTGACGCTCCAGGACGGGGTGCTGATCGGGCTGCGGGCGGCCGTCTGGGTGCCGGTCGGGAACCTCTCCTTCTCCGTGGGCAAGGCCGTGCTGCTGGTGCTGCTGGCCGGGACGATCCCGGCCACCGGCGTCTTCGTCTCCTGGGCGGCCGCGGTGGCCCTGTCGGTGGTGCCGATCGGGCTGCTCATCGTGCGGCGGCTGGTGCCGCGTCAGGCCGCGGCGGCCGACCCCGCGGTCACGCCGCCCTCGGTCCGGCAGATCGGCCGCTTCCTGGCGGGCGACTACACCGGGTCCGTGTTCAACCTGGTGGTCACCTACCTGGTGCCGGTGCTGGTGGCGGCCCGGGTCAGCGCCGACCAGAACGCCGTCTACTACATCATCAACACCATCGGCGGCACCCTCGACCTGCTGGCGGTCAACATGGCCGCCTCGCTCACCGTCGAGTCCGCGCGCCGTCCGGCCCTGCTCGGCGCGCACACCCGCGGCGCGCTGCTGCGGATGGCCTGGGTGACGCTGCCCTGCTTCGCCCTGCTCGGCCTGGCCGCCCCGCGGGTGCTGGACGTCTTCGGTCCCGGTTACGCCGCGGCGGGCGCGCCGCTGCTGCGCTGGCTGGCCGCGGCGGGCTTCACCCGCGTGCTGATCGAGGTCTACTTCGGCACCCTGCGCGCCCGCAGCCGCACCCGCCAGGTCGCCCTGCTGCAGGGGCTGATGTGCGCCCTGGTGCTGGTCCTCTCGCTGGTCCTGATGCCGCGGATGGGCATCGCCGGCGTCGGCGTGGCGGTGCTGGCCAGCCAGTCCACGGTCGCGCTCTGTGCGCTGCCCGGTCTGCTCCGGGTGCTGCGCGGCGCGGCCGACCCGCTGCCGACGCCGGTCCCGCCGCCGCCCGCAACGCCGTCCCTTCCCGACGCCCCGACCCTGACCTGAGGACGCCCGTGACCGCACCTCCCGTCAGCCTCGACGCCACGCCGGACCGGCTCGGCGACGCGCCGCCACGCCGCCGCGCGCCGGCCGCCGTCGCGCTCTGGGTCTGCGCGCTCGCCGCGCTCGGCGCCTACCTGGTCGCCATGGCAGGCGTGACCGGCGTCGACCTGGACCGGATGGGCGGGCTCGGGCTGGTCTCCGCCCTGCCGCCGCTCGCGCTGGTCTCGGCGTGCGTGCTGGGCGGACTGTTCTTCGTGACCCTCAACGGCGCCGTCGCCCGACCGGCGCTGCAGCTGTTCCTGCTGCTCGCCGCGGTCCTGGTGCTCCACGGCGCCGCGGCGCTGGTCGAGCCGCTGCCCAGATTCCCCACCGCCTGGCAGCACCTCGGCTTCGTCGACTACATCGAGCGCACCGGGCACACCCTCCCGCTCTGGGACGCCAGGTTCAGCTGGCCGGGCTTCTTCGGGCTGGCGGCGCTCATGCTCAGGGTGGGCGGGATCGACGACCCGCTGCCGGTGCTGCAGTGGAGCCAGGTCGGCTCGCAACTGCTCTGCCTCGCCTCGCTCGCCGTGCTGCTGCGCGCGGTGGGACTGCCGCGACGGGCACGTTGGTGCGCGCTCTGGTTCTTCGTGGCGGGCTCGTGGGTCGGGCAGGACTACTTCTCGCCCCAGGCGTTCGGCTACGCGCTCTATCTCTGCTTCGTGGCCGTGCTGGTGAGCGTCTTCCGGCGGCCCGGCGAGGGAGCGGACGCGGCCGGCAGCGCCGACCGGCCCGGCAGCGCGCTCGAACGGGCGCTGCTGCTCGGCCTGCTGACGTCGCTCTTCGTGGCGGCGGTCGCCGCCCACCAGTTGACGCCGTTCGTGATGATCGCCGCGGTGGGCATGCTGTGGCTGGTCCGCCGGACCACGCTGAGCATCTGGTTCGCGGTGCTGCTGGCGGTGGTGGCGGCGGCCTGGCTCTCCCTGGAGGCGGAAGGCTTCTGGTCGGGCCACCTGAGCACCATCTTCGGCGGCATGGGACAGCTGGGCGGCAACGTCAGCAGCGGCGTGGCAGGGCGCGTGAAGGGCGATCCGGCCCACCAGGCGGTGCTGTACCTGCGGGTGCTGCTGAGCGGGGCCTGGTTCGGGCTGGCGGTGCTGGGCTGGTGGCGCGGACGGCGGGCCGGGCGCACCCGCGGGCGCGGGGACCGGGTGCTGCCGGTGCTGGCGTTCATGCCGTTCTTCACCCTCGGCATGCAGAGCTACGGCGGCGAGATCGCGCTGCGCGTCTTCCTCTTCGCGCTGCCGGGCGTGGCGGCGCTGGCCGCGCTCCTCTTCTACCCGCAGGAGCGGCGACCGCGGCCGCCGCGGTGGACGGCGGCGCTGGTGACGCTCTGGGCGGTGCTCGCGGTCGCGGCGTTCGGCGTGGCCCGGTACGGCAACGAGCAGTTCGAGCGGGTGACCGGCGGCGAGGTCGCGGCGCTCGGCTGGGTCTATCAGCACGCCACCCCGAGCGCCAGGGTGCTCTACCCGGGCCCGGAGGCCAACCCGACGACGACGCCCGCGATCCCGTGGAACCAACGCGCGATGGACACCGTCGCCTACGTCGGCACGGCCGCCCCTCCCGATCCCTCGGACGTCGGGGCATGGGAGTCGGCGCTGCGCGCGGCCGGCCCGCAGAGCTATCTGATCATCACCCGCACCGAGGGTGCGGACCTCTCCTCCAACGACGGCTATCCCGCCGACTGGTACTCCGGCACCCGAGCGTTCCTCGACGCCGACCCGCGCCTGGTCGCCGTCGTCAGCGCACCGGACGCCGCCCTGTACCGGCTGGCGGAGCCGCCCGCCGGACCGGCGCCGCGCGACATCGGGGCGGGACCCGTCGGCCCGGTGCTGCGCTGGACCGGCTGGACGTTGGCCGAGGTGGGGCTGCTGACGGTGCTGGTTCCGCTGCTGCTCTGGCACGAGGTGGTCCGGCTGCGGACCGGCCCCTGGGCCGGGCGGCGGCGGTGGGCGTTCGGGGCGACGGCCACGGTGCTGGTCGGCGGCTTCCTGCTCGCGGTGATGGAGCGCTTCCTGACGCTGCGGTGAGGCGAACCGCCGCCCTGACGGCTACCGGCTGAACCAGAGCACCTGGTACGGGCCGAGGCTCAGCGTCCGGCCGTCGACGACGACCCGCAGGGTCCGGTCGGCGGTGTTCACCGCCACGCCCTCGGCGGCCTGGGCGAGCACCCGCACGCGGGCGTCGGACACCTGGACCGGGACCGGCGTCACCGAGGGCGGGAACCAGCGGGCGAAACCGCGCAGCAGAGCCAGCGGCGGCAGGGCCGCACCGGAGGTGCTCCACAGGCAGCCGGGGCAGTCGGCGGCGCCGGTCTCCGGATTCCAGTAGAAGGCCGCAGCGACGCGCCCCCGGGCCAGTGCGATCATGCCGGAGGCCAGCACCGCGTCACGGTAGGGCTCGCTCCAGCCGGAGTCCGGCGGTTCCACGTACCACTCGGCCCACCACAGGGGCAGCGGGGTCCGGTCGTGGATCCAGCGGCTGACGTCGGTGAACTTCGCCGTCGCCGCGAAGGGGTCCGGGGCGGGGGCGCCGTCCTTGGGCTCGGTCGAGCCGTCGACGACGACGAAGTCGGCGCCCGCCTTGTGCGCCAGCCAGTAGTCGAAGGCGGTGACCACCCGCTGGTCCAGCGTGCCCCAGGGGCCGCTCACCACGGAGGCGTCCGTCGCGGAGCCCGGCGCGAAGCCGTCCACCGGGAGGTAGGGGCCGCCGACCTCGATCCCGGGACGCACCGCCTTCAGGGCGCGGTAGACCTGGTTGTAGAGCGCCGTGTACCCGGCGGCGTCCCACTGGTCGGAGGCGTTGTCGAAGAAGCCCTTGAACTCGTTCCACGCCACGTACGCGTGGACCTGCGGGTAGCGCCTGGCCACGGTTGCGGCGAGGGCGGCGAAGTCGGCGTAGTGCGTGGGGGAGGGAGCCGTCTCCAGGCGGGACCAGTCGGTCCGGCCCGGCGTGCCGCCCTTCATCCAGTCGGGCGCGCAGCACAGGGTGATCACCGGACGGCCGCCGCTGCGGGTGATCATCGCGATACGGGCGTCGAGACGTCCGAAGTCGTAGACCCCGGGGGAGGGTTCGGGATTGTCGGTGCCCCAGCCCATCAGCGCCTGGTCCTGGGGGAGCGGGGCCTGCGCGAGCAGCGCCCGGGCGGCGGAGTCCGCGGCCGCGTCGCCGGTGTCGGCGCTGTACTGGGTGTGGGTCAGCCCCCAGCCGGGGGCCGTGTCCGAGCCGCTCGCCCCTGCGGCCGCGGGGCCCGGTCCGGCCGTGGCGGGTCCTTCGCCGCGGCCCAGCAGGGCGATCAGGCAGCCCAGGGCCAGGATCGCGGCGACGGCCGTCGCCCAGTGGCGTCGGCGCGGGCCGGACCACCGGCGCGGCACTCGGGCGTGACCCCCCACGCTGTCCATGAAAGCACGCCGGAACCGGCCGGGGGCCGGGAGACTGCCGGGTTCCGCTCCGGGTTCCGTTCCGGGTGCGCCGGCGTCAGTCCGTGATGTCACCGTCGACGTAGACCCACGCCCCCGCCTCGCGGCGGAACCTGCTGTTCTCGTGCAGGGAACCGGACGCGCGGCCCTCGCGGTAGTGGGCGCGGAACTCGACGGTGCCCTCGGTGTGGAAGGGGCCGCCCTCGGTGCCGCCGAGGATCTCCAACCGCTCCCAGCGCAGGCCGGGGTCGAGGTCGATCCGAACCGGCCGCGTCTCGGGGGCCCAACTCCGCAGCAGGTAGGCCTCGTCGTGCTTGGCGAAGGCGGCGAAGCGTGAGCGCATCAACTGCTCCGCGGTGGCGGCCTGCGCGGTGCCCGCGTGCAGCGGACCGCAGCACTCGGGGTAGGGGCGGGGCTGCCCGCAGGGGCAGGTGGCGGTGGCCGGTGTCGTCGTCTTGCGCGTCATGGGGTCATTCTCGCCGGTACCGGGCGGCGTGCTCGACCAGCCGGGCGGGCAGCGCGGGCGCGGCGGTCCAGTGCAGGTGCAGGTAGGAGGCGTGCAGGGTCGGGGAGGTGAAGCCCTCGGTCGTGGGCCGCCCGTCGTGGGCGCGCCAGCCCCAGGCGGGCGCGGGCCCGGCGCCGGGGGTGGTGACGGTGCGGTGGAACTCGTGGCCCGCGAGCCGGGTGCCGGCGACGGCCAGCGGACTGTCGCTCAGGGCGACGGCCTCGCGGTAGCCGAGGGTGAGCCGGGGCGACATGGCCGCCTCCGCGTCCAGGACTCCGCACATGGGCTTTCCGTCGAGCTCGCGGCAGAGGTAGAGCAGACCGGCGCACTCCGCTGCGAGCGGTGCTCCGGACTGCGCGAGAGCGGTGATCTCGTCGCGGAGCGCCCGGTTCGCCGAGAGCTCGGACGCGTAGACCTCGGGGAAGCCGCCGCCGATGACCAGCGCCGCCGTCCGCTCCGGCAGCTTCTCGTCGTGGAGGGGGTCGAACGGCACGACCTCCGCCCCGGCGGCCGTGAGCAGTTCGGCGTTCTCGGCGTACGAGAAGGAGAACGCCGCTCCCCCCGCGAGCGCGACCACCGGTCGCGTCCCTGACGGGGCGTCCGGAACAAGAGCAGTGCTCCCGGCGCTGCCGAGAGCGGCGATCTCCTCGTCCGCGTTCCAGGCGGGCCCGTGCAGTTCCGGCGCGCTGCGCGCCAGCGCCAGCAGCGCGTCCAGGTCCACGCCCGCCGCGACCAGCTCGCCCATCTCGCGGACGGCCCGCAGCGCCTCGGCGTCCCGCTCCACGACAGGGACCAGCCCCAGATGCCGGCTCGGCGTCGCCACCCCGCCGCTGCGCCGCAGCGCGCCGAGCACGGGCACGCCGCCGCCCTCCTCCAGCGCCTCCCGCAGCAGCAGCTCGTGCCGGTCCGAGGCCACCCGGTTGAGGATCACCCCGCCGATCCGCACCTGCGGATCCCAGGACGCGAAGCCGTGCACCAGGGCCGCGACCGAGCGGCTCTGCGAGGAAGCGTCCACCACCAGCACCACCGGCGCCCGCAGCAGCTTGGCCACATGCGCGGTCGAGGCCAGCTCGCCCCGCTGCGCCGCGCCGTCGTACAGGCCCATCACGCCCTCGACCACCGCCACGTCCGCGCCCGCCGCGCCGTGCGCGAGCAGCGGCGCGATCCGCTCCGGCCCGCTCATGAACGCGTCCAGGTTGCGGCCCGGCCTCCCGGTCGCCAGCGCGTGGTAGCCGGGGTCGATGTAGTCCGGGCCGACCTTGTGCGGGGAGACGCGCAGCCCGCGCGCCGTCAGCGCCGCCATCAGCCCGGTCGCCACCGTCGTCTTGCCCGTGCCCGAGGCGGGCGCGGCCAGGACCAGCCGGGGGAGAGCTACCACTCGATGCCCCGCTGCCCCTTGCGGCCGGCGTCCATCGGGTGCTTGACCTTCGTCATCTCGGTGACCAGGTCGGCCGCCGCGACCAGCTTCTCGGGCGCGTAGCGGCCGGTGATCACGACGTGCTGCGAGCCCGGCCGCTCGGCCAGCACCGAGAGCACTTCGTCCACGTCGATCCAGCCCCAGTGCATCGGGTAGGTGAACTCGTCCAGCACGTAGAAGCGGTAGGTCTCGGCCGCGAGGTCGCGCTTGACCTGCTCCCAGCCCTCTCGGGCCGCGTCCTCGCTCTCGGCGATCTCGCGCTGGACCCAGGACCAGCCCTCGCCCATCTTGTGCCAGGCGACCGTGCCGCCCTCGCCGCTCGCGCCGAGGACCTTGAGCGCGTGTTCCTCGCCCACCTTCCACTTGGCGGACTTGACGAACTGGAACACCCCGATCGGCCAGCCCTGGTTCCAGGCGCGCAGCGCCATCCCGAAGGCCGCCGTCGACTTGCCCTTGCCAGCTCCGGTGTGGACCGCGAGCACGGGCAGGGTCCGGCGCTGACGCGTGGTCAGGCCGTCGTCGGGAACGCTGGTCGGCTGTCCCTGGGGCATGGCTAGGCCGCCTCCTTCTGCATCGTCCTCACAAGGGAGGTCATCGTGTCCGCACGCAGGTCGTCCAGTCTGACGGCGGGCGCCTGCAGACGGTCCGCCAGCTCGCCGGCCAGCCCGAGCCGCACCGGTCCGCTCTCGCAGTCCACCACGACCGCCGCCGTCCCGGCCGCAGCCAGCAGCCCGCGGCGCGCCGCGCCTCGTCCAGGGCCGTGCGCGAGCCGGTCGCCCGGCCGTCCGTCACCAGCACCACCAGCGGCCGCCGCAGCGGGTCCCGCAGCCGTTCCAGGCGCAGCGTCTCGTGCGCCCGCAGCAGCCCGGCGGCAAGCGGCGTCCGGCCGCCCGTCGGCAGCAGCTCCAGCCGCGCCGCGCCCGCCTCGACCGAGGAGGTCGGCGGCAGCAGCAGCTCCGCGCCCGAGCCGCGGAAGGAGATCATCCCGATCTTGTCCCGGCGCTGGTAGGCGTCCATCAGCAGGGACAGCACCGCGCCCTTGACGGCCGACATCCGCTGCCGCGCCGCCATCGAGCCCGAGGCGTCGACGACGAAGAGCACGAGGTTGCCCTCGCGTCCCTCCCGCACCTGCTGCCGGAAGTCGTCCCTGCGCAGCACCAGCGCCCGCCCGCTGCGGCCGCGCGCCAGCTGGTGCGGTGCGGCGGCCTGCACGGTGGCGGCCAGGTGCAGCCGCTGCAGCGCGCCGGTCGGGCGCGCGGAGCGGATGGTGTGGCCGCCGTCGGTCTCGGCGCGGGAGCGGCGGCCCTGGACGCCCTGCCCGGTGCCGGGCACCTTGAACAGCCGGGTCCGGTAAGGCTGGTCGGCCGCCACCGGTGCGGCCTCGCGCGGTGCGGGCGCGCCCGGCGCCTGCGGCGCGGGACCCTCGGCGGGGCCTCGGCCGGTGCGTCGTCCCTGGCGGACGGCTGCTCGGGCTCGGTCGGCCCCTGCTGCCCGCCTCCGCCTCCGCCGCCGTCCGGGCCGCTGTCGTCCGGTCCGTCGCCGTCGGGGTCGCCGTCCGGGTCGGGCTGCGGGTCCTGGCCCGCGTGCTGCTGGAGCGTCTCGTCCAGCTTCTCCTCGTCAAGCCCCGGGGCGTCGAAGGGGTTGCGGCGACGCCGGTGCGGCAGCGCCAGCTGCGCGGCGGTCCGCACGTCCTCCGCCAGCACCTGCGTCCGCCCGGCCCAGGCCGCCAGGGCGACGGCGGTACGGGCCATCACGATGTCCGCGCGCAGCCCGTCCACCTCGAAGGCCGCGCAGACGGCCGTGATCTGACGCAGCGCCGCGTCGCCCAGGACGACCTGCGGCAGCAGCGCCCGTGCGGCGGTGATCCGCGCGGCCAGCGCCCGCTCCTCCTCCTGCCAGCGCGCGGCGAAGCCGTCCGGGTCCGCGTCGTAGGCCAGGCGTCGCCGCACGACCTCGGCGCGCTGCTCGGGCTCACGGGTCGCCGCGATCTCCACGGTCAGCCCGAAGCGGTCAAGCAGCTGCGGCCGCAGCTCGCCCTCCTCCGGGTTCATCGTCCCGACCAGCAGGAACCGCGCCGCGTGCCGCACCGACACGCCCTCGCGCTCCACGTAGGAGCGGCCCATCGCGGCCGCGTCGAGCAGCAGGTCGACCAGGTGGTCGTGGAGCAGGTTGACCTCGTCGATGTAGAGCACGCCCCGGTGCGCGGCCGCCAGCAGGCCGGGCTCGTAGGCCTTCACGCCCTCGGCGAGGGCGCGCTCCAGGTCCAGCGAGCCGACGATCCGGTCCTCGCTGACGCCGACCGGCAGCTCCACCAGCGAGGTGGCCCGCTGCGAGGCGGCCGGGGAGACCGGGTGCGGCCCGTCCGGGCACTGCGGGTCCGGCGCGGCCGGGTCGCAGGCGAAGCGGCAGCCGGTCACCACGCCGATCGCGGGCAGCAGCCCGGCCAGCGCGCGCACCATGGTCGACTTGGCCGTCCCCTTCTCCCCGCGCACCAGCACCCCGCCGACCTGCGGCGAGACGGCGTTGAGCAGCAGCGCGAGGCGCAGGTCGTCCATGCCGACGACGGCGGTGAAGGGGTAACGGGAGTCCTGGACGTCGCTCACTCCGCGTCCCCTTCCAGGTCGCCCTCGAGCTCGAGGTAGGTGGCGCGCAGCTGGTCCAGGGTCTGCTGGTCGGGCTCCGCCCAGAGCTTGCGGTCCGCGGCCTCCAGCAGCCGCTCGGTGATGCCGCGCAGCGCCCAGGGGTTGGACGTGCGCATGAACTCCTGGTTGGTCGGGTCGAAGACGTACTCCGCGGCGAGCTTCTCGTACATCCAGTCGTCGACCACGCCGGCGGTGGCGTCGTAGCCGAAGAGGTAGTCGACCGTCGCGGCCATCTCGAACGCGCCCTTGTAGCCGTGGCGGCGCATCGCGGCCATCCAGCGCGGGTTGACCACCCGGGCGCGGAAGACGCGGTGCGTCTCCTCGCCCAGGGTCCGGGTCCTGATCTGGCTGGGCACCGCGCTGTCCCCGACGTAGGCGGCCGGGGACTCGCCGGTCAGGTGGCGCACCATCGCCACCATGCCGCCGTGGTACTGGAAGTAGTCGTCCGCGTCGACCAGGTCGTGCTCGCGGGTGTCGACGTTCTTCGCCGCCACGGAGATCCGGCGGAACGCCTGCTCCATGTCCCCGCGTGCGGCCCGGCCGTCCAGGCCGCGGCCGTAGGCGTAGCCGCCCCAGACGGCGTAGACCTCGGCCAGGTCGGCGTCGGAGCGCCAGTTGCGGGCGTCGATCAGCGGCAGCAGGCCCGCGCCGTACGCGCCGGGCTTGGAACCGAAGATGCGGGCCGTGGCGCGGCGGCGGTCGCCGTGCTCGGCGGCGTCGGCCTCGACGTGGGCGCGCACGTAGTTGTCCTCGGCCGGCTCGTCCAGCTCGGCCACCGCCCGCACCGCGTCGTCCAGCAGCGCGACCACGTGCGGGAAGGCGTCACGGAAGAAGCCGGAGATGCGGACGGTGACGTCGATGCGCGGACGGCCGAGCTCGGCCGTCGGCACCACCTCGAAGCCGGTGACGCGGCGCGAGGCGTCGTCCCAGACCGGGCGGCAGCCCAGCAGCGCCAGGATCTCTGCGATGTCGTCGCCCTGGGTCCGCATGCAGGAGGTGCCCCAGACGGTGAGGCCCACCGACTTCGGGTACGCGCCGGTGTCCTGGAGGTAGCGCGCCACCAGG
Source organism: Streptacidiphilus rugosus AM-16 (assembly GCF_000744655.1). NCBI lineage: Bacteria > Bacillati > Actinomycetota > Actinomycetes > Kitasatosporales > Streptomycetaceae > Streptacidiphilus > Streptacidiphilus rugosus. Next base: position 5,544,262 of record NZ_JQMJ01000004.1, on the reverse strand, counting down.
GAGTCGGCGAGCGCCTGGCCGACCTCCCAGCTCAGCCGTGAGGGGATCGCCTTGGGGTCCACGGAGTAGAAGTTCCGGCCCGTCGGCAGCACGTTCACCAGCCCGCGGGTCGGCGAGCCGGAGGGGCCGGCCGGCACGTAGCCGCCGCGCAGCGCCCTGACGATGTGGTCCAGCTCGTCGGTGGTGCGCGCCAGCCGCGGCACGACCTCCTCGGCCGCGAACTCCAGCACGGCCACGGCGGACTTCAGGCGCTCGCCGCCGAGCACCTGCTCGACGAGCTCGCCCGCGGCCTCCACGGCCCAGCCGCGCGCCTCCATGCCCTCGGCGAGCCTGCGGCACAGCTGCTCCAGCAGGTCCACCGCGTCCGCCCCGGTCCGCGCGGGCCCGTCCACCAGCGCGCGCAGCGCCTCGGGTACGGCCACGGCCGCGCCGGGCTCGGCCAGCAGGTCCTTCTCCTCCAGCCCGAAGTGGCTCGCCAGCGCGGCGCGCAGGCCGGGCAGGGCGTCCGCCCTGCCGCCCCAGATCTGCGCCGAACGCAGCACCGCCAGCACCAGGTTGACCCGCGCCTCGTCGACCGGGCCGCCGCCCAGGATGTGCAGGCCGTCGCGGATCTGCACGTCCTTGATCTCGCACAGGTAGCCGTCGATGTGCATGACGAAGGAGTCGAACTCCTCGTCGTCCGGCTGCTCGTCGACATGCAGGTCGTGGTGCAGCTCGGCCGCCTTGACCAGCGTCCAGATCTGCGCGCGGACCGCCGGGGCCTTCGTCGGGTCGAGGTCGCTGACGAGCGCGTACTCGTCCAGCAACTGCTCCAGCTTGGCCAGGTCGCCGTAGGTGTCGGCCCGCGCCATCGGCGGCACCAGGTGGTCCACGATGGTGGCGTGCCCGCGCCGCTTGGCCTGGGTGCCCTCGCCGGGGTCGTTGACGATGAACGGGTAGATCAGCGGCAGCTCGCCCAGCACCGCGTCCGGCGCGCAGCCGCGCGACAGGCCGAGGCCCTTGCCGGGCAGCCACTCCATCGTGCCGTGCTTGCCGAGGTGCACCACGGCGTCGGCGCCGAACCCGCCCGAGGACGTCGTGGCCTCCAACCACCGGTACGCCGCCAGGTAGTGGTGGGAGGGCGGCAGGTCGGGGTCGTGGTAGATCGCGATGGGGTTCTCGCCGAAGCCGCGCGGCGGCTGGATCATCAGCACCACGTTGCCGAAGGCCAGCGAGGCCAGCACGATCTCGTCGCCGTCGACATAGAGCTGACCGGGCGCCTCGCCCCAGTGCTCGCGGACGCCCTCACGCAGCTCGGGGTCGAGCGCGTCGAACCACCGCTGGTAGTCCTTGAGCGGCACCCGCGCGGGCGCGGCCCGCAGCTGCTCCTCGGTGAGCCACTCCACGTCGTGGCCGCCGGCCGCGATCAGACGGTGGATCAGCTCGTCGCCGTTGCCCGGGTAGCCGTCGACGGCGTAGCCGGCGGCGCGCAGCGCGTCCAGCAGCCGGACGGCCGAGGCCGGGGTGTCCAGGCCGACGGCGTTGCCGACGCGCGAGTGCTTGGTCGGGTAGGCGGTGAAGACGATCGCGAGCTTCTTCTCGCCGTTCGGCTTGTGGCGCAGCGTCGCGTGCCGCAGCGCGATCCCGGCCACGCGGCCGGCACGCTCCTCGTCGCCGACGTAGACGGGGATGCCGTCCGGGCCGGTCTCCTTGAAGGAGAACGGCACGGAGATGATCCGGCCGTCGAACTCGGGGATCGCCACCTGCATCGCCGCGTCCATCGGCGTCAGCGCCGCGTCGGACTCGTCCCAGGCCGCGCGGGAGGTGGTCAGGCAGAGGCCCTGGATCACCGGGATGTCCAGCTCGGCGAGCGCGCCGATGTCCCAGCTCTCCTCCTCGCCACCGGCCGACGCCTCGGCGGCCACGGTGCCGCCCGCGGCCAGCACGGTGGCGACGACGGAGTCGCAGCGGCCCAGCAGCCCGAACAGCTCGGGGTCCGCGCCGCGCAGCGATCCGCAGTAGATCGGCAGCGCGTTGCCGCCCTTCGCCTCGATCGCGGCGCACAGCGTGTCCACGAACGCGGTGTTGCCGGACAGTTCGTGGGCCCGGTAGAAGAGCACGCCCACCGTGGGCTTTCCATGCCGCAGTTCAGCACCCCCCCGAATGCCGAACTGCGGCATGGCCTGCGGGGCGGCGAAGCCCTCGCCGGTCAGCAGGACCGTGTCGGAGAGGAAGCGCGCCAGCTCGGCCAGGTTGGCCGGGCCGCCCTCCACCAGGTAGCGCAGCGCCTCCGCGACCACACCGGCCGGTGCGGTCGACATCCCCATCAGCTCGGCGTCGGGGACCGCCTCGCCGCCGAGCAGGACCGTCGGCAGGCCGGAGGCGGCGATCGCCGCGAGCCCGTCCTCCCAGGCGCGCCGTCCGCCGAGCAGGCGCACCACGACCACGTCCGCGTCCGCGAGCAGCGCCGGCAGCTCCTCGGCGACACCGGTCCTGGTCGGGTTGCCGATCAGGTAGGCCGCGCCCGAGGCGCGGGCCGCGAGCAGGTCGGTGTCGGCGGTCGACAGCAGCAGCACTCTGGTCCCGGTCTCCGCCACCTGCCGCTGGTCCTGGTCCACCCGTTCAACTCCCTCGGTCGTCTTGCTCGTCGTGCTCATCGGTGCGGAAAGCCTGTCGTCGGTCACGGCGCCCCCGGCGGCACGAAGGGCAGGTCGCGCGGGACGCCGCCCTCGATCAGCCGCCACAGCGCGTCGGTGTCCGCGTGTTCCTCGATCAGGTCGCCCAGCCGGTCCAGCCGCTCCTCGCGGGCGGCGGCGAAGCAGGTGTCCGGCGCGGGGACGAAGTCCCGCCCGCACGCGGAGGCGACCTCGCGCAGGAAGGCGCGGCGGAAGCCGTCGTTCTCCAGCGCGCCGTGCCAGGTGGTGCCCCAGACCGTGCCCTGGCGGCAGCCGTCGAGCCACGGCTCGCCGCCGTCGACGCTCGCCACGCCGTGGTGGATCTCGTAGCCGTGCACGGTCTCGCCGTAGGCGGCGCCCACGGGGCGGGCGAGCGTCTTCTCCCTGGCGAAGGCGATCCTGACCGGCAGCAGCCCGAGACCGGGCACCTCCCCGGCCCGCGACTCGACCTCGTCGCTGATCGTCCCGGCCAGCATCTGGTAGCCGCCGCAGACCCCCAGCAGCGGCAGGCCGCGCTCGGCGCGGGCGCGCAGCGGGGCCTCCAGGCCGCGCTCGCGCAGCCAGGCCAGATCGGCCACGGTGGCCCGGGTGCCGGGCAGGACGACGAGGTCGGCGTCGGCCAGCTCCTCGGGCCTGGTCGCCCAGCGCACCAGCACGCCGGGCTCCTGGGCCAGCGCGTCGATGTCGGTGAAGTTCGACAGCCGCGGCAGCCGGACCACCGACACCCGCAGCACGTCCGAGCCGAGCGGCGGGCCCGCGTCGCCACGTGCGACCACGCCCGCCAGGTCGAGCGAGTCCTCGGCGTCCAGCCAGAGGCCCTGCAGCATCGGCAGCACGCCCAGCGACGGACGGTGCGTCAGCCGGTGCAGCATGTCCAGTCCCGGTTGCAGCAGCCGGACGTCGCCGCGGAACTTGTTCACGATCCAGCCGCCGATGTGCGCCTGGTCCTCGGCGGAGAGCAGCGCCAGTGTCCCGAACATGGAGGCGAAGACGCCGCCGCGGTCGATGTCTCCGACCACCACGACCGGCAGGTCGGCGGCGACGGCGAGGCCCATGTTGGCGATGTCGCGGTCGCGCAGGTTGATCTCGGCGGGGGAGCCTGCGCCCTCGCAGATCACCACGTCGTGACGGCCGCGCAGCTCGGCGAGGCAGTCCAGGGCGATGCGCAGCAGGGCGGGCTTGCGGTCGCGGTAGTCCAGCGCGCCGACCTCGGCCACCGGCTTCCCCAGCACCACGACCTGGCTGCGGCCGTCCGCGCCCGGCTTGAGCAGCACGGGGTTCATCGCGGCCTCGGGCTCGACGCCCGCCGCCGCGGCCTGCATGGCCTGGGCCCGGCCGATCTCCGCGCCGTCGAGCGTGACGAAGGAGTTCAGCGACATGTTCTGCGCCTTGAACGGCGCGACCTTGACGCCCTGTCGCGCCAGCCAGCGGCAGACGCCCGCGGTGACCACGCTCTTGCCCGCGTCCGAGGTCGTCCCGGCGACCAGCAGCGCGCCCGTTGCGGCCCTCATCCGCGCTTCCCCCTCAACAGACCCCTCGTCAGCGCGACGGTCGTCGCCGTTCCCAGTGCCAGCGCGCCGACCCGCCGGGAGAGCCGGCAGGCCCGCTCCACGTCGGCGACCGCGACCGGTCGCAGTTCCGCGCCGAGCACCGGCCGGTGCTCCACCCTGTCCCCGTAACGGAGCGTGCCCCCCAGGCGCACGCCCAACGCTCCGGCGAAGGCCGCCTCCGCGTGCCCGGCGTTCGGGCTCGGGTGCGCGCCCGCGTCCCGCCGCCACACCCGCCAGGCGCGGCCCCGGTCCTCGCTCGCGGCGACGGTCAGCAGCGCGGTCAGCCGCGCCCCCGGCCAGCCGGCCACGTCGTCCAGCCGCGCCGAGGCCCAGCCGAAGCGGAGCAGGCGCGGCGAGCGGTGACCGACCATGGCGTCCAGGGTGTTGACGGCCCGAAAGGCGAGCAGTCCCGGCGCGCCCGCGAGCGCACCCCAGACCAGCGCGTTGACGACGGCGTCGGCGGTGTTCTCGCCGACCGACTCGACCACCGCGCGGGCGATCTCGCCCTCGTCGAGCGACCGCGGATCCCGACCGCACAGATGCGGCAGGCGCTCGCGCGCCGCCTCGACGTCCCCGCGCTCCAGCGCGCCCGCGATCACGCGCGCCTCCCGCACGAGCGACGCGCCCCCCAGCACGGCCCAGGCGGACACCGCGGCGAGCGCGGCCTGCCCGGCCGGCGAACGCCGCAGGACACGCTGCGTGAGAACGGCGCCGCCGGCGACGGCACCGACGGCGACGAGGGTGTAGGCGGCTCCCGCGCCCCGGTGGTCCCGGTACAGCCGGCGCTCCAGCGCCCCTGCGAACCGGCCGAACCCGGCCACGGGATGACCACGCCGGGGATCGCCGAAGAGAGCGTCGGCGGCGTATCCCACCGCGGCCCCGAACGCGAAGGCGCGTCTGCGCACCGGTGCGTGTCCTCACTCAGGGTCCGCGCCCTGGATCGACGTACCGGAGGCGAGAGTCTCCTGGCTTCCGGATCGACGCACCTGCGGGCCTTCCAACAGCGCGTGGCTGCCGTGGCCGTGGTTCGCAGGCACTCCCCGGTGACAGTGGCGGGACCGCGCCGGATTCACACCGGCTTCCTCTGCTTGCCTCCGTTTGGCGTAAAGATCCCACCATGTCGCCGGAGGCAGCGTCAACCGGGGCCGCGGGTGGCGCGGCTCACGGGGTCACGCGGATGCTGCTGCTTCAGCAGTTCGACGGTCTTCTGCACCACCTGGTCGGCGGGGCTGACGGGCGGGCGGAGGACGTGGTCCTCGAACCAGGAGAGACCAAGGATGACGAGCAGTCCCAGCGGGGCGACAAGCAGGCACAGGAAGACAGACATGGGCACCCCAAGGTGTCGAATGCTGCGGCCCGGACGGACCCCGATCCGTCCCTCCACCAGCGTCCGCCACCCCTGCCGTTTCCGCACGTCGAGCTGCGCTCAGCCCCTCGGCACACGGCCCGGTGGCACCTCCCCAGAGCCCCGCGCCCTGGGGTAGTGCAACGTCCCGTGGGTGGGTATCAGTGCCGGCCGGAGATCACGTCGGCGACGCGGGCGATGGGGGAGGTCGTCGCGCGGCCGCGGAGCTCGGCACGGTCCGCCGCGTGGTACGCGGCGTACATGCCGTGGACGCCGATCCAGCGGAAGGGTTCCGGCTCCCAGCGGCGCACCCTGTGGTCGACCCACGGCAAGGCCGTCAGCTCCGTCGTCCGCCCCAGCACCAGGTCGCGCAGCGTCCGCGCCGCCAGGTTCGTCGTGGTGACGCCGCTGCCCACGTAGCCGCCCGCCCAGCCCAGGCCCGACGCCGCGTCGACCGTCACCGTCGAGCACCAGTCGCGCGGCACGCCCAGCACGCCCGACCAGGCGTGATCCACCGCCACACCCCGCGCCGCGGGGAAGAAGCGGGTCAGGATCTCCGTCAGCTGCCCGATCGTCTTCGCCGCCGTCGAGCCGTCGTTGTCCGTGCGCGAGCCGAAGCGGTACGGCACGCCGCGGCCGCCCAGCGCGATCCGGTCGTCGGCCGTCCGCTGCGCGTACATGTACGCGTGCGCGAAGTCGCCCAGCGTCTCGCGGCCGTTCCAGCCGACGGAGTCCCAGAACGACGCGGGCAGCGGGGCCGTGACGATCATCGAGGAGTTCATCGGCAGCCACGAGCGCCTCTCGCCGCGCAGGTTCGCGGTGAAGCCCTCCGTGCAGCGCAGCACGTACCGTGCCGAGACGGTCCCGTGCGGGGTGACCGCGCGCGCCGGGGTCGTGGCCGAGGCCGGAAGGATCTCGGTGACCGTCGTCTGCTCGTAGATCTCCACGCCGAGCCGCTCGGCGGCCGCCGCGAGTCCGAGGACCAGCTTCGCCGGCTGGACGCGCGCCCCGTGCGGGGTCCAACTGCCGCCCAGGGCACCGGAGACGGCGATCCGCGCGGACGCCTCCGCCGCCGTCAGCCGCTGCACGTCCTTCTCGCCGTAGCCGTGTTCGCCGGCGACGAAGGCGTCCAGCCGTTCCAGCTGCGCGGGGGTGTGGGCGACCTCCAGCACGCCGCCCTTGACCTGGTCGGCCTCGATGGACTCGGCGTCGCAGACCCGCAGCACCTCGTCCACCGCGTCGTTCATGGCCTGCTGCATCGCGACGGCGCGCGGCTTGCCGTACCGCTTGGCGAAGACGCCGCGCCCGGCGAAGCCGTTGTAGAGCCAGCCGCCGTTCCGGCCGGAGGCACCGTAGCCGCAGAAGCGCTGTTCGAGCACCGCGACCCGCAGCGAGGGGTCCGCCTGCTTGAGGTAGTAGGCCGTCCACAGCCCCGTGTAGCCGCCGCCCACGACGGCGACGTCGACCTCCGTCGAGCCGTCGAGCGGCGAGCGCGGGACGGGGAGGCCGACGGCGGAGTACCAGAACGAGACACCGCCGTTGGCGGTGGCGGACGTGCCCACAGGAGACCTGCTTCCATGCTCGGACGTGCTCGGTGCGGGCACGCTATCCGCGGCCGGGAGCTGCGGCAATGCACACAGTGTCAAGCCGGGACCCGAGTTTCCGGACACTTCGTCGACTCCGGGCGTGGCGGTTGCCCGCCCCGTCCGGCCCCGTTCAGGTGGCGGAGGCCCTTGGCGGGTACTGAGATGGAGAGAACGTCGGACCGAGCAGACGACCGGGCATCAGGGAGCGACATGCGTTGGGGCAAGGCAGCCGCTGTGGCCACCGTCTCCGCCGTCGGGGTGGGGGCGGTCGCGCTGGTGGCGGGTCGGGTGGTCTCCGAGATCTCCGTCCGGCGCAGTGGCGCCGCGCCGGCCTCGGCCGGCGGGCTCAGGGTCCACTCCGTCGCACCGGATCTGATCGAACTGACCCGCACCCCGGAGACCCAGCGGCCGGGCCGCTGGGCGCTGGAGTGGGGCGCGGACGGCCATGTCGTGGTCGGCGACGTCGTCTCCACGACCTCGCAGACGGTCGTCAGGGTCCTCGAGTCCGGAGGATCCACGCCGCCCCCGACCGGCGAGACGGTGGTGCTCACGCCGTGGGTCCTGCGCGGCGACCCGACGTCGGCGCTGGGCCTGGACTTCTCCGAGACCACGGTCAGGGGCGAGCTCGGTCCGATGCCCGCGTGGTACCTGTCCGGGTTGCGCGAACCGTGGGTCATCGCGGTGCACGGCGCGGGCGCGGACCGCGGCCAGGTGCTGCCGTTGCTGCCGGTCTTCCAGCAGTTCAAGATGCCGGTGCTGAGCGTCAGCTACCGCAACGACCCGGGTGCGCCGCCGTCGCCGGACGGCATGGGCCACTTCGGCGAGACCGAGTGGCGTGACGTGGAGGCGGCGATCCGCCTGGCGGTCGACTCGGGCGCGACCAGGGTCCTGCTCTACGGCTGGGGCATCGGCGCGACGATGGCCCTCCAGGCCGCGGAGCGGTCCGCGTGGCGGGAGGCGGTCCGCGGGCTGGTGCTGGACTCGCCGGTGCTGGACTGGCGCAGCACGGTGCGCCGCCAGGCCACCCGCCGCGGCGTCCCGCATGCCCTCGCGGAGCTCGGCATGCGTGCGGCGGAGGGCCGCACGGACGTGGACACGGCGGCCTTCGACCAGCTGGCCTCCGGCGACGGCCTCTCCGTCCCCACGCTGCTGCTCCACAGCCCGGACGACACGGTGGCGCCGATCGCGCCGGCCCGCGGGTTGGCCTCCCGCCGGGACGATCTGATCCTCTTCCGCGAGTTCCCCGGCACGGAGCACGAAGCCCTCTGGAACGCCGACCCCCACACCTACGAAGACCTCCTCCGGAGGTTCCTGACACCTCTGCTCTGAAGGCAGAAGCAGCCGCTCAGTTGCACTCCCCCAGGGGCGCGGGGAACCGCGCGAGAAAGCACCCTCCGCGGATGGCCGTGTCCATCGAGGACCATCCGCACGCCGGTGGCTTGTCGCGCGGTTCCCCGCGCCCCTCAGGTGGTGCAACGGGCCCACTGCGGTGAGGCGCCGCGCCTCCGGCTGTCTCTTCCGTCCCTCAGGGCACAGCTGACCTGCGCCACGCCTGAGGATGTGACAAGTTGCCGTGCGACGGGGAAGACTGCACCGCGTGACGTCCCGGAATCCGCGCGACCGTGATGCCCCTGCCGCCCCCGTGGCCAGGCTGCCCCGCCCCAAGGGTCAGCCGCGCCGCACGCCGCCCGCCGATCTCCCCGGGCTGGGTCGCCTCGCCCCGCCGGCGAGGCGTCTGCTCGCGGACGCCGTCCGGATCGCCCGCTGGGCGGGCGAACTGCCGGCCGTCGACCGCCGGGGCGACCTGCTGCCTGCCGACGCCGAGGCCGCCGGCAAGGCCCTCGCGCTGACCTTCGACCAGGCCGTCGCGGCCTGGGAGCGGGCCAGGCTGACCGGCCTGATCGAACTGCGGGGCGGCGGCGCCGGCCCCGGCTGGCGCCTGCACGCCTGGGAGCACGACGACGAGGCCGTGCTGCGCGGCTGGGCGGCGCTGTTCGACGCCTGGACGCTGCTGGTCTCCGTGCCCGACCGCGCGCTGACCCAGCTCGCCGGGCAGGCCGTCGACCACGCCCCGCAACTCCTCTCCTTCCTGCACCTGGTGGCCGGTCCGGTCGCCGAGCCCGAGCTGCTGGAGCTGCTGCGGCGCGGCATGGAGGAGCAGTGGCACGCCGGGCTGCACCCGACGCTCGGCTCGCCGGTGCCGCACGCGGCGCTCGCGGTCTCCGCCGTCCGCGCCGACGCGGACGCCTCGCTGCCGCCGACGCCGGGCGAGATCGCCGCGGTGCTGCGCTGGATGCTGGACGGCTTCGCGGCCGTCGGCGCGCTGGTGCGCAGACCTGCGGGGAAGGGCGTCGACGGCGAGGAGGTCGAGGAGAGCGTCGAGCTGACGCCGCTGGGCCACTGGGCGGTGCGGGCCAAGCTCGAGGAGATCTGCACCGTCGCGCAGACCGCGGCCGGGCACATCGAGCAGTCCGCGTTCGAGCTGCTGGCCGCCTGCGCCGGCTACTCGCCGGGCCCGGCCCGCGCCGAGTACCGGGCCTGGCTGGCGGCCCGTCAGGTGGACCGCGCCGTCGCCGACCTGCTCGACGTGGCCCGCGGCGAGGACGCCCTGCTGCGCGGTCTGGCCTTCGAGGCGCTGCGGGTCGCCGGGCACCCGGCCGAGCCCGCCGTCCGCCACGTCCTGGACGAGCCCATGCTGCGCCCCTACGCGCTGCTCTGGCTCGCCGAGCAGAGCGACGAGGGCGTGCTGCCCGCGGACGTGCTGGACCGGCAGGACGCCGCCTGGCTCTGGGTCGACACGGGTGCGGCGGTGCTCGAGCACGGCGACACCGGGATGCTGGTCCGCCACGTCCAGGGCGCGGCCGACGGCGATCCAGGACGGCTCTTCGCGCTCGCGCGGCAGGTGGGCCATCCGCGTGCCGGGCATGTCCTGGCGGCCGTGGCGTCCGCGCACCCCGATCCTGGAGTGGCGCGCGCCGCCCGGCGCAGCGCCTTCAGCGTGCACGACGGCGGGGCCTGACCACAGGTCTCGACGAGGGGACGCCGACGCCCACGAAGGAGGGTCCGGTGGACGAGCAGCAGCGGCGGGCGCGGGACGAGACCCGCGCCGAGGCGCGGCTCACCGCGGCACGGCTGAGCGGGGAGGGCGTCGTCGCGGTCGCGCTGACCTACGTGGACAACGCGGGGATCGCCAGGGTCAAGGGCGTCCCGCTGCGTCGGCTGGCCGACGCGGCGGTCGAGGGGATCGGCATGTCGCCGGTCTTCGACGTGTTCCTGGTCGACGACGCGACCACCACCAGCCGCTACCTCGGCGGTCCGGACGGGGACCTGCGGCTCTTTCCCGCGCTGGAGCGCGCCGTGCCACTGCCCGCCCAGCCGGGATGGGCCTTCGCCCCGGCCGACCGGTTCCGGCAGGACGGCACGCCGCATCCGGCCTGCCAGCGGCGCTTCGCCGCGGAGATGACGGCGCGTGCGGCGGAGCGGGGGATCACCTTCCGCGCCGCCTTCGAGACCGAGTGGATCGTGCAACGGGCCGAGGACGGCCGGTACCCCACCCAGGGCCCCGCCTACGGCCTGCACCGCCTCACCGACCTCTCCGACTACCTCCGCGACCTGCTGCTCGCCCTGGAGGCCTGCGGCCTGAGCGTGCAGCAGCTGCACCCCGAGTACGCGCCCGGCCAGTTCGAGGTGTCCGTGGCGGCGACCGACCCGGTGGCCGCGGCCGACGAGGCGGTGCTGGTCCGCGCCACCATCCGGGCCGTCTCGGCGCAGCACGGGCTGCGGGCCTCCTTCGCCCCGGCGTTCGCGCCCGGCGGCGTCGGCAACGGCGGCCATCTCCACCTGTCCGCCTGGCGGGAGGGCCGTAATCTGCTGGCCCTGCCGGAGGCCGACGGCGAGGCCTTCCTGGCGGGCGTCCTGGCCGAACTGCCGGCCCTGCTCGCCCTCGGCGCGCCCGGTGTCGCCAGCTACCTGCGGCTGGTGCCCTCCCACTGGGCCGGCGCCTACCACTGCTGGGGCGTGGAGAACCGCGAGGCCGCGCTGCGGCTGATCCAGGGCCCGGACGCGGCGGCCAACGCCGAGGTCAAGTGCTTCGACCAGGCCGCCAACCCCTACCTCGCCGTCGGCGGCGTGATCGCGGCGGGGCTGGCCGGGATCGACGCGCGGGCCGTGCTCCCCGCCCCCGTCCAGGGCGATCCGGCGCTGCTTCCCGAGCCGCGACAGCCCCGCCGGCTGCCGACCGATCTCGACCAGGCGCTCACCGCCTTCCGCGCCTCCACCGTGCTGCGCGACGCGCTCGGCGACGTCCTCTTCGAGGCCGTCGCCGCGGTCCGTGCGGCGGAGCAGGCCGCGCTGGGCGGCCGGCCGGCCGAGGACGTCATCGCGGCCACCCGCTGGCGCTACTGATGCCGGCGGCCCGCGAGGACGGCCCGCTCCGGCTGGTCGACCAGCACTGCCACAGCGTGGTCGCCGAGGAGCTGACGCCGACCGCGTTCGCCTCGCTGCTCACCGAGTCCGACCGGCCGCCCGCGCCGGGCGCCACGCCCTGGGACTCCGCGCTCGGGCTCGCGGTTCGGCGCTGGTGCGCGCCGGAGCTCGACCTGCCCGCCTTCGCGTCCGCCGAGGCCTATCTGGAGCGCCGGAGGGAACTCGGCGCGGCCGAGGCCACCCGGCGCCTGCTGCGCCGCTGCGGCCTGCCTGGTGGACACGGGCCTCACCGAGGCCGCCCGGGCCCCGCTGCTGCCGCTCGCGGAGCTCGGCGGGTCCGCCGGGGCCGAGGTGTACGAGATCGTCAGGATCGAGCGCGTCGCCGAGCGGGCGACGCCGGGTGCGACGGCGGCGGGCTGGGCCGCGACGGTCGGTCAGGCGCTGCGGCACGCGGCGCGGCATGCGGTCGGGCTCAAGTCGGTCGTCGCCTACCGCCACGGCCTGGACTTCGATCCGGCCCGGCCCTCCGCCGCGGAGACCGCCCGGGCGGCGGGGGAGTACCTGGCCGCGGGCGCCGGGCGGCTGGACCACCCGGTGCTGCTGCGCCATCTGCTGTGGGAGGCGCTGGAGCTCGGCCTGCCGCTGCAGCTGCACACCGGCTTCGGCGATCCCGACCTGACCCTGCACCGGGCGGACCCCTCGGTGCTCACCGGATTCGTCCGCGCGGCCGAGCCGCTCGGCACGCCGCTGGTGCTGCTGCACTGCTGGCCCTACCACCGGCAGGCCGCGTGGCTGGCCCAGGCCTTCCCGACGGTCCATGTCGACCTCGGACTGACACTCGGTCATGTCGGGACCGGGGCGCGCCGGGTGCTGGCGGAGACACTCGAACTCGCGCCCTTCGCCAAGCTGTTGTTCTCCAGCGACGCCTACGGTCTGCCGGAGCTCTTCCTGGTCGGCGCGGCCGCCTTCACCGACGCGATCGACGCCTGGCTGGCCGAGGCCCTGCCCGTGCCCGCGGAGGCGGCCAGGGTCGCCGCGCTCGTCGGCGGCGGCAACGCCCGGGCACTGTACGGCCTGTGAGCGAACGCCTGGCCGACGGCTGACGCCCCGTCCGCCCGGTGCGGAAGAGCATGTGTGGGGCCGGTGTAACGGTTGGGTAAACCCAATGCCATGGCACTAGCTGCCACCCTCCCCAGTGTGGTCAAGTCACTCGCGGCCTGCGCACCAGAAGGTCGTGCACACAGCGACACATCCGGCGTACACCCAGAAACTCCGGGGAGGACCTGTTGACAAGCCCGCACCGCGGCAGTCGGCGTCTCGTACTCATAGCCATCGCCATCGCCGCCGCAGGCGGACTGGTGGCCACAACTCCCGCCGTCGCCATGCCGATCCACCACCGCCACATGATGAGCGGTGGGAAGCACGCTCTCGTGAGCACCGGCGGCGACGACGGTGACACCGGCGAGTCCGACTCCATCGCCGAGGGCGCCGACCAGCGCGCCGAGGAGCGCCAGTCGCCCGGCATCGTCGCCCCCGGCGCCTACGGCGCGGCCTGGGCGTCCATGCAGAACCTGCAGCGCACCGGCGGCGAGTGGCAGCAGGCGACCAAGCTGCCCTACAACTCCGACGACGCGCGTTACCGCGACTACAACTCCAACTCCACCGCCGGCATGGGCCTGGTGACCGGCCGTACCGCTGCGGTCGTCGCGGACGCGAACGGCAACGTCTACGCCGGCACGGCCGGTGGCGGCGTCTGGCGCTCCAGCTCCAACGGCGGCAAGTGGAAGTCGATCAGCGACCAGCTCTCCGCCCAGGCCACCGGCGCCCTCGCGCTGGACGCCAAGGGCCGTCTCTGGCTCGGCACCGGCGAGGCGAACACCAATGCCGACGCCTACCTCGGCAGCGGCGTCTACATGCTCGCGGACCCGGCGCACGGCCGCTTCTCCCCGCGCACCCGCATCGGCGGCGACGAGCTGCAGAGCACCAGCATCCACGCGCTGCGCTTCTCCGGCGACAAGGTCTACGCGGCCACCACCGAGGGTCTGTGGTCGCACTCGACCACCCACCTGGGCGGCCCCTGGACGCTGGAGTTCGCGCCGAGCCCGGACTACCTGCCCGGCCACCCGCTGGCGAACGACCCGAACGCCGCCTACGAGAACATCGTCAGCGACATCGCCTTCGACCCGGCCGACCCGAGCCGTGTGGTCGTCGCGGCGGGCTGGCGCTCCGGCGGCACCTACAACGGCTACTACACCAAGGTCGGCGGGAGCTGGCAGCTGCTCACCTCGATGGGCGACCTGCCCACCGACGCGGGCGACGTCGGCACCGTCACCTTCGCGCCCTCGGCCGACCACCAGCGCTACTACGCGGTCGTGCAGTCGCCGAACTCGCTGGCGGCGGGCGGCGGCCTCGGCGGCATCTACGTGTCCAAGAGCGGTTCGCCGTTCGGGCCGTGGACCCTGGTGGCGGACAAGGCCAAGCTGGCGGGCTCCGGCTCGGTGCTGGACAACCCCGGCGGGCAGTCCTGGTACGACGAGTCGCTGACGGTCGACCCGGCCAACCACGACCACGTCTACGCCGGTCTGGAGGAGGTCTTCGAGTCAGCCGACGGCGGCGCCACCTGGACCACCCCCGGCCCGTACTGGAACTTCCCGCTGGCCTGCTGGAGCATCGACCCGCTCTCCCAGAGCGGCACCTGCCCGCAGACCACCCACCCGGACCAGCACGGCCTGGCGGTCGGCAGCTACAAGGGCCAGAGCTACGTCTTCGCGGCCAACGACGGCGGCGTCTACCGCCGTCCGGTCGACGGCGCGGCCAACTCGCTGGGCCACGCCACCGACTGGACCTCGCTGAACGACGGCACGATCGACTCGCTGCAGTACTACTCGGTCGGCGTGGGCAAGGAGCCGACCGGCAAGGGCGTCGTCGTCACCGGTGGTCTGCAGGACAACGGCCAGTCGGTGCTGCGGGGTTACGGCTCCAAGAGCGTCGACACGGTGATGGGCTCCAACTTCGGCGGCGACGGCGGCATGACGCTGGTCGACCCGACGAACGGCTGCAACGAGGCCCAGGAGTACGTCTACCTGGAGATCAACGTCACCCAGGACTGTGCGGCCAACAACGGCCTCGGCGCGCCGACCACGTTCGACGTGCCGCCGCCGGACAACGCCAACTCCGCGGCGCGCTTCATCGCGCCGTTCTCCGCCGACATCAAGAACCCGAACACCTGGGTGGCCGGCGGTCAGCACGTCTGGATCCAGAACCAGGGCTTCGCGATCCGCTCGTCCAGCGCCTGGACCAGCGCGTTCGACCTGGGCGCGGGGCACACCGCGACCGCCGTCGCCTCCTCGGGCGGCAAGGTCTACGCCGGCTGGTGCGGCCCGTGCAACTCGCAGGGCTTCACCCACGGCCTGGCGGTCGGCAACGCCGACGGCACCGGCTGGTCGCAGCTGACCCTGCCGGCCAACCTGCCGAACCGGTACATCAGCGACGTCAAGATCGACCCGGCGAACAGCGCGCACGTCTACATGACGTTCAGCGGCTTCTCCCGCGACTGGAACGAGGGCCCTGGTGCGGGCATCGGCCACGTCTTCGAGAGCCACGACTCGGGCGCGACCTGGACGGACATCTCGGCGAACCTGCCGGACGTGCCGGTCGACTCGCTGGCCGTCACCTCGACCGGCGGCCTGCTGGTCGGCACCGATCTCGGCGCCGTCTACCGGGCGCCCGGACGCAGCAAGTGGAAGGCGATCGGCGAGCTGCCGGCCGTCTCCGTCGACCAGATCACGGTCGGCCCGGACGGCCGCGTCTACGCGGCGACGCACGGGCGCGGCATCTACAGCATGCCGCTGGCCGAACTGTGCGACAACGGGCAGTGACGCGGGACGGCGTGGGATAGCGCGGTAGCGCGGCAGTACCCAGCAGCACCCTCCGGGGCGCGGCGCACGGATGATCCGATCCGTGTGCCGCGCCCCGGAATATTCTCTGAGCAGTCAGATGTTTCGAGAGGTGCAAGGCGGTAACCCCGCTCTCCCGCACGCATGGAAGAGGCACCTCTCATGGCCAAGATCGCCGTCATCGGAGCCAAGGGCACCATCGGAAGCCGCATCGTCGCCGAGGCCCTTTCCCGCGGCCACCAGGTCACCGCCGTGGTCCGTGACCCCGCGAGCTGGACCGGCCCCGAGGGCGTCGCCCTGCAGGCCGGGGACGTGCTCGACCCGGCCTCCGTCGCCGAGGCCGCCGTCGGCCAGGACGTGCTGGTCAGCGCCGTCGGCGGTGGCGACGGACCGGGGCACGAGGCCACCGTCGAGCCTGCGGCCCGCTCCCTGGTCGAGGCCCTGCGCGGCCTCGGCGCGAACGCGCCGCGCCTGCTCGCGGTGGGCGGCGCCGGCAGCCTGGAGGTCGCGCCCGGCGTCAGGGTCTGGGACACCCCCGGCCTGCCCGAGTGGCTGCTGCAGATCATGCACGCCCACGGCGACGCCCAGGCGTTCTACAACTCCGTCGACGACGTCTCCTGGACGGTCCTCAGCCCCGCCGGCACGATCGAGCCTGGCGAGCGCAGCGGCGTCTACCGCACCGGCACCGAGCAGTTGGTCGTCGACGCGGAGGGCCGCAGCCACATCACCGCGGAGGACTACGCGGTCGCCCTCGTCGACGAGATCGAGCGGCCCGCGCACCTCGGCCGCCGCTTCACCGTCGGTCGATAGCAGTCGGCCACCTGGACCGAAAGGCCTGGCGGGGGCCCTGGGGCGGGTAACGTGTGGCTGATCCCCTGGGGAAGGAGCCGCGAGATGACCGCTGTCGGCATAAGGACCGCCGCCGAGGCCGTCGCCGACGAACGAGTGCAGGCCTTCGGCGTGCTGCTGACCGCAGCGGCCCGGCTCGAGCGCCTGCTCGGCGCGGCGATGGAGCGGGAGAGCGGCATCTCGCACCCGATGTTCGAGGTCCTGCTCCGCCTGGCGGCGGCGCCGGAGGGGGCGACCATGGGCGACCTCTCCCGCGACGCCGTCCTCACCAGCGGCGGAGCCACCCGCCTGGTCGACCGCATGGTCGACCAGGGGCTGGTCCTGCGCGAACGCTCGCGCGCCGACCGCCGCATCCAGGTCGTGACCATCACCGGCCTCGGCGCCTCCAAGCTCGCCGAGGCCGCCCGCCGCCACGCGAAGGCGATCGACGAGCACGTCTTCCAGGTCCTCACGCCGGAGTCCCTCTCCGCGACCATCGAGGGCCTCGACGAACTCGGCCGCCACGCCCTGGAGGCCCTTCCCCCACTGGGCTGACCCGGTCGCCCGGTCGCCCGGTCGCCCGGTCGCCCGGTCGCCCGGTCAGGCGGGGCGCGACGCGGACGTCATGCGTCGGCTGCCGGCCTCGGCGCGCTGCGGCCGCTGTTCGCGGCGGGTGAGCAGGTAGAGGGCGCTGAGGGCGAGGAGCGCCGTCGCCGCGTAGGCGAGGTCGCGGTAGAAGACGACGGAGATCAGCGCGGAGCCGGTGGCCATGCCGAGGGCCTGGCCCGTCGTGGTGAGGAAGATGTCGGCGCCGGAGACGCGGCCCAGCAGTTCCTTCGGGGTGGTGAGCTGAACCGCCGTCATGGAGCCGACGATGATGCAGGGCAGGGCGAAGCCCAGCAGCAGGGAGCCCAGCAGTACGACGGCGGTGAGCGGCACGGCCAGGGCCAGAGCGCCGGCCCCGCTGAGGGCGAGGCCGAGGGCGGCCAGGCGTCCCGGGCCGAGGGGCTTGATCAGCGAGCCGACCAGCAGGCCGGCGAGGATGCCGGAGACGCCCATCACGGTCACCATGACGCCGAGCCAGGTGGGCGGCCGGTGCAGGCCGACCGTCGCGACGGCCAGGGCGAGGGTTTCGAACATGCCCGCGACGAAGAGGCCGACGAAGAGCGCGAGGCTCAGCTGCCGCAGGGCGGGCGTGCGCAGCAGGAACCGGAAGCCGGCCGTGGTCTCCGCGCGCCGGCTCAGTCCGCTGGGCTCGGGACGTGGGTCGTCGACCCTGACGAACGCCCAGCAGAGCAGTCCGGCCGCGAAGGACGCGGCGTCGACCACCGCCACCGCCCCGCCGCCGAAGGCGGCCAGCAGCCCGAGCCCGAGGGCGGGGGTGATCAGCCGCTGCCCCTGGCCGAGCGCCTGGGACAGGCCGTTCGCGGCGCCGAGCTGCTCCGGTTCGACCATGGCGGGCAGCAGCGCGGTGATCGCCGAGTCGTTGAGCGAGACGGCGACGCCGTTCACGAACATCACCGCGTAGATGAGCCACACCTGGCCCGGGCCGTGCACCTGGGTCAGCGTCAGCACGATCAGGCCGGTGACCGCGTTGGTCGTCAGCAGCAGCGGTTTGCGGCGCAGCCGGTCGACCACGAAGCCGGTGACGGGGGAGAGCAGCGTGCCGAGGATCAGGCTCAGCATGCACAGGCCCGCCTGCGCGGTGGAGCCGGTGAGCTCCTTGACCCAGACGCCGGAGGCGAGCCAGAGCGCGTAGTCACCGACGGTGCTGAGGGTGGTGCCGAGGAAGTACAGACGCATGCGGGGTCGGGCGAGCAGGGTGCGCACGGTTGCTCCTGTGGGCAATGAGATCATGGGCATGACAGTGAACGCGCTGCCGGAGCGCGTGGTGGGGCGTGCGGAGGTTCGGTCAGTCCCGGGCGGTGTCCGCTTCGGAGGCGGGGACGACGTCGAAGGGCACGGTGGAGAGGACGAGTTCGAAGGGGGTCGACCCCGCGGGGCGGGCGGCAGGGTCCTCGACGCGGTTCTGGTAGCGCAGCAGGATCCCGAGGATCTCGTCCTTGACCTGCTCCATCTCCGCGGGCGTCACGAAGAGCATGGCCTGGCTGTCGCCGGAGACCTGGCGCACGGCCTCCGGATGGCTGTCGCGGGTCTCGTGGTAAAGGCGGCGCCGCTCGGACCAGCGCTCGGCGAACACCTCGGACAGCGCCCGCGCCGCCTGGGCGACGGCGGGATCCTCGTCGTCCTCGGAGAACGTCATTCCCGCGCCCGCGAGCCGCCACGGGCGCTCGCGTCCCGCGCCGCCCTCCGCCGGCGCGACGTAGTCGTGCGAGGCGAGCGTGCGCAGGTGGTAGGAGGCGTTGGAGGCGTTCCCGCCGACGATCTCGGCCGCCTCCGTCGCCGTCAGCGTCCCGTGCACGGCGAGTGCCTCCAGGAGCGCGATCCGCGTGGGATGCGCGAGTGCCCGCAGGCTCCGCGGGTCACGGACGGACCGGAGCTGCTCGGGTGGCGGTTTCTGGCTCACACCCCTGAGCGTAGCCCGAAGCGCCCTGCATGGAAAGAGTTCTTTCGAAAGAACTCTTTCCATGCAGGGCGCGCAACGGTCACCCCGTGCGGGCGGCCGAGGAGAGGGCCGTGCGCTGCAGGGCCCGCAGGGCCGCGAGGTCGGCGGCGTGGGACCGGCGGACCGGTTGCTCCGCGCGGGCCTGGGCCGTCGCCACGGCGGCGGCCAGACCGGAGGTCTCCTGGCAGCCGGCGTCCGTCTCGGCGAGGGACAGTTCCCGGCCGGCCACGGCGTGGACCCTGGCCCGGTCGCCGGAGGCGAGCGCGGTGTGGAGCTGCGCGGTCACCGCGGACAGGGGGGCGTCCAGATCGGCGGATCGCTCACCGGCCGCCGCCATGCAGGACCGCCAGCGGCTCTCCGCGGCGTGGACCCCGTCGTCGGCCTGGACCGTCGTGACGACCTGGCCGGCGAGGACCTCCATGGTCTCGTACAGGCGGTAGTAGTCCGCGCCGTAGACCTGGGCGACCGCCTGGGTGCTGCAGGCGTCCGCGTTGTAGAAGAACTGCCGGCCTCCCGGCATCGCCAGGTAGACGCGGTGCGCGGCGGTGCCGTCCAGCGCGTCCTTCCAGGCCTGGCCGCCGTCGGCGGCCGCGTTGGCGTCGACGAACGGCCGGGCGTCCAGCGCGGAGCTGGTGAGGCCGAAGCCGTCGTTCCTGGCCTGTGCCGGGGTGAGCAACCCGTAGGGGTTGCCGTCGGCCGTGTGGTCGGAGGCAGCCAGGGGCTGCGGTCGGTAGCCGAAGCCGCGCGTCCGCATGCACTGGGCGACGCGCCGCTCCGTCGCGTCGTGCAGCAGGGCACGTTGCGCGGGGTCGTAGTAGGTGACGCCGTCGAGCGGCCGCGCCTGCTGCGCGCCGGTGTCGGCCGGGGTGGTGCTGCCGGACGAGGAACATCCGGCAGCACCCAGACCCAGGAACAGCGCGCCGAGGGCGACGCCGGTCCTGACCCGCATCGAGGCGTCGGCGCGCGTCAGTACGTGCACCAGTAGTTGGACTCGATGTGCGGCAGGTTGTCGGGGGAGACGTCGACCCAGCCGGTGCCGCGGTCCAGGTGCATGACGCCGCCGCCGTGGTTCTTGCCGGGGTAGACGTCGACGTTGCAGCTGTTGCCGTTGTTGAACAGCGAACCGTGCGCCGAGCTGTAGAAGTTGGCGTACATGGTCAGGTCGTCGTTGTTCTGGTAGACCTGCTGGACCGAGTGCCCGGCACCGTTCGTGTAGTTGGTGAGCCAGTAGGCGCAGAGGGCGCCCGGGTTGCAGCCCGCCGGGGCCGCCTCGGCGGCCGGGGCGACGGCCAGGCCGCCCAGCGCCGCGCCGGCCGCCAGGACCAGCGCCGCTATGCCTCGCTTGATCACGATGTGTCTCCCGTGAGTCGTCGATCTCTCGATCCGGTGACGGATCCGCCGGGCCGACCTGCGGCTCCGACGGGGACAACTCTTGATCGGGTGGGGCGGCCCGGTCGACAGTCCCCCGACCTCACGGGACGCGCCGGGACGTCCCTTCCCCGCGGCCTGCGGTGAGGGACACCCCCGGCCGGCGCGGGGGACGCGGACGGGCCGGGGGACGCTGTGGGATCCCGGGGATCGTGGGACGCCGGGGACGGCGGCGGGACGCGCGCAACGGGGCGCGGAGGCCGCGCGGCGGGCCTGCGGGAACGCGGAAGGGCCCCCGACCGCCAGGCGGTCGGGGGCCCTTCCGTGCAGAGCCGGGTCAGCGGATCAGTTCGCGCTCCGGGCCTCCGCGCGCTTGGCGCGGACGTCGCCGACCTTGCGGCGGATGACCATGAGCGGCGCCATCAGCGCCAGCGCGACCTGGAGGCTCGCGCCGACCTGCAGCAGCGTGACGCCGCCGGGCAGGCCGGTGGCCCACGCGGTCAGGCAGCCCATCGAGACCACGATCCAGCAGAGCGTGGCCGTGGCCAGCTTGCCCTGCGGCTTCGGGTACTCGACCTGGCTCACCATGAGCGCCGAGACCGCCACGATGCCGAGCGCGCCCAGCAGGAACGGCGGGTCGAGCAGCACGATCGAGATGACCGTCAGCGCGCCCATCGGGGAGGGCATCCCCTGGAAGACGCCAGGACGGGCGGCCGTGCAGGAGAAGCGGGCCAGCCGCAGCACCACGGCCAGCAGCACCACGATGGCGATGCCCGCGCCGACGCGCTGGTGCGCGCCGCCCGCTGTCATGCCCCAGACCACGACGAAGTACGCCGGGGCGATGCCGAAGCTGATCAGGTCGGCCAGGTTGTCCAGCTCCGCGCCCAGCGCCGAGCTGCGCAGCTTGCGGGCGACCAGTCCGTCGAACAGGTCGCACATCGAGCCGATCAGCAGCAGCGTCACCGCGGCCGCCGCGCTGCGCCGGTCGCCGGTGGTGGCGACGCCGGTCAGGTGCGGGATCAGCACGCCGGTGGTGGTGCAGTAGATCGCCAGGAAGCCGCAGACCGCGTTGCCGAGCGTGAAGAGGTCGGCCGTGGAGAGGTGCTGCGGGGAGAGCGGACGACGGAGCTCGCGGTCGCGGGCCCAGCGGAGCCGGCGCGCGACGCGCTCCTGCTCCTCGTCCTCCTCGGCGTAGGCCTCGGGCTCAGTCACGGTCAAGGCGAGTCACCCCTGCCGTCGTCTTCTGGCCCACCACCACGCCGGGCTCGACGCCCTCGGGGAGGTAGGTGTCGACCCGCGAGCCGAAGCGGATCAGGCCGACGCGCTCGCCGCGGTCGACCTTGGTGCCGCTGGTGACGTAGGGGACGATGCGGCGGGCCACCGCGCCCGCGATCTGCACCATCTCGATGTCGCCGAGCTCGGTGTCGAAGTGCCAGACGACCCGCTCGTTGCGGTCGCTGTCCTTGTTGAACGCCGGGACGTAGCCGCCCGGCACGTGCTCGACGGAGCGCACCACGCCGTCCAGCGGGGCCCGGTTGACGTGCACGTTCAGCGGGCTCATGAAGATCGCCACGCGGGTGCGGCCGTCCGGCCAGGCGTCGATGCTCTGAACGACGCCGTCGGCGGGGGAGATCACCCGACCCTCGCTGATCTCGCGCTCGGGGTCGCGGAAGAACCAGAGCATCCCGGCGCTGAGCGCGGAGGCCGGTACCGCCGCCAGTGCCCATCTGCCGTTGCGCCGGGTGAGGGCGGTGCACGCGGCAGCGGTGAGCACGGTGGGGACGAGCCAGGGGGACGCGCCGCGGGCCAGCGTCACACGCGGGCGGGCGTCGGTCGGTTGGGACGGACGAAGGGGCATCGAAGACCTTTGTCGCGACCGACGAGGTCGCGGAGTCGAGGGGTTCGGGGACGACGGTGCCGACGACGGCCCGAGTCTGACGACGTGAGCCGGTGACGACTATCTATCCGGGGGGATGCTATCGGCAGCGGGTGGGGCCGTAGCAAGCTCCGGGAACCCGCGTGGGGCTTTCCCGCGTTTCTCTCTGTCTCGCAACGGTAAGCCGGTCGAGGGCCCCAGGCCAAGGGCTGTGGGCGAACGGTGACAAAGCCCTCAGACGGGGAAACATATGGTCGGACGCTCGAAAATGGGGGCGTGAGCCCTTAGGACCACGCCCCCATCCGCGCCGATGCGCTGCCTCCCCAGGCCTGCTACTCGGCGAGCTTGTAGTCCTCCAGCAGACGACGACCGACGATCATCTTCTGGATCTCCGCAGTTCCTTCACCGATGAGCAGCATCGGGGCCTCGCGGTAGAGGCGCTCGATCTCGTACTCCTTGGAGAAGCCGTAGCCGCCGTGGATCCGGAAGGAGTCCTCGACGACCTCCTTGCAGTACTCGGAGGCCAGGTACTTCGCCATGCCGGCCTCCAGGTCGTTGCGCTGCCCGGAGTCCTTCTTGCGGGCCGCCATCACCATCATCTGGTGGGCGGCCTCGACCTTGGTGGCCATCTCGGCCAGCTTGAACTGGATCGCCTGGTGCTCGGCGATCTTCTTGCCGAAGGTCTGCCGCTGCTGCGCGTAGCGGATGCCCAGCTCGAACGCGCGCTGCGCGACGCCGCAGCCACGCGCGGCGACGTTGACCCGGCCGACCTCGACGCCGTCCATCATCTGGTAGAAGCCGCGGCCGGGGACGCCGCCCAGGATCCGGTCGGCGGGCAGCCTGACGTCCTCGAGCACCAGCTCGGTGGTGTCGACGCCCTTGTAGCCCATCTTCTCGATCTTGCCGGGGACGGTCAGGCCCTTGACCGTCTCGTTCGGGCCGAAGCCGGGCGTCTTCTCGATCAGGAAGGTGGTGAGGTTCTTGTACGGCGAGGCGTGGCCCTCGTCCGTCCTGACCAGGCAGGCGATCACGGAGGACGTGCCGCCGTTGGTCAGCCACATCTTCTGGCCGTTGAGGACGTAGAACTCGCCGCTCTCGTCCTTGACGCCCTTGGTGGAGATCGCGGAGACGTCGGAGCCGAGGCCCGGCTCGGACATGGAGAAGGCGCCGCGGATCTCGCCGGTGGCCATGCGCGGGAGGAAGTAGTCCTTCTGCTCCTGCGTGCCGTGGGCGTTGATCATGTAGGCCACGATGAAGTGGGTGTTGATGATGCCGGACACCGACATCCAGCCGCGCGCGATCTCCTCCACGGTGAGCGCGTAGGTGAGCAGCGACTCGCCGAGGCCGCCGTACTCCTCCGGGATCATCAGGCCGAAGATCCCCATCTCCTTGAGGCCCTCGACGATGTCGGACGGGTACTCGTCGCGGTGCTCCAGCTCGGTGGCGACCGGAATGATCTCCTTGTCGACAAAGCTGCGAACGGTCGCGAGGATCTCCTGCTGGATCTCGTTGAGACCTTCGGTCTGGGCGAGGCGTCCCATGGGTCGTGTCCTTCTCTTCTGTCCGGCCGGTCCGGGCGCTCCACGGGCGTGGCATACACCGTGGAGCGCCCGAGCACTGTGGGGGAGTGTTACGGCTGCTCGCGCAGCTCGGGGCGGCCGGGCTGGTCTCCGCCGCGCTCCTTGAGGTACTGCTCGGTGGGGACCATGACCTTGCGGCGGAAGACGCAGACCAGGGTGCCGTCCTGGTTGTAGCCCTTGGTCTCGACGTGGACGATGCCCCGGTCCGGCTTGGAGGTCATGTGCTTGTCGAGGACCTCGGTCTGGCCGTAGATCGTGTCGCCGTGGAACGTCGGCGCCACGTGCTTGAGCGACTCGATCTCGAGGTTGGCCAGGGCCTTGCCGGAGACGTCCTCCACGCTCATGCCGAGCAGCAGCGAGTAGATGTAGTTGCCGACCACGACGTTCTTGCCCTGCACGGTGGTGGTCGCGTAGTTCGCGTCCATGTGCAGCGGGTGGTGGTTCATGGTGAGCAGGCAGAAGAGGTGGTCGTCGTACTCGGTGACCGTCTTTCCCGGCCAGTGCTTGTAGACCGCGCCGACCTCGAACTCCTCGTAGGTGCGTCCGAACTGCATGGCCTTACGCCTCCGGAATTTCGAACTTGGTGGTGCGCTGCATGCCGGCGGCGCGGCCCTTGCCGGAGATGACCAGGGCCATCTTGCGGGAGGCCTCGTCGATCATCTCGTCGCCGAGCATCGCGGAGCCCTTCTTGCCGCCGGCCTCGCTGGTGCACCAGTCGTAGGCGTCCAGGATCAGCTCGGCGTGGTCGTAGTCCTCCTGGGAGGGGGAGTAGACCTCGTTGGCGGCGTCGACCTGGCCGGGGTGCAGCACCCACTTGCCGTCGAAGCCCAGCGCGGCGCTGCGGCCGGCGACCTCGCGGTAGCCGTCGACGTTCTTGATCTGCAGGTAGGGGCCGTCGATGGCCTGCAGGTCGTTGGCGCGGGCGGCCATCAGGATGCGCATCAGGATGTAGTGGTAGGCGTCGGCCGGGTAGCCGGGCGGCTGCTCGCCGACGACCAGGGACTTCATGTTGATGGAGGCCATGAAGTCGGCCGGGCCGAAGATGATGGTCTCCAGGCGCGGCGATGCCTCGGCGATCGCGTCGACGTTGATCAGGCCCTTGGCGTTCTCGATCTGCGCCTCGATGCCGATCTTGCCGACCTCGAAGCCCATGGTCTTCTCGATCTGGGTCAGCAGCAGGTCCAGCGCGACGATCTGCTGGGCGTCCTGGACCTTGGGCAGCATGATGCAGTCCAGGTTCTGGCCCGCGCCCTCGACGACGGTGACCACGTCGCGGTAGGTCCAGTGGGTGGTCCAGTCGTTCACCCGGACGACCCGGGTCTTGCCGGTCCAGTCGCCCTTGTTCAGGAAGTCGACGATGGTGTGGCGGGCGCCCTCCTTGGCCAGCGGCGCGCAGGCGTCCTCCAGGTCCAGGAAGACCTGGTCGGCCGGCAGGCCCTGGGCCTTCTCCAGGAAGCGCGGGTTGGAGCCCGGCACCGCCAGGCAGGAACGGCGCGGACGGAGCCGGTTGACGTTGCTCATGAGGCGAGGGTCTCTTCCTTGATGTCCGTGGTGGGGGCAGTCTTGGCGAAGATCGGGTCCAGCCCGTGGGCCAGACGGATCTCGTCGACGATACGGCCGATGATCGCGGTGATCCCGAAGTCCTTCGGAGTGAACACCGCCGCCACGCCCTGGGCAAGCAGCACCTGCTCGTCGGCGGCCGGGATGATCCCGCCGACGACGACCGGCACGTCCTCCACGCCCGCGCGGCGCAGGCGGCGGAGCACGTCGGGGACCAGTTCGGCGTGCGCGCCGGAGAGGATCGACAGGCCCACGCAGTGCACGTCCTCGGCCACGGCCGCGGCGGTGATCTGCTCGGGCGTCAGCCGGATGCCCTGGTAGACCACCTCGAAGCCGGCGTCGCGGGCCCGGACGGCGATCTGCTCGGCGCCGTTGGAGTGGCCGTCGAGGCCGGGCTTGCCGACCAGCAGCCGCAGCTTGCCGCTGCCCAGCTCCTGCGCCGTCCGGTCCACCGCCGCACGGACCGTCAGCAGCTCGCTGCCGGAGTCCGGGTCGATCACGCCGGTGATCGGCGCGCCGCCGACGCCGGTGGGCGCCCGGTACTCGCCGAAGACGTCGCGCAGCGCCTGCGCCCACTCGCCGGTGGTCACGCCCGCGCGGACGCAGGCGAGGGTGGCCGGCATGAGGTTGACGTCGGTCTGCGCCTGCGCCCTGAGCTCCGCCAGCGCCGCCTGCGCGGCGGCCTCGTCCCGCTCGGCCAGCCAGCCCGCGAAGGCCTCGACGACGGCGCGCTCGGCGTCCCCGTCCACGACCATGATCGCGGTGTCCAGGTCGGCCGTCAGCGGGCTCGGCTCGGTGGTCTCGTAGCAGTTGACGCCGACGACCTTGTCCTCACCGGACTCGATCCGGCCCCGGCGCTCGGCGTGCGAGGCGACCAGGGCCGCCTTCATGTAGCCGGACTCGACGGCCGGGATCGCCCCGCCCATCCCGAGCACCTTGGCGATCTCCGCCTCGGCGCCCTCGACCAGCTCGGCGACCTTGCCCTCGACCACGACGCTGCCGGTGAACAGGTCCCCGTACTCCAGCAGGTCCGACTCGAAGGCCAGCACCTGCTGGATCCGCAGCGACCACTGCTGGTCCCAGGGCCGGGGCAGGCCCAGCGCCTCGTTCCAGGCGGGCAGCTGCACGGCGCGGGCGCGGGCGTCCTTGGAGAGGGTGACGGCGAGCATCTCCAGCACGATGCGCTGGACGTTGTTCTCCGGCTGCGCCTCGGTCAGGCCGAGGGAGTTCACCTGGACGCCGTAGCGGAACCGGCGCTGCTTGGCGTCGGTGACGCCGTAGCGCTCCAGCGTGACCTTCTCCCAGAGCTGGGAGAAGGCGCGCAGCTTGCACATCTCCTCGACGAAGCGCACGCCGGCGTTGACGAAGAAGGAGATCCGGGCGACGACCTCGCCCATCTGCTCCGGCTTGACCTGCCCGCTGTCGCGGACCGCGTCGAGCACGGCGATCGCCGTGCACATCGCGAAGGCCAGCTCCTGCACCGGCGTGGCCCCGGCCTCCTGCAGGTGGTAGCTGCAGATGTTGATCGGGTTCCACTTGGGGATGTTGGCGACCGTGTAGGCGATCATGTCCGTGGTCAGCCGGACGGAGGGGCCGGGCGGGAAGACGTGCGTCCCGCGCGACAGGTACTCCTTGACGATGTCGTTCTGCGTCGTCCCGGTGAGCTTGGCGATGTCCGCGCCCTGCTCCTCGGCGACCACCTGGTACATCGCCAGCAGCCACATGGCCGTGGCGTTGATGGTCATCGAGGTGTTGGTGCGCTCCAGCGGGATGCCCTCGAACAGGGCCCGCATGTCACCCACATGGCTGACCGGCACCCCGACCCGGCCGACCTCGCCGCGGGCGAGGACGTGGTCGGGGTTGTAGCCCGTCTGCGTCGGCAGGTCGAAGGCGACGGAGAGGCCCGTCTGACCCTTCGCCAGGTTCTTCCGGTACAGCTCGTTCGACGCGGCCGCGGAGGAGTGCCCCGCGTAGGTCCGCATCAGCCACGGCCGGTCCCGATGAGTCGTCATGTCCCCGAGCCGCCCTTGTTATTCGCCGCGGAAGCGGTTGATGGCGGGCAGGTGCTTGGCGCGCAGCTCCGGGTTGGTGACGCCGAGACCCTCCTCGGGCGCGAGGCAGAGGACGCCGACCTTGCCCTGGTGCTTGTTCTGGTGCACGTCGAGCGAGGCCTGGCCGGTCTCGGCGAGGGTGTAGGTCTTCGACAGCGTCGGGTGGATCTTGCCCTTGGCGATGAGGCGGTTGGCCTCCCAGGCCTCGCGGTAGTTGGCGAAGTGCGAGCCGACGATGCGCTTGAGCGACATCCACAGGTAGCGGTTGTCGTACTGGTGCATGTAGCCGGAGGTGGAGGCGCAGGTCACGACGGTGCCGCCCTTACGGGTGACGTAGACGGACGCGCCGAAGGTCTCCCGGCCCGGGTGCTCGAAGACGATGTCGACGTCCTCGCCGCCGGTCAGCTCGCGGATCTTGCCGCCGAAGCGCTTCCACTCGCGCGGGTCCTGGTTGTGCTCGTCCTTCCAGAACGTGTAGCCCTCGGCGGAGCGGTCGATGATCGCCTCGGCGCCCATCTCCTCGCAGATCTTCGCCTTGGCGGGGCTGGAGACGACGCAGATCGGGTTGGCGCCGCCGGCCAGCGCGTACTGGGTGGCGTAGGAGCCGAGGCCGCCGGAGGCGCCCCAGATCAGCACGTTGTCGCCCTGCTTCATGCCGGCGCCGTTGCGGGAGACCAGCTGCCGGTAGGCGGTGGAGTTCACCAGGCCGGGGGAGGCGGCCTCCTCCCAGGTGAGGTGCTCCGGCTTGGGCATCAGCTGGTTGGACTTGACCAGCGCGATCTCGGCCAGGCCGCCGTAGTTGGTCTCGAAGCCCCAGATGCGCTGCTCGGGGTCCAGCATGGTGTCGTTGTGGCCGTCGGCGCTCTCCAGCTCGACGCTGAGACAGTGGGCGACCACCTTGTCGCCGGGCTTCCATGCGTGCACGCCCGGCCCGGTGCGCAGCACCACGCCCGCCAGGTCGGAGCCGAGGACGTGGAAGGGCTGGTCGTGGCGCGCCGTTTCGGGCGAGAGGCGTCCATAGCGCTCCAGGAATCCGAAGGTGGAGACCGGCTCGAAGATCGAGCTCCACACGGTGTTGTAGTTGACCGCGCTCGCCATCACCGCGACCAGGGCCTCGCCCGGGCCGAGCTCGGGCAGGGCGATCTCGTCCAGGTGCAGGGACTTGCGCGGGTCCTTGTCGCGGCTCTCCTGGCCGGCGAACATGTCCTGCTCGTCCTTGTGGAGCGTGATCGCCCGGTACGACTCGGGGAGCTTCAGCGCTGCGTATTCGGCGGCGCTGGTCCCCGGGTTGAGGATCGCGTCGAGGATTTCCTTCATGGCTGGCCTCCGGCGGCGTACCTGCTGAGGGATGCAGGGTGCGTCTGTGGACGTGATGACGAGGGGGTACCGGGAGCGGACACCGGTCGGTTCAGTCGCTGCGGTGGAGCGGGTGAAGCGTGGTCTTCGGTTCGAGCTTGCAGCCTGTGCAGGGGTGGCGCGCGGGCTGTGGATGCGGCGCGCCGGGGTGGGGAGCCGCGGCGCCGCGACCAGTGGGTAACAACGTACTGGCACCCTGTGCCACTCGTAAAGACACTGCGTGCCACCAATTGCATCGAGTGTCACGTGAGCGTCATCACGTCGCAACACGACACAAGAGCCCCTCGCCGAATGGGGCGAGGGGCTCTTGCATATGAAGGTTTTCGGCGGTGCTGACCTGCGATTACGACTCGTCCGGCCGGGTCAGCGCGGTGCGGATGCTGGCCATGACCTCGTCGAGGGGCGCGTCCGTCCGGGTGACGGCGATGACGATCTCCCCCGAGCTGCTGGCACTGGGTGCCAGTGGGAGTGCCGAGCGCTTGGTGGTCAGGTCGCCCCAGAAGGTGCGGCGGATCGCCTCGAACGCATGGTCCAACTGGGTCTCCACCTCGCCCCGGCCGCCGGCCCGCAGCCAGCGCCGCAGCACGTGGTTGTGGGCGGCGACCACGGCCGCGGCCGAGACCTCGGCCAGCATCGCGTCGTCGCCCTGGTCGGTGTCGAACCGCCCGAGCAGGTAGCGGGTGAACAGCCGCTCGTATCGGGCGACCACGGCGATCTCGCGCTCGCGCAGCGTCGGCACCTGGCGGATCAGCCGGTAGCGGGCCACCGAGACCGAGGGGGTGGCCGCGTACATCCGCAGCACCTCCTTGATGCCCCGGCAGACCACGTCCAGCGGGTGCTCGGCGGGCTCCGCGCTGGCCAGCAGGTCGGCCACCCGGACCAGGGTGTCGTCGTGGTCCGGGAAGATCGCCTCCTCCTTGGACCGGAAGTACCGGAAGAAGGTGCGCCGGGCCACGCCCGCGGCGGCCGCGATCTGGTCGACCGTGGTCTCCTCGTAGCCCTGGCCGGCGAAGAGCTCCATCGCCGCGGAGGCCAGTTCCTGACGCATCAGCTGTCGCTGGGCGGTGGCCCGGCGCGCCGGGCCACCGGCCGGTCCTTCGGCTCCGGACGCGCCCGCGCCGGCCACCTGCTCCAGCAGCTGCTCTTCCGTGGTCATGACCGGAAGGCTACCCGGCCTCATCGCCGCGCGTGGTCGCGGAAGCCGCGGCCGGTCTTGCGACCCAGGCAGCCCGCGGTCACCAGGTGCTCGAGCAGCGGCGCGGGCGCCAGGCCGGGCTCGCGGAACTCGGCGTGCAGCACCTTCTCGATCGTCAGCGAGACGTCCAGGCCGACCACGTCCAGCAGCTCGAACGGGCCCATCGGGTAGCCGCAGCCGAGCTTCATCGCGGTGTCCACGTCGTCGACCGAGGCGTAGTGCTCCTCGATCATCCGGACGGCGTCGTTCAGGTACGGGAAGAGCAGTGCGTTCACGATGAACCCGGCGCGGTCGCCGCACTCCACCGGGTGCTTGCGCACCGTGGCGCACAGGTCGAGCACGGTCGCGGTGACGTCCTCGGCGGTCAGCACCGTGGAGACGACCTCGACCAGCTTCATCGCCGGGGCCGGGTTGAAGAAGTGCATCCCGATCACGTCCTGCGGGCGGCCGGTGGCGGTCGCGCACTGGATCACCGGCAGCGAGGAGGTGGTCGTGGCGAGCACCGCGCCCGGCTTGCAGATCTTGTCCAGCGTGGCGAACAGCTCGCGCTTGACGGCCAGGTCCTCGGCGACGGCCTCCAGCACCAGGTCGACGCTGTGCAGGTCCTCGTAGGCGCCGCTCGGGGTGACCCTGGCCAGGGTGGCGTCGCGGTCCTCCGCGGAGAGGCGGCCCTTGCTCACCATGCGGTCCAGGGACTTCTGGATCGCGGCCTTGGACCGGTCCGCCTTCTCCTGGCTGCGGGCGACCTGGGTGACCGTGTAGCCCGCCTTGGCGAAGACCTCGGCGATGCCGTTGGCCATGGTGCCCGAGCCGCAGACGCCGACGCTGCGGATCTCGCGGCCCGCGACGCGCACCTTGGCGCTCGCGCCCTCCTCGGCGACGACCTGGGAGGAGCCGGGGGCGGCGTAGCTGTAGAAGCCGCGCCCGCTCTTGCGGCCCAGCAGGCCGGCCGCGGCGAACTGGCCGAGGATCGGGGCGGGCGCGTGCAGCCGGTCGTGCGACTGCGCGTACATGGCCTCCAGCACGGTCTTGGCGGTGTCGATGCCGATCAGGTCCAGCAGGGCGAGGGGGCCCATCGGCAGACCGCAGCCGAAGCGCATGGCGGCGTCGATGTCCTCGCGGCTGGCGTAGCGCGACTCGAACATCGCGGCGGCCTGGTTCAGGTAGGCGAACAGCAGCCCGTTCACGATGAACCCGGCCCGGTCCCCGGCGGCGACCGGACTCTTGCCGAGCGACCGTGCGAACGCGGCGGCGTCCTCGGCGGCCTGGGGGCCGGTCAGCACGGTGCGGACCACCTCGACCAGCTGCATGACCGGGGCCGGGTTGAAGAAGTGCAGGCCGAGCACCCGCTCCGGGCGCGTGGTCGCGGCGGCGATCCGGGTCACCGACAGGGCGGTGGTGCCGGTGGCCAGCACGGTCTCCGGCGGGCAGATCTTGTCCAGCTCGGCGAAGATCTCGCGCTTGAGCTCCAGGTTCTCCGGGACCTCCTCGATCACGAGTTCCGCCTCTGCGGCGGCGGTGAGCTCGTGGGTGACCTGCAGTCGGGAGAGCAGCTCCTGGCGCTCGGCCTTGGTCAGCCGGCCGCGGGCGACCGAGTGCGCGGTGGCCTCCTCGATCCTGGTCCGGGCGGCGTGCGCCTCGGCGGGGGTGGCCTCGATGCCGATCACCTGCCGCCCGCTGCGGGCGGCGAGCTCGGCGATCCCGGCGCCCATGGTGCCCAGGCCGACGACGGCGACGGTGGCGAAGGGGACGGCGGACAGGGGCGTGGATTCAGTCATGGCGTGAGTCCTCGTCGAGGGGAGTCCGCCGTGTCGTCGGTCCGCTCCGACGCGACGGCGGATGAGGGAGAAAGCACACGGCGCGACTGAGGACCGTGAGAAAGGAAGAGAGGACGCCGAGGGCGCAGGCTCAGCGTAAAAGAAACCGAACCCTCCGTCGCGGCGGCTCCCAACGCCGACAGAGGTGGTGGCGTCACTGTACCCGCGCTACCCCCGGGTAGCAATGGGTGGCCGCCTCGGCGAAGCCGCGGACGAAGGGGTGCGGGCGGGAGCCGTCGCCCGCGAGCTCCGGCTGGAAGAGGGACGCCAGGAAGAACGGGTGCCGCTCGGCCGGCAGCTCGGCGACGCGCGGCGCGCCCTCGGCGTCGTGGCCGCTGAAGACCAGGCCGTGGGCCGTGAGCAGGGCGGGGAAGTCGGGGTGCAGGCCGTAGGAGCAGTGGTAGCGCTCGACGGTGCGCTCCGCGCCGAGCAGCCGCTCCGCGAGGGTGCCGGGCACGACGGCGATCGGCAGCTCGTGGCCGACCAGTGAGCAGGCCAGCGGTGCGATCAGCGGGCGCTCCGCCTCGGGGTCGTTCTCGGCGTGCGCGGCCTCGGGCAGCCCGCAGACGTCCCGGGCGTACTCCAGCAGCGCGTGCTGGAAGCCGCCGCAGGTGCCGAGGAACGGGGTGCCGTGCTCGCGCGCGGCACGCACCGCGTGCAACGCGCCCGCCTCGGAGCGGTAGGGGCTGCCGGGCAGCAGCCAGATTCCGTCGAAGCCGTGCAGGTCCTCCGGCGAGTCGATCTCGTCGGTACCGATCCAGTACAGGTCGAGCGGGAGCGAGTCGCGCTCCAGCAGTGCCGCGGCGAGCCGCGGGATGCGGCGGTGCGAGCGGACCTGCGGGGAGCGGTCGCCGACCAGGGCGATCCGGGGCGCGGGGAGAGCGGGGTGCGTCGTCATGTCCTCCATGCTGGTCCCGGGCCCTCGTTCACGTCCAACGATGATGAGTGCAGTCTCCATCAGAGATACTGATGGGATGGATCCCCAGCACCTGCGCACCTTCGTGGCCGTCGCCGGGCTCGCCTCCTTCTCGGCGGCGGCGAGGGAGCTGGGCTACACCCAGTCCGCGATCTCCCAGCAGATCGCCGCGCTGGAGCAGGACCTGCGCACCCCGCTGCTGCTGCGCCGCCCGGTCGTCCCTACCGAGGCGGGCGCGCGACTCCTGGAGCACGCCCCCGGCATCCTGCTCCGCCTGGACGCGGCCCGTGCCGACGTCGCCAGGCTGGGCCGGTCCGCGCGCGGCCGCCTCCGACTGGCGGTGACGGCCCTTGCGGTCCCGGAAGGCACGGCGCGGGCCCTGGCCCTGACCCGCCGTGAACTGCCGCGCGCCGACATCGCCGTCGCCGTCCTCGGCCGAGCCGCGGCGGTCGCGGCCGTGGCTTCGGGAGAGGCAGACGTCGCCGTGGTCGACGGCCTGGCCGCGCCCAGCGACCCGCTCGCGCTGCCGGCCTCCGCGCCGGTCTCGGCCACCCGTATCGCCGAACGCGGACTCGGCGTCCTGCTGCCCGCCGGCCATCCGCTGGCACGCCGGGACCGCGTCCCGCTCGCCGCGCTGAGCGACGCCCGCTGGCTCGACGCCCCGGAGGCGGCCGTCCCCCTGGCCGAGCTCCGGGCCGCGACCGGATCCGAGGCCTTCCCCGCGACGTTGACCCTCACCGGTCCCGACCTCCGGTCCGTGACGGCCTGCGTGGCCGCCGGCCTCGGCCTCGCCGCCGTCCCCGCGGGCACGCCGCTGCCGCCGGACGTCGCCGCGGTCCCGCTCGCCGACCCCGGTCTGCTGCACCGCACCGAGGCGCTGTGGGCCGGGACCCTCACCGGCGCGGCGAGGACCTTCGTCGACGCGCTCGGATCCCACTGAACGTCAGTCGCGGCCCTGCCAGGTGGTGATGCAGGCCTCGTTGCCCTCGGCGTCGGCCAGGATCCAGAACGCGGGGGCCGGGGTCTCGTCGAGAAGGCGGCCTCCGGCCGCGAGGGCGGCCGCGATCCGGCGCGGGGCCTCGTCGTGCGGGACGCAGATGTCGAAGTGGATCCGGTTGCGCTGGTGGCGGGGCTCGTCCATCTGTTGGAACCAGATCGCCGGCCCCTGCCCGAGCGGGTCGACCACCGCGTCCGTCGGGTCGGTGCGGCCGGGTTCGTCGGCGTAGCCGAGGACGGCCTTCCAGAAGGGACGGATCGCGGGGATGTCCAGGGCGTCGATGGCGAGTTCCAGCATCTGCACCGACCGCACGCCCTCCCAGCCGGGCGTGAGCCCCGACTCCCGCAGTGCGGAGCTGATCCGCGCCGCCAGCTCGGCGTCGCGCACCGTGACGTCGGCCTGGTCCGCGGACTGCAGGGTGAGCACCACCTGGTCGGGCCGCAGGTCCACCCGCAGGTTCCGGTCGGCGTCCTGGCCGCAGACGGCGACGGCGCGGGCGGCGACCTCGGCCGCCCGGGCCAGCGAGGAGACCGGGACGGCCGTGCGCAGCGTGCCCAGCAGATAGCGCCAGCCCAGGTCGGCGACGGCCGCAGACGCGGCAGGGCGGCCGAGCGGCTCGGCCATGGCGTTCCGCCAGGCGGCGAGCCTGCGCCACGCCTCCAGGCCGTCGGGCACCACCTCCCAGTCGGGCAGCGCTTCCGTCAGCTGCTGCTCCGTCAGAAACGCGTGCCAGGAGACCTCCTCCGCCTGCGGGTTCACCTCGACCGGGGTGCGGGCCCGGTACACGGCGGAGAACCAGCGGTGCTCGGCGCTCTCGTAGCGGAAGGTGAACAGGTGCTCGGGCTCGATCCCGGTCACCCCCAGCTCTTCCTCCGCCTCCCGCTTCGCGGCCTCGTCGTAGGACTCGCCCGTGCCGACGACGCCGCCGACGAAGACGTCGTACAGGGACGGGAAGACGATCTTCTCCGGGGTGCGGCGGTGCACGAAGATCCGGCCGTCCGGGTCGGTGGCCAGGACGAAGACGCACCGGTGGAGCAGCCCCTCGGCCATCACCTCGGCGCGCCTGGCCCGACCGACGACACGGTCCTGGTCGTCGACGACGTCCAGGACCTCGTCCTGGCTGAGAGGGATCAGTGGTTCGGTCATGCGAGCCATGATGCCGCTGTTCCCCGCAGCCGGTCGTGCAGACCGCGGTACGTGGTCCGGCCCCCGGGGAGCCACTCCTTCCGCACCTTCGCCACCGAGGTGTAGTTGGTGTCGCAGACATTGGCCAGCGGGGACTCCACGGCCTGCGAGAGGTACTGGTAGGCGTCCATGGCGGAGAAGCCGTAGTCGCGCACCAGCCACTGCACCAGGTCGAGTTGGGCGATCCGGAAGGCGTCCTCGAGCGGGCGGGCGGAGCCGGTCGAGATCAGGTGGGTGTCGGACTCGATCCTCGGCCAGGGGGTGGCCAGGCCCTTGAGCAGTTCGACGACCACCACCGTGTGCATCGCGCACTCCACCGCCACCCCGCAGGTCTCGCCCTCGCCCTGGCGGGCGTGCCCGTCACCGAGGCTCAGCAGCGCGCCCTCGACGTTGACGCCCAGGTAGCAGGTCACCCCCGCGCGCATCTCCGGGGTGTCCAGGTTGCCGCCGTGGGCGTCGGGGACCAGGGCGGAGCGGACCTCCAGGTTGGCGGGGGCCACGCCGACCGTCCCGTGCATCGGGGCCATCGGCAGGTCGAGCACGAGCTCGCTGTCCCTGGCGGTGAAGCGGCACAGGCGTGCGGCGCGGTCGAGTTCCCAGATCCAGACCCGCTCAGGCAGCGGCTCCTGCAGCGACGCGGTGGCGTGTGTGGAGGTCAGTGCGCCGAACAGGGGAACCGTCGTCGACGCGGCCCAGTCGCGGCTCGGCTCCACCGAGACGAAGTGGACCGCCACCGTGTCCCCCGGCTCCGCCCCCTCGATCCAGAACGGGCCGGTCTGCGGATTGAGGAAGGGGAACTCGCAGACCTCGGACACCAGGGTCCGCTCGGAGGTGACCCGGCCGGCGAAGCAGTCCTCCGTGGTCAGGTCCAGCACCGTCCCCGGCGCCACGCGGGCCACCGGCGGGGCTCCGCCGAAGGTCCACGCGTACTCGTCGGGCTTGGGGCGGACGGTCAGTACACGTGGTTCGGTCATGACCACACCATGGCACCGGGCTCGCGCGGCCCGCCAGAGGCCGCATGTGGTTGGCTGGACCCCGGGGGAACGTCCGCGGTCGTCATCCGCACCGTCCAATCAGCCAAGGAGCACGTCATGGGTCAGGTCTACGCCGTCACCGAGCGAGTCCTGGACGCCTCGCCCGAGCAGGTCTTCGACGCCGTCGCCGACTACGAGAAGGTCCGCCCCACCCTGCTGCCGGCCCAGTACAGCGAGTACGAGGTGCGTCAGGGCGGCCGTGGCGCGGGCACCGTCGTGCACTGGAAGCTGCAGGCCACCGAGAAGCGGGTGCGCGACTGCCTGTTCACCGTGACCGAGCCGACCCCCGGGCGCCTGGTCGAGACGGACGCCAACTCCTCGATGGTGATCACCTGGACGGTCACTCCGGCGGGGGAGGGCAGGTCCAAGGTCGTGATCGAGACCACCTGGCAGGGCGCGGGCGGCATCGGCGGGTTCTTCGAGCGCACTTTCGCCCCCAAGGGCCTGAACCGGATCCACGACGCGGTGCTCGACAAGCTGGCCGCCACCGCGGTCTGACTCGCCCCTCCGGGTGATTCTGGCGGGGGATTGACGCCCGACAATGTCGACATGGCGTCACATCTCCGCAGGTGAAGCCCGATCGGCGCGGCCGTTGCGATGATCGGACCGGTCCGCGCCGATGGGTGCAGCCTGCAAGGATCCCGGCCATGCCAGTGATGGACACGGCCCCGCCCGAAGCGGTCGACGCACCGGAACTCCCCACCGCCGCAACGGCGGTGGGGGCGAGGGCCACCGGGACAGGGGGAGCCGCCTCGGTGCGGATCCGGCTGGTCTTCGCCGGTTTGATGCTGGCCCTCCTGCTGGCCGCGCTCGACCAGACGATCGTGGCCACCGCCCTGCCGCGCATCGTCGGCGAACTGCACGGCCTCAGCCGGATGTCTTGGGTGGTCACCGCCTACCTGCTGGCCTCCACCGTCGGCCTCCCCCTCTACGGCAGGCTCGGCGACCTGCTCGGGCGCAAGCCCGTCTTCCAGTTCGCCATCGTGGTCTTCCTGATCGGCTCCGCGCTGGCGGGCTTCGCCCACAGCATGGTCGAGCTGATCGCCTACCGGGCGATCCAGGGCATCGGCGGCGGCGGGCTGATGATCGGCGTGCAGGCGATCATCGCCGACGTCGTGTCGCCGCGTGAGCGCGGCCGGTACATGGGCCTGATCGGGGCCGTCTTCGGACTCTCCTCCGTCGCCGGCCCGCTGCTGGGCGGCTGGTTCACCGACGGACCCGGGTGGCGCTGGTGCTTCTGGGTCAACCTGCCGGTGGGCGCGCTGGCGCTGCTGGTGGTCACCCTGGTCCTGCCCCGGCCCGACCGGGCGAACCGGGAGCGGGCCAGGCTGGACTGGCTCGGCGCGCTGCTGCTCGCCGTCGTCGGGACCTGCCTGGTGCTGGCGACCAGTTGGGGCGGCAGCCGGTACGCCTGGGGCTCGCCGGTGATCCTCGGGCTGATCGGCGGCGCGGTGCTGGCGCTGGCGCTCTTCGCGCCGGTCGAGCTCCTGGTCGAGCGTCGTGGCGTCGCGCCCGTCGTCCCGCTGCGGCTCTTCCGTGACGGCGTCTTCACCGTGGCCGGCCTGATCGGCGTGGTCGTCGGCGTCGCGCTGTTCGGCGCGGCCAGCTATCTGCCCAGCTTCCTGCAGATGGTCGACGGGGCCAGCGCCACCGACTCGGGGCTGAAGATGCTGCCGATGATGGCCGGCATCGTGCTGGCCTCCATCGGCACCGGCCAACTGATCAGCCGCACCGGCCGTTACAAGCCCTACCCGATCGTCGGCGGCGCCCTGGCGACGGTCGGCATGGCGCTGCTGGGCCGCCTGGACGCCGGCAGTTCCTACCTGGAGCAGAGCGCGGCGATGGCGGTCCTGGGCCTCGGAGTCGGCCTGGTGCTGCCGGTGCTGGTCCTGGCCGTGCAGAACTCCGTCGCCCCCGGCGACATCGGCGCGGCCACCTCGGCCAACAACTACCTGCGGCAGATCGGCGGTTCGATCGGCGCGGCGGTCTTCGGCACGCTCTTCGCCTCACGCTTCGCGCACCAGCTCGCGCAGCGCGGCCTGCCGCGCAACGACTCGATCACCCCGGCCCTCGTCCGCGCCCTGCCCGCGCCGCTGCGCGCCGGGTACGTGGACGCGTTCGCGACGGCGATGCCGCGGGTCTTCCTTTGTCTGGCGCCGGTGCTGGCGCTGGGCTTCCTGTTGGGTTTCGTGCTGAAGGAGAAACCGTTGGTCGGCCATCACGGACCGGAGGACTTCACCGAGTCGCCCATCCCGCAACAGCCGTTGCACCAGGTGGCGCAGGGTTCGAACGGTCCGAACGGCTCGAACGGGACGCCGGTGACGGGGGCGGTGCTCCAGGCGGACCGTGCGGGCGTGCCGCGCGCGGTGCTGACCCTGGTGGACCTGGAGGGCCGGCAGATCGCACGGACCGGCAGCGGCGGGGACGGCCGTTGGGCGCTGGCCGCGCCCCGCAGCGGCAACTACGTCCTGATCGCGGCGGCCCCCGGTCACCAGCCGCAGGCGGTCACGGTGACGGTGGGCGGCCGCCCGGTCGAACTGGACGTCGTGCTCGGCGGCACGGGCCGGCTGGCCGGTGCGATCCGCAGCGCGGAGGGCGCGCCCGTGTCGGGCGCGTCGGTGACGCTGACGGACCTCCACGGCGAGGTCGTCGCCGCGGCGCAGGCGGACGTGGACGGCGCGTACGCGTTCCGCGACCTGGTCTCCGGCGTCTACACGCTGACGGTCAGCGCGCGGGCCTACCGGCCGACGGCGCTCGCCGTGGACGTCGCGCCGAGCGGCGAGAACCGCCAGGACGTCACCCTCGCCGGCAGCGGGACGCTGCGCGGCACGGTCAGGACCACGCTGGGCCGTCCGGTGGCGGAGGCCAGGGTCACCCTCCTCGACGCGGCCGGCGCGGTGGTCGCCGCCGCGACGACGGGGGAGGACGGCGCGTTCCGCTTCACCGACCTGGAGCCGGGCGAGTACACCGTCATCGCCGCGGGCTACCCGCCGGTGGCGACGGCCCTCCGCCTGGAGGACGGCCACACGGAGCGGGACCTCCACCTGTCGCATCGGCTGGACGACTGAGGTGGCGCGCTCGTGCAGTTGCACCATCAGGGGCGCGAGGAACTGCGCGACAAGCCACCCACGCAGATGGCGCGCCGAACGAGCAGGGCCATCCGCACGCCGGTGGTTCCTCGCGCAGTTCCTCGCGCCCCTGGGGTGGTGCCACTGGCGCGTCGTCGGGAGGCGAGGACCGCAACTGTGCGATCCCGGTTGGTCCAACGGTCGGGGGAGGGTCGGGGTGACGCAGGCTCACCCAAGCAGGTAGAAGAATCCACCGCGCGGGTGAGCGCGAGTCTCGTGCGCCCCGCCCACCGACATAGGTTGCGCGACGTGCCCAGTTGTGAATCCTTGACCATTCTTCACGTATCGCAGCCTGTAGACGGCGGCGTCGCCCAGGTCGTGGCCGACCTGGCGCGGGGTCAGGTCGGGGACGGGCACGAGGTGGTGGTCGCGTGTCCGTGTCCGGAGGGCGGGCGGTTGTCGCGGGACGCCGGCGCCGGCGGAGCCAGGATCGCGCCGTGGGGCGCGGACCGCGCGCCGGGGCCCGGGCTGCCGCACGAGGTGACGGAGCTGCGGCGGATCCTCGCCGAGACCCGGCCGGACCTGGTGCACCTGCACAGCTCCAAGGCGGGCCTCGCGGGCCGACTCGCGATCCGCGGGCGGATCGCGACCGTGTTCCAGCCGCACGCGTGGTCGTTCGAGGCGGTCGGCGGGCCGTCCGCACGGATGATCGAGCGGTGGGAGCGCTGGGCGACCCGCTGGAGCGACCGGCTGGTCTGCGTCAGCGCGGCGGAGCGCGCCCGCGGGCAGGCCGCGGGCCTCGGCGGGCGCTGGGCGCTGGTGCCGAACGGCGTCGACCTGGACCGCTTCGACCCGGCGCGGCTGCTGCCGCGACCGAAGGCACGCGCCTCGCTGGGCCTGTCCCAGCACGCCCCGCTGGCGGTCTGCGTCGGACGGCTGTGCCGGCAGAAGGGGCAGGATCTGCTGCTGCGGGCCTGGGGCGAGGTGCTGGCCGAACTGCCGCACGCGCGGCTCGCGCTGGTCGGCGACGGGCCCGACCGGGGCGCGCTGGAGGAGCAGGCGGCGGCGCTGCCGGTGCCGGAGAGCGTGGTCTTCGCCGGGCGGGTGGACGACCCGCGTCCCTGGTACGCGGCGGGCGACCTGATGGTGCTGCCCTCCCGGTGGGAGGGCATGGCGCTGTCGCCGCTGGAGGCGATGGCCTGCGGGCGGCCGGTGGTGCTGACCGATGTCGCCGGGGCGCGGGAGTGCCTGGGCGATCAGCAATTCCCGGTTCCGGTCGGCGACACCCGGACGCTCGCGACCTCGCTGATGCGTCTTCTCGCCGACCAGGAGCTCTGCGCGGAGCTCGGACGTCGTTCCCGCGTGCGCACCATGGAGCGTCACGACCTGCGCGCCACACGGATGTTGATGGCACAGACCTACGACGCGGTGATCCAGTCGCGGCGGATTCCCGCGCCCGCCGCTCCGGTCGCAACAAATGATCATCGGGCCGGAAAGTCTGACTAATGGTCACCGGAGTGTGACACCGCCCGATCCAGTGAAAATCCCAGCAGAAATTCTGTAATGTCCTATTTGCCTGCTTCATTCCTTTCCCCGTGAGACGGCATCGGTGCCGACCGCGGCGGCAGGTGCTACCTCCATCTGGGGAGTACGTGCGCGGATGACCACCATCGACAACGAGGAACTGCCCACGGGCGTGCGGGCGGTCGGCCTCGCCCCCGCCCGGGCGCACGCCTCCGGCCTGTCCTCCGCCGCGAACACCCCCGCCGTCCGCGGCGGCACCGGAATCCCCGCCTCCCTGCTCGGTGTCGACGTGGTGGCCGCGCTCGGCGCACTCGCCGTGGTGCTTCCCGGCGGCCCGGCCGTCGCGCTGCGGGCGGCCTGCGGCCTGCTGCCCGTCATGGTGCTGATGTACTCCTCGGGAGGGCAGTACCGGCTGCGGCTGGCCCCCTCCGTCCTGGACGAACTGCCGGGGCTGGCGGGCCGGGCGACCATCGCGATCTCCTTCGCGCTCACCCTGGAACGCTGCCTGCAGACCTTTCTGCTGCCCTTCGCGCTGCCGACCTCGATCCCGGCCGACATCAGGGTCCTGGTCGCCCTGCTCGCCTGCCACCTCACCCTGGACGGGATCGGCCGCGCCCTCGTCTACTCCGCCGTGCGCGCCAACCGCCGCCGCGCGCCCCGTCCCACCCTGATCGCCGGGGCCGGCCACGTGGGACAGCGCATCGCCGCCGCGCTGCTGGAGCACCCCGAGTACGGACTGCGGCCGGTCGGCTTCATCGACCCCGACCCGATCTTCCTGCCCGCGGACTTCTCCGTGCCGGTGCTCGGGGGGCCCGGCGTCCTGGTCCGCGAGCTGCCCCGGCGCGGGATCAGGGACGTCATCCTGACCAGCGGCGGGGTGGACGACGAGCGGACCGCGCAGATGCTGCGCACCAGCACCGACTTCGGCTGCGACGTCTGGTTCGTGCCGGGCTTCCCCGACTACGGGGCGTTCGAGCACAACGGCCGGCGCACCGCCGTCGGCGACCACCTCTGGGGCTTCCCCTGTCTGCGACTCGGCAGCAACCCGATGAACCGGCCCAGCTGGGCGGTGAAGCGTGCGGGCGACGCCTGCTTCGCCGGCGCCGGCCTGCTGCTGCTCTCGCCGGTGCTGCTGCTCTGCGC
Organism: Streptacidiphilus rugosus AM-16; assembly: GCF_000744655.1. Lineage (NCBI taxonomy): Bacteria > Bacillati > Actinomycetota > Actinomycetes > Kitasatosporales > Streptomycetaceae > Streptacidiphilus > Streptacidiphilus rugosus. Next base: position 5,502,742 of record NZ_JQMJ01000004.1, on the reverse strand, counting down.
CGTCGCGGTGCGGCTGGAGGGCGGGCCTGGGGTGATCTTCCGTCAGGAGCGGGTCGGCCTGGACGGGCTGACGTTCACGGTGCTGAAGTTCCGCACCCTGCGCCCGGTCGACGAGCACGAGGCGGCGACCCGCTGGAACATCGCCCACGACGACCGGCTCGGGCCGGTCGGGCGCTTCCTGCGTCGCACCTCGCTGGACGAGCTGCCGCAGCTGTGGAACGTGCTCCGCGGCGAGATGAGCCTGGTGGGTCCGCGCCCCGAGCGTCCGTACTTCGTGATGCGTTTCGCGCAGGCCTACCCGCGCTACCGCGAGCGTCACCGCGTGCCGGTCGGACTGACGGGCTTCGCCCAGGTCAACGGGTTGCGCGGGGACACGTCCATCGAGGACAGGACGCGGTTCGACAACTACTACATCGACAGCTGGAGCCTGTGGCAGGACGTCAAGATCCTGCTCCGCACGGTGCTCGCGGTGCTGCGGACCGACGGGAGTTGACGGGGTGTCCCCACGACTGGGACAGGGCAGGCCCGGACAGGGCGGGCCCGAGCAGGACGAGCCTGGCGAGAGGCCGGAGGGACGCGCCGGGTGGGTCGGGACGGCCGCAGCCGGCCCCCTGGGCCGGCTCCTGACGGCCCTTCGGGCCTTCGCGCGGCCGGCGCATCTGGCCGCGCTGACGGTGCTGCTGGTCTGCGTGCCGCTGGGCGACCAGGACGTGACCGCCGCGGTGCACGTCACTCCGGCGGACGTCGGCTCGCTCGTGCTGGTGGCGGTCACCCTGCCGCTCGCGCTCTGGCGGCGCACCCGCACGCCCAGGACCGGCGCGGCCCTCTCGCCCACCACCGCCCTGCTCTTCGCCGGGGTGCTGGTCGCCGTCGGCGTGGCGACCGCGGCCTCGATGGACCCGCAGCAGAGCCTCTCCGGCTTCGTCCGATTCGTGCAGATCTTCGTCATCGTGCCCTCGGCCGTGCTGTACGCCGTGCGCGACCGGCGCGACCTGCGGATGCTGCTGGCGGCGTTCGCGGCGGCCGCGCTGCTGGAGGGCACGGTCGGCGTCTACCAGTACGTCACCGGCACCGGCGCCTCCTTCGCGGGCGGCTCGCAGCGGGCGGTCGGCACCTTCGGGGCCCAGGACGTGATGGCGATGTCCGTCGTCGTCAGCTTCGGCCTGCTGGCCTCGCTGGGCCTGGCCCTGGAGGCGCGCAGGGAGCGGCGGACCGGGGCGATGCGCGGGTGGGCGCTGGCGACCGCGGCCCTGGCCGCGCCGCTGGCGCTCTCGTTCAGCCGGGGCAGCTGGATCGCCACCGCCGTCGCCGCCACCGTCGTGCTGCTGCTGACCGACGTGCGGCTGCTGCTGCGGGTCGGGGTGGTGCTCGCCGCCGTCGGCGTGGTGGCGCTGGGCGGGCTGACGGCGGCCGGGACGGTCGGCGCGGGAGCGGGCTCGGGCGGCGAGGGATCGGTGACCGCCCGGCTGACCAGCATCGGCTCGGTCACCGGCGCGGCGGACCACTCCGTCACCGACCGCTACGACCTGTGGACCACCGCCGGAAGGATCTGGCGCGAGCATCCGCTCACGGGGGTCGGACCCAAGGAGTTCCCCGTCTACCGCGACGCCCACGCGCCGCTGCGGCTCTCCTCCGGCAGCGACACGGCCGGTGCGGGCGCGGGCTTCTCGCGCGAACCGCTGCTCTCGCCGCACAACATGTACATGTTGGTGCTGAGCGAGCAGGGCCTGCTCGGCCTCACCGCCTTCGCCACGCTGCTGCTCGGTACCGCCCTCGGCGCGTGGCGGACACCGGTCGTGGTCGGGCTGCTGGTCTGGCAGACGGTGGACTTCCTCTACGCCGACATCGGCGGCACGACGACGGTGCTGATCTCCGTGGTGCTCGGCCTGTGCGCCAGCGCGCTCGCGCGCACCGGGCTGCTGACGATCCCGGCCCCGCGTACGGAGTCGTCCCGGCGGGAGGCCTCCGCGCTGTGACTCTGGCCACCGAGAACGTCCCACCCCGGAGGGAGGCGCCCGCCGTCTCTTCCGGAGCCGCCGCATCGGCCGCGCCCGCCCATGGCTTCGTCGCCAAGGCCTTCGGGGTCACCGCGCTGTTCAGCGCGGGCGGTTCGGTCCTCGGGCTGGTGCGCGACCTGCTGCTGGCCCGCTTCTACGGCGCGGGCTCGGCGACCGACGCCTTCCTGGTCTCCTGGACCGTCCCCGAGACCGCAGCCCCGCTGCTGATCGAGGACGGGATGGCCTTCCTGACCGTCCCCGCCTTCAGCGCGGCTCTCGCGGCCCGCGGACGTGCGGACCGGGAGCCGGAGGGGCCGGACGACCCGGTCCGGGCGCTGGTCGCGGCCACGCTGCCGCCGCTCGCGCTCGGGCTGGCCCTGCTGGCGGCGCTGACCGCGCTGGGTGCACCGCTGCTGGTGCGTCTGCTGGCGCCAGGACTCGCCGACCCTCAGCTCGCCGTCGTCTGCACCCGGCTGACCGCCGTCACCGTGCTGCCCTTCGGCCTCACCGGCTACTTCAGCGCCGGTCTGCGCGCGCACCACCGTTTCACCGGGCCGGGGGCCGTCTACATCGCCTACAACTCCGGGATCCTCGGCGTGATGCTGCTGCTGCACGGCAGCCTGGGCGTGCGGGCGGCGGCCGGGGGAGTGGCGTTGGGCAGCCTGCTGATGACCGCGGTGCTGCTGCCGCCGTTCGCCCGCCACGTCACCGGGCTGAAGGACACTCGACCGACCGTGCGTCAGGCCGGGCGCCAGCGCGGCCGGGCCGGAGCTCCGGTGCTCAGTCCGGTGGCGCTGCTGCCGGTCGTGCTGTTCACGCTGACCCGGCAGGCGCAGGTCTTCGTCGAGCGCTTCATCGGCTCCAGCCTTCCGCCGGGCACCATCTCGCACCTCAACTACGCCGAGAAGGTCGCCCAGAACGTGATGATCATCGGGATCCTGGTCTGCACGGTGACCTTCCCGCTGATCGCCAGGGCGCTCGCCGAGGGCGACACCAGGGGCGCGCGCCTGCGCGTCGAGAAGGATCTCGGCTTCGTGGGCGCGGTGGTGCTGGCCGGGACGGTCGTGCTGTTCGCCTGCGCCCCGCAGCTGGTGGCGGTCCTTTTCCAGCGCGGCGAGTTCACCGGCGCCGACACCGCGGCCACGGCCCAGTTGATGCGCGTCTACTGCCTCGGCCTGCTGGCCCAGGGGCTGGTCGGCGCCCTGATCAGGCCCTTCCTCGCCGCCCGGCCCGCGGTCGGCTTCGGCCGGGACGGCGCGGCCAGGCCGCTGGACCGGACCGACTGGTACCCGATCGGCGCCATGGGGCTGGGACTGCTGGTGACCGTGGTCGTCGCGGCGGGCAGCACGCCCTTCGTCGGCGCCCTGGGCCTGGCGGCGGGGAACGCGGTCGGCATCAGCGTGACCGCGATGCTGCTGCTGCTCGCACTCCGCACCCGCGGCATCCCGGTCCGGGTCCGTGCGGTCCTCGGCGGTCAGGCCCAGCTGCTGCTCGCCGCGACCGGCGCGGCCGTCCCGGCCTGGCTGGCGGCGGGCATCCCCGGGATCGACGCGATCGGGCCGTTGCCGTCGCTGCTCGCGGGCACGGCCGCCGGACTCCTCTCCTTCCTCGCCCTGGCCGGAGCGCTGCGCGCGCCAGGAGTGAGCGACGTGCTCGCCGGACTGCACGGCCGCCTGGCCGCCCGGTCGGCCGTCATCAGTCAGCGCGGCGCAACGAACGAACAGGCGACGGGAGAAGCCGATGGCTGCTGAACCGCTCCAGGGTGAGCGCAGTGCGCCGGGCGAGTTGGTCAGACTCACGCAGCAGGCGACGCCGGACGGAGCAGCGGACACGGCGGCCCAGGCCGGGCCGCCCGACGTGGCCCACGCGGCCCGTCCGGACGGGACGTTCACCGGCAGGGCGCCGTGGACGCTGATGTACCACTCGGTCGACGTCGAACCGGACGACCCGTACCTGGTGACGGTGAGCCCCCAGCGCTTCGCCCGGCAGATGGAGTGGCTGCGCCGGACCGGCAGGCGCGGGGTCTCCATGCGCGAACTGCTGCTCGCCCACGAGCGCGGCAGCGCCGCCGGACTGGTCGGGCTGACCTTCGACGACGGCTATGCGGACTTCCCCCGGGAGGTGCTGCCGGTGCTGCTGCGCCACGGCTTCAACGCGACCGCCTACATCGTGGCCGGCCGGATGGGCGGCCACAACGCCTGGGACGCCGACGGACCGCGCAAGCCGCTGCTGACCATCGCCCAGGTGCGCCAACTGGCCTCCGCCGGGGTCGAGATCGGCTCGCACTCGCTCAGCCACCGGCGGATGGTCGGCCTGTCCGAGGAGGATCTGGCCCTGGAGACCAGGCGCAGCAAGGAACTGCTGGAAGCGGTGGTCGACGCGCCGGTGACCGGCTTCTGCTACCCCTACGGGGCCCTGGACGCCGCGGCCGAGGCGGCCGTCGGCGGGTCCGGATACGACTACGGCGTGGGCATCGCCCACCCGGCCACGCCCAGCCGCTGGGCGCTGCCGCGCTGCTACGTCGGCGAGCGCGACGGTGGACTGCGCCTGCGGGCCAAGCGCCTCCGGCACACGCTGCGGGGGTGGAGATCGTGAACCCGCCCGTGCCGCCCGGCGGGTCCGAGCCGCCGGTCCGGGCCACCGGGTCGCGGCAGACCCGGCTCCGGGTGCTGCACGTCGTCACCGGTCTGCACGCGGGTGGCGCCGAACAGCAACTGCGGCTGCTGCTGCGGCATCTGCCCACCTCGGTGGAGTGCGAGGTCGTCGCGCTGTGCGAGGCGGGCGCGGTGGCCGAGGGGCTGCGGGCGGACGGCGTGCGGGTGCACGAGCTCGGCATGCGCGGCAACAGGGACCTGGCCGCGCTGCCGCGGCTGGTCAGGCTGATCCGCGCCGGGCGCTACGACCTGGTGCACTGTCACCTCTACCGGGCCTGCGTCTACGGCAGGATCGCGGCCAGGCTCGCCGGGGTGCGGGCCGTGGTCGCGACCGAGCACTCGCTCCAGCCCGGCGTGCTGGAGGGCCGGCGCACCGGGCCGGGCGTGCGGCGGCTCTACCTGGCCACCGAGCGGCTCGGCCGGGCGACGATCGCCGTCTCCGAGGCGGTCGCCGCCCAGCTGCGCGGCTGGGGCGTGCCCGCCGAGCGGATCAGGGTGGTGCCCAACGGCATCGAGCCCGCCGCCTACCGGGCGCCCACCCGGCCGCGGAGGGAGTTGGGCCTGGCCGGGCTGCCCGAGGACGCCTTCGTGGTCGGCGCGGTCGGCCGCCTGGTGCCCGGCAAGCGGTTCGACGTCCTCGTCGACGCCCTCGCCCTGCCGCCGCTCGCCACTCCGGCCGTCCCGGGGGGCCCGCCCCACCTGCTGATCGTCGGCGCAGGACCCGAGCGGGCGGCGCTGGAGGCGCGGGCGCGCGAGCGCGGCGTGTCGGAGCGCGTGCACTTCACCGGGGAGAGGGAGGACGTCCCCGCCCTGCTGGGCGCGATGGACGTGCTGGCCGCCCCGTCGGCCGGGGAGACCTTCGGACTGGCCCTGATCGAGGGCCTGGCCTCAGGACTGCCGGTGCTCTGGTCGTCCGGACCGGCCCTGGCGGAGCTTCCGACGAGGGAGCTGCGGGCCCTGGCCCGGCGCGGCACCGCCAGGACCGCGCCGGAGCCCGAGGCCTACGCCGCCGCCCTGGCCGCGCTGGCGGCCGGCGACGACAGCCTCCCCGCCGACCCGCTGCCCTTCCCGGCCCGTTACGACATCGCCAGGATCGCCCCGCGCGTCGCCTCGATCTACGCGGAACTGACCCAGCCGTCACCGCCCGTCGTGACCGAACTGTCCCGACGTCAACGCGCGGCACACCCGAAGGAGATGACCCGTGCCCGATAGCGAGAAGCAGAGCGCGCCCGCACACGCAGCACCCGCGGCCCCCTCGTCCGCGTCGGCGGAACGGCGCAGCACCGTCCTGCGGGCGGCCCTGCGCAAGTGGTGGCCGCTGCTGGTGGCGGTGCCCGCGGGCGCCGTGGCGGGCGGCGGCTACGCCCTCGTGGCCACGCCGCAGTACCAGGCGGACGCCTACGTGATGGTGGTGGCCGACCAGGGCGCGGACAGCGCGACCGCGGTCAGCTTCGCCCAGGCGTACGGCCGGGTCGTGGCGCAGCCGGAGATCCTGGCCGCCGCGGCGGCCGAGACCGGCGTCCCGGTCAGGGAGCTGACCGCGCAGGTCCAGGCGCAGACCTCGCCGGACGCGCCGATGATCCAGATCACCGGAACCGCGACCGGCGCCGGGGCGGCGGCGAGGGAGGCCAACGCGGTGGCCCGCTCGCTGGTCGCCTTCGGCAACGCGACGACGAAGCAGACGCATGTGCGGATGATGGCCTTCGCCCAGGCCGCCGCGCCGGCCACGGCGTCCACCCCCTCCCGCAGCCTCGACGTCGCCGTCGGCGGAGCGGCGGGCGTGCTGCTCGGCAGCCTCGCCCTGCTGGCCCGGCCGGGCGCCGGCGGCACCGGTCGCACCGCGCGCGAGCGCGAGGAGCCGGCCGGCCGCGAGCGCGCCGACGGTGCGCCCCTGCCCGAGCAGCAGCGCGAGAAGGCCGGGGCGGGCGCATGACCACGGTCGTCCGGTCCGAGGCGTCCGGCGCGGCCGGGGCGCCCCCGGCCGTGGAGACGGTGGTGCTGCGCGACGAGCGTGCCCTGGACGTCCTCGCGGAGGAGTGGGACGAGCTCCAGGAGCACAGCCCGGGGGCGACGCCCTTCCAGTGCCACGCCTGGCTCTCCTCCTGGTGGCACAGCTACGGGCGGCCGGGCCGGCTGCGGCTGGTGACGGTCCGTCGGGACGGGAGGCTGATCGCGCTCGCCCCGCTGTACCGGGACGGCGTGGCCCTGCGCCCGCTCGGCGCGGAGCTGACCGACTTCCACGACGTGCTGCTCGACGCCGACCACCTGGACGAGGCCGCCGCCGCGCTCGCCGCCGCGCTGGCCGAGGAGCTGCGTGCGCCCTTCTCCCGGCTCGACCTCGGCGAGGTCCGCGCGGACGCGGCGGTCCACCGGCTGGCCCCGCACTGGCCGCGCGCGCGGCGGCAGCTGCCCGCGTCGCTGGTCCAGCACCTGCCCGGGGTCCCGATGGAGGAGCTGCTGACGCGACTGCCGGGCCGGACCGCGCAGCGCACCAAGGTGAAGCTCCGCAAGCTCGCCGCGGCGGGCGTCGAGGTGCGCAGCGTGCCGCCGTGGGAGGCGCCCGAGGCCGTCGACCGGATGCTCGCGCTGCACGCCCTGCAGTGGCGCGAGCGCGGCGCGACGCCCGAGCACATGCGCGAACGCTTCGCCAGGCACCTGCGCGCGGCGGCCACCGGCATGGCCGCGAGCGGGCGGGCCACGCTGCGGGAGTACCGGCTCGACGGACGGCTGATCGCCTGCGACCTGATGCTGCAGAGCCACGCCATGGCCGCGCTCTACGTCTACGGCGTGCACCCCGAGGCACGGGAGCGGGTCGACATCGCCGGGATGCTGTTCGGCGAGTCGCTCGCCCAGGCCGTCCGCACCGGCTGCGCGGAGCTGAGCCTGCTGCGCGGCGACGAGCCGTACAAGCAGCGCTGGCGCCCGGACCCGACGCGCAACGAGCGGCTGCTGCTCGGCTCGACGACGGCGGTGGTCCCGGTGGCGGCGGCCGCGCGGGCCACGGCCCGCGCCAAGGCCTTCGCCCGGACCCGCCTGCCGTGGCTCAGGTCGGTGCGCTCCAGGCTCCGCGTCCTGGCCCAGGGCCGGGCCGCGTCCGGTGCGGATTCCGGGTCGCGGACTGCCTAGGCTGCTGCCTCATGACGATCGCACGCTCTGTCCCGCTGTTCCTGCTCGCCGCCGTCCTGGAGATCGGCGGGGCGTGGCTGGTGTGGCAGGGCGTGCGTGAGCACCGCGGCTGGGCCTGGATCGGCGCGGGGGTCATCGCCCTCGGCGCGTACGGCTTCGTCGCCACCCTCCAGCCCGACTCCCACTTCGGCCGCATCCTGGCCGCCTACGGCGGCGTCTTCGTGGCCGGCTCCCTGGCCTGGGGCATGGTCTTCGACCACTACCGCCCCGACCGCTTCGACGTCATCGGCGCCCTGGTCTGCCTCGTCGGCGTCGGCCTCATCATGTACGCCCCCCGCGGGCGGTAGCCCCCGGCCGGGACGGATCCGCAGGCCCCCGAGCGACCCACCTGCCGCGGGACGGGCCGCGACGCGGCCTCCGCGCCCCTGGCTCCGCGCCGGGCGGACGGCGCCCTCCCACCTCGTCGTCCCGCCCGTCCGGGCGCCGAGCAGCCCTGTGTTCCGGATCGCGGGGGGCGCTCGGCCGCCGGGGCCGGGCAGCGTGCGACACGGACACGCGCCGTGGTCGTGCTGTCACGCTGTGAGTGGCCCCAGCGCTTACGGTGACGTGCATGCGTTCCGCCGTCAAAGCCCTGTCGGCCCTGCTGGTCGTGGGGCTTGCGCTGCTGGGCGCGGCAGCGAGGGAGCATCGGCCGGCGCCGTTCGGTGACACCGTCGCGGCGTCGTCCGACCCGCGGGCGCGGGCCGTCGCCGCGGACGCGCTGCGGACCGGGCCCGGGGGCGAGGTGCAGGCGTACGACCGGCGCAGCGGGCTGGCCGCGTGGAGCTACCGCAGGGCCGGCGTCCTGCCGCGCCGGCTGGTGCCGGTGGCCGGCACCACCGTCGCGGTCTGGGACGACGGCATGCTGACCGGGATGCTGCCGGAGCCGGCGGCCGTCCGCTGGCACCGGTTCCTGCCGGGGGTGCAAGCCAGGACGCCGCTGCTGCTGGTGCCGCTGGGCGCGGGAGAAACGTTCCTGGTGATGACCTCCGAGCTGGTGATGACCTACAACACGGGCGACGGCACCATCCGCACCTCGACGCTGCCGCCGCCCGGCTGCTCCTACGCCGCGTCCGGTCTCGACGCGCCGGTGCACCTCGGCGGCTGGGTGGTGGTCCAGCGCGTCTGCGCCGACGGCGACGGCGACCGGTTGGAGGGTTTCAGTCCCGACGGCCGCCGCTGGCAGCGCCCGGGGACGGCGCTCCGGCTGGCCGCGGCGGGGGACGGGGTCGGCCTGCTGGCCGTGCCCGCGCGCGAGCCGGACCCCCTGGATCCGGCCACCGGGCATTCCGTCGCAGAACGCGTTTGCACGGCCCGTTAGAATTGCTTGAATCCTGCAGCATGGCCCCCCTCCGGTCGGTCGTGTCGGCATCCAGCACGTACGGCACGTACCGTTCCGGGAGTAGCTTCGCCATGATCGCCGCCAATGACATCGAACTGCGCGCGGGCGCGCGCATCCTGATCGAGTCGGCGAGCTTCCGCGTCGCCGCCGGGGACCGCATCGGCCTGGTCGGCCGCAACGGCGCGGGCAAGACGACGCTCACCAAGGTCCTCGCGGGCGAGGGCCAGCCGGCCGGCGGCACGGTCACCCGCAGCGGCGAGATCGGCTACCTCCCGCAGGACCCGCGCACCGGCGACCTCGACGTGCTCGCCAGGGATCGCATCCTCTCCGCCCGTGGCCTCGACGAGGTGCTGCGCAAGATGCGCATCAACGAGGAGAAGATGGCCAACGGCAAGGGGGCGACCCGCGAGCAGGCCATGAAGAAGTACTCCAACCTGGAGACCACCTTCCTCACCAAGGGCGGCTACGCCGCCGAGGCCGAGGCCGCGACGATCGCCGCCAGCCTGGGCCTGCCGGACCGGGTCCTCGGGCAGCCGCTGCACACCCTCTCCGGCGGTCAGCGCCGCCGTGTCGAGCTCGCCCGCATTCTCTTCTCCGACTCGGACACGCTGCTGCTGGACGAGCCGACCAACCACCTCGACGCCGACTCGATCCTGTGGCTGCGCGACTACCTGAAGTCTTACAAGGGCGGCTTCATCGTCATCTCGCACGACATCAACCTGGTCGACGAGGTCGTCAACAAGGTCTTCTACCTGGACGCCAACCGCACCTGCATCGACGTCTACAACATGGGCTGGCGGCTCTACCTCCAGCAGCGCGAGGCCGACGAGAAGCGCCGCAAGCGCGAGCGCGCGAACGCCGAGAAGAAGGCCTCGCAGCTCAACGCCCAGGCCGACAAGATGCGTGCCAAGGCGACCAAGACCGTGGCCGCGCAGAACATGGCCCGCCGCGCAGAGAAGCTGCTCTCCGGCCTGGAGGCGGTCCGCCAGAACGACCGCGTCGCCCGGCTGCGCTTCCCCGAGCCGGCCCCCTGCGGCAAGACCCCCCTGACGGCGGAGGGCCTGTCGAAGTCCTACGGCTCGCTGGAGATCTTCACCGACGTCGACCTGGCCATCGACAAGGGCTCGCGCGTCGTCGTGCTGGGCCTCAACGGCGCGGGCAAGACCACGCTGCTGCGGATGCTGGCGGGCGTCGAGGAGCCGGACACCGGCTCGGTCGTCCCCGGCCACGGGCTGAAGATCGGCTACTACGCCCAGGAGCACGAGACCCTGGACGCGGACCGGACGATCCTGGAGAACATGCGCTCGGCCGCGCCGGACATGGACCTGGTGGAGGTCCGCAAGATCCTCGGATCCTTCCTCTTCACCGGCGACGACGTCGACAAGCCCGCCGGGGTCCTCTCCGGCGGCGAGAAGACCCGGCTGGCGCTGGCCACCCTGGTCGTCTCCAGCGCGAACGTGCTGCTGCTGGACGAGCCGACCAACAACCTCGACCCGGCCAGCCGCGAGGAGATCCTCGGCGCGCTGCGGTCCTTCGCCGGTGCGGTGGTCCTGGTCACCCACGACGAGGGGGCCGTCACGGCCCTCCAGCCCGAGCGGATCATTCTGCTTCCGGACGGCGTCGAGGACCTGTGGAACGAGGGATACGCGGATCTCGTGACGCTGGCGTGAAATATCAGTAGCAAAGCCCGTCGTCGGAACTGTTGGACTAGGCGGGGGATCATGCATCTGGACCAGAAGAGTTCATATCGCGTGGCGCTTCGTCCTGCCCTGGTGACCGGCTGGATTCTCCGGATTCCGGATTCCGTCGCATTGCTCAATTACCGCTGCTGATCAGCATTTTCGCGAGAACGGCAGTCCCTTGCCGGGGGCGTGCGGCCAGGTGGCGCACGCTCCCCGTGTGCGCGGCAGCACCACTTCATCCCGGGATTCCCGGTATCGACCTTGTCGAATGGGTGGCCATGGAGCCCCCCATGGGTGATCATGGGATTCCGACAGAGCACTGCTACGAGGAGGCACGGGTGGCCGAGACTCTGAAAAAGGGCAGCCGGGTGACTGGTGCCGCACGGGAGAAGCTCGCGACCGAGCTCAAGAAGAAGTACGACTCCGGTGCGAGTATCCGCGCGCTGGCGGAGGAGACGGGTCGTTCCTACGGCTTCGTTCACCGCATGCTCAGCGAGTCCGGAGTTTCCCTGCGCGGCCGTGGCGGAGCCACTCGCGGCAAGGCCAAGGCCGTCGCCGCAACCGGTTCCTGACACACCACCTGCTCTTGACGACACGGCGGTCCGGGTCACCTCCCCCCGACCGTCGTTCGTCGCGTCCGGGCACGTCCGGCCCCGCTCCGGCCCGTGTCTGGCCCTGGCGGTGCGGTGAGGTTACTCTTCGGTAGCTAAGTTCTGCGATCGCCGGAGGTACCTGTGACTGCCAATGCCGACAACGCCGCCGAATGGGCCGAGGCCGGAGTCAGCCTGGAGGTGGCGGGCGAGCTCGCCACGGTGACGCTCTGCCGCCCCGAGCGGCGCAACGCGCAGTCGCCCGCGATGTGGCGCGCCCTCGCGGCGATCGGCCGTGAGCTGCCTGGCGCGGTCAGGGTCGTGCTGCTGCGCGCCGACGGCGTCTCCTTCTCCGCCGGCCTGAACCGGCAGGCGTTCACCCTGGAGGGCATCCCCGGCGAGCGTTCCTTCGTCGACCTGGCCAAGAGCGAGGACGCGGACGAGGTCATCGCCGAGTACCAGGAGGGCTTCCTCTGGTGGCGCCGCCCCGACCTGGTCAGCATCGCCGCTGTCCAGGGCCACGCCGTCGGCGCCGGGTTCCAGCTGGCGCTGGCCTGTGACCTGCGGGTCGTGGCCGAGGACGTCCAGTTCGCGATGAAGGAGACCGCGCTGGGCCTGGTCCCCGACCTGACCGGCACCAAGCCGCTGGTCGACCTGGTCGGCCCGGCCCGCGCCCTGGAGATCTGCGGCACCGGCCGCTGGGTCGGCGCGGAGGAGTCCGCCCGCCTCGGCCTGGCCAACCTGGTCGTCCCCGCCGCGGAGCTCGACGCGGCCGCATCCGACCTGGCCGCCGCCCTGCTGGCGTCGCCGCGCAACGCCCTGATCGAAACGAAGGCCCTGCTCCAGGGCGCGTCCGCACGCACCCTCGAGGAGCAGCGCGCCACCGAGCGCGCGGCCCAGCTGCGCCGCCTGAAGGACCTCGCGGGCGTCGGGGAGTAGCCGCGCCGAACTCCGGTGCGCTGCCGGCGCGGTCCGGTCCGGGCGTCGGTTCGGCCGACCCGGACCGGCCGCCCGCAGGCCGCCCCGCCTCACGCTCTCCATGCAGGGCTTTTCCGCGGCTCATCCGCTGCGGCTCCGCGCAGAATCACGCCTCGGCCCCTGTCGACAGCCTCCGAGCCGCGATCTCCACACCGAACCCGCTCGCTGTCCGGGAGGGCATGCATTTCTTCGTCTATCCGGTTCTGCGCCCTGACCGGTTAGACGAAAAAATGCATGCGGCTCCCGGAGGTCCGGCCTACAGGCCGTGCAGCGCGCCGCCGTCCACCGGGATCATCACGCCGGTGAGGTACGACGCCGCGGGCGACAGCAGGAACGCCGCGACCCTGCCGAACTCCTCCGCCAGGCCGTAGCGGCGCAGCGGGATCGCCGCCTCCGCGGCGGCCCGCGCCGCGTCCGGGTCCTTTGCCAGGGAGTCCAGGTGGCGGACACGTTCCGTCTCGATCCTGGCCGGCAGCAGGCCGAAGACCCGGATGCCCTCCGGGCCCAGCTCGTTCGCCAGCGTCTTGGCCGCCATCGCCAGCCCGGGCCGCAGGCCGTTCGAGACCGCCAGACCGGCGATCGGCTCGCGCGCGGAGCCCGACAGCACGAAGCCGATCGCACCGCCCTCCCCCAGCACGTCCGCCGCCGCGCGGGCGATCCGCAGCGCGCCGAGGAAGACCGACTCGAACGCCTCCCGCCACGCCGACTCCGGCGTGCCCAGCGCGGTGCCGGCGGCCGGGCCGCCGACACTGATCAGGACGCCGTCCAGACGGCCGAAGCGCTCCAGCGCGGCGCCGACCAGTCGCGCGGCCGTGTCCGGCGCGGCGTTGTCGGCGACCACGCCCTCCGCGCGCTCCGGGCCGCCCAGCGCGTCCACGGCCTCGGCCACCGACTCCTTCGCGCGGCCGGTGACCACCACCCGCGCCCCGTCGGAGACCAGCTCCTTCGCCGCGGCGAGGCCCAGGCCGCGGGTGGCGGCGGTGACGACGTAGACGCGGCCGTCCAGTCCCAGATCCATCGGTTCGGCCTCAGCCTTCTGCTCGTGCGAGCTGGAACGCGGTGTTCACCAGGGCGACGTGGGTGAACGCCTGGGGGGTGTTGCCGAGCTGGCGGCCGCTGTGCGGATCCCACTCCTCCGAGATCAGGCCGAGGTCGTTCGCCAGGGCGGAGACCCGGTCGAAGAGGGCCCGCGCCTCCTCGCTCCTTCCGATCGCGAGCAGCGCGTCGGCCAGCCAGTACGAGCAGGCCAGGAACGCGCCCTCGGTGCCGGCCAGGCCGTCGACCGCGTCGGTGGCGTCCGCCGCGTCCGGTGTGGAGTAGCGGCGCACGAAGCCGTTGTGGTCCAGCTCGCGCTGGATCGCCTCGACGGTGGCCACGACCCGCACGTCCTCCGGCGGCAGGAAGCCGGTCTTCACCACGAACAGCGCCGAGGCGTCCAGCGCGGCTCCGCCGTAGTACTGGGTGAAGACGCCGGTCCTCGGGTCCACGCCGCGGGCGCAGACGTCGGCGTGGATCAGGTCCCGCAGTTCGCGCCAGCGCTCCGTGGGGCCGGGCATCCCGGTGTCGTCCGCGAGCTTGACCGCACGGTCGAAGGCGACCCAGCACATGATCTTCGAGTGGACGAAGTGCCGGCGCGGGCCGCGCACCTCCCACAGGCCCTCGTCCGGGTCGGACCAGTGCTCCTCCAGGTACTCGAGGAACTTGCGCAGCAGACCCCAGACGTGGCGCTCTATCCGGATGCCGTGCTGGTGGGCGAGGTAGAGGGTGTCCAGGACCTCGCCGTAGACGTCCAGCTGGAGCTGGTCCACCGCGGCGTTGCCGAAGCGGACCGGCCGCGAGGCCTCGTAGCCCGGCAGCCAGTCGGCGACCGTCTCCGGCAGCCGCCGTTCGCCGCCGACCGCGTACATGGTCTGCAGGTCGGCCGGGTCCCCGGCGATCGCCCGCAGCAGCCAGCCGTGCCAGGCCTCGGCCTCCGCACGGTAGCCCGCGCCCAGCAGCGCCGAGAGCGTCATCGTCGAGTCGCGCAGCCAGCAGAAGCGGTAGTCCCAGTTCCGTGCGCCGCCGATCTGCTCGGGCAGGCCCGCCGTCGCGGCCGCGACGATGCCACCGGTCGGCTGGTAGGTCAGCGCCTTGAGGGTGATCAGCGAGCGTCGTACGGCGGCCCGGTCCCGGTCGGCCATCTGGGTCGAGCAGCGCGCGGACCAGGCCTCCCAGTCGGCCAGCGTCGCCTTGAGCGCCGCCTCGGCGTCCTGGCGCGGCGGCTGCTTGTGGTGCGAGGGGGCCCAGCTCAGCACGAAGGGCACCCGGTCGCCGGCGTGGACGGTGAACTCCGAGACCGTCGCGAAGTCCCGCCCGAAGGTGCGCACCCCCTCGCCGCAGCGCAACCACACGGCGTCGGGCCCGGCGACCGCGACGCGGTGGTGGTCGGTGCGGCGCATCCACGGGATGATCCGGGCGTAGTCGAAGCGCAGCCGCAGTTCGCCGGTCATCTTCACGTGGCCGCTGACGCCCTCCACGATCCGCATCACGTCCGGGGTGCGATCGCGCTGCGGCATGAAGTCGATCACGCGGACGGTCCCCGTCGAGGTGGTCCACTCCGTCTGCAGCACCAGGCTGTCGCCGACGTAGGAGCGGCGCGGGGCCTGACCGTCTGAGGCGGGGGCGATCCGCCAGTGGCCGTGCTCCTCGCCGCCGAGCAGTGCGGCGAAGCAGCTGGCCGAGTCGAAGCGGGGCAGGCAGAGCCAGTCGATCGAACCGTCCCTGCCCACCAGAGCGGCGGTCTGCAGGTCTCCGATGAGGGCGTAGTCCTCGATGCGTCCGGGCATGGGGCCATCCTGCCCGCACCGCCGAACGAAATCAGGCCTTTCGGGCCTGCTTCGCTTCGCGTCGGAACAGGAACCACCAGGCGACCGGGATCAGCGCGGCGAAGAGCCACCACTGGATCGCGTAGGGCAGGTGCACGCCCTTGCCGACCACGGCCATGCCGCCGTTGGAGCTGTCGTTCGGGTTCGGCACCGGTTCGGCCTGGGCTGCGGCGGGCAGCGCGGGGGAGGAGCCGGTCAGCTCCAGGTAGCCGGCCAGGACCGGCTCGGTCAGCCGCTTGGCCTGCTCCTGACTGTTGATCAGCATGAACTGCCGGTCGGGCATGCCGCCGGGGTTGCGGATGCCGGTCAGGGCGGTGGTCTCGTCGGGACGGAGCCGCCCCGTGACGGTGATCTCACCGGTGGGTGTGCTGGGCACGGCGGGGAAGGCGGTGCCGCTGGTGTTGCCGGGGGAGATCCAGCCCCGGTTGACCAGCACCGCCTTGCCGCTGTCCGTGATCAGCGGGGTCACCAGGTAGAAGCCGATGTTGTCGCCGGAGGCGTCGGTGCGGTGCCGGACCACGAACTCGTGCGCCGGATCGAAGTGGCCGCTGGCCGTCACCGTCCGGTAGGTCTCGCCCTGCGGGACCGACCCGCCGGGCCGCGACAGCGTCTCCATGGCGACGGCCCCGGCCCGCAGGTTGGCGTCGGTGACCGCGTTGCCCGCGTTGGTCTGCTGGTAGCGGTGGTACTGCCAGGAGCCCAGCCAGATCATGGCGGGGATCAGGGCGAGGAAGACCAGGGTCAGTACCAGCCAGCGCCGGGTGAGCAGGATGCGGAACACCCCATGACGGTACCTCCGCCGTCTCAGCGCTCCCCGCCCGGGGGTGCCACCCGCTGCAGCAGCTGCAGGAACGCGGCCTCGTCCACGACCGGCGTGCCGACCTCGCGGGCCTTGCGCGCCTTGGACGACCAGCCGGCCGGATCGTTGGTGACCAGCAGGCTGGTCCTGCTGCTGACCGAGCTCGCCACGTGCAGGCCGGCTTCGGTGAGCCGGTCCTCCAGCACCTCGCGCTCGGTGGCGGTGTCCCCGGTGATCGCCACCCGCATCCCCTGGACCAGCGGGCCTTCCGGCTCCCACCGACCCGGGTTCGGGTACGGGCAGGCGGGCCGCTTCCTGGCCGGGCGGTAGCCGCCCCAGCTCCCGGCGCGCCGGGTGGTCTGCGACGGGATCACGGCGTGGCTCTCCGTCCCGAGGTCGCTTATCGGCACGCAGGTGACCAGCGGCAGCCGCAGGCCCGCCTCCGCTGCCAGGTGCAGACTGGGCCGGAAGATCTCCGCCAGCACCCGGGCGTCGTCGAGGGCGTGGTGCGCCTGCCGGGTCTCGACGCCGAAGTGCGCGGCGAGGGTGCCGAGCTTGTGGTTGGGGAGCGGCAGGCCCAGATCGCGGGAGAGCACGATGGTGCACAGCCGCTGCTCGATCGGGGCCCGGTCCTCCATCCGGGCGTACTCGCGGGAGATCATCGACCAGTCGAAGAGCGCGTTGTGCGCGACCAGCACCCTGCCGTCCAGACGCCGGGTCAGCTCCCCGGCGATCTCGGGGAAGGTGGGCGACCCCTCCAGCACCTCGCTGGTGAGCCCGTGGATCCAGGTCGGACCGGGGTCCCGCTCGGGATTGACGGTCGTGTACCAGTGGTCCTGGACGGCGCCCCGGGGGTCGAGCCGGTAGACGCCCACCGAGATCACCCGGTCGCTGCGCCCGAGCCCGGTGGTCTCCACGTCGACGACGGCCCAGCCGGCGTCCGGGTACTCGCGTGGCCAGTCGTCGATGTCAGTCCCAGGAAGCACGGTGGACCACAATACGGTGAGAGGCTGACAGTGCCTGACCGCGAGAGGCGCCCGACACCCGGGGGCGCCTGACAGAGAGAGACATCCATGCGCGCCACAGTGATCCACGGTCCGAACGACATCCGCGTCGAGGAGGTTCCAGACCCGGTCGTCCGCAAGTCCACCGACGCCGTGGTCCGCACCGTCCTCGCCTGCATCTGCGGCAGCGACCTGTGGGCCTATCGCGGCGTCGCCGCGCGCGAGCCCGGGCAGCGGATCGGGCACGAGTTCCTGGGCGTGGTCGAGGCGGTCGGTGCTGACGTCCGCGACGTGAAGCCGGGCGACCTGGTGGTCGCGCCCTTCGTCTGGTCGGACGGCGTCTGCGAGTTCTGCGCCGAGGGCCTGCAGACCTCCTGCCCGCACGGCGGCTTCTGGGGCGAGCCCGGCTCCGACGGCGGCCAGGGCGAGGCGGTCAGGGTCCCCTTCGCCGACGGCACCCTGGTCAAGCTCCCCGCTGACGCGGCGTCGGATCAGCGCCTGCTGACCGCGCTCCTCGCGCTCTCCGACGTCATGTCCACCGGCCACCACGCCGCGGTCGCGGCGGGCGTGCGCCCTGGCGCGACGGTCGCCGTGGTCGGCGACGGCGCGGTCGGCCTGTGCGGCGTGCTCGCCGCGAAGCGGCTCGGCGCGGAGCGCATCATCGCCCTCGGCCGGCACGAGGCCCGCACGGCCATCGCCCGCACCTTCGGTGCGACGGACGTGGTGGCGCAGCGCGGCGACGAGGCGGTGGAGGCGGTCCGCGAGCTGACCGGCGGCGTGGGCGCGCACGCGGTCCTGGAGGCCGTCGGCACGGAGCAGTCCATGCGCACGGCGCTCTCCGTCGCGCGCGACGGCGGCGCGGTCGGCTACGTGGGCGTCCCCCACGGCGGCAGCGCGGGCGTCGACATCGGCCAGATGTTCAACCGCAACGTCGCCCTCCGCGGCGGCGTCGCCCCGGCCCGCGCCTACATCCCCGCGCTCCTCGCGGACGTCCTCAACGGCACCATCGACCCCTCCCCGGTCTTCGACGCCGAGGTCGCCCTCGACGGCGTCCCGGCCGGCTACAAGTCGATGGACGACCGCACCGCCCTCAAGGTCAAGATCAAGTTCTAGTCGCAGGAGCAGTTGCACCATCTGGGGGCGCGAGGAACTGCGCGCCTCCGGCGCGTGGGCGCGACACCTCGGAGCAGAGGGTGAGGTGCACTCTCCCAGGGGCGCGAGGCTCTGCTGATTTGCGCCTCCGGCGCGTGGGCGCGACACCTCGGAGCAGAGGGTGAGGTGCACTCTCCCAGGGGCGCGAGGCTCTGCTGATTTGCGCCTCCGGCGCGTGGGCGCGACACCTCGGAGCAGAGGGTGAGGTGCACTCTCCCAGGGGCGCGAGGCTCTGCTGATTTGCGCCTCCGGCGCGTGGGCGCGACACCTCGGAGCAGAGGGTGAGGTGCACTCTCCCAGGGGCGCGAGGCTCTGCTGATTTGCGCCTCCGGCGCGTGGGCGCGACACCTCGGAGCAGAGGTGAGGTGCACTCTCCCAGGGGCGCGAGGAACTGCGCGACAAGCCACCGATGAGCGGATGGTCCTCTCTGAACAGGGCCATCCGCACACGGTGATTGCCCGCGCAGTTCCCCGCGCCCCTGAGGCACTGCCGGGTTGCTCGCCTGCAGAGACCCCGCGCCCCCGAGGCACTGCCGGGTTGCCCGCCTGCGGAAACCCCGCGCCGGGGGCGACTAGCGGAAGGCGTCCTGCCCGGTGAGGGCCTTGCCGATGACGAGTTGGTGCATCTCGACCGTGCCCTCGTACGTCAACACCGATTCCAGGTTGTTGGCGTGACGCATGATCGGGTACTCGAAGCTGATCCCGTTCGCCCCCAGGATCGTCCGCGAGGTCCGCGCGATCTCGATCGCTTCGCGGACGTTGTTGAGCTTGCCGTAGCTGACCTGCTCGGGACGGAGCGTCCCCGCGTCCATCCGGTTGCCCAGGTGCCAGGCCAGCAGCAGGCCCTTGTTGAGCTCCAGCGACATGTCGGCGAGCTTCGCCTGGGTGAGTTGGAACCCGCCCAGGGGGCGGCCGAACTGCTCGCGGGTGATGCTGTACTCCCGCGCCGTCTCCAGGCAGCTGCGCGCAGCGCCCAGCGCGCCCCAGACGATGCCGTAGCGGGCCTGGTTCAGGCAGGACAGCGGGCCGCCCAGGCCGCGGGCCTCGGGGAAGACCGCGTCGGCGGGAAGCCGGACCTCGTCCAGGACCAGCTCCGAGGTGACCGAGGCCCGCAGCGAGCCCTTGTGCTTGATCTCCGGGGCGGAGAAGCCCGGCGTGTCCGTCGGGACGACGAAGCCCCGGATGCCGTCCTCCGTCTGCGCCCAGACCACCGCGACGCCGGCCACCGAGCCGTTGGTGATCCACATCTTGCGGCCGTTCAGCACCCAGTCGGAGCCGTCCCGCTTCGCGGTGGTCCGCATCGACGCCGGGTCCGAGCCGTGGTCAGGCTCGGTCAGGCCGAAGCAGCCGATGACCTCGCCCGCGGCCATCCGCGGCAGCCAGGTCTGCTTCTGCTCCTCCGAGCCCCAGCGGTGGATCGCGTACATCGCCAGCGAGCCCTGTACCGAGACCAGCGAGCGCAGGCCCGAGTCGGCCGCCTCCAGCTCCAGGCAGGCCAGGCCGTACTGCACCGCGGACGCGCCCGCGCAGCCGTAGCCCTCCAGGTGCATGCCGAGCGCGCCGATCGAGCCGAGCTCGCGGGCCAGCTCGCGGACGGTCGGCAGCTCGCCGGCCTCGTACCAGTCGGCGATGTGCGGAAGGACGCGGTCCGCGCACCAGTCGCGGACGGTGTCGCGGACAGCGAGATCCTCGGGGCTGAGCAGGTCGTCGATGCCGAGGGGGTCGCGGGGGTCGAGTGCGGGGCTCATGCAGATTCCTCGTCGGTGCGTGGGAGGGGAGTGGAGCGGGGCAGGGAAAGCCAGGCGCGCACGGCGTCATTGTGCTCGCCCAGGCGCGGCGGCGCGACGGGCGGGCGGACCGGAGTCGCGGTGAGTGTGAGCGGGCTGCGAACCTGCGGGACCCGGCCCGCGCCGACGTCCGCCACCGGGTCGAGGCCGAGCCCGGTGGCCAGCGCGAGCGCGCCCGCGAGGTCGTTGACCTGGCCGCAGGGGACGCCGGCCGCGGTCAGCAGGGTCTGCCACTCCGCCGCGGAGCGGCTGTCCAGCGCGGTCTCCAGCGCGGTGATCAGCGCGGGCCGGTTGCGGACCCGGGCGGCGTTGGTGGCGAAGCGGGGGTCCTCGGCGAGGGCGGGGACGCCGAGGGTCTTGGTCAGCGCGCCGAACTGGCCGTCGTTGCCGCAGGCCACGGCGAGCAGGTCGGTGCCCTCCGGGCCGCAGTGCAGGGTCTCGTAGGGGGCGATGCTCGGGTGCTGGTTGCCCATCCGGCCCGGCGGGCGGCCGGTCGCGAGGTAGCCGGAGGCCTGGTTGGCCAGCGAGCCGAGCAGGCTGGAGAGCAGGTTGACCTCGACGTGCTGGCCCTGGCCGGTGCGGTCGCGGTGCCGCAGCGCGGCGAGGATCGCGGCCACGGCGTCCTTCGCGGTGAGCACGTCGACGAGGGCGACGCCGACCTTGTGCGGCTCCCCGTCGGGATCGCCGGTGATGCTCATCAGGCCGCCCACGGCCTGGACCACGAAGTCGTAGCCGGGCAGCGCGCTGCCGGTGCCGAAGCCGGTGATCGAGCAGTAGACCAGGCCGGGATTGGCGGCCAGGGCCGTGCCGTGGTCCAGCCCGTAGCGGCCGAGGGAGCCCGGCTTGAAGTTCTCGATCAGGATGTCGGCGCGGGCGGCGAGCTCCCTGGCGAGCGCGGCGTCGTCCGGGTCGCCGAGGTCCAGGGTGACGCCCTGCTTGGAGCGGTTGGCGGCGTCGAAGTAGGCGGCGGTCCCCTCGACGAAGGGGGGTCCCCAGGCGCGGGTGTCGTCCCCGGCCCCCGGCCGTTCGACCTTGACCACGGTCGCGCCGAGGTCGGCGAGCGTCGCCGCGGCCAGCGGACCGGCCAGCACGCGGCTGAAGTCGGCCACGAGCACGCCGTCCAGGGGTGCTGCGGCGGGCGGTGGTGTGGGTGGCATGTCAGCCATGCTTGCAAGATCCAAACAGGACGAGGAAGTGGCCCCGGTGGTGAGATCGCCCACCTGGACACTCCTCAGTGTCCATGGCGGCGGCCCCTCCGCGCCGACGGCGGGCCCGGGACCTCGGTCTCCTCGGATTGTCGGAGCGGGGCACTAGTCTGGTGAGTGAGGACAGGCACAGCGGGAAGGCGGTACGTGTGACGGCGGCGGAGAACGGTCTGCTCGACACCTTCGGGCGGCGAGCCGTCGACCTGCGCGTCTCGCTGACCGACCGGTGCAATCTGCGCTGCACCTACTGCATGCCCGAGGAGGGCATGCAGTGGCTGGGCAAGGAGACGCTGCTCACCGACGAGGAGATCGTCCGCCTGGTGCGGATCGCGGTCACCGACCTCGGGGTGCGTGAGGTCAGGTTCACCGGCGGCGAGCCGCTGCTGCGCCCCGGCGTCGTGGGCATCGTCGCCGCCTGCGCCGCGCTCGCGCCGCGCCCGGAGCTGTCGCTGACCACCAACGGCATCGGCCTGGCCCGTACGGCCGCCGCGCTGAGCGACGCGGGCCTGGACCGGGTGAACGTCTCCGTCGACACCCTCGACCCGGAGACCTTCCGCACCCTCACCCGCCGCGACCGGCTCGCCGACGTGCAGGCCGGGCTCGCCGCGGCCGACGCGGCGGGCCTGCTGCCGGTCAAGCTGAACGCGGTGCTGATGCGCGGCGTCAACGACCACGAGGCGGCCGACCTGCTGGAGTGGTCGCTGGAGCGCGGCTACGAGCTCCGCTTCATCGAGCAGATGCCGCTCGACGCCCAGCACGGCTGGGACCGCGCCTCGATGATCACCGCGGAGGAGATCCTCGACCGGCTCTCCGCCCGCTTCTCGCTGACCCCCGAGCCCGACGCCCGCCGCGGTGCGGCCCCGGCCGAGCGCTGGCTGGTCGACGGCGGCCCGGCCAAGGTCGGCGTGATCGCCAGTGTCACCCGCCCGTTCTGCCGCGCCTGCGACCGCACCCGGCTCACCGCCGACGGCCAGGTCCGCAACTGCCTCTTCGCCACCGGCGAGACGGACCTGCGTGGCGCCCTGCGCGGCGGCGGCTCCGACGCGGAGATCGCGGAGCTGTGGCGCAAGGCGATGTGGGGCAAGAAGGCCGGCGCGGGCGTCGACGCCCCGGCCGGGATCGACGCGCCCGGCTTCCACCAGCCCGACCGCCCGATGTCGGCGATCGGCGGCTGACCGCCCCGCGGCGGAGCCTCCGCGGCCGAACGCTCAGGAGCCCGGCTCCTCCCAGTCCTCGAGCTTGACGACGTCCTTGAGGAAGCCGCGGGCGTCCAGAAAGAGCGTCAGATGGTCGCGGTGCTCGTCGCAGGCGAGCCAGGTCTTGCGGCGCTCGGGGGTGTGGATCTTCGGGTTGTTCCACGCGAGGACCCAGACGGCGGCGGCGCGACAGCCCTTGCCCGAACAGATGGGGGTCTCGGGGGCGTCTGCGGCTTCTTCGGTGCTCATCCAGCTCATACCGGCCACCCTAAGCGCCGGTCCCCTCGGACGGACCGGCGGTGCCCGGTGCACAGGGCGATGCCGGGCAGCCACGGGGGGAGCCGCCCGGCATCAGTCCGTCGCTCCGACGGGGGATGCGGAGCGCGTCTGCAGTATGGCATGCGAGCCTGTGCCCACGTCCAGGGATCCGGCGAATCGTCTTGATCCTTGGTTAAGGCTGCCCTAACTTTCCTCGGCCGGGGCGTTGCCGCCGGGACCGAGAGCAGGCGGCGGCTGGTAGCCGACGAAGGTCTCCGGCATCGTCGGCGCCCCCTCGCGGCCCGCGTTGGCGAACAGCACCGCGAAATAGGGGATGACCGTCCCGCCGACGAGGGCGATGATCGCCGCTATCCGTGACTCCTGCCAGAGCACCACGGCCAGGATGACGCAGACCGTCCGGACCGCCATCGAGATCATGTAGCGGCGTTGCCGGCCCCTGACGTCCTCGGTCAGGCTCGACCGTGCGCCGGTGATCCGAACCGCCTTCGCTTTGCCCACACTCCACCGCCCTCAACCCAGCTCTCCGACCACGGTACGCCGCGGGCACCCCGCCGAGGAGAGGGGGGTGCCCGCGAAGACGCCGTGTCGTCCGGCTTCGGCCGGTTCGCTCAGGAGGCCTGGCTCACCGAGCTCATGTGGAAGTCGGCGACCCGCACCGGCGGCATGGCGGCCCGGGTGAACCAGTCGCTCCACTCGCGCGGCAGGCAGCGCTCGGTGCGTCCCACCTCGGTGATCCGGCCGAGCAGGTCGACCGGGGACTCGTTGAAGCGGAAGTTGTTCACCGCCCCGGTGACCTCGCCGTTCTCCACCAGATAGACGCCGTCCCTGGTGAGGCCGGTCAGCAGCAGCGTCGCCGGGTCGACCTCGCGGATGTACCAGAGGCAGGTGAGCAGCAGCCCGCGCTCGGTGCGGGCGACCATCTCCTCCAACGTCGGGCCCGACGTCGGGTCCGCGCCCTCGAGGACCAGGTTGTCGATCTCGGGCCGGACCGGAAGACCGGTCAGTCCCGCCGAGTGACGCGTGGTCAGCAGGTTGGTGAGCTCGCCGTCACGGATCCAGTCGGTGGGAGCCAGCGGCAGGCCGTTGTCGAAGACGGAGCTGTCGCCGCCCGAGGCGTGCGCGAGGGCGAAGGGCGCGCACTCCAGGCCCGGGTGGGCCGGGTCGCTGCGCAGCGTCAGCGGCAGCGGCGAGAGCCGCTCGCCGAGACGGGTCTTCCCGCCGGGCCTGGAGAAGACCGAGCGTCCCTCCTTGGCGTCCCGGCCGCCCGCCGACCAGGCCAGGTTGATCATCAGGTCGGCCAGCGCCGAGGGCGGGAGAAGCGTCTCGTAGCGCCCGGCCGGCAGGTCGACCTTCCGCTCGGCCCAGGCCAGACGCTGCGCGAGCTGCGCCTCCAGCGCCTCGGGGTCCACGTCGCGGAAGTCGCGGGTGGCCGCGCCCGCCCAGGCGGAGGCGGAAAGGTCCGCGGTCTTGGCGTTCAGCTCCAGCGTGCCGGTCGGCTGGTCGTGCCGGAGCCGGACGCCGGTGGAGGTGCCCAGGTAACTGGAGGTCACCATGTGGTTGGCGAAGCCGTAGAGCAGCCGGCCGCTCTTGCGGGACAGGCCGAGGGCCTCCCCGAGCGCGGGCGCGAAGGCGGAGAAGACCTCGACGGAGGTCTCGGCCGGGGCATCGGTGAAGTCGGCGGAGACCGGCCCGCTCGGGGCGAGCAGCGGCTGTGCGTCCTCGGCCGGACCCGCCGCCCGCGCGGCGGCCTCGGCCGCGCGCACCAGCGACTCGATGTCGTCGGCGGTCACCGCCTCCCGCGAGACGACCCCGGCGGCGGTGCCCTCCTGGCCGTCGACGGTGGCGATCACGGTGAGCGTGCGCCCGCGGGTGACGCCGTTGGTGGTCAGGCTGTTCCCGGCCCACCGGAGGTTGGCGGTCGACTCCTCGTCGGCGATGACGACGCACCCGTCCGCGCGGGACAGCTCCAGGGCACGCTCGACGAGCTCGTGGGGCCCGGTGTTCTGGTTGCTCATCAGCGGCCCGCTTCCTGCTGGCCCGTATCGGTCGTCATGGGATCAAAGGTAGGGCCCGACCCGGGTGCGACGTAACCACGACCGCGCCGTCGCCGCGCCCGCCCCGACCGGGGTCCGGCTGCTTCCCTGTTCGGCCCGTGGAATGGCGCCAAGGCTGTGACCAGCGGCGAAGCAAGTATTGAACATGTTCAAAATGTGCGCCATGATGAGGCGCACAGAGGGAAGCCCGGGGCGCACGGCGTCGACCGGGGGTACTCCGTCATGCCGTCCGCGCGGCGTCCTTCGCCCGCGGGCCGGGGGAGAGGACGATCCGATGGCACGTTCCTGGCGGACCGCCGCGCCGGCTGCGGCGGTCGCGGCGACCTGGTTCTACGAGGGCCTGTGGTGCAAGATCTGGCCGGGGCGGGCGGATCAGCACGCCATCGTCGGAAGCGTGCCGCTGCTGCCCGCCGGGGCCGTCGCCGCGGTGCTCGTCGGCATCGGGCTGGTCGAGATCGCCGTCGGGCTGTGGGTGCTCAGCGGTCACAGGCCGCTGCTCGCGGCGGCCGTGCAGACCGGGCTGATCGTCGGCTTCAACACCGGTGGCCTGCTCTTCGCCTCCGGCCGGATCCCCGAGCCGGGTCGTCTGGTC
Organism: Streptacidiphilus rugosus AM-16; assembly: GCF_000744655.1. Taxonomy (NCBI): domain Bacteria; kingdom Bacillati; phylum Actinomycetota; class Actinomycetes; order Kitasatosporales; family Streptomycetaceae; genus Streptacidiphilus; species Streptacidiphilus rugosus. Next base: position 5,477,403 of record NZ_JQMJ01000004.1, on the reverse strand, counting down.
GTCCAGGACCTCGCACTGATCGCCCTGGTCTGGACGGTGGCGACGGCGCGGCGCGGCAGCGGTGTCCCGGCGGCGGGCCCGCGTCCGGCGGCCGCGGCATGAGCGGCACCCCCTGGGCCGAGGGACGCCTGCTGTCCGTCGGACCGTCCCGGCGGCCCGGCGTGCTCTTCGGCCGGATGTACGAGGACACGGGAATCGAGCTGGCGGCGTTTCCGCCGCCCGGTGCGCGGGTGCTGTGCATCGCCTCGGCCGGGGACACGGCCGCCGCCCTGGCCGCCGCCGGGTACGAGGTCACCGCCGTGGACCTGAACCCCGTACAACTCGCCTACGCCCGCGGTCGGCTGGAGGACGGCGCACCGGCCGTGGCGGGCTCCGCCGAACGCCTGCTCGCGCTGGGCCGCTCCGCCGCGCGCGGCGTCACGCCCGCCTGGCGTGCCCCGGAGCTCGGCCGCTTCCTGCGGCTGGACGATCCCGCCGAGCAGGCCCGCCGGTGGCGGGACGAACTCGACAGCGCCGCACTGCGGCGACTGATGGCCCTGATGCTGCGCCCGGCCGGCGCACTCGCGCTCGCCCTGCGGCCGGCCTTCCGCGGCGTCGTGCCCAGCGGGTTCGACGTCGTCCTGCGCCGCAGGATCGAGCGGACGGTGAGTCGCCATCCCAACTCCGCGAACCCCTGGGCCTGGCGGCTGCTCGCAGGCACGGAGCCGCAGGGAACCGCCGGGGGCGGCCTGCCCGCGGCCGGCGCCCGCGTGCGACTGGTGCTCGGTGACGTCGTCGAGCACCTGGAGCGGGCACCGCGCGGCGCCTACGACGCGGTCACCCTGTCCAACGTCGTCGACGGCCCGGGACCGGCGTTCGCCCGCCGGTTGCGCGCCGCCGTCGACCACGCGGTGCGGCCGGGCGGGGTGGCCGTGCTGCGCAGCGTCCGCCGACCGGGCCCCGCCGGGCCCGGCTCGGCGGCCGACGACCGATCGATGCTGTGGGGCGTGGTCCGGGTCCTCCGACTCGGCGACGCCGGGAAGGGAGCACCGTCATGCCGATCCGTCACACCGTGAACCGTCCGGCCCCGAATCGCCGGACCCCGGGTCTGTCCGCCCTCAGCCGGCTGTCGCCGCGTCACCGGTTGCAGCGGCATCCGCTGCCGATGCGGACCTGGTTCGCGCACTCGCTCGTCCTCACCTACGCGCTGCCGCCGAGCGTGCTCGCCCCGCTCGTGCTGCCCGGCCTGGCGCTGGACACCTACACCGACGCGGACGGCGTCGAGCACGGCTTCGTCGCGGTGGCCGTCGTGGACGCCAGGGCGCTGCGTCCCTCCTTCCTCCCCGCACGGCTCGGCGCGGACCACGTGCTGACCGGGTACCGGATCTTCACCCGCTTCCCGACCCCGGGCGGCCGCACCATGCGCGGCCTGCAGATCCTGCGCAGCGACACCGACGACCGGCTCATGGTGCTGGGCGGGAACCTGCTCACCCGCTACCACTACCGCCGGGCGCGGATCGCCACCGGCGTCGAGGGCGACACCCTCTCCTTCCGCGTGGACAGCGCCGACGGCAGGGCCGACCTGGCCGTCCGGGCCGCGATCGGTGACGGAACGCCGGCCCCGCTGCCGCACGGCAGCTCGTTCGCGAACGCCAAGGACGCCCGGCGCTTCGCCGGCCCGCTGCCCTACACCTTCGACTACGAGCCGCAGACGGACTCCGTGATCGTCGTCAAGGCCACCAGGACGACCTGGGACCCGGTGCCCGTCGCCGTGGAGGTCCCCACGCTGACCTTCTTCGACCACGGGCCCTTCGCGGGCGCCCGGCCCCGCCTCGCCAACGCCTTCCACGTCGCGGGCGTGCAGTACGGCTGGGAGGCCGGCAGCCGCCGCGCCAGGAACGGGGCCGAGCGGTGACCGACCGACCGTCAGGGGTGCGTGAGGTCGCCCTCTTCAACTGGCCGATGTACGCCGCGGGCTGTGGTGCGGCGGCCGCGGGTTGGGCGCTCTCGCGGCGGCTGCACGGGGGACCGGCGCTGCTCGCCCGCGCGGGAGGGCTGGCGGCGGCGGGCCTGCTGCTGGGCAGCAGCGCGGCCACCTGGTGGGTCTACGACCGCGGGCGGCCCTTCGCCCTCGGCTGGCTCGGCGCGCTGCTGCCCGCGGGGCCGGGGGATCACCTCGTCGTCTCGGCCGGACTCGACGAGGTCAGCCGACCTCTCGCGGCCCGCCATCCGGACGTGGCGCAGCGGGTCGTCGACCTCTACGATCCGCGGCTCATGACCGAGGGTTCGATCCGCCGCGCCCGACGGCGGGTCGCCCCCGCGCCGGGCACGCTGCCCGCCCGGCCCGACGCCCTGCCGGCTCGGTCCGGCGCGCACGACACGGTCTTCGCGGTCTTCGCGGCGCACGAACTGCGGCGCGCGGCCGACCGGGAGGCGCTCTTCGCCGAGTGTGCCCGGGTGCTGCGCCCCGGCGGCACCCTGGTACTCGTCGAGCACCTGCGCGACGCCGCGAACACCGCCGCCTACGGCCCGGGTGCCTGGCACTTCCTGCCGCGCGCCGAGTGGCTGCGCCTCGCGGAGCGGGCGGGCCTGCGCCACGGCCCCGAGCGGCGGATCGCCGGACTGGTCACCGCCTTCGCCTTCCACAAGGAGCTCCCGTGAACGGCCTGCTCGCCCTGGACCTCCAACTGCCGCTGGTCGGCGCAGCCCTGATCGGCGTGGGGCTGTTCCACGCGCTGCTGCCCCGGTTGATCGGCTGGCCGAAGGACCTGGCGGGCACCACGCTGCTCACCCGTCAGGTCTCCTTCGCGCACCTCTTCTTCATCGCCCTGACCTGCGTCCTGCTGGGCCTGCTGCCGTTGACCCTGGCTCCGCAACTGCTGGCCGGCGGCCCGCTCGCCACCGCCCTGCTGGTCGGCCAGACGCTTTTCTGGGGCGCCCGCTGGCTCTTCCAGTTCGCGGTCTTCTCCCCCCGCCTCTGGCGCGGCGACCGCTTCCGCACGGCCGGGCACGTCGCCTTCTCCCTGCTGTGGACCTGGGTGACGGGCGTCTTCCTCGCCGCCCTGGTCCACGTCCTGACCCGCTGAAGGCCCCGGCCCCGCTCAGGAGCGGCCGGACTCCTCCGTGGTGTTGAGGACGTTGACGCCGCGGAACAGGGCCGAGGGGCAGCCGTGGGAGACGGCCGCGACCTGGCCGGGCTGGGCCTTGCCGCAGTTGAAGGCACCACCGAGGACGTAGGTCTGCGGGCCGCCTACGGCCTCCATGGAGCCCCAGAAGTCCGTGGTGGTGCCCTGGTAGGCGAAGTCCTTCACCTGACCGGCCAGCTTCCCCGAGCGGATCCGGTAGGCGCGCTGCCCGGTGAACTGGAAGTTGTACCGCTGCATGTCGATGGACCAGGAGCGGTCGCCGACGATGTAGAGGCCGTCCTCGACCCCGGCGATCAGCCCGTCCGTGTCCGGGCCGGCCGCGGACGGCTGGAGCGAGACGTTGGCCATCCGCTGCACCGGCACGTGCGCGGGGGAGTCGGCGAAGGCGCAGCCGTTGGAGCGGCCCAGACCCTTGAGCTTCGCGATCCGCCGGTCCAGCTGGTAGCCGACCAGGGTGCCGTCCTTGACCAGGTCCCACTGCTGGGTCTGCACGCCCTCGTCGTCGTAGCCGATGGTGGCCAGTCCGTGCTCGACCGTGCGGTCGCCGGTGACATGCATCAGGTCGGAGCCGTAGCGCAGCGAGCCGAGCTTGTCGAAGGTCGCGAAGGAGGTGCCCGCGTAAGCGGCCTCGTAGCCCAGGGCCCGGTCCAGCTCGGTGGCGTGGCCGATCGACTCGTGGATGGTGAGCCAGAGGTTCGACGGGTCGATGACCAGGTCGAAGCGGCCCGCCTCGACGCCGGGGGCCTTCATCTTCTCGGCGAGCAGCTCCGGCAGCTCGGCGAGCTCCGCGTCCCAGTCCCAGCCAGTGCCGCGCAGGTACTCGAAACCGCGGCCGACCGGCGGGGCCAGGGTGCGCATCGAGTCGAACGCGCCGCTCGCCTCGTCGACGGAGACGGCCTCAAGCTCCGGGTGGAGCCGGACCCGCTGCTGCGTCGTGACGGTGCCCGCGGTGTCCGCGTAGAACTTGTTCTCCTGGACCGACAGCAGGGAGGCGGTCACGTGCGAGACGCCCTGCGCGTCCAGCAGCCTGCGGCTCCAGTCGGCGAGCAGCGCGGCCTTCTCCGCGTCCGGCACGTCGAACGGGTTCTCCCGGTACGAGGAGACCCAGGTGACCTCGCCGTAGGACGGCTCCTCGGCCAGCTCGACGACCTCCTCGCTGAGGCCGCCGGACAACCGGGCCACGGCAACGGCCTGCTCGGCGACCCGGGCCACCGCCTCGGCCGTCAGATCGACCCCGGCGGCGAAGCCCCAGGCGCCGTTCACGACGACCCGCACCGCGTACCCGAGCTGCAGCGAGTCCGAGCCCCCGGCGGGCCGCGCGTCCCGCAGCCGCAGCGAGGCGCTGCGCACCCGCTCCAGGCGGAAGTCGGCGTGGCCCGCGCCGAGGGCCTGGGCGCGGCCGAGTGCCGCGTCGGCCAGCAGGCGCAGCGGCAGGGCGAGGAAGGTGGCGTCCACTTCTGGCGCTGACGGCGACATCGGTCTCCTTGGAGGGGATCGTGAGAGAGGTGCTGGTCAGCATCCTGCCCTGAAGAGGGCGGCCGACGCGCGAAACTGTCCGGACCCGACAGATACACCCCCGCCTCGCTGTGGAGGGTCGATTCGCCCAGTCCCCTTTACAGCGGATAGCGTCGCACTGTCCGTCCTGAGGAGATCGCAGCAGTTGAGAGAGGTACGCCTGTGAGCCGGTCGGTTCTGGTCACCGGAGGCAATCGGGGCATCGGCCTCGCCATCGCCCGGTCCTTCGCCGAGGCGGGCGACAAGGTCGCCGTCACCTACCGCTCCGGCGAGCCGCCGGAGGGGCTGCTGGGCGTCAAGTGCGACATCACCGACGCCGAGCAGGTCGAGCAGGCGTTCAAGGAGGTCGAGGCGGCCCACGGTCCCGTCGAGGTCCTGGTCGCCAACGCCGGCATCACCCGCGACACGCTGCTGCTGCGCATGTCCGAGGAGGACTTCACCTCCGTCCTCGACACCAACCTCACCGGCACCTTCCGGGTCGTCAAGCGCGCCAGCAAGGCGATGCTGCGGGCCCGCAAGGGCCGCGTCGTGCTGATCTCCTCGGTCGTCGGCCTGCTGGGCTCGGCGGGCCAGGCCAACTACGCCGCCTCCAAGGCCGGCCTGGTCGGCTTCGCCCGCTCGCTGGCGCGTGAGCTCGGCTCGCGCAACATCACCGTCAACGTGGTGGCGCCCGGCTTCGTCGACACCGACATGACCGGGGTGCTCAGCGAGGAGCGCCGCGCCCAGATCGTCTCGCAGGTGCCGCTCGCGCGGTACGCCGCGCCGGAGGAGATCGCCTCCGCCGTGCGCTTCCTCTCCTCGGACGAGGCCGCATACATCACCGGAGCCGTCATCCCCGTGGACGGCGGATTGGGAATGGGTCACTGATCACCATGAGTGGAATCCTCGACGGAAAGCGCGTCCTGGTCACCGGCGTGCTGATGGAGTCCTCCATCGCCTTCCACACCGCGAAGCTGGCCCAGGAGCAGGGCGCCGAGGTCATCCTGACCGCGTTCCCCCGCCCCAGCCTGACCGAGCGCATCGCGAAGAAGCTGCCGAAGCCGGCGAAGGTCCTGGAGCTGGACGTCACCAACGCCGAGCACCTGGCCGGCCTGGAGGAGCAGGTCCGCGCCGAGCTGGGCGGCCTCGACGGCGTCGTCCACTCGATCGGCTTCGCCCCGCAGGACGCGCTCGGCGGCAACTTCCTCAACACGCCGTGGGAGTCGGTCGGCACGGCGATGCACGTCAGCGCGTTCTCGCTGAAGTCGCTGTCGATGGCCTGCCTGCCGATGATGTCCGAGGGCGGCGCGATCGTCGGTCTGACCTTCGACGCGCAGCTGGCCTGGCCGCAGTACGACTGGATGGGCCCGGCGAAGGCCGCGCTCGAGGCGACGTCGCGCTACCTGGCCCGCGACCTGGGCAAGCAGGGCATCCGCTGCAACCTGATCTCGGCGGGCCCGATCAAGTCCATGGCCGCGAAGTCGATCCCGGGCTTCGACCAGCTGGCGGACACCTGGAACCACCGCTCGCCCCTCTCCTGGGACGTGACGGACCCCGAGCCGGCCGGCCGCGGCGTCGTCGCCCTGCTGTCCGACTGGTTCCCGAAGACCTCCGGCGAGATCATCCACGTCGACGGCGGCCTCCACGCCATCGGCGCCTGAGCGCGTAGCGCTCCAGGGGCGCGAGGAACTGCGCGAGCAACCACCCAGTGCGGATGGCCCTGCTCGTTCGGCGAACCACCTGCGCGGGTGGCTTGTCGCGCAGTTCCCCGCGCCCCTTTGCGTGTTGCAAGTGACCCGCTGTCGGCAGGCTCGCGCCCACGCGCCGGAGGCGCATATCAGCAGAGCCCCGCGCCCCTTTGCGTGTTGCAAGTGACCCGCCGTCGGCAGGCTCGCGCCCACGCGCCGGAGGCGCATATCAGCAGAGCCCCGCGCCCCTTTGCGTGCTGCAAGTGACCCGCTGTCGGCAGGCTCAGCTGCGGCAGCCCGTCAGGGCGTCGGCGGCTTCGCGGGCGGCGGTGTCGGGGTCGTGGTCGCGGATGGCGGTGAGGATGCCGTCGTGGCTCACGTACTTGTGCTGTTCCAGGACCGGCCCGACCACCTCGCGGAGCTCCGCGCGCATGACCTCGCCGAGGTCGGCGTAGAGCGCGGCCAGGACCGCGTTGTGGGAGGCGGCCATCACCGCCTGGTGGAACGCCGCGTCGTTCAGGACGAACGCCTCCGCGTCGCCCGAGTGCCAGGCGTCCTCGCGGCGCGCCAGCGCCGTCTGCAGCAGGCGCAGGTCCTGTGCCGTCCGGCGGGTCGCCGCCAGGCGGGCCGCCGCCGCCTCCAGGGCCAGGCGGAGTTCGGTCACCTCCGACTTGTCCGCCTCCGCGAAGCGGCGGTGCATGACGCCCGCCAGCTCGCTCGTGGCGAGCACGTAGGTGCCCGAGCCCTGACGGATGTCCAGCAGCCCGTTGTGGGCCAGCGCCCGCACCGCCTCTCGGACGGTGTTGCGGGCGACGCCGAGGCGTTCCACCAGCTCCGCCTCGGTCGGGATGCGTGAGCCGACCGGCCACTCGCCCGAGGTGATCTGGGTGCGCAGCTGCGCGATCACCTGATCGGCCAGCGGCTCGCGCCGGGGCGAGGTGAGTGCCATGTGGTTGTCGCTCCTGCCGTGTCTCGGTTGCCGAACATCATCCCGCGTCCGCGGGACGGGGAAAACCTCTCCCTTAATTCATCCCATCATTGTATGATCCCCTCATGCCTGCCGACCATGCCACCGAGACCCGGGAATCCGCCACGGACCTTCGCGCCCCCGCCCCCGCCGAAGTCGCCGCCTCCGACGGCCGCACCCGCGTCCGCGCGCGCTGGCTGCTGGCCGTGGCCCTCGCCGTCGCCGCCTTCAACCTGCGGCCGGCCGTGGCCGCGCTGGGGCCGCAGCTGGAGCAGGTCAGGCAGACCCTGCACATGAACGCCGCCGTCGCGGGCCTGCTCACCGCGCTGCCCTCGCTCTGCTTCGCGCTGGTCGGCTTCGCCGCGCCGGGGCTGGCGCGGCGGCTCGGTCCGGCGATCACCGTGTGCCTGGGCATGGCGGCGATCACCCTTGGTGTCGCGGCCCGCTCGTTCGCCCCGAACAGCGCCGTCTTCCTGCTGCTCAGCGCGCTCGCCCTGGCCGGCATCGCGGTGTCGAACGTGCTGATGCCGGTGCTGGTCAAGCGCTACTTCCCGGACAAAATCGGCCCGATCACCGGCCTCTACTCGATGTCGCTGGCCCTCGGCACCTCCGTCGCCGCGGCCGTCGCCGTGCCGCTGACCACCGCGCTCGGCGGCGGCTGGCGGGTCGGGCTCGGGGTCTGGGCGGGGGCAGGCGCGCTCGCGCTGGCGCTGTGGCTGGTCCAGGCCGCGACGCTGCGCAGGGACGGCGCCGGCGCCCCGGCCGCCGGGCGCAGCCGGATCCGGATCACCCGCAGTCGGACCGCCTGGCTGCTCGGAGTCTTCTTCGGCCTGCAGGCCACCGCCGCCTACGCCACCCTGGGCTGGATCCCGCAGATCTTCCAGGACGCGGGCGTCTCCGCCGCCCGGTCGGGGGTGCTGCTCGCCGTGACGATGGCGGTCAGCGCGCCGCTCGGCTTCGTCATCCCCTCGCTCGCCGCCCGGCTGCCGCACCAGGGGCCGGTCGCCGCGGTGCTCGCCGCCTGCGGACTGGTGGCCTACGGGGGCCTGGCCTTCGCGCCGGCCGCCGCGCCCTGGGCCTGGGCGCTGCTGCTCGGCGTCGCGAACTGCGCCTTCCCGCTGGTGCTGACCATGATCGGGCTGCGTTCCCGCACCAGCGAGGGCGTCGCCAAGCTCTCCGCCTTCGTGCAGGGCCTGGGCTACCTGATCTCGGTGCCGGGGCCGGTCCTGATCGGTGTGCTCTACCAGCGCGAGCACGGCTGGTACGGGCCGCTGGCCCTGCTGGCCGCGCTGATGACCATCCAGCTGGTGGTCGGCCTGCGGGCCGGGCGACCCCGCCAGATCGAGGACGACATGTGAGTGGCAGACTTCGGTCCATGCCCGTACTTGAACCGAACCCCACCGACGGCAACAAGAAGCTGCTCCAGATGTTCGCGCTGATCGGCGCGATCCTGGTCGTGATCGCGATCGTCGCCACGATCGGCGCGAACTTCGGGTGAGCTCCTGCCACTTCGTCCGGATTCTGCGAAGCTGGCAGGCATGAGCGTCGACACGTCCCGCACGATCATCGTTCTCCGGCACGCCAAGGCCGACTGGCCCTCCGTGCCCGACCATGAGCGGCCGCTCGCCGACCGGGGCCGTAGGGACGCCCCGAACGCCGGCCGCTGGCTGGCCGTCGCCGGTGTCGTCCCCGACCTGACCCTCTGCTCGACCGCCGCGCGGACCCGCGAGACCTGGAAGCTCTTCGCCCACGAGCTGCCGGAGCGCCCGCGCACGGTCTACGAGGACCGGCTCTACGAGGCCGCCCCCGGTCAGCTGATCGAGGTGCTCCAGGAGCTGCCCGAGGAGGTCCGCACCGTCCTGCTGGTCGGGCACAACCCCGGCGTGCAGGGCCTGGCCGAGATCGTCTCCGGCGAGTCCGAAGGCGACACCCTGACCCGCCTGCGGTCCACGGGCTTCCCGACCGCGGCGATCGCGCTGATCGACTTCACCGGACCGTGGAAGGCGCTGGAGCCCGGCGTCGGCCGGCTCAAGGCCTTCTACACCCCGAAGGACCAGGCCTGACCGGTCCCTCCCGCAGCCACCCCGCGACCCCCGGCCCCCGGCCGGGGGTCGCGGCGTTCCGCCCCCGACCGGCCCGACGTGGGCGACGCGCCGCGCGAACGGGTGACGTCGTCCGAGGCCGCGCCCCCCTTGGCGGGCGTCGCCGGGAACCGCCTCCGGAATGAAGATCGACATGCGCACCCCCCGGATCTGTCCTGGAATCGCCAGCAGGGATTGATCACGAAAGGGGGCGCCGATATGGGATTCCGGGCCGTGGGCGTCCGGCCCCCGGGAGCAGGGCCGCGCCAGCTCGCGGGGCCCGGTGACTGGTCGCTGCTGACCGGACCGCTGCCGATCGTGCTGACCGTCCTCGGTGTGCTGTCGCTGGCCTGGCTGCTGTTCTCGCGTCGCCGTACCTGGTGGCTGCGCTGGCTGCCGCTCGCGCTGCTCGTCAGCGCGGGGCTGGCCTACCTGATCACCGTCTGGGTCGACGACTGGTGGCAGCCGTTCCCCGACGGACTGCCGACGACCTCGGCGATCTGGATCGGCGTCGCGGTCCTGGGCGTGGTGCTCTTCCTCTTCCGGCTGCCGTTCCTGCGCTGGCGCGGATGGATCCTCGGGCTGGTCTGCGCGGCGCTGGTCTTCGCCTACGCGGGCAACAAGGTGAACCAGGAGTTCCAGGAGTACCCGACGCTGAGCACGTTGCCCGGCCCGTGGCAGGCCCAGCCGGGCGCGCTGGCGATCGGCCAGAAGGAGCCGACGCTGCACGTGCCCGAGGGCAAGACCATCGCGGAGGTCTGGCACAAGCCGGCCAACCTGCCGGCCCGCGGCACCCTCGCCAAGGCGAACATCCCGGGCAAGCTGAGCGGCTTCACCACCAGGGACGCCTACATCTGGCTGCCGCCGGCCTACGCGGCCAAGCAACGGCCGCTGCTGCCGGTGCTGGTGCTGCTCCCCGGCCAGCCCGGCGGTCCGGAGGACTGGACGACCGGCGGCCAGCTCGAGTCCACGATGAACGCCTACGCCTCGGCCCACGACGGGCTCGCCCCGGTCGTCGTCTCCATCGACACGCTCGGCTCGCAGTTCGCCAACACGCTCTGCGTCGACTCCCAGCTGGGCAAGGTGCAGACCTACGTCACCAAGGACGTGCCCACCTGGATCCAGACCAATCTGCAGGTCGGCTCGGGGCGCAAGGCGTGGACGGTGGCCGGTCTCTCCTTCGGCGGAACCTGCGCGCTCCAGTTCGCGGTCAACGCGCCGAACGAGTTCGCGTCCTTCGTGGACATGTCCGGCCAGGTGGAGCCGACGCTCGGCAGCCGGAGCAAGACCGTGAACGACGTCTTCGGCGGCAGCACGGCCGCCTTCGAGGCGGTGAACCCGCTCAGTGTGATGGCGCGCAAGAAGTTCCCCGACACCGCGGGGGTGATCCTGGTCGGGGACAGCGACGGCACCTACGGCCCGGAGCAGCGTCAGGTCTTCGCCGCCTGCCAGGCCGCCGGCATGAACGTCACCTTCGTCACCATCCCCGGCGGGCACAGCTGGGGAGTGTGGAAGGTCGGCCTGCAGCAGGAGCTTCCGTGGATCGCCAAGCAGGACGGACTCACCTCATGACGTCGCCCGCCGCCCCGCCCTCGACCACCGCCGAACCCGCCGCTCCGCGCGAACCCGGCTGGAGCCGCCGGTCGCTGGACCGGGTGCGGGCCTGGCTGGCGGGACTGGCGACCGTGCCGCGGCTGCTGGCCAAGGCGCCGCTGACGGTGACCTTTCTGGTGGTGTTCTGGGTGGTCGGGCTGACCACGGGGAGCGTCACGCACGGTCCGAGCAACCGGTTGCTGGTCGACGTGGGGGCGGGCACCGCCTCGGTGACCGCGGGGCGCTGGTGGACCCTGTTCAGCTACGGGTTCTGGGCCTCGGGATGGACCCCCTACGTCGTCAGCACCCTGCTGGCGATGGTGACCATGCTGCCCGCGGAGCGGCGCATCGGCGCGCTGCGGACCGCCGTGTTCTTCCTCGGCAGTCAGGTACTCGGAGCGCTGCTGGGGATCGCGGCGATGGAGATCGGCGCGACCGCCGGAGACCTCTGGTTGCAGGAGGCGGTCACCACGGTGACGCGGACCGCGGTCGACGGCCTCTCCGTCGGTCCGAGCGTGGGGCTGACCGGCGTCGGCCTGGCGATGAGCGCCTCGCTGACCGCGCTGTGGCGGCGGCGGACCAGGCTGCTGCTGCTCATCGGCACGGTGCTTTTCCTCTTCTACGCGGGCGAGGTGCTCGACATCATGCGGGCCGGGGCGGCCTTCGTCGGCCTGGTCGGCGGGGCGGTGGTCATCGGCGGCCGCAGGTCGCTGAGGGACGTCAGGATCAGGCCCTCGTCCCATGCCGAGACCAGGGTCCTGGTCGCGATCTTCGCCGCCACCTCGGCGCTGGGCCCGGCCATCACCTGGTTCACCGACTCGCAGAGCGGGCCGCTGGCGATCTACAAGGATCTCTTCGTCGGCGACACCATCACCGCGGACGACGTCAGCGGCGCGTGCAGCGGGCCGCAGTCCACCCCGGTTCTGTGCCACCAGTTCCGCGCCGAGTACCTGATCAACAACAGTGTCGGGGTGGTGGTCCTCTTCGTCCCGGTGCTGATCCTGGCCGTCGTCGCGGTGGGACTGTGGCGCGGGCGGCGGATGGCCTGGTGGGCGGCGGTGCTGTTCGAGGTCTGCCTTTTCGCGATGACGTTGCGCTACTTCCTCTACACCCGGCACATCTTCGTGAACGACCCGACCTCCAGGGACGTGGTCACGGCCTTGACGGTCTACTCCGTCGGGCTGCTGCTGGTACCCGTCGCCGTGCTGGCGGCACTGTTCCTGACGCGCAGCCACTTCCAGGTCCGCGCCGAGAAGGGCACCGCGCTGACCTTCTGGACCATCGCCGTGCTGGCCTTCCTCATCGTCGGCGCGGCCTACATCAAGCTCGGCTACGACGCCAGGGACCAGTTCGCCCCGGAGCCGACCTTCCAGCAGATCGTCGCCGACTATCCCAAGCGGCTGGTGCCCGCGCCCTACCTGGCGGTCTTCGGCACCACGACCGCCGACTTCGTCCCCGTCGGCGGCTGGGCGAAGGCGCTGTACGAGCTGACCGGGCCGGTGTTCTGGCTGATCGTGCTCGGCGGCCTCTTCGTCGCCTTCTGGCAGGCGGGCGCACGCCGCAAGGTGGACAACTCCGGGCAGGCGGAGGCCCTGCTGCTGAAGAACGGCGGGTCGACGCTCGCCTACATGACGACCTGGCCCGGCAACGAGTACTGGATCAGCCCGGACGGGCGCGCGGCGGTGGCCTACCGCGTCATCGGCACCACCGCGCTGACCATGGGCGACCCCTACGGCGAGCCCGACGCCCGGCACGCCGCCGTCGCGGAGTTCACCGAGTACTGCGACGCCCAGGGCTGGTCGCCCTGCTTCTACAGCGTGACCGGCGAGACCAAGCAGGCCTGCGACCGGCTCGACTGGTCCGCCGTGCAGGTGGCCGAGGACACCCTGCTGCTCCTGCCCGACCTCGCCTTCACCGGCAAGAAGTGGCAGGACGTCAGGACCGCGCTGAACAAGGCCGGCAAGGCGGGGATCACCGCCCACTGGTACACCTGGCCCACCGCGCCCGTCGCGATCCAGGAGCAGGTGCGGGCGCTGTCGGAGGAGTGGGTCGCGGACAAGGGCCTGCCGGAGATGGGCTTCACCCTCGGCGGCCTGAAGGAACTGGACGACGCCAGGGTGCGCATCCTGGCGGCCGTGGACGAGGAGGGGGGCCTGCACGGCATCACCAGCTGGCTGCCCTGCTACCGCGACGGCGAACCGGTGGGCTGGACCCTCGACTTCATGCGGCGCAGCGGCGAGGGCTTCCGCGGCGTCATGGAGTTCCTGATCGCCACGGCGGCGCTCGGCTTCAAGGAGGAGGGCGCGGAGTTCCTCAGCCTCTCCGGCGCGCCGCTGGCCAGGATCGACCGGGGCGAGCAGGCGGTGCCGCTGCAGCGCGTCCTCGACATCGCCGGCAAGGCACTGGAGCCGGTCTACGGCTTCCGTTCGCTGCTGGCCTTCAAGGCCAAGTTCCAGCCGGAGTACCTGCCGCTCTACATGGCCTACCCGGACCCGGCGCAGCTGCCGGCGATCGGCTCGGCGATCGGCAAGGCCTATCTGCCGCACACCACGCCGAGCCAGATGCTGCGCCTCAGTCGGCAGTTCACCGCTGCGGGGTGACGAACTCCGGCTGGTCGAGCACCCGGAGCCAGGTGCCGTCCGGCTGCCGGCGCACCACCTGGGCGCGGGCCCCGCTGCCGTCGCGCGGCGGCGTGGAGGTGAGCGCGAGGTCGCCGCTCACCAGGGTGGGCAGGGGCGTCTCCGGCTGGAAGGTCGGGGCGTGGGCCAGCACCTTCTCCCACAGCGCCTGGATCGCCGCGCGGCCCACGGTCAGGCTGCCGGCCGGGTAGGCCATCACGGCGTCCTCCTCGTAGAGGGCGGCGATGCCGGCCGCGTCGCCGGCGTTGGCCCGCTCGACGAAGAGGCGGGTCAGGTCCTCGGGGCGGTGGGCGCGCTCGCGGTCGGTCATCACAACTCCCTGTGAACTGGGGTCTCTTGCTCTGCTTCCATTCTCGAGCGGTGTCGATCAGAAGTCCAACAGCTGGTTGTTGTGAGAGCTAGAATCTTCAGTCATGGAACTGAGGCAGCTCGAGTACTTCGTCGCGGTCGCCGAGGAGGCCAACTTCACCCGGGCCGCCGAGCGCGTCCACATCAGCCAGTCGGGCGTGAGCGCGCAGATCCGGCAGTTGGAGCAGGACCTCGGCGCGCAGCTCTTCGACCGCTCGGCCCGCGCGGCCGCGCTCACCGACGCCGGTCGGGCCGCGCTCGTCCACGCGCGGGCCGTGCTCGCCGGGGCGGACGCGCTGCGGCAGTCCGTGGACGAGGTCAGCGGCCTGCTGCGGGGCCGCCTGCTGGTCGGCATGGTCGGCGGCTGCACCATCACGCCGTTCTTCGAGGCGCTGGCCTCGTTCCACCGGGCGCACCCGGGCATCGAGGTCTCGCTCGTGGAGGACGCCTCCGACCGCCTGGTCGAACGGGTCAGAGCAGGGGAGCTGGACCTGGCGCTGACCGGTCTGGTGGGAGCGCTGCCGGCCGGCCTCGGCGGCCACGCCCTCGTCGACGAACGGCTGATCGCCGCCGTCCCGCCGGGCCATCCGCTGGCGGAGCGCGACGGGGTGACCCTCGACGAACTCTGCGGCTACCCGCTGGTCTGCATGCCGCAGGGGACGGGCATCCGCGCCGCGCTGGACGAGGCCTGCGCGGCCCGCGGCCTGCGCCCGCTCGTCGCGATGCAGGCCAGCGCGCCCCCGGCGATCGCCGACCTGGCCCAGCGGGGCCTCGGCGCGGCCGTCCTCTCGGAGTCCTTGAGCGGGCTCTGCGAGGGCAGACTCAGGGTCCTGCCGATCGCCGACGCGGACACGCCCGCCCTGCTGGCGCTCCTCTGGCCCACCACCGTCGGCCCGGCCCTGCGCGAACTGCTGCGCCACTGCGCCCCGCTCAGGGAACCGGCCCGGGTGTGAGGCCGCCCTACAGCGCGCCCTTGCCGCCGGCGTCCGAGCCCGCCGGGCGCGGCTCCAGGACGGCCACGTCGGCGGGCCGGTCGCGCAGGGCGTTCAGCTCAGGGCCCAGCTGCGCCATCACCTCACCGGTGGCGTGCGCGTCCAGGTCCGCCTGGCTCGCCCACTTCTCGATGATGACGATCGAGGCGCCGTCGGTGTGCAGCGCGTACAGCTCGCAGCCGGGCTCGGCGTGGACCGCGTCGATGTGGCGGGCGTAGGTGGCCAGGGCCTCCTCCAGCAGCCCCGGCCTGGGGTGGACGACGGCGGTGACGACGACGGACATCTGACGCTCCTTCGATGATCAGGTTCTCCTGCCCTCTGGCAACCGGCTCCGCACCGCGGCTGTTCCCACGCCCGCCACCGGCCCGTCTCAGCCGAGCGGGTCGGCCAGCCGCCGGCCGTCCGCGAGGATCCGGTCCACGGCCGCCAGCGCGGCGGTGAGCCGCTGCTCGCGGTCGCCGGTCAGCTCCAGCCACGGGACGTCCTGCGCGGCCAGGACCTCGCGGAAGCGGCCGGTCATCCACGGGCGCAGTTCCTCGCCGTCGCGCAGGCCGTCGTCGTCGAAGGCGACGCCCTCGGGCGAGGTCAGCAGGTACAGCGCCCGGGGCGGCACGGCGGCGGCGAAGGCCCGGACGGAGTCGGTGACCGCTCCGCGGTAGCGCTCCTGCCACACCGTGGTGGCCAGCGCGTCGGTGTCGCAGACCAGCACCGGTCCGCCGTCGCGGGCGGCCCGTTGCTCGGCCTGCAGTTGGCGGCGGCAGACCAGGTCGAAGTCGCTGTCGTCCCAGTCGATGTCGAAGACGCTGGGCTCGGGGAGGCCCAGGCCGCGGGCGCGCCCCCGTGCCGAGGCCAGCTTGGCCGCGGTCAGTTCGCGGCCGTACTCGGGCACCCAGCGGGTGCCGCCGTGGGCGCCGCCCCTGGTCCTGAGCGCGGCGGCCAGGTCGCGGGAGAGGGTGGTGGTGCCGGTCGACTCCGCGCCCAGGACCACCACGCGCCGGGCCAGCCAGGCCCGGACCGGCGGTTCGATCTGGTCCCAGGCGGCGACCGGGTCGGCGCGCACCTTGGTGCCGGAGACCGGGAAGGTGTCCCTGCCGGTGTCGAGCAGCACGGCGGCGGCGTCGAAGCGGTCGGCGAGTTCGGACCCGTAGGGTTCCGAGCTGAACACGGCGTCCACCGGCGCGGGGTGACCGGCCAGCCGGACCCCTTCCCGCATCAGCGCCACGTGCCCGGCCCAGATCTCCTCGCTGTCGAAGTCCACGTCGAGGTTGTCCACCACGCCTGCCACCCGGACCTGCGGTTCCCCGGCCCAGTGCTCGGCGATCCAGGAGACGCGCTCGTGCAGCGGGATCGACTCGACGTCCGCGGCCATCACCACGACGGTCACGGACGCGCAGGAGTCGGCGGCGCTGCGGATCAGGAAGTGATGGCCCGCGTGCGGGGGATAGAACTTGCCGATGACCAGTCCGTGCCGGAAGCGCTCGGTCATGCCCGGACCGCCGCTCCGGTCGCCGCGAGGCCCGCCGCCGGCGCGCCGCGCAGCTCGCGCCGCCAGTCGCGCAGCCCGACCAGGCACAGGGCCAGGAAGAGCACGTAGACGACGGCGGTCAGGTCGAGCCGTTTGACGGCGTAGAGGGGGATGTAGACCAGGTCGGCGGCGATCCAGAAGTACCAGTTCTGCAGCTGTTTGGCGTTCAGCAGCCACTGCGCGGCCAGCGACAGCGCGGTGGTGAGGGCGTCCCAGAAGGGCGCGATGTCGTGCGCCCGTTCCAGGACGAGGGTCAGTCCCCAGGTGGCGGGGACGACCAGGGCGAGCAGCACCAGCAGGGTGCGCGGCGCGGCGTGGCCCATGGCGCGGCGGGTGCGCCGGCCGCCGTCGTGCAGCCACTGCCACCAGCCGATGGCCCCGAGCAGCAGGTAGACGATCTGCAGCACCGCGTCCGCGTAGAGCGCGGCGTTCCAGAACAGCGCGAGGAAGAAGACGTTGTTGGCGATGCCGATCGGGAAGTTCCAGATCGTGGCCCGGACGCAGAGCCAGACGCAGACCGCGCCGGTCACGAAGCCGAGCAGTTCGGCCCAGGTGACGGCGTCCTGTCCGAGATGAAAGAGCACGTGGTTGAGCACGTCCATGACGGTCCTCCGATTAATGTCAGAGTGACGATAACGGTCGCCGCGACCACGGGCAAGTCCCTGGTCGGGCCGCGCGTAGGCTGGCCGCATGGAGATCTGGATCAACCCCCGGTGCAGCAAGTGCCGCGTCGCCGTCGGCGCGCTGGACGAGGCCGGAGCGGAGTACACCGTCCGCCGCTACCTGGAGGAGCCGCCCACCGAGGCGGAGCTGGAGGAGGTGCTCGGACGGCTCGGTCTGGAGCCGTGGGACATCACCCGTACCGACGAGGAGGTGGCCAGGGAGCTCGGCATGAAGGACCGTCAGGCATGGCCGCGCGAGGAGACGGCGCGCGGCCGGTGGATCGCCGCGCTCGCGGAGCACCCGGTGCTGATCCAGCGTCCGATCATCACGGCCGACGACGGCACCACGGTCGTGGGCCGCACCGAGGAGGCGCTGGCGCAGGTGCTGCCGAAGCAGTAGGCCGACGCGGCGATAATCCGTGGCGGGCCCGGTCCGCGCACTGGAACGATCACCGTCATGCCTACGTTTCCCGCATCCGACGGAACCCGCCTCTCCTACCGCGTCGAGGGCAGGGGAGCTCCCCTGGTCTGCCTCCCCGGGGGACCGATGCTGCCGTCCAGTTATCTGCGCGACCTCGGCGGTCTGACCGCGCAACGCTCGCTCGTGCTGCTCGACCTGCGCGGCACGGGCGATTCCGAGGAGCCGTCGGACACCGGCAGTTACCGCGTCGACCGCCAGGTCGACGACGTCGAGGCGCTCCGGGCCGCACTGGGCCTGGAGCGCCTCGACGTGCTGGCGCACTCCGCGGCCGGCGATCTCGCCCTGCTCTACGCGGCGCGGTACCCGGAGCGGATCAGCGCCCTGGTGCTGGTGACCTCGCGGGCCCGTGCCGTCGGGATCGACTTCACGCCCGAGCACCGCCGCGAGGCGCTGGAGCTGCGCAGCCGCGAGCCCTGGTACCCCGAGGCCGTGGTGGCGTTCGACGCCGTGGTCGAGGGGACGGCCACGGACGAGCAGTGGGAGCTGTTCTCCCGGCTCGGC
Organism: Streptacidiphilus rugosus AM-16; assembly: GCF_000744655.1. Lineage (NCBI taxonomy): Bacteria > Bacillati > Actinomycetota > Actinomycetes > Kitasatosporales > Streptomycetaceae > Streptacidiphilus > Streptacidiphilus rugosus. Next base: position 5,459,307 of record NZ_JQMJ01000004.1, on the reverse strand, counting down.
TTCGGACGCTGGGACGAGGCGGCGGCGGCCTTCGACGCAGAGAACGAGGAGTTGGGCAACGACGAGGCGGCCGACGCCTACCCGGCCCCCGAGGCCTTCGCCGACGCGGCCGCGGTGCGGGAGGTGCTCGCGAAGCTCGACGCCCCGGTCCTGGTGCTCTCCGGCGAGCTGGACGGCGGCCCGCGTCCGGTGGTGGCGGCGGAGGTCGCGGCGGTCTTCCCGCGCGGCGAGCACGTGGTCCAGCCGGCCACCGGTCACTACCCCTGGATCGACGACCCGGCGTTCTTCGCCCGCACCGTCGCCGAGTTCCTGGACCGCCACGGCCGCTGAGCCCGGTCCTGACCCGGCGCTCGCTCCGCCCGCGCCTCCGCCTCCGTCGCCGGTCCCCGGGCCGGCGACGGAGGCGGCGTGGCTCAGTCCGCCGTGGCGATCAGGGTCTCCAGGTGCACGTCGGGGTTGCCCCGCAGGAAGCTGTTGAGCTGCCACTTGTCGCCGAAGAGCGCCAGGATCGCGCCGTCCGAGCGGCGGGTCAGCGGCTCGCCGGTGACCAGGCGGGTCTTGTCGAGCACGGCCGCGCCCTCGGCGTCGGTGACGCGTGCGAGCGAGTAGGGCAGCCGGTCCAGGGCGATCGGGGAGGAGAACTCGTGCTCCATCCGGTGCAGCACGACGTCGAACTGCATCGGGCCGACGGCCGCCAGGACGGGGGCCTGGTCGCCGCGTCGGTCCGAGGTGAGCACCTGGACGACGCCCTCCTCGTCCAGCTGCGAGATGCCCTTGCGGAACTGCTTGGAGCGGCTGATGTCCTTCGGCCGCGCGACCGCGAAGTGCTCGGGGGCGAACGCGGGCAGCGGCGGGAACTCGGCCTTCCTGCCCACGTAGAGGGTGTCGCCGACGCGCAGCGCGGTCGCGTTGATCAGGCCGACCACGTCGCCCGGGTAGCAGGTGTCGGCGACGGTCCGCTCCGCGCCGAAGACCGTGTGCGCGTACTTCGTCGCCAGCGAGCGGCCGCTGGCCGCGCGGGTGACGTTCATGCCGCGCTCGAACACGCCGGAGCAGACGCGGACGAAGGCGATCCGGTCGCGGTGCGCCGGGTCCATGTTGGCCTGGATCTTGAAGACCACGCCGGAGAACTCGTCCTCGACCGGGCGCGAGCCGCCGTTGGCCAGCTCGCGGGCGTCGGGGGAGGGGGCCAGGTCGACCACGGAGTCCAGCAGCAGCCGGACGCCGATGTTGGTCAGCGCGGAGCCGAAGAAGACCGGGGTGATCTTGCCCTCGCGGAAGGCCTGCGGGTCCCAACCGGGGCCGGAGTCGAGCGCCAGCTCCAGCTCCTCCAGCGCGGTGTCCCACAGCTCGCCCTCGACGGTCCCGGCCGCGGCGGCGTCCATCCGCTCCTCCTCGGCCTCGTGGGTGCCGCCGGGGACGCGGGTGTACTTCAGGTACTCGTCGGTGTTGTCCGCCTGGACCAGGCCGCGCAGGTTGCCCGCGTTGCCGACCGGCCAGACCTGCGGGACCGGGGTGATCTCCAGGATGTTCTGGATGTCGTCCAGCAGCTCCAGCGCCTCGCGGCCCCGGCGGTCCCACTTGTTGATGAAGGTGATCACCGGGACGCCGCGGTGGCGGCAGACGGAGAAGAGCTTGCGGGTCTGCTCCTCCAGGCCCTTGGCCGCGTCGACCAGCATGATCGCGCAGTCGACGGCCGACAGGACGCGGTAGGTGTCCTCGGAGAAGTCGGCGTGACCGGGGGTGTCGACCAGGTTCATCACGTGGTCGCGGTGCCCGAACTGCAGTGCGGCGGAGGTGACCGAGATGCCGCGGTCGCGCTCCAGCTCCATCCAGTCGGAGGTGACGCCGCGGCGGCCGCCCTTACCGTGGACCGCGCCGGCGGAGGTGATCGCCTGCGCGTGCAGGGCCAGCGCCTCGGTCAGCGTCGACTTACCGGCGTCGGGGTGCGAGATCACCGCGAAGGTGCGGCGGCGCGAGGCCTCCTGCAGGACGTGGGCGGCGGTGGCGGGGGAGTCGGTGCTCACGTCGGTCCTCAGGTCCTTCGGCGGTCGTCCGCGGTGATGCGGGGCAATCGGGGCAACCGCACCACTCTACCGTTCGGACGGGCCCGACCCGGAAGACGATCTCCGGGACGGTCCTACGAGGCGCTCAGCGCGAACGCCGCCGGGGCCGAGACCACCGACCCCGCCACGGTCACGGTGAGGGTGTAGCGGCCTGGCGGGGCCTGGACCGAGGGGGCCGCGCCCGGGGAGCAGTCGGGCTTGGAGCGGTCGTGGTTCCACAGCACGTAGACCTGGTACGGCGCGGTGCCGCGGGCGGCCAGCGGGTGCCACTCGGGCTCGGTGCGGGCGGGGCAGTCCCCGTTGGACCAGACCCGGGCCCCGGCCGCGGTGCGCACGGTGGCCGGACCGCCGCGGAAGCTCAGGTCGACCTTGCAGAGCCCGTCACCCCGGTGGCTGAGCACCAGCTTGAAGACGGCGAAGCCGCCCGCGGGGAACGCCGCCCTGAGCGGGGTCACGGTCAGCCCCAGCTCGGCGGGGCGGCAGGTGGGCAGCGCCGCGACCGCGGCGGACGCCGAGGGCAAAGCGGCCGGCTTCGCGGGGGCGGAGCCGGCCGCTGTGGAGCAGCCGGTGAGCAGGGCGGCGGCGAGCGCGAGCGCGGGTGCGGCGGCGCGGAGTGAGGCCATGGAACGATTCCCCCGTGGCGCGCCAGGGACGCGCGATGATCGGACGCTGCGGCGCAGCAGACGGTGCCGCGTGATCATCGCACGTCACCGGGGGTCAGAACACCACCAGCGAACGGCCGCCCTGGCCCTTGGCCATCCGGTCGAAGGCGGCCGGGATCTCGTCCAGGGTGATCCTGTCGGTGATCAGCGCCTCCAGGTCGAGGCGGCCCGCCCGGACGTGCTCGGCCAGGATCGGCAGGTCGCGCTCGGGAACGCCGTTGCCGTAGACGCAGGCGGTCAGGGTGCGGGCGAAGTGGAACACCTCCAGCGCCGAGAACGACACCTGGTCGTCCTTGCCGCCGATGCCGACCACCGTGGTCCGGCCGCCGCGGCGGGTCGAGCCCCAGGCCGCGCGGATGGTGCTGCTGCGGCCCACGCACTCGAAGGCGTGGTCCGCGCCGTGGCCGCCGGTCAGCCTGCGGACCGCCTTCGGGGTCTGCTCGTCGGCCAGGACGAAGTCCGTCGCACCGTGGCGGCGGGCCAGCTCCTCCTTCTCGGGCGTGACGTCCACCGCGACGATCGGCCCGGCCCCGGCGATCCGCAGCGACTGCAGCACGGCCAGGCCGACCCCGCCCAGGCCGAAGACGACCGCGGACTCGCCCACGCGCACGTGGGCGGCGTTGTGGACCGCGCCGTAGCCGGTCAGCACCGCGCAGCCGAGCAGCGCGGCGGAGGTGAGCGGCACCCCCTCCGGCAGTGGGATCACCGCGTTCGCGGAGACCAGCGTCTCCTCGGCGAAGGCGGCGACCCCGAGGCCGGGGTAGACGCCGGTGCCGTCCTTGAGCGCCGCATAGGTCTCCACCGAGGCGGCGTAGGAGTTCTCGCACAGCCACGGTTCACCGATCACGCACAGATGGCAGTGACCACAGGCCGGGGCCCAGTTGAGCACCACGGAGTCGCCCGGCCGGACGGCGGTGACGCCCTCGCCGACCGAGACGACGGTGCCCGCGCCCTCGTGGCCCAGCACCACCGGCGTCGCGGCGCGCAGCACGCCGTTGGAGAGGGACAGGTCGGAGTGGCAGACCCCGGCCGCCGCGAGGCGGACCCTGACCTGGCCCGGGCCGGGCTCGGCCAGGTCGATCTCGGTGAGTTCCAGCGGGGCTCCCACGGCGGGGAGCAGGGCGGCGCGGACCGTCGTCACGGTGGTGTGGCCTTTCTGGGGAGGTCGGGGGAGGCGGGGGGGCGTCAGAACTGGAGGGACTTCGTCTGGAGGAACTCCTCCAGGCCGTGCCGGCCCAGCTCGCGGCCGACGCCGGAGCCCTTGTAGCCGCCGAACGGGGCCAGCGGGTTGAACCGGCCGCCGTTGATGTCGATCTGTCCGGTGTCCATCCGCCGGGCGAAGGCGACGGCGGTCTCCTCGTCCGCCGCCCAGACGCCGCCGGCCAGGCCGTACTCGGTGCCGTTGGCCAGCTCCAGCGCGTGCTCCTCGTCGCGGTAGGCGAGCAGGCACAGGACCGGTCCGAAGATCTCCTCCTGGGCCACCGTCATCTCCGCGGTGACGTCGGCGAGCACGGTCGGCCGGACGAAGTAGCCCCGCTCGCAGCCCTCCGGCGTCTCGACGCCGCCGGCGACCAGGCGCGCCCCGGCGTCCAGGCCCTGCCGGACGTAGCCGAGCACCCGCTCGCGCTGCTTGGCGTTGACGACAGGACCGACCCGGGTCTCGGCGGCGGTCGGGTCGCCGGGCAGGTACTTGGCGGCGGCCTTCGCGGCGATCGCGACGGCCTCCTCGTACTGGTCCTCGTGGACCAGCAGCCGGGTCCAGGCGCTGCAGGTCTGGCCGGAGTTGGCGAAGACGTTGCCGATGTTGACGTTGACGGCCCGGGCGAGGTCCGCGCCGGGCAGCACGACGTTGGCGGACTTGCCGCCCAGCTCCAGGGCGACCCGCTTGACGCCGCGTCCGGCCTGCTCGGCGATGGAGCGGCCGACGGCGGTGGAGCCGGTGAAGGAGACCAGGTCCACGTCGGGGTGTGCGGCGAGCGCGGCGCCGGCGACCGCGCCGACGCCGGTGACCAGGTTGAACACCCCGGCCGGCAGCCCGGCCTCGTGCACGATCCGGGCGAAGAGCCGCGCGACGAGCGGGGTGTCCTCGGCGGGCTTGAGCACGACGGTGCAGCCCGCGGCCAGCGCGGGGACGACCTTTGCGACGATCTGGTGCAGCGGGTAGTTCCACGGCGTGATCGCGGCGACGACGCCGGCGGGCTCGGCGTAGACGGTGGAGTTGCCGACCCGCTCGGTGAACTCGAAGTTCGCGAGGATGTCCAGGTAGCCGGAGGCCACGCCGAGCGGGAGCCCGGCCTGGACGGCGGTGGCGAAGCCGATGGGCGAGCCGAGCTCGGCGGTGACGGTCTCGGCGATCTCGCCCTGGCGGGCGGCCAGGCCGTCCCTGATCGCGGTGAGATACCCGAGCCGCGTCTCGGGGCTGGTCGCCCCCCACCCCCGCTGGGCGCCGCGCGCGGCGGCGACGGCGGCGTCCACGTCCTCCGCCGTCCCGGCGGGCACGACGGCCAGGATCTCCTCCGTGGCCGGGTTGACCACCTCGATCCCCTCCGCACCGCGGGAGGGCTGCCAGCTGCCGCCGATGTACTGGTCGGTGTAGGTCTCCACCGGGTGTCCCTCCGGGCCGGGTAACAGTTAACTAGCGATGCTAGTTAAAGCGCAGACGTGCACGCATGCAAGAGGGGTCCTCGGCACCGCCTGAGGGGCGCGGGGAACTGCGCGAGAAACCGCCCGGTGCGGATGGCCCTGCTCGGTGAGGACCATCCGCATGTCGGTGGCTTTTCGCGCAGTTCCCCGCGCCCCTCGAGGGTGCGACTTCCCCTGTCGCACACGTGTCGCGCCCCTGAGCAGGCTGCAACTTCCCCGGATGGCAAGGTGCCGCATCTCACGCCAGGGCGCGGGCTCCGGTGAGTTCGAGGCGGACGACGCAGCCCGCGTCGGTCGCGCGGACCTCGACGCTCTCGGAGATCTGGCGGGCGAGCCACAGGCCCTCGCCGGGCCGGGGGCCGTCCGGGCGCGGGAGGCGGTAACCCAGCAGGGGGTCGTCCAACGCGGAGTCGCTCGGCCTGAGGCCCGGTTGGACCAGCTCCACCACCATGCGTCGGCCCCACGCCCACAGGCAGAGCGAGGCCGGCGCCGGGGCGGGCTCCGGCCCGTCCACCGCCGCGTGGCCCAGCAGGCGGGCCACCTCCGTCAGGGCCAGGACCAGCAGTTCCGTCCGGTCGCCGGTCAGCCCCAGCCGCGCGGCGTGCTCGGTCACGAAGTCCCGCAGCCGGGTCGTCGCCGGGGTGACCGAGTCCCAGCGCAGGACCGGAGCGTGCGCCGGAGGCGGGATCAGCGCCGGGCTGTCGACCGGGCCCGCCGCGGGCGTGCGCGGGTCGACGTAGTCGGCCGAGGGCGTCAGCCCGAGGCCCTGCCGGAGCTCGGGGTGGGTGCGCCGGGCGTCCGCGAGGACGCCCGGCGGGGCGACGCGGGTGTCGTAGGGGCAGACCATCCAGATGTTGGTGTCGCCCAGCAGCGCGTTCAGCAGCGCCTCCATCCGCCGCCACGCCGCCGCCTCGGCGGCCGAGCGGCCCGCCCAGACCGGCTCCGCCAGGATCCGGACGTGCCGGGCGGCCGTCCCCGCGGACGCGCTGCGCCAGTACCGCTCGTACGCGGCGATCCGCTGCGGCGGGCGGCGGCCGAAATAGGCCGTCTCGGCGAAGTCCAGCAGCTCGGCGCGCTCCCCCAGCGCCTCGCTCAGCAGCTCCAGATTGGCGGAGGTGGTCGCCGCCAGGACCGGCTCGCCCAGCCGGAAGCCCTCCTCGACGAAGGGCAGGGCGGTGGCCAGGAACTCCGCGTCGCTGCCGTAGAGACAGGCCTGGTGCCGGAAGTCGGGATGCGGCGAGCGGAACGCGCTGGCGGCGTCCCAGCCCGCCATCCGGATCAGGCGGCGCAGGTGCGGGGCGGGGCGTTCGAGGTGGAGGGCCCGGCCGTCGCCCAGCTCCTGGCGGGCGGCGACGAGCAGCCGCAGCCCCTCCAGGTCGACGAAGTCCAGGCCTGACATGTCGACATGGACGTCCGTGGCGTGCTCCGCGCTCTCGGCGACGACCGCGTCCAGCGCCTTGGCCAGCGGGGTGTGGCCGGTCTCGCCGACCGTGCCGGTCAGGCCGAGGCCGGGGGAGTCGCCGTGGCGGCGGCGGATCAGCAGCTCGCCGTCCTCGAAGACGGCGTTCTCCTCGGCGCGGCCCGCGTGGGCGCGGTCCAGGGCGTCCATGTCCGCGGCGGCGAAGGCGCGGTGGTCGTACTGGCACAGCGCGAGGACCTTCCCGTCCACCGCCAGCGGGGAGACCGCCTGCTCGTAGGCGATCAGCTCGCCGATGCTGACGCCGTGCCTGGCCACCCAGCCCGTCTCGCCGGTCACCCGCAGCAGGCGGTAGCCCTCCGCCTCGGTCTGCTGGATGAAGGCGTCCATCATCGCCACGGTGCGGTCGACGTCGAAGCGGCCGTCGGCCAGGTACGTCTGCTCGGCCCCGGCGACCACGAGCCGGCCGGCGGCGGTGTGACCGGCGACGTCGATGCCCGCCGCGGTGAGCGTGGCGAGCACCCTGGCCAGCGCGGGTCCGTCGTCCTCGGTGATGTAGAGGACCTTGTCCCCGCTGCCGAGGCCGTCGCGGACGAAGGTCGTCGTCACGGCGGCCCGTTCGCGCTCGTCCCCGAAGACGAAGCAGAGGTGGTCGTTGGGCCTGATCTCGCCGACCTGGACCGTGCTCGACGCGGCGGTCGACAGGGCGCTCTGCACGGCCGGGTGGGGCTGGACGGCCATCGGGGCCTCCTGCGGTGACGCGGTGCGCGAGGGGGGACGCGCGGCTGTCACCAACATAGGACGGGCGGGCCCGCGCGGTCAGCGCTTTGGCCGGACGATCGCCCTGCTTGTGTGGGCGGCGTGAAGCCGCTGAGCACATAGACTCGACGAATGCGATCGGATGCCAGGGACCAGGCGGCCCCAGTGAAGGCGAAACGCGTGCCGCGGGCACAGCGCGAGCAGCAGATGCTGGACGCGGCCGTCATGATCTTCTCGCGTTCCGGCTACCACGCCGCGTCCATGGACGAGATCGCCGAGGCCTGCGAGGTCTCCAAGCCGATGCTCTACCTCTACCTCGGGTCCAAGGAGGAGCTCTTCGCCGCCTGCATCCGCCGCGAGGCGGACCGGCTGATCGCCGCCTTCGCCGGTGCGGCCGACCCCGGGCTGGCCCCCGGCGACCAGCTCTTCCACGGGCTGACCGCGTTCTTCGCCTTCGTCGCCGAGCACAGGGACAGCTGGGTCGTGCTCTACCAGCAGGCGCGCGCGCAGGGCGAGCCGGTGGTGGAGGACGTGGCCTCGGCCCGCCGCGAGGTCGTCTCCGCGGTCACCGCGCTGCTGCGCCGCGCCGTCCGCGAGGCCGACCTTCCCGGCCCGCGTCCGGGGGAGGGCCCGGACCGGGGCGAGGCGGCGGCGATGGCCCAGGTCATCGTCGGTGCGGCCGACGCCCTGGCCGGCTGGGTGCTGGACACCGGTCCGGAGCCGCCGGAGGAGACGGCGCGCCGGCTGATGTCGGTCATCTGGATCGGCCTGGAACCCCGCCTTCGGGGCGCCCGCTACGGCGACTGAGCCGAAAGGCTGGAGTGGGGGCCCGTCCGCGCGTGCCGGACGGGGCGTCAGGAAGCGGATTTTTAACGTTTCTTTCGTTATATCCGATTCATGGCGAGGGAGTGCCGCATGTCGCATGTCGATGCCGTGGTCACCGGGGCGGGCGGGTTCATCGGAGGGCACCTGACGGCCGCGTTGCTGCGCGAGGGCCGCTCGGTCCGGGCCGTCGACTGCAAGCCGCTGGACGAGTGGCAGCAGCTCCACCCCGCGGCGCAGAACCTGGTGCGGGACGTCTCGCTGCGTGACGCCGCCGTCGAGGTACTGGCAGGCGGCGCCGGCGAGGTCTACCAACTGGCCGCCGACATGGGCGGCATGGGCTTCATCGAGAACAACAGGGCCGCCTGCATGCTGTCGGTCCTGACCAACACGCACATGCTGCTCGCGGCCCGCGACGGCGGCGTCGACCGCTTCTTCTACTCCTCCTCCGCCTGCGTCTACGCCGCCGACCGGCAGCAGCAGGCGGCGGTGCTCCCGCTGCGCGAGGAGGACGCCTACCCGGCCATGCCCGAGGACGGCTACGGCTGGGAGAAGCTCTTCGGCGAGCGGATGGCACGTCACTTCCGTGAGGACTACGGCCTCACCACCAGGGTCGCCCGCTACCACAACATCTACGGCCCGCACGGCACCTGGCGCGGCGGCCGGGAGAAGGCCCCGGCCGCCGCCTGCCGCAAGGTGGCCACCGCCGTGCTCACCGGCGCCTCGGAGATCGAGATCTGGGGCGACGGGGAGCAGACCCGCAGCTTCACCTACATCGACGACTGCCTCACCGGCACGCTGCGGCTGACCCGCAGCGACGTCGAGGAGCCGCTGAACGTGGGCTCGGACCAGCTGGTGACCGTCAATCAGCTCTACCGGCTGGTCGAGGAGATCGCCGGGGTCGAGCTGGCGCATCGGCACGTCCCCGGGCCGCTCGGTGTCAGGGGCCGCAACAGCGACAACACCCGGATCGTCAAGGAGCTCGGCTGGGCGCCCACGACCGAGCTGAGGGACGGCCTGGCGGCCACCTACGCCTGGGTCCACGACCAGGTGCGGGCCGCGCACCGGGCGGGCCCGGTGCGCGTCTGATGCCCGCGCCGCGGGTCGACGTGCTCGGCGTCGGGATCAGCGCGGTCAACCCGCGCACCGCGCTGGAGGAGATCGCCGGGTGGGTCGAGGCGGGCGACCGCCGCTACGTCTGCGTCACCGGCGTGCACGGGGTGATGGAGTCGCAGCGGGACGCGGAGCTGCGCGCGGTGCACAACCGCTCCGGCCTGACCGTCCCCGACGGGATGCCCATGGTCTGGGCCGGGCGCCGGGCCGGCGCGGTCGGGATGAGCCAGGTGCAGGGCCGGGTGCTGATGCTGGACACCCTGGCCCTGGCCGCCGAGCGCGGCTGGCGCTCGTTCCTGTACGGCGGCGCTCCCGGGGTCCCCGAACTGCTGGCCCGCCGCCTCACCGAGCGGCTGCCGGGGCTGCGGGTCGTCGGCGCCCACGCGCCGCCGTTCCGCCCGCTCACTCCGGGCGAGGACGCGGAGATCGTCGAGCGGATCAACGCCACTGGGGCCGAACTCGTCTGGGTCGGCCTCTCCACCCCGAAGCAGGAGCGCTGGATGGCCGACCACCGGGAGCGGCTGACCGCCCCCGTGCTGTTCGGCGTCGGCGCGGCCTTCGACTTCCTGGCCGGGCTCAAGCCCTCCGCGCCGGTGTGGATGCAGGACCGGGGCTTGGAGTGGTCCTACCGGCTGGCCAGGGAGCCGCGCCGGCTGTGGCGGCGCTACCTGCGCAACAACCCCGCCTACCTGGCCAGGATCGCGGTCGACCCGCCCCGGATGGCCGAGGCCGGCGGCCGCGGATGACCGCCCGGACGCCAGGTCCGCTGCGGATCGCCTTCGTGCACAGCTTCTACGCCTCGGGGCAGCCCAGCGGGGAGAACGAGGCGGTGCTCGACCAGGTCGGGGCGCTCCGCGCCGCGGGGCACGAGGTGACCCTCGTCGCGGCGCACACGGACGAGGAGGCGGCCCGCTCGCGCTGGTACCCGCTGCGGGCCGCGGCGACCGTGGCGGGCGCGGGCGGCCCCAGCCCGCTCGCGCGCCTGCGCGCCCTGGACCCGCAGGTGGTGCACGTGCACAACCTCTTCCCCAACCTCACCCGCTCCTGGGTGCGCTCCTGGCCCGGGCCGCTCGTCGCCACCCTGCACAACTACCGTCCGCTGTGCGCCGGGGCCACCCTCTACCGGGACGGCGCCGTCTGCACCGCCTGCCCGGACGGGGACCGCTGGGCCGGGCTGCGGCACGGCTGCTACCGGGAGTCCCGTGTGGCCACCGCCCCGCTGGCCTGGGCCAACCGCGGCGGCCCTGGCGCGGACCCGCTGCTGCGCCGGGCGGACCAGCTGGTGGTGCTCTCCGAACTCAGCCGCCGCACCTATCTACGGGCCGGCCTCGCCGCCGAACGCCTGGCGCTGGTCCCCAACTTCGTGGACGAGGCGCCAGGGGGCCACCCCGCCGGCGAGGGGGACCGCTGGCTCTTCGCCGGCCGGCTGAGCGCGGAGAAGGGCATCCTCGAACTCCTGCGCCGCTGGCCCGAGGACGAGCCGCTGGACGTCGTCGGCGACGGCGAGCTCCTCGCCGCGGCACAGGCGGCGGCCCCGGCCTCGGTCCGCTTCCTGGGCCGTCTCGACCGGACCGAACTCCGGCGCGGCCTGGGCGCCCGGCGTGGACTGGTCTTCGCCAGCCGCTGCTACGAGAACGCGCCGCTGGCCCTGCTGGAGGCGCTGGCCGCCGGACTCCCGGTGCTGGCGTTCGCCGGCTCCGCCGTGGCCGAGTCGGTCCACCGGCACGGCACCGGCGCGGTGGTCGGCTGGGACGAACCCCTGGCCCCGGCCCTCGCCGCCGCCTCGGCCCGCTTCCCCGCGCTGCGCGCCCACTGCCGGGAGGTGTTCGACCGTCACTACACCGCGCGCGCCTGGGTCCACGCCGTCGAGAGCGTCTACCGCGCCGCCCGCGCCGCCCGCGCCGCCGCGCCCTGACGTCACCTGGCGCCGCGCGCGGTCAGCACCGCGGGGACGGTCCGGCAGAGGATGGCCAGGTCCAGCAGCGTGCTCTGGTGCACCACGTAGTGCAGATCCAGCCGGAGCATCTCCTCCCAGGGCAGGTCCGACCGGCCGCTCACCTGCCAGAGACCGGTGACTCCCGGGGGGACCCGCAGCCGTTCGAGGGCCGGGCCGGTGTAGTCGGAGTCCTCGACCAGCAGCGGGCGCGGCCCGACGAGGGACATCTCGCCGCGGACGACGTTGAAGAGCTGCGGCAGTTCGTCGAGCGACGCGCGCCGCAGATATCTCCCGACCGGCGTGACCCGCGGATCCCTGCTGATTTTGAAGAGATGGCCGTCGGACTCGTTCAGGTCGAAGAACGTGTGCCGCGCGGCATGCGCCCCGATATGCATGGTGCGAAACTTCCACATCGAGAAAGGGCGTCCGCCGCGGCCCACGCGCGCCTGCCGGTGGAAGACGGGACCGCCGCCCTCGCACATGATGGCCAGGCAGATCACCGCCATGGCAGGCAGGGTGAGCAGAAGCAGCAGTGTGCCCATCGTCAGGTCGATCACCCTCTTGGTGGTGACTCTTCCGGGTGCGGATCGTCCGGGTGACCGTACTGCCGTGGAGCTCGTCATCTGCCACTCCTTTGGACCAAAAATCCCGCCCGGCCATGCATGTCGCGGGCATCGGCATCAATTCATCACCACACTGACAATCGTTTAGTGGGTGCGCCACGCGCTATTGCTGCAATCGGAGATTCCCCATGGTCGAGACGACTCCGCCACGGACACGCCGCACGACCGTGCTGCGTGTGCTGGCCGGGATCGCAGCCCTCGGGCTGATCGGCTCGGTGCTGGCCGGCTGGCTGGTGTACCGGAAGCTCGACGGGAACATCCACACCGACACGGCGGCGGAACGCGCCCTCGCCGCGCAGGCGGGTTCGCGGCCGCCGCACGTCGGATCGTCGGAGAACATCCTGCTGATGGGCTCGGACTACCGGCCGGAGCTGGGCAGCGCCCGCTCGGACACGGTGATGCTGCTGCACCTGTCCGCCGACGGACGCGACGCCAGGGTGGTCAGCGTCCCCCGCGACCTGATGGTGCCGATCCCGAGCTGCCAGGAGTCCGGCGGCGGGACCAGCCGGCCTCAGTACGCCCAGTTCAACTGGAGCTACCAGTTCGGCGGCGCCGCCTGTACGGTCCGCACCTTCGAGCAGCTGACGGACATCCGGGTGGACCACTACGTGGTGCTGGGGTTCGCCGGCTTCGCCAGGATGATCGACGCGGTCGGCGGCATCAGGGTGGACCTGCCCACCGCCGAGCGCGACCCCAACGTGGGGCTCGACCTCAGCGCCGGCCCGCACGTGCTGAACGGCACGAACGCGCTCGCCTACGTGCGGGCGCGCGAGTACGTCGGCGACGGCAGCGACACCAACCGGATGTCACGCCAGCAGGCCTTCCTCGGGCTGGTGGCCACCAAGCTGCGCAGCAACGGCGTGCTGCTCAACCCGGCCCGCCTCTTCCCGGTGCTCGACGCGATGACCTCGGCGATCACCGCCGACTCCGGGCTGAACTCGATCGGCAAGCTCTACGGCCTGGTCGAGAAGCTGCGCGCGGTCCCGGGGAACCAGGTGCTCTACGGCACGGTCCCGCGTCGGCCCTACGCGCCCGACCCGGACCGTGACGTGCTGCTGCAGCCGGCCGCGGGCGAGCTGTTCACCGCCCTGCGCGCGGACAGCTCTGACGCCTCGGCGGCGCTGCTGAAGGCCCGCTGAACCCAGGACGGCGAAGGCCGTCCTTCTTGACCGCCGGGCGAACCGTCCCGGGCTCCGCATCGATCGGAAGGGGCGCAGGGTGGATCTCCGCGGCTTTCTCAGAGTTCTGGCGAGGCGTTGGCTGACCGTCGCCCTGGTGACGGTGGCCGGTCTCGCGGCCGCGGTCTCCGTCGTGGCCCTCTCCACACCCCAGTACCAGGCCGACAGCCAGGTCTTCGTCTCGGCCCGGGTCAGCACCAGCATCTCGGACATGAACCAGGGCAGCGCCTTCTCCCAGGCCAGGGTGCAGTCCTACGCCGACATCGTCACCAGTCCGCGGGTCACCGGGGTCGTCGTGCAGGAGTTGGGGCTGCCGCTCTCGGCCGACCAGCTCGCCCAGCAGATCACCGCGACGGTGCAGCTGAACACGGTGCTGATCGACATCAGCGTCGTCGACCGCAACCCGGCACTCGCGGCGACCATCGCCAACGCGGTCGCCGACGAGGCGAGCCGGCAGATCGTCAGCCTGGAGACCCCGACGGACGACACCACCGCGCCGGTGCGGATCTCGCTCACCCGTGCGGCCACCCCGCCGACCGCGCCGATCTCGCCGCGGCCCACCCTCGACCTGGCCGGCGGTCTCCTCGCCGGACTGCTGGGCGGCGTCGGGCTGGCGCTGCTGCGGGACATGATGGACACCACCCTGCGCACCGGCCCCGCGCTCGCGGAGGCCACCGGCCTGCCGGTGCTCGGCACGGTGCCCTTCGACCGCACCGCGCCGGAGGCGCCGCTGGCCGTCGGCGCGGTGCACAGCGCCCGGGCGGAGTCGATCCGGATGGTGCGCACGAACCTCCAGTTCGCCAACGTCGACAAGAAACCCAAGGTGCTGCTCGTCACCAGCCCGCTGGCCAGCGAGGGGAAGACCAGCATCGCGGCCAATCTGGCGCTCTCCATGGCGGAGACCGGCAGCCGCGTCTGCCTGGTCGACGCCGACCTGCGCAGCCCCTCGGTGGCCGGTACCTTCGGCCTGGTCCAGGACGCCGGGCTGACCTCCGTGCTGATCGACGCGGCCACCCTGGACGAGGTGCTGCAGCCGGTCGGCACCACCGGCCTCTGCGTGCTCACCTCGGGACAGATGCCGCCGAATCCGGCCGAGCTGCTCTCCTCGGAGCGGATGGGCGACGTGCTGGACGAACTGGCGCGCTGCTTCGACCACGTGATCGTCGACAGCGCCCCGCTGCTCCCGGTCGCCGACACGATCGGCCTCGGCTCGCTGGTGGACGGCGCCGTCCTGGTGGTGCGCTCCGGCCGCACCGCGAGCGAACGGGTGCGCCACGCGGTGGAGGCCCTGCGGGCGGTCGGCGTGCCGGTGCTGGGCGCGGTGCTCAGCATGGTCCAGCTCCGCGGGGCCACCGGCTACGGATACGGCTACGGCTACGGATACGGGCAGGAGCGCACCGCCGGCGCCGGCGCCGGTACGACGGTCCCGCCGAGCCGCGGCTCCCGGCTGCGGTCCGGCGCCACCGCGATGGTCTCCCTGCTGAGGATCGGCAGTTGACCGTCTGCCGGATCCTGGTGGTCTGCACAGGGAACCGCTACCGGTCCCCGATCGCGGAGCGGCTGCTGGCCGCTCGGCTGGCCGCCGCGTCGGCCACCGGCACGGTCGCGTTCACGGTGGGCAGCGCCGGGACCGGAGCCCGCCCGGGCGCCGGGCTGGATCCGCTGACCGCCGCCGTCGTGACGGAGCTGGGCGGCACACCGGACGGTTTCGTCAGCCGACGCCTGACCACCGACCTGATCGCCGGAGCGGACCTGGTGCTGGGCCTGGCCAGGCAGCACCGCGAGGCCGCGGTCCGCCTCTGCCCGACGGCGCTGCGGCGCTGCTTCGTGCTCGAGGAGTTCGTCCGCCTCAGCCGTGCGGCTCCGGCCGTCCCCGAGCCAGGGGCCCCCGTGCCGATCAGCATGCTGGGCCCGCTCGGCGCGGTGCGGCGGGCTGCTTCGGCCCGGGGGCGGGAGGCCGTGCCGCTCTGTCCCGGCGCCGAGGACGTGCTCGATCCCGAGCCGCAGCCCGACCGGCTGCTGGAGGACTGCGCGGCCAGGATCGCCCGTGCGGTCGACGCGGTCGCGGCGGCGCTGACGGCCGAAGCCCCGGTGGCCGTCAGGTTCTGAGCCCGGGAGAGGTTCCGCCGGCCGGCTTCACGAGGTGCGGCGGATCGCCTGGGCCGAGCGGACGGCGGCCCGGGCCGCGCCCCGGGCCAGGGCGAAGACCGTGGAGTGCAGCCCCGACAGGATGGTCTCCAGCCGGTCCGCACTGGCCCTGGTGCTCACCACCAGGCGGTCGATCCGCAACGGATGACGGGCGCCGGGGTGGGCGAGCCGGTGGTTGTAGAGGAAACCCGACCGGTAGCCGGCCTCCCCCAGCAGACGGTGGACCCGGGCGTCGGTGTTGCCGTTGGGGTAGGCGAAGGCAGTCGGGGGCCGGCCCAGGCAGTCGGTGAGCAGCCGGTGGGCGTCGAGCACCTCGGCGCGCACCTGCCGGTCGTCGCAACGGTCGAGGCACGGATGGGTGAGGGTGTGGTTGCCGATGTCCACGCCCCCGGCGGCCAGTTCGCGCAGCTGAACCTCCGTCAACTGCGGTTTCCTCGCCACCGGCGTCCGGGCGGAGTCGCGCAGCTGTCGCAGCGCCTCGCGACGTCGGCGTTCGGGGAGCAGCTTCAGGGTGTGGGGCAGCAGTTCCGGCGCGGCCGGTGGCACCAGATCCGTGGTCCCGCCGGCGCGGGCCAACTGCTCGACCTCGTCCCACCAGAACGGCGTGTCGGTGCCGACCAGTCCGGCCACCACGAAACAGACGGCGGGGATGCCGCGGGCTTTCAGCGCCGGCAACGCGTCCCGGTGGACGCTGACGTCGCCGTCGTCGAAGGTGACCAGCACCGCGCGGGGCGGGAGTGGCGGCCCGCCGCGTGCGGCCTCCTCGACCTGGCGCAGCGAGACCGGCGCGGACCTGTCGCACAGCCGGTCGAGGTGCGCCTCGAAGGAGGAGCGGTCCTCGATCCCGTGGTAGCCGAGCACCGCCAGCCGGGACCGGGCCCGGTGCCGGAACCAGAGCTGGGCCGGCGAGCGGCGCAGCAGCGCGTCCGCCCCCTGCCAGGCGTCGCAGCGCTGGTAGAGACCCGCGAGCGTGGCCCTGAGCTCCGGATTCACCGACCGGCCCGGGCGGCGACGGACGGGAAGGAGACGCCGATCCCCACCCCCGGGTACCAGTGGTCGCGCGGTTCCTCGGCGAAGTGCAGGAAGTTCCGGCCCTGGTCCTCGGACCAGCCGGACAGCTCCTGCCAGCAGTAGGACTTGGTGGCGATCACCACCGCGTGGTCGGCCAGCAGCGGCGTGGCCGCGGCCAGTTCCGCGCGTTCGTGCTCCGCGGTGTAGCCGGTGTCGACCACCAGCAGGTCGATCGGCTGCTGCCGCTCCGCCAGGCCGTTCAGGAAGGAGAGCGAGTCGCCGACGGTGTGCCGGACCACCTGCCGGTAGGGCGGCAGGATCAGTTCGCCGCCGCGCGGGTCGAGATCGACAGTGCTGAGGGTGCCGCCGCCGTTGCGCAGCAGCGCCGCCGCCATCACGGCGCTGCCCAGGCCGCGGTTGGTCCCGGTCTCCACCACGAACTGCGGGCGCAGCGCGCGGACGAAGGCGTACCAGCCGATGCGGCGGCCGTAGCGGAGCAGCGGATCGATGGTCGCCCGGCGCGGACTGCGGACCAGCCCCTCGGTGATCACCCGGCGCAGCTGCTCGTCGTCCCGCAGCTCCGCCATGTATCCACGTGCCGCGTCGACCCGGCAGCCGGTCGCGGTGGCGACGAACCAGGCCAGATGCTCCTGGTTGCGCGGCTCCAGGTCGTAGCTGTAGTGCACGTGCTCGCGTGAGCGCACCAGCCAGGACGCCGAACTCCGGACCGTGGTGGAGCAGTGCCGGGCCACCGCGCCGAGGCGCAGCGGCAGGGTGGCCGCCGGAGCGAGGCGGCTGGCGGCCACGTACCGAGAAAAGCGCGTGTGGTTCATGACTACTCCTCAGTTGCCCTGTCCAGCAATCTAGCCAGCGCACGCGGCGACGCCGCGGTGCCATGGCTCGGCCGATCGGATGGAAAACGCCGGCCTGCCGCTGCCGTGCCCGGCGCGCGGGGGATGTGCCGGTCGTGAGGGAGACTCAAGCGAACCGGTCCCGCCCCAGGGTCACCCTGGTGGTGCCGGTGCTCTCGGAGTTCCGCCGGCCGTTCTTCGCCCGGCTGCGCGCGGACCTGGACGCGGCCGGGATCGAGACGGTCGTGGCCCACGGTCACCCCTGGACGCAGGACCTTTCCGCGCGCGCGGACACCGTGCCGGTGACGGGCGCCGTCGCCCTCCGACAGCGGAGCCTGCGGATCTGCGGCAGGTCGCTGGTCCACAAGGAGCTCGGCCCGCTGGCGCACTCCTCCGACGTGTTGATCGTGGACCAGGCGCTGCGCAACCTGGAGCTCTATCCGCAGCTCGTGCGGCAGCGGCTGGGCAGGGGACCGGCGATCGCGATGTGGGACCACGGCCGGACGTACTGCAAGGCGCAGTCGGCCGTGGAGCAGGCCGCCAAGTTCGCGCTGACCCGGCGGGCGCGCTGGTTCTTCGCCTACACCGAGGGCGGCGCGCGCAGCGTGGTGGAGCAGGGATTCCCCGCCGAGCGGACCACCGTCGTGCAGAACGCCGTCGACACCACGGCGCTGCGGGCCGCCCGCGCCGCGGTCACGCGGGAGCAGCTTCGCGCCTTCCGGCTGCGGCACGGGCTGACGCCGGGCCGGACCGCCCTCTTCGTCGGGGCGCTCAGCCGGGACAAGCGGATCCCGGAGCTGCTGGAGGCGGCCGAGGAGGCAGCCCGGCTGCTCCCCGGGTTCCGGCTGCTGATCGCGGGCCGGGGGGAGCAGGAGGACCTGGTGCACCGGGCGGCCTCCCGATCGGAGGCGGTGGTGCCGCTCGGCCGGGTCGTCGGGCCCGACAAGGGGATTCTCGGCGCCGCCTCGGAACTGATGCTCATGCCCGGCCTGGTCGGACTCTGCGCCGTCGACTCCTTCGCGCTCGGGACCCCGCTCGTCACCACGGACTTCCCGCACCACGCCCCCGAGTTCGAGTACCTGAGGCACGGCGTGAACGCCTGGATCGCCCCTGGCGACCCGGCCGGGTACGCGCGCGAGGTCGTGGCGCTGCTCGGCGACTCCGCCCGCCTGGACACGCTGCGGCGGCACTGCCGCGAGGACGCGCTGCGGTACACCGTCGAGGAGATGAGCCGCCGCTTCGCCGAGGGCACGGTCCGGCTGCTGCGGGAGATGCGTCGGTGACCGGCTCGGCGCGCCTGGCGGCCCCGGCGGCCCGCTCGGTGCACCGCACCCCGGAGACCCTGGCGCCCTTCGAGGACGGCTGGCGGGAGCTGCTGGTGACCCTCCCCGGGGCCTCCTACTTCAGCACCCCGGACTGGATCCTCGCCTCCTGGGAGGACCTGCCCGCGCGGCGCAGGGCGGACGGCGAGATCGTCCTGTGGACCGGTCCGCAGCACGAGGTGGAGGCGGTGCTGCCGCTGCTGCGCGCACGGCAGCGGCTGCATCCGCGGATCCCGGTCCCGGTGGACTGCTGGAGCCTGCTCGGGGCCGGCGCCGACGCGGCGGACCACGGGATGCTGCCCGCGCGGCCGTGGCGGCGCGCGGAGCTGAGCGCCCGGCTGCGGGAACGCACCGGGGGCCGCACCCTGTGGCTTCCGGCCATGGACCCCGACGCGGACACCGCACTGCTGCCCCCGGGCAGCCGCAGGATCGCCAGGGTCACCTGCCCCCGCCTGACCGTCGGTCCGGAGACGCGAGCCGGGTCCGGCGGTCTGCGCAGGAAGGAGCGACAGCTGGCGCGCGCCGGCGTCTCCTTCCGCTTTGTCCCGCCGGAGTCGATGGACGCGGCGACACTCGACGCGGTGCTGCTGCTGCACGCCCGCCGGCTGGCGGTCAAGGGTGAGGCGACCGCCTTCACGCCCGCGCGACGCGACTTCCACCTCGGGCTCCAGCGGCGCGCCGCACCGGGCCGCGGCCCCGCCGCGCTGCTCGCCGAGCGCGAAGGCGTCCCGGTGGGCGCCCTCTACGGCTTCCTCTGGGAGCGCACCTTCGCCTACTACAACGGCGGCTGGGAAGCCGAGTTCGCGCCGTTCAGCCTCGGCTCGGTGCTCCATGCGATCGCCGTGCGCACGGTCGCAAGGACGGGTGTCACCCGGTACGACTTCCTCCGCGGCGCGGAGTCCTACAAGAGCGCGCGCTTCGGCGCCGTGGACCGCTTCGACGAGCAGTGGCTGCTGGCCCGCGGAGCGTCCGCGCGACTCGCCGGCGCGGTGTTGCGGGCGGCGCGGCGGCCCTCGAGGAGTCCCTGTGCGTGACCGTCCGACTGTCGCGGCCGAACGCCTGACGTCAGCCGCCCTGTGGGCGCTCGGACTGGGCCCCGCCTTCTTCGCCGTCGTCGTCTGGGACCGCAGCGAGGCGGTTTCCGGCAACGACCCGATCGCCGGACTCGTACCGGCCGAGGCGCCGCCGGCCCCCTGGCGCGTGGGCGTGGGTGAGGCCTATCAGGTGGCCACGGCCGCTCTGCTGATCGGCGTGCTGGTCGCGTACCTGGCCCGGCCGCGGGGGAGAGGGCGTCCTGCCGGCGCCGCACTGGTCGCCTCCGGCCTCGCCATGTACGCGGGGCCGATGGTGTCCGCACTCCTCGGGGGGCACGGCGGCGCGGGGGACTGGCGGCTCTATCTCGCCCCACTGATGATCGGGGCTCTCTACGCGGCCCCGGACATCCCGCCCGCCGAGCTGCTGTGGCGGCTGCGCGTCATGGTGCGGGTCTACACCTGGGGCAGCCTGGCCGCTCTGGTCGTCGCGCCCGACTGGGCGCTGGCGTCCAGCCAGATCGTGAACTTCCGACTGCCCGGCCTCGGAATCTCGCGCCTCGTCGGTCTGACGAACCATCCGATCCTGCTCGGGGTGCTGGCCGCGGCGGCCCTCGCCGTCGAACTGGCTCCGCTGCACCGGGGTCGGCTCTGGCCGCTCCACAGCTGCGCCGCCGCCGCCGTGCTGGTGCTCGCGCAGTCGCGCACCGCCTGGATGGCGGCGGCGCTCGCGATTCCGCTGCTCTATCGCCGCGGCGGCAGGGACAGGTTCCCGCCGCTGCTGGCCCGTGGCCTGGTACTGGGCATCCTGGTCGGCGCGGGCGTGCTCGTCCCCAGCCTGCTGCGGCGGTTCGGACAGATCATGTCCGATCCCGAGATCACCTCCTTGCACGGACGCACCGAGGTCTGGGCCATGGCGATGACTGCGTTCCGGTCCGACATCCTGCTCGGCTACGGCCCGACGCTCTTCACGGACGCCTCGTCCCCGGTCCACGGCCTGTACGCGCACGCGCACAGTCAGCTGCACCAGACGCTGGCCACCTCCGGGCTGGTCGGCCTGGTGGGGCTGGTCCTGTTCGTGCTGTTCTTGGTGGTCACCGCGGCGCGCACCGCGCGGGCCAGCGCCGGACTGTCCTGGGCGCTGCTGGTCGTCACCCTGGTCACCTGCATGACGGAGGCCCCGCTGCGCGGGGTCGAGTTCACCCCGTACCTGCTGCTGGTGCTCGTGGACGTCGCCTTCCTGCTGACGATGACCAGGAGCGTCGAGGCCGAGCCGGTCCGGATCGCGAGCGGGCCTCTTTCCGCGCCGGGCGGCCACCGGCTTCCTCTGAGGAGTGGATCGTGACAGCTGTCGACGCAGCCAGGGTGGCACCCAGGATCGCCGTGCTGATGACCTGTCACAACCGCCGGGAAAGGACGCTCACCGCCTTGGCGCGCCTGGCGGAGCAGCGCGGACTGCCGGAGGGGACCGTGGTCACCGTCCATCTCGTGGACGCGGGCAGCAGCGACGGCACGGCGGCGGCGGTGGCGGAGCGCTTCCCCCGGGTGGAGGTGACGACGGTGGGCCCCGAGGTGATGTGGGCCGAAGGAATGCGGCTGGCGAGCCTGAGCAGCAGGAGGGCCGGGGCGCCCACCTGGGACCACCAGCTGTGGCTCAACGACGACGTGGAGCTCGCGGCCGACGCGCTCGCCCAACTGCTGGGAACGATGGAGCAGGTCGGCGGGGCCGCCATCGTGGTCGGTCCGGTGCACTCCTCGGACGCGACCCGGACCACGTACTCGGGCAGACGGCGTTCCCTTCCGCGATGGCATCCGCGTTCGCACGACTTCTCGCTCGTCCTGCCGACGGGGCGTCCCGAGCCGTGCGACACGTGCAACGGGAACGTCGTGCTCGTGCCCAGCCGGGTGCAGCAGCGACTCGGCGACATGGACCGAAGGTTCGACCACCTGATGGGGGACTACGACTACGGACTGAGGGCCCGCCGAGCCGGTGTTCCCCTCTTCGTCTCCCCGCGGCACGTCGGCGCGTGTGACGTGAACGAGCCGCTCACCGGATCCAGGGAGCCGGGCATCGGGCTGATCGAGGCCATGCGGCGCCTCACGTCCGCGCGGGAGCTGCCGCCGCGCCAGTGGTGGCTCTACTGCCGCCGTCACCTCTGGCCCTGGGCTCCGCTGCTGATGGTCTCGCCCTATGCGAGGACCGCCCTGAGCGCCCTCAGGCGCCGCACCCCGCCGGCCTGACGGGATGCTCCAGGCGCTCACCCCCGCCGGTCTGCTCCTGGCGACAGCGGCCGTCGTCACGGTCTGCTTCGCGGCTTCGCTCTTCGCCGCCTCGCCCACCGTGGGCGTCTCCGCGCTGGCGGCCGGGCAGGCCTGGCAGGTGGTGACCAGGGGCCAGGTTCCGGTCCTCGACGCCGGTATCAGCCTCTACCCCTTGGACATCCTGGCGGTCTGTGCGGCGCTGGCGGCCGCGATCTCCCTGGTACGACGCCCTGTGAAGGCCCATCTCGGCCACGCCGCCCTCGCGGTGCTGGCTCTCCTCGTGTCGGTCTCCCTCCTGACCGGTATGGAGGCCTACGGGTTCCAGCCGGCGGGGAACGAGGCACGGGTCTACTTCCTGCACGTGCTCGCGGTGGTCTCCTACATCGCGACGGTGGGACGAGGGGCGTCCCTCGAACGAACGATGCTCGTCACGTGGATCGTCCTCGCCTGCGTCTACAGCGTCACCGCCGTCTACTGGTGGAGCCGACTGGGGATCGGGAGCAACTCCGACTACGCGGTCATCGACGGCAGCAGGGTCAACGCGCGTCCGATCGACGCGGCATCGGCCTTCGTCGTCGCCGAGGCGGCGGTGATGCTGCTGTGCCGTCCCCGGCGCGGGCCGGGCGGCCGGACGATGATCGTCTTCCTGCTGCTCGTCGTCGTGCTGCTGCAGCATCGCACGGTGTGGATCGCCGCACTGGTCATGCTGAGCGGTTGGCTCGTCCTCCGTCCCGGACCGCCCGAGCGCAAGGTCCTCGGAGTCGGTGCCGCGCTCCTCGCCGCCGTCACGATGGGACTGGCCGCGCTGCTGTTCGAGAACGACGGCCTGACGCGGCATCTCGCGTCATCGGCGACGAACGAGGACACGTGGCAGTGGCGCGTGGACAGCTGGCGGCTGCTCGTCGACAAGCTGAGCGGTTTCCACGACTGGCTGTTCGGGCAGCCGTTCGGCTCCGGATTCGCGCGCTTCCTCTACACCGGTGTCGTCGACGTGCAACCGCACAACTACTACCTCCACCTCGTCCTGAGAGTAGGAGTGGTCGGCCTCTGCGCGGCTCTGGTGCTGGTGATCACCATGCTGCGGCGCACCGACCGGCGCACTCCCGAGGGGCTGACGCTGTGGCTGGCCACGGCGGGGATCGCCTGCTTCTGCCTCACGTACGCGCTGCCCTTCGAGCAGAGCCTGTTGATCGGCCTGCTGCTGCGGCAGCCGGCCGCGTCACGCGGGGCGCCCCGCGGCCGCCGTCACCGAACTGCTGAGGACCACCATGCACATCGGATTCACCGGGCCGATCTCACTTGCTCCGCTGAGGGACCGTCTCGCCTGTGAGCCGCCCGCCACGTATGCGTTTCCGTACACGGCTCTGCTCGTGCGCACCTGGCTCGACCAGGGGCACCGCGTCACCGTCTACGCGCTGGGCGCGGTCGAGGAGACCTGGGTCCATGAGGCCGGCCCGCTCACCGTGATCGTCGTCCCGGCCAGGGCACGCGCCCGTCACTACCTGCGGGACTTCTTCCGGGCCGAACGGGACGCGCTGTCGGCCGCCATGCGAGCCCGCCCTGCCGAGGTGATCAGCGCCCACTGGACCTACGAGTTCGCGCTGGCCGCCGCGGCATGCGGGTTGCCCGCCTTCGTCACCGCGCACGACGCACCGCTGCGTTGCGCCTGGGAGGACCGCAGGGTCTTCCGATGGCTGCGCAACTCCCTCGCCGTGCCCGCCGTCCACCGAGCCGACGCACTGGGCGGAGTGAGCCCGTACACGGCCCGTCATCTGCAGCGGGTGCTGCGGGCCCGCGGTCCGGTCAGGGTCATCCCCAACGGCGTGCGTCCGGCCGATCTGCCGAGCGCTCCACCCCCTGCCGAGACCGACAGACCGGTCTTCGCCACCGTCCTCAACGGGTGGGGTTCGCTCAAGAACGGGCAGGCGGCGCTCCGTGCCTTCGGCCTGGCGAGGGATCAGTTCAAGGGCGCCAGGCTGCTGATGTTCGGCGAGGGATTCGCCGCGGGCGGACCGGCCGCCACCTGGGCCGCCGCCCGTCGGCTCACCGCCGGGGTGGACTTCGTCGGGCCGGTGGACCATCAGGAGCTGTTCGAACGCCTCGCCGCCGAGGTGACGGTCTTGGTCCACCCGTCGAAGCTGGAGGCGTGCCCCATGGTTCTCCTCGAAGCGATGGCCATCGGGGTGCCGATCATCGGGGGCCGGCGCAGCGGGGCCGTTCCCTGGGTCCTCGCCGAAGGGGAGGCCGGGCTGCTCGTCGACGTGCGGTCACCTACGGCCGTCGCGGCCGCCATGGTGCGCATGGGTCACGACCCGGATCTTCGCGCCCGGCTCGCCGCCGCGGGCCGCAGCAGAGTCCGCTGTCACTTCGATCTCGACGAGGCGGCGGCGAGTTACGTCCGCTGGTTCGAGACCGGGATCCGGCCCGACTGAACGGCCGCGCTCCCCCGAGGGCGGCCTTTCGGGTTGTTCGGCCCACGGCGGCCGAGACACGAGGGGAGGCCGACGAGCCGCGTGATATACCCCTTTTATTGAGACAAAGACGATTTCGGAGCATCCCGTGGACACACGCCGGATCGCCGCACCGGCGCCGCCCGCATGACCGCCGTCTCCGGATCCCGCACCGCGCTCGTCGCTCTGGCCTGGAACTACAGCGGCGCCGCCGCCAACACGGCGGTCCAGCTCGGGTACACGGCCTACACCGCGCGCACCGTGCTCAGCAGCGCCTACGGCGCGCACGCCACCTCACTCGCCGTGCTCCAGGTGCTCACGCTGTTCTCGAACGCCGGGTTGACCACCTGCCTGTTGCGCAGCGAGAGGATCGACCGCGCCCTGCTGCGCGCGGCCTGGCGGATCTGCGCGGTCAGCGGGACGCTCAGCTGTCTCGCGGTGCAGGCGACCGCCCCGCTGTGCGCCTCCCTGTGGCATCTGCCGCTGATGGAGCCGCTGCTGCGCATCCTCGGGCTGCAGTTCCTCGTGCTCCCCGCGGCGGCGGTCGCGACGGCCGCGCTGCGGCGGTGCGGGCTCGCCCGGGCGTCCGTCGCGGCCGATCTCGGCGGCCAGGTGGCGGGACTGACCACCGGTGCGCTGCTGCTGGCCCTGGGCTGGAATCCGTTCGGGATGGCCGCCGCCTTTCCTGTGGCCTCCACGTGCACCCTGCTGATCGGAGTGGCCCGACTGGCCCGGTGCGGCCTCACCAAGGGGGAGCGGGTGTCCGCGCGTTCCCTGATCGGCCTCTCCGGCACGTTCACCGGCTACGGGGTGCTTCAGACGACCGCCATCCAGGCCCCGCTCTGGATGACCGCCCGGATGCTCGGCTCGGCTGCGGCCGGTCAGTTCGCCCGGGCGAACGTGGTGGTGGGGATCCCTCTGAACCTGCTGTGCCAGAGTCTGCACAACGCGACGACCCCCGTGCTGGCCGAGGCTCACGGCCGGGGCCTGCCGTTGGGGCCGCGGGTACGCGACACCCTCATCGCGGCCTCCGCGCTCGCGTTCGTCCCGCTCGGCGTGGTGGCCGGCGTCGGTCCGGCCGCGCTGGCGGTTCTTCTCGGCCCTGGATGGGAGAGCGCGTCGGCCCTGGTGCCCTTGCTCGCCCTGAACGCCGCCTTCTACTTCCTGTGCTCCATCGGGTATGCCGTGGACGAGGTCCGGCGGGCCTTCCGGGGCCTCCTGGTCGTCCAGGCGTCGGTGATGGCCGTCGTGCTCCTCGCCGTCGGAGCAGCCACCACGGCGGGCAGGCTCGGGTGGGTCCCCGCCGCGATGACCATCGGTCCCGCTCTCGGACACGTCCTGCAACTGGCCGCCTGGCGACGTGCGGGTCTGGTCGAGGTGCTGGTCGTGTTGCGCGCACACCTGGTCCACGCGGCGATCGGCGGCTCCCTGTTCGTCGCCGGGCAGGTGGGCGCGTGCTACGGGCAGGGTCCGGTCGGTGCGACCCTCTGGGGGTTGCTGGCCATGGTGCCGGTGCTCGGATGCTGGCTGGCCCTCCGTCGAAACGTGCCGGTCTTCACGACCGCCGTGGCACACGGGCTCATCCCCTGGCCGGCAGGGCGGGCCGCCGGCCGCGTGCCGGCGGCGTCGGAATGAGCGTCCACGGCCCGGGCGCGCAGATCGCCCGCTCCAGTCCTGTCGTCCCCTGGGAGAGACTCAGATGACATCGAACGGATCGAACGGCCCGGGCTCCCTGGGAGCGCGGATCTGCATGGCCCGGTCCGAGGGTGGATGGCGGGGGTCGGGGCTGGGCAATCAGATCTTCCCCTGGGCCAAGGCGTACCTGGCCGCCCAGGAGCTGGGCTTCGGTCTGGTTCCGCCGCCCTTCGGGCTCAACTCCCGTGACTACTGCCGCGAGTTCGGCACGGCGAGGCTGGACTGGCTCGGACATGCGGCGCTCCGGGCGGTGCTGCCCACCGTGACCGTGACGGACGAGATGGTCCGGTCCACCGGGATGACCGACTACGGCGCCGCGATCCGCGCGCTCGACGCCGAGCACGGCTGGTCACGGCGACGGTCGCTGGCGCTGCTGCACGGCGGGATGTCCGGCGGCTACCTCGGGATCGCCGGGGCCCGCGAGTTCCTGCGGAACACGCTGCTCGGGCGTCGGCCGTCGACGCGCGGCCACCAGGTGCGTCCACCGACCGATCGGGTCCGGGTGGCGGTCCATCTGCGGCTCGGCGACTTCGCCGACAGCGCGGCCGGTCCCCGCCCCGGGGTGTTCAACGAGAGCCTGCCCGTGCAGTGGTACCGGTCGGTGCTCGACGCGCTGGCGGACCGCTTCGGCGGCTCGCTGCAGGTCGACCTGATGAGCGACGACCCGGCCGGAGCGGCCCGGCTGCTTCCCGAGTGGCACCAGGGCCGCGTCCGCGCGCGGAGCGCCCTGGAGGATCTGTCGGTCATGGCGGGGGCGGATCTGCTGGTCTGCTCGGTGTCGAGCTTCTCCATGCTCGCCGCCTTCCTGTCCGACGCCCCGTACATCTGGTACCGGCCGCACCTGTCGGAGCGCGCGGGGTTCCTGAGCATCTGGGGCCACGAGACAGAGCAACAGGCCGGCCCGACGGCGGCCAACACGAGGGCGGAACGTCGGGGGGCGGGTGAACCGCCCGCGCGCGGCATCGCGATGGCGGCCGGCGAGGAGGTGCCGCCGTGGCTGGTGCAGTACCTGACGCTGCGACTCGCCCTGCGTCGGCCGAGTGCCGATCTGATCCACTACGGAGTGGTCCCTGCGGACCCGCGCGGGGCGGAAGAACCGCTCCCGGGGAGCCGCTAGGGTCCGTTCAGCGGCGCCGGAACCACGCGTAGGTGTCCGCGAGGCCCTGTTCGAGCGAGATGTCCGCCTTCCAGCCGAGCCCGGTCAGCCGCGACACGTCGAGCAGTTTGCGCGGGGTGCCGTCCGGCTTGGTGGTGTCCCACTCGATCCGCCCCCGGTACCCGACCAGCCGGGCGATCAGGTCGGCTACTTCACGCAGGCTGATGTCGACGCCGGTGCCCACGTTCACCGGAACGTCGCTGTCGTAGTGCTCCAGCAGGAAGAGGCAGGCGCTGGCCAGGTCGTCCACGTGCAGGAACTCCCGGCGCGGGGCGCCGCTGCCCCAGTGGACCAGCCTGTCCGCACCGCCGGCCCGCGCCTCGTGGGTGCGGCGCAGCAGGGCCGGCAGGACATGACTGGACTGCGGATCGACGTTGTCCCCCGGGCCGTAGAGGTTGGTCGGCATGGCGCTGATCCAGCGCACCCCGTACTGCCGCCGCAGGGCCTGGACGTGCAGCACTCCGGCGATCTTCGCGATGGCGTACGCGTCGTTGGTGGACTCGAGCGGCCCGGTCAGCAGGGCGCTCTCGGGGATGGGCTGGGGGGCGAGCCGGGGGTAGATGCAACTGGAGCCGAGGAACAGCAGCCGCTCCACGCCGTACGTCCTGGCGGTGTCGAGCACGTTGAGCTGGATCCGCAGGTTGTCCGAGAGGAACTCCACCGGCTGCGCCGCGTTCGCGGCGATGCCTCCCACGCGGGCGGCCGCCAGGACGACGACCTCCGGCCGCTGCTCCGCGAAGAAGTCCCCGACCGCCACCGGGTCGCGCAGGTCGAGTTCGGCCGAGGTGCGGGTCACCAGGTCGGTGAAGCCCTCGGCCAGCAGCCTGCGCACCACGGCGGAACCGACCAGGCCGCGGTGGCCGGCCACGAAGACCCGGCTGTGGCGCGGCAGCGGATTCCTCCGGCCCGCGGTCTCCGGGGCGATCACGGGGCCACCCCCACGACGGCGTCCGAGCCCGGCCGCTCCGGGGCGGCCGCCGCCAGTTCGGCGTCCACCATGATGCGCGCCAGTTGCGGGGTGAGCACCTGCGGCCGCCAGCCGAGCCGCCGTTCCGCCTTGGCGGCGTCGCCGACCAGGTCGGGCACCTCGCAGGGGCGCAGATAGCGCTCGTCGAACCGGACGTGGTCCTGCCAGTCCAGACCCGCGTGCTCGAAGCAGAGCACCAGGAAGTCGTGGACGCTGTAACTGGTGCCCGTGGCCACGACGTAGTCGTCGGGGGCGTCCTGTTGCAGCATCAGCCACATCGCCTCGACGTACTCCGGGGCGTAGCCCCAGTCGCGGCGCGCCTCGAGATTGCCGAGGTGGAGCAGCTGCTGCTCACCGCGCGCGATCCGGGCGGCGGCGCGGGCGATCTTCCGGGTCACGAAGGTCTCGCCGCGACGCGGGGACTCGTGGTTGAAGAGGATCCCGTTGACCGCGAAGATCCCGTAGGCCTCACGGTAGTTGCGCGTCATCCAGTACGCGTACAGCTTGGCGGCGGCGTAGGGCGAGCGCGGCTGGAAGGCGGTGCTCTCCGACTGCGGCGGCGGAGCCGTGCCGAACATCTCCGAGCTGGAGGCCTGGTAGAACCGGCACGGCAGTCCGAGCGACCGGATCGCCTCCAGCAGCCGCGTGGTGCCCAGACCGGTGGTGGAGCCGGTGAACTCCGGCTCGTCGAAGGAGACCCGGACATGCGACTGCGCGGCCAGGTGGTAGACCTCCGCGGGCTGGATGCGCTTCAGCAGCGTGGAGATCCGCGACCCGTCGGCGAGATCGCCGTAGTGCAGGAAGAGCCGGGTGCCCGCCTCGTGCGGGTCCTGGTACAGGTGGTCGATGCGCTGGGTGTTGAAGGCCGAGGCACGGCGGATGAGGCCGTGGACGGTGTAGCCCTTGGCGAGCAGCAGCTCGGCGAGATACGAGCCGTCCTGCCCTGTGATCCCGGTGATCAGCGCGGTCTTCGGCATGGCGGCATCGTAGGAGCCGGAGGTCGGCACGGCGGGGAGCGACGGGCCCGGCCACGGCGGGGTTGCCTCGTCCGGCCCAGCCCGGACGCGGACGCGCCGCCCGACGGCCTAATGCCGTCCTCGCCCGAGCCGCCCGCCGCACACTGCGAACGGCCTGCACGCGGGTTTCGGACCTCCGCCACGACCACAGGGACACCTGATGAAGACCACGCTGCGGACCGGCGGACTCGCCGGGAGGATCGCCGATCCGGCCCGGCCGGGCTCGCTGGCCCACGCCGCGCGCGCCCGCCGCTGGTCGGAGCTGCTGCGGTGCTTTCCCGACCTGGCCGAGATGCGGGTCCTCGACCTGGGCGGCACGCCCGACTCCTGGCGCCCGGCGCCGGTGCGTCCCGCCCAGGTGGTGACGGTCAACCTCGACCCGCGCCATCTGCACCACGCGGAGCCCGGCGTCTCCGCCCTGGTGGCCGACGCCTGCGCACTGCCGGCCTCGCTGACGGCCGAGCGCTTCGACCTGGTGTACTCCAACTCCCTGATGGAACACGTCGGCGGGCACAGCCGAAGGGCACGCTTCGCCGAGGCGGTCCACTGCCTCGCGGCGCACCACTGGGTGCAGACCCCCTACCGCTACTTCCCGGTCGAGCCGCACTGGGTCTTCCCCGGCATGCAGTTCCTGCCCTTCCGCGCCCGGGTCGCGATCTCCCAGCGCTGGCCGCACGGGCACATCGCCCCGGGCGACCGGGCGCGGGCGCTGCGGGACGTCGCCGAGGTCGAACTGCTCTCCGCGACCGAGATGCGCCACTACTTCCCCGCGTCGCAGATCTGGTTCGAGCGCTTCGCCGGACTGCCCAAGTCCCTGGTGGCCAGGGCCTGACCGCCGCGGTGACGGCGCCTCAGCGGCCCAGCGCGGCCATGGCCGCGTTGTGACCGGGGATCCCGCTGACACCGCCGCCACGCGGCGCGCCCGCGCCGCAGAGCAGCAGGTTGGCGGCGTACGGCGTGCCCACGCCCCACCGTCCCGCGGACGGGGAGGCGGCCTCGGCGGCTTCGGCGAAAGGGAAGGCCAGCGGGCGGTGGAAGATGTTGCCGCCGGGCAGGCCGAGATCGGCGTCGAGGTCGAGCGGGGTGCGCGCCTCGACGCACGGGTCGCCGTCGGCGTCGCGGGCCAGGCAGTCGGCGAGCGGCTCGTCCAGGACCGCGTCCAGCGGGGCGAGCACGGCGCGCAGCGCGGCCTCGCGGTCGTGGGCGGGGAAGAGCCTGGCGGGCTGGTGCAGTCCGAAGAGGGTGAGCGTCTGGTAGCCCTGGGCCCGGAGGTCCGGGCCGAGGATGCCGGGGTCGGTCAGCGAGTGGCAGTAGATCTCGGAGGGGGCCGGGCTCGGCAGCGCGCCTGCCGCGGCCTGTCGGTACGCGGTCTCCAACTCGCGGTAGGACTCCGCGATGTGGAAGGTCCCGGCGAAGGCCGCGCGCGGGTCGACGGAGCGGTCGCGCAGCCGCGGCAGCCGGGTGAGCAGCATGTTGACCTTCAGCTGCGCGCCCTCCACCGGCTCGGCCGGTGAGGCGTCGCCCACCAGGCGGGCGAGCTCGCGCGGCGCCGCGTTGCACAGCGCCCAGCGGGCCCCGACGACGTGCTCGACGTCCCTGGCGTCGGTGTACCCGACCTCGGCGGTCCGCCCGTCGGCCTGGACGGAGGTGACCCGGCAGCCCGTCAGGATCGTGGCCCCGGCCGCGCGGGCGGCGGCCTCGAGCGCGCCGGAGACCGCGCCCATGCCGCCGACGGGGACGTCCCAGTCGCCGGTCCCGTTGCCGATCACGTGGTAGAGGAAGCAGGCGTTCTGCCGCAGCGAGGCGTCGTGCGCGCCCGCGAAGGTGCCGATCAGGGCGTCGGTCAGGACGATGCCGCGGACCAGGTCGTCGGCGAAGGTCGACTCGACGGCCTCGCCGATCGGGCGCTCGAAGAGCTGCTGCCAGGTCTCCTCGTCGCCGACGAGCTTGCGCAGCGCGTCCCGGTCGGGGAGCGGCTGCGTCAGCGTGGGGAAGACGGCCTCGGCGACCCGCCGGGTGCGGGCGTAGAAGTCCTGCCAGGCGGCGAACTCGTGGTCGCCGCCGGTCAGCGCGCGGAACCCGGCCGCCGTGGCGACCGGATCGCCGTTGTCGACCAGCAGGCCCGCGCCGTCGCCGTAGGGCGTGTAGGAGGAGTAGCGACGGCGGCGCAGGTCCAGGGCCAGGCCCAGATCGTCGACGATCTTCCGCGGCAGCAGGCTGACCAGGTACGAGTAGCGCGACAGCCGGGCGTCCACGCCCGCGAAGACCCGCGAGGAGACCGCGGCTCCGCCCGCGTGGTCCTGGCGTTCGAGCACGCAGACCCGCCATCCGGCCCGGGCGAGGTACGCGGCGGCGACGAGGCCGTTGTGGCCGCCGCCGACGATCACGGCGTCGTAGCGTGCGTGGCTGTCGTTCATGGGGAACGTCCTACCAACCCGGCCCGCCGCGCAAACAGGGCGCCCGCCGCGCGGTCAGCGCAGCAGCCGCAGCTGGAGCCAGCAGGACAGCCGGTCGTCCGGGTGGTCCAGGTCGAGGCCGAAGAGTTCGCCCGCGCGCCGGAGCCGGTACTTGAGCGTGTTGGGATGGATGGTCAGCCGGGCGGCGGCGTCGCCGATGTTGCCGACGGCGTCCAGCCAGGCGGTGACCGAGGCGGCGAAGGCGGTGCCCTTGGCCCGGTCGTGGTCCAGCATCGCGTCGACGCCGGGATGACGCAGCCGCGGGCGGCGCGCCAGTTCGTCGGCGACGTGCGCGAGCAGCACCCGGGTGTGGGTGTCGCCCAGCGTCGCGAAGACCGGCGCGTCCGGGTCGGCGGTCGTCACCCGCAGCACGTCGTCGACCTCGGCGCGCAGCTCCGGCAGTTCCTCCGGGCCGGAGGCGATCCGGGAGGCGGCCGCGCGCAGCGGCGTCTCGACGCTGCGGTCGAGCACGGCGGCTGCCTGCTCGCCCAGGCGCCTCGCGGTGGCGAAGGCGGAGACCGGCTCGTCCAGCGGCAGCAGCACGTAGACCGTGCGGCCGACGGTCGCCACCGAGGCCTCCGCGTGCACCGCGGGCCAGTGCCGCGAGGACGCGGCGGCGAGGCGGACCAGCAGGTCGTCGCCGGGGACGTCGGAGCCGGCCAGTGGCGCGAAGCCGAGCAGGGCGAGCGGGCGCAGGCCGGGCAGGCCCAGCTCGAAGCGCACCTCGCGGGCGGACCGCCGCCCGCGCAGCGCGGCGCGCAGCGCCTCCTCGCGGGCCTGCAGGTCGAGTTCGGCCGCGCTGCGGCGCCGCAGCATGTGCAGGGCGGCGAGGCGGGCGCCGTCGAGCATGGCCCGTTCGCCGGCCTCGTCGATCGCCGACTCGCCCTCGATGGCCCAGATCGTGCCGAGCGGCCGCTGCCCGGCGCGGATCGCCACCGCCGCGCGCGGCAGCTCGGCCTCGGCCAGCGTCGGCAGTCTGACCACCCCGGGGGCGGCCAGCACCTCGCGGTACTGGGCGAGCTGTTCCGGCTGGTGCGGGACCCGGCGCTGCAGGATGCCACGGCGGCGGTGCTCGTCGATCCGCTGGTCCGGCAGGGTCGAGTAGGCGAGCACCCGGTGGTCCAGGTCCTCGATCGCCACGGCCCCGCCGGTCACCGCCCCGATGGCGTCGGCGAGGGCGTACAACTCCTCGCTTGTCCCACTATGGGTCGGCAGATTCGCCATCTTCATCCCGCGATCTTAGGCGAAAACGCCAATGACTGAAGATGGCCGGGGGCTGAACATAAGGCGAGCACACAGGCCGGCTCCTGGAGCGCCCCTCGGCCGGCGGCCGGGCGGATGCCCCCGGAACGGCCAGGGCGGACCAGGGCGGCCGGACGAGATCCACCGGGCCGGGCCCGAGGGGGAACGCGGATCGGAACGACGGACAGGCGAGGAGTGGCCGATGGCGGCGACGCAGGCAGCGCGGGAGCTGGTCGGGCTCTTCCCGCCGGGAACGGCCTTGGACGGCTCGGGCGCCCTGGTGCTCGGCGGCGTGCCGGTGGCCGAGCTGGCCGAGCGGTACGGCACCCCCGCGCTCATCGTCGACGAGGCCGCGATCCGGGCCCGCGCCCGCCGCTACACGGACGGCCTGGCCGCCCGCCGGCCGAACTCCCGGGTGACCTTCGCCTCCAAGGCCTTCCCCTGCACCGCGGTCTACCGACTGCTGTCCGAGGAGGGCGTCGGCATCGACGTGGCAGGCGGCGGCGAGCTGACCCTCGCCCTGGCCGCGGGCGCCGACCCGGCCGGACTGGTGGTGCACGGCAACGCCAAGACCGAGGAGGAGTTGCGGCTCGCGGTCGAGGCCGGGGCGGGGACGATCGTCGTCGACAACTTCGACGACATCGACAAGCTGGAGGCGATCCTCGCCGAGCCCGGATGCCCGCGCGCCGAGCAGGGCGTGCTGGTGCGGGTGACCCCTGATATCCGCCCCGACACCCACGCGGCGGTCTCCACCGGCCAGAACGGCTCCAAGTTCGGCCTGCTGGTGCCGCAGGCCCGCGAGGCGATCGCCCGGCTGCGCGGCAGCGACCGGCTCCGGCCGGACGGGGTCCACGTCCACGTCGGCTCGCAGATCCTGGACACCGAGCCGTTCGCCCGCGCCGTCGAGGCCGTGGCCGCGCTCGGCGAGTTCGCCGTCTACGACCTGGGCGGCGGTCTCGGCTCCCGCTACACCTACGCCGACCGTCCGCCGACGGTCGAGGAGTACCTCGACGCGATGATCGACGTCGCGAAGCGCCTGCTGCCCCCGGACGCCAGGATCCTGATCGAACCCGGCCGCTCCATGGTCGCCGAGGCCGGCGTCTCGCTCTACCGGGTCGTCTCGGTCAAGCGCGGGGGCGGCCACACCTTCGTCGCCGTGGACGGCGGCATGGGCGACAACCTGGAGGTCTCCCTCTACCAGCAGCGCTTCGAGGCCGCCGTCGCCACCCGGCCCACCGGCGGCGGCGAGCTGTGCCGGCTGGTCGGACGGCACTGCGAGTCCGGCGACACCCTCAGCGCCGGCGTCCCGCTGCAGGACCCGCGCGTCGGGGACCTGATCGCCGTCCCGGTCACCGGCGCGTACACCTACGCGCTCAGCAACAACTACAACGGCGCCCGCCGTCCGCCCGTCGTGTTCGTCCGCGACGGCGAGCACCGCGCGGTGGTCCGGCGCGAGACCTACGCCGACCTGATGCGGCGCGACCTGCCCTAGAGCCCGTTCGGACGGCCAGCGCCCGCTCCGACGTCCTCGCGACCCGTACCTCACGTCCGGGACGCGGCCCACCCTGCCCGCATGCCCAGCGAGAGGTCATCCGCCATGCCCCCGAACGATGTGAGACTCCGTCAGCAGCTGTTGCGCCGCAAGCCGGTCTCCGCCTTCCTGGCCGACTCCGACCAGGCCGAACAGCATCAGGGCGGCGGGCTGCGCCGAACCGTGGGCACCTTCCAGCTCACGATGATCGGCGTCGGGGCGACCATCGGCACCGGCATCTTCTTCACGCTGAGCACGGCCGTCCCGCAGGCGGGCCCCGCCGTCATCCTCTCCTTCGTCTTCGGAGCGGTCACCGCCGCGCTGACCGCGCTCTGCTATGCCGAACTCACCTCGGCGGTGCCGGTCTCGGGCTCCTCGTACTCCTACGCCTACGCCACCCTGGGCGAGTTGGCCGCCTGGGTGGTGGGGTCCTGCCTGCTGCTGGAGTACGCCGTCTCCGGCGCGGCCATCGCCGTCAGTTGGGGCCAGTACCTCAACGACCTGACCCAGCGGCTGTTCGGCTTCACCCTGCCCGCCGCGGTCTCCGCGCCGCCGGGCGACGGCGGCTACGTCAACCTGCCGGGCGTCGTCCTGGTGGTGCTCTGCTGTCTGCTGCTGATGCGCGGCGCCAAGGAGTCCGCGGTCGTCAACACCGTGATGGTGCTGATCAAGCTCGGCGTGCTGGTGCTTTTCATCGTCATCGGGGTCACCGGCTTCCACGCCGCCAACCTGCACCCCTTCGCCCCGCTCGGCATGGCCGGGATCAGTGCGGCGGCCTCCTCGGTCTTCTTCTCCTTCATCGGCCTCGACGCCGTCTCCACGGCCGGGGAGGAGGTCAGGAACCCGCAGCGGACGCTGCCGCGGGCGATCATCGGGGCCCTGCTCGTCGTCACCGCCTTCTACTGCCTGGTCGCCCTCGTCGGCGTCGGCGCGCAGAAGTGGACGCTCTTCAACGGCCAGGACGCGGGCCTCTCCGCGATCCTGCAGCGGGTGACCGGCCAGAGCTGGCCCGGCGCGCTGCTCTCCGCCGGCGCGGTGATCTCCATCGTGAGCGTGACCCTGGTGGTCATCTACGGCCAGACCCGCATCCTCTACTCGATGAGCCGCGACGGCATGCTGCCACCGGTCTTCCGCAAGGTGAACCCGCGCAGCGGCACGCCGGTCGGCAACACCCTGATCGTCGGAGCCTTCATCGCCCTGCTGGCCGCGTTCGTGCCGCTGGACTGGCTGGCGAACCTCACCAGCATGGGCACCCTGGTCGCCTTCGCCGTGGTCTCGGTCGGCGTGATCGTGCTGCGCGTCCGCGAGCCGCTGCTGCCCCGAGGCTTCAAGGTGCCCGGCTACCCGGTCGTCCCCGTGCTGTCGGTGCTCTTCTGCCTCTACCTGATCTGGAACCTGCCCGCGGACACCTTCGTGCTGTTCGCCGGCTGGCTGGTGCTGGCCCTCGGCGTCTACTTCGGCTACAGCCGCCGCCACTCGCGGCTCGGCCGCGGCACGCAGGCGGAAGGCCTGCCGGAGCCGGCGCTCGCCGACTGAGCCGGGCGGCCCGGCGGGCCCCGCCGCGGACCGAAGGGCATGATCACCCGTTCGGTCCGCGGCAGGTCGCAGCGCCCGACGGAGCGTGTGAGCGTGGGCGAAGACGTGCCCGATCCTCCGGAGGCCAACCGTGTCGCTGCAATCCGCCCGTGTTCGTACGTCCCTCGTCGCCGTCACGGTGGCGGGCTCGCTCCTGGCCCTGCCCGCGTGCTCGTCCAAGTCGAGCAACAGCGTCAGCGGGGGCCAGGCCAGTGCGACCAGCAGCGCGGACCGGGTCAAGCTGGCCAAGACCAAGTTCGTCGCCAACGCGGCGCTGGCGTCGGGCGCCTTCTACCAGTGGGTCTACAAGCCGTTCAAGGCCGGCACCTTCAAGTCCGGGGCCAAGGGCCGCACCGCCGCGCTGATCAAGGGCGGGCTGGCGGGGGCCTTCACCTACAACCGGCTCAAGGCCGCGCTGAACGACGCCAAGGGCGACCCGACCCTGTCGAAGGCGACGACGGCGCTCGCCGGCGCGGTCGACGGCATCAAGAGCCTGCCGAGCAAGATCAAGGGCGGCACCGCCACCGACGCCGACGTGAACCAGCTCACCGGCGTGATCGCGGGCGTGAAGAAGGCCGGTGCGGACAACGGCCTGAACATCCAGGACCAGGTGCCCAGCGTGGGTCAGCTCAGCCAGATGGTCACGAGCTGACGTAGACGTACCGCCACCGGCGCCGCTTGTCGGCGCCGGTGA
This sequence comes from Streptacidiphilus rugosus AM-16, assembly GCF_000744655.1. Taxonomy (NCBI): domain Bacteria; kingdom Bacillati; phylum Actinomycetota; class Actinomycetes; order Kitasatosporales; family Streptomycetaceae; genus Streptacidiphilus; species Streptacidiphilus rugosus. Next base: position 5,422,681 of record NZ_JQMJ01000004.1, on the reverse strand, counting down.
ACTCCTCGCGTTCGTACACCAGCTCGTAGCCCGGCCGGTCGGCCGTCGCCGGCACCGGCACCTTGTAGCGCTTGGGCACCTGCTCGGCCATGGTCAGCGCCACCGGCAGGACCTTGCCGTCCAGGGGGCCGCCGACGAACTGGGTCTGGGCATGTCGCATGACCAACAGTCTCGCGCACGACCAACGGACTCGCGCACGACGAGCAGGCGCGCGCATGACCCAAGTCTCGTACCCGAGTCGGGGCCCCTGGCACACAGCACGTCCCCTGCGGCCGTATCCTGCTCTGTACGCGTCCCGGTGACCCCGGGCCGTGCGGCGTGAAAGGGGCTCCAGTGGAATCCGGCGGCAATGCAGGCGCCTGGTGGCGCAGATGGCTCCGCGCGGGCAGCCGCCCGGCCGAGGCGGACGCCGCCGTGGAACGCGCGCTGCGCCTGAGACTGCTGCTGGACGCGGCCCGCGCCGGCTTCCCGGTCGCCCCCGCCGCGCACCCGAACGACTTCCGCTGTTCCTGCGACCGTGTCGGCTGTCCGGCGCCGGCCCAGCACCCGCTCTCCTTCGCCTGGCAGTCCCAGGCCACCACCGACTTCGACCAGATCACCCGCTGGCTCACCAGGGACCCGGACGCCAACGCGATCACCCCCACCGGCCGCGTCCACGACGTGCTCGACGTCCCGGCCGAGGCCGGCCGCCTCGCCCTGGAGCGGCTCGCCGAGGCCGGCGTGGCCGCGGGCCCGGTCGCCTCCGTCGGCGAGGTCCGCTGGCTCTTCTTCACCACGACCCGCTCCCCGTTGGACGAGGACGAGTGGTGGACCTCCGAGCTGGACTCGCACCCCGAGGACGACGAGGTCGAACACCCGGGCCTGCGCTGGCACACCCGCGGCAGCTACGTCCTGCTGCCGCCGTCCCGGCTGGTCGACGGCTCGGACGTCTCCTGGGTCCGCGGCCCCGACCACGTCCTGCCCGACCCGCTCCGCCTGCTCGACGTCCTCACGGACGCCTGCGCGGCGGTCGGCGCCCCGGCGCTCGGCGAGCAGTGGATGATCCGCTGAGCGCCGCCTGCCCTACGGCAGCGTGAGGATCTCGGAGCCGGTCTCGGTGACGACGAGCGTGTGCTCGAACTGCGCGGTGCGCTTGCGGTCCTTGGTCACCACGGTCCAGCCGTCGGGCCAGATGTCGTGCCGGTAGTCGCCCAGCGTCAGCATCGGCTCGATGGTGAAGGTCATCCCCGGCCGCAGCACCGTCGTGGCGTACTCGCTGTCGTAGTGGGGGATGATCAGCCCCGAGTGGAACGACGTGTTGATGCCGTGGCCGGTGAAGTCGCGCACCACGCCGTAGTCGAAGCGCTTGGCGTAGGACTCGATCACCCGCCCGATCACGTTCACCTGCCGCCCCGGCTTCACCGCGGCGATCCCGCGCCGGGTCGCCTCACGGGTCCGCTCCACCAGCAGCTTGGACTCCTCGTCGACGTCGCCGACCAGGTAGGTGGCGTTCAGGTCGCCGTGCACGCCGTGGACGAAGGCGGTGACGTCGAGATTGACGATGTCGCCGTCCTGCAGCACGGTCGAGTCCGGGATGCCGTGGCAGATGACCTCGTTGATCGAGGTGCAGATCGACTTCGGGAAGCCCCGGTAGCCGAGGTCGGACGGGTAGGCCCCGTGGTCGCACATGTACGCGTGCGCGATCCGGTCCAGCTCGTCGGTGGTGACGCCGGGCTCGATCGCGGCCGCCGCGGCGTCCATCGCCTGCGCGGCGATCCGGCCGGCGATCCGCATCTTCTCGATGGTCTCGGGGGTCTGCACCTCGGGCCCGGTGTAGGGGGTGGGTGCCTTCTTGCCGACGTACTCCGGGCGCGGGATGTGCGCGGGGACGGTACGGGTCGGGGAGAGGATTCCGGGGACGAGAGGCGCCATGTTGGTCATCCTAGCCAGCGGGCAGCATGGTGGGTGAGACGCGGAGAGGGAGGACTCGATGGCGAAGCAGCCCACCGGGAAGCCGGGGGAGTGGTTCTACTGCCTCAAACACAGCAAGGTCGAGGAGGGCCCCGAGTGCCCGGCCCGCAACCGGCTCGGCCCGTACCCGACGGCCGACGCCGCGTCCCACGCGCTGGAGCGCGCGGCGCAGCGCAACGACGAATGGGACAACGACCCCCGCTGGCAGTGAGGGGCACCCACTCCCTGGGGGCGCGAAGCTCTGCTTGATCAACGGCGTGCGCGGGCAACCACCCCGTGCGGATGGCCCTGCACGCCCGGGACCGTCCGCTTGTCGGTGGCTTGGCGCGCACGCAGTTGATCAAGCAGAGCCGCGCGCCCTGGGTGGTGCAACTTGCCCATGGCCGAGACGTGCCGCGTCCGCCCGCCGGAGGCGGGCGACGGTGCGAACACGTACAAGGCGGGCACTCCCATGACGCGCGGAGGTGCGCTGTGGCAGGGTGGCCCCACGCAATGGTCGACGCGGGGGAACGCACGTGGCGGGTGGCAGGGACAGGTGGGGGCTCGGACTGCGTCTCGGCGCCGCGCTGGGCGCGGGCGTCGTCCTCGCGCTCGCCGCGGCCTCCCTGCACGCCGCGCGCGGCTCCGCGCTCGCGGGAACGGGGCCGCTGCACGGGCACTGGGTGCTCGTGCTCGCCGTCGTCGCCGGTCTCGGCTGGCTGATGGTCTCGCGGCAGCGGCGCCGGCAGGACAGTGAGCAGGTCGCGCCCGCGCTGGAGACCCGGCTGGACTCGATGGTCGTGCCGGGCATCGCGATGATGGCGGTGGTCACCGCCGTCACGCTCGCCGTGCTGGGCCTGCACTCGCCCGGAGCCGAACTGCCGCCCGCGCCCCAGCCGACGGTCACCGCCGAGCCGACCCCCACTTCCGTGCCGCCCCCCACCGGCGGGCCCGCGGTCCAGCCGCAGCCGCAGCCCCACCAGGGGGCGCTCCCGCTGTCGACCCTGCTCCTCGTCTTCGGCTGGATCCTCGGCCTCGCCGCCCTCGTCACGCTGATCGTGCTCGGCGCACGCTGGCTCGGCGTGCGCCGCGGCGGCGACGCCCAGGGCATCGACGGCGGCGTCGACGGCGGAGCCGAGGACGCGCTCGCCGAGGCGGTCAGCGCCGGGCAGCAGGCGCTGGCCGACGACGGGGACGCGCGTGCGGCGATCATCGCCTGCTACGCCGCGATGGAGACCTCCCTCGCCGACGGGGGCCTCAGCCGGATGAAGGCGGACACGCCCGCCGAGCTGCTGGACCGCGCCGTCGCCGCGGGCCTGGTCCCGGACGAGGCGGCGCACTCGCTCACCGACCTGTTCCGTGAGGCCCGTTACTCCACCCACCCGATGAGCGAGCACCAGCGGGAGCGGGCCCGTGCCGCGCTGGACGCCATCGCGGCGCACCTGGCCGCCGCCACGGCCGGGGCAGCCGACCGGTTCGGCCCGCTCGTCGAGGAGCAGCAGGTCTGATGCCCACTCCCGCCAACGTCCCCACCCCCCGGCCCGCGCCCCAGCCGTCGGGCCCGCCGTCCGTCGGCCCCGGGCCGTCCGCGTTCCCCGGGTACCTGCGCCCTCCCGCCGCGTCCGCCCCCAAGGCGGGCCGACTGGGGCCCAACGTCACGTCGTTGCTGGCGCTCGGCGGTTTCGGCGTCGTCTGCGAGGTCGCGCTGGCGGTCGTCGGCGGCGCCGCCGGGGCCTCCGTCGGCGCGGTGATGCTCGTCGCCTCGGCCGTCTGGGCCGGCCGCTGGGTCGTCGGCGCGGCGGCCATGGACAGCGGACTGCGCCGGCGCAGCCGGCTCGTCGGCACCCGCGAGCCGACCCTGCGGTACTGGGACGCCGCGATCTCCGACGCCGCGCAGTCGCCCGACGGCTACGCGCTGCACCTCCATCCGCTGCTGCTGCGCCTGTACGAGGTGCGGCTCGCCGAGCGGCACGGCGTCGCGCTGCGGATGCAGCCGGACCGCGCCGCGGCGATCGTCGGTCCCGAGCTCTGGCCGTGGATCGACCCCCGGGTGCCGCGGACGCCGGCAGCGGTCCGGCACGCCCGCTCGATGGGCCACGTCGGTCTGCCCGACCCGCTGCCGCTGCCGCCCGCGCTGCTCGAGGCGCTGGTGGCCCGCCTGGAAACACTCTGAATCCCGTCCCGCCCCCTCCGCCGTCCCACCAGCCCCGGCTGACCTTTCGCCGACACCCACCGAGGAGCACCGTGACCGCCGCCCCCGAAACGGACAAGCTGACCCCGCAGCAGGCGGGAGTCCGTGCCCACGCCGTCCTCGACGAGATCGAGCGCGCCGTCGTCGGCAAGCGCGCCGCGCTCGAACTGGTGATGCTCGGCGTGCTGGCCGGCGGCCACGTGCTGATCGAGGACCTGCCCGGGCTCGGCAAGACGCTGCTGGCCCGCTCCTTCTCGACCGTGCTCGGCCTCGACTTCCGCCGCATCCAGTTCACCCCGGACCTGCTGCCCTCCGACGTGACCGGCGCGCCCTTCTACGACCAGCGCACCGGCGAGATGGTGTTCCGGCCCGGCCCGGTCTTCGCCAACCTGCTGCTCGCCGACGAGATCAACCGGACGCCCCCGAAGACCCAGGCCGCGCTGCTGGAGGCGATGGCCGAGGGCCAGGTCTCCGTCGACGGCGTCACCCGTCCGCTGCCGCAGCCGTTCGTGGTCATCGCCACCGACAACCCGATCGAGTACGAGGGCACGTACACGCTGCCCGAGGCACAGCTGGACCGGTTCCTGCTGCGGGTGCGGATGGGCTACCTGCCCGTCGCCGAGGAGGCCGCGATGCTGCGCCGCCGCCTGGACCGGAACGCGCCGGAGGCCGTGCTGACCGCACTCAGCACCCCCGTCGAGGTGCAGGCGATGCGGGACTCGCTGGAGCAGGTCGAGGTCGACTCCGACCTGGTCGACTACATCGTGGCGCTGGTCGACGCGACCCGCAGGCACGCGCAGATCCAGGTCGGCGCCTCGCCGCGCGGCGGCCTCGCGCTGGTCCAGCTGGCCCGCGCGCGGGCGGTCATGGCCGGGCGCGACTACGTGACCCCCGAGGACGTGAAGGCCGTGGCGCTGCCCGCGCTGGCCCACCGGGTCACCCTCAAGCCGGAGCTGTGGGTGCGCCGGATCTCCGCGGACGACGTCATCGCGGGCCTGGTCCAGAGCGTCCCGACGCCGGTCACCCGGCGTCAGGCGCCGCCGCTGACGGCGGAGCAGGTCCACCCGCAGGACGCGGCGCACGCGAACCCGGTCGGCGCATGATCCACCCGGTCGTCCGTGCGCTCGGCGGGCAACCGCAGGGCGGCGAGCACGAGGAGATCCCCAGCCTGGGGGAGACGGGCGCGCGGCCGGCCGAGCGGGCGATGAGGCTGGCCTCCGTCGCCGTGGCGGCGCTGGTGCTGGCGCTGGTGACGGCACAGCCGTGGCTGCTGGCACTGGCGGCCGGGCCGCTCTGCCTGCTGCTCTTCGCCGCCCTCGGCCCGCGCCGGGTCAAGGGCGAGCCGAGGCTGGCGGGCGGGCTGGTCCACCAGTCCAGCGGCCGGGTCTTCGAGGGCGAGCCGATCACGGTCCGCTTCTCCGTCGGCTTCGACGGGACCGCCGAATGGATCGACCCCGGCGTGGTGCCAGGGGCCGGGGCCGAGCTGGTCTCGATCGACGTCGAGGGCGCGCAGCTGACGCTCGGCTTCGTCGCCCGGCGCTGGGGCCGCTGGCCGCTGGGCACCGTGGACGTGGACATCCACGACCGGGGCGGGCTGCTGCGCCGCACGCTCCGGGTGGAGCTGGGCACGGTCGAGATCTTCCCGATCCCCTCCGAGGGCGGGCTGACGCCGGTTCCGGTGCGGCTGCCCGGCAACCTCGGCGAACACACCTCGCGGCAGCAGGGCGAGGGCATCGAGGTCGTGGGCGTCCGCCCGTTCGTCTGGGGCGAGCGGCAGCGTCGGATCAACTGGCCCTCCACCACCCGGCGCGGCAGCATCCAGCTGCAGGAGTTCGCCTCCGAGCGGGCCGCCGACGTGGTGGTGCTGCTCGACGCGTTCGCCGACCTGCGCGACCCGTCCACCGGCGTCTCCAGCCTGGACGAGTCGCTCAGGGTCGCGGCCGGCATCGTCCGCGCCTACCTGCGCAGCCACGACCGGGTCGGCGTGGTCTCGGTCGGCGGCAAGCTGCACTGGCTCCAACCCGGCCAGGGCGACCAGTACTTCTACCGCCTGGTGCAGACCGTTCTGGACGTCCGCCGCGACCTCGCCTACGTGACGCCCGACCTCAACCGGCTGCCCCCGCCCGCGCTCCCGCACGGCGCGCTGGTGCACGCGGTGACGCCGCTGGCCGACAACAGGATGATGGGCGTCCTCGGCGGGCTGGCGGAGCGCGGGAACCCGGTCGTGGTCGTGGAGATCCCCATCGGTGATCCGCGGATCAGCACCGGCGACCACAACGAGGCGCTCGCCCTGCGCCTGTGGCGCCAGGACCGGACGGCACTGCGCTGGAGCCTGACGGAGAAGGGCATCCCGGTCGCGCCCTGGGAGGGCGACACCCTCGACCTGACCTTCGCGCCGCTGCTGCGCACCCGCATCCAGGGGAGGCTCCGATGAGCGATCTGCCGTCCGTGACCGGCGGCGCGGCGCCGCTCGAGCCGTCGCCCGACGCGGCCCTGCGCAGCGAGACCCTGGCCGGTCGCGGCCTCGGCGCGGCGATGGCCCTCGCCGCGGCCAACCCGGTCTGGCTGTCCGAGAGCACGACGGTCCCGCGGCTGGTCGTCTGGCTGCTGCTGCTCGGCGTCTTCGGGACCGTCGCCTGGTTCGCCGCGCCGCCGGTCGTGGCGCGTCCGGTCACGGGCAACGTCCTGTGGCGCACGCAGCTCTCCCGGCACCGCAACACCGTGCTCGCGGTCGGGTTCGTCGTGGTGGTGGCGCCGACCGCGCCCCCGGTCTGGCTGATGGCCTGGGACGCCGCACTGCTCCTGGCCTACCTGCTCTTCGTGGACGCGGCGGCGGGCGGTCCGCCCGGCCTGGCGCAGCTGCGCGACTGGCCGACGGTTCTCGGCGCGTTCGCCGCACAGGGCCTGGTGCTGACCGGCGCGGTGATGTCGATCGCGGCCGCCGGCTCCTGGGCGCGCGGGCTGGCGGCCGTACTGGTGCTGGTCGTCACCGCGACGCTGGCGATCGCGTTGCGGCGCACTCCGCCGCGCCGTTGACGGGGGCCGCGGCGCCGCTCAGCTGAAGACGGTGCGGTCCCGGTGCAGTTCCATCCGGGTCGGCAGCGGGTCACCCGGTCGGCGCTGGGGCGCGGCCGCGCCGTGGTAGCGGGCACAGCCCAGTGACCAGGTCAGGTTGCCGGCGAGCATCAGCTCCCACGCCGTCAGGTACCGGTCGAGGTCGGCGTCGGGGCTCGCGTGCGCGCCAGGCCCGCGCAGGGCGGCGGCGTGCGTCAGGAACGCGTCCTCGGCGTCGGCGATCCGGGTGCAGACCTCGGTCGCGGCCTGCTGGAGGGTCAGACCCTCGGTCCGGGCGAGCACGGACAGCGCGTTCATCGGCTCCGCGCCGAAGTACTCCTTGCGGAACGACAACAGGTCGTTGACCAGGATCGTGTGGACGAAACACGTCTGGTGCAGCGACCCCCACAGGTCCGCCGGCGCGGTGGCAGCGGTACGGGTGAGATCCATGCCGAGCCCGTGCTCGATCGCCACGCCGACCAGGTCGAACGCCGAGTCGGCGTAGCGGACCTTGAGATAGCCCTCGTAGCTGTCGATCGCGCTCTGCCCCTTGCCCGCCCCGGCGGCGATCACCTCGGAGAAGCCCGCGACGAACCGCGTCCACAGCCGGGCCGGGACCCCGGCGCGGGCGCGGGTCAGGGTCCGCGCGAGCAGGCGCAGCGGCGCCGACCCCGGCGTCGAGGGCGCGGCGTCGTGCAGCACGGCCAGGTAGTCGTCGGCGCGGGCCCGCTCGCAGGCCTCGTCGTCGGCGACGTCGTCGAGCAGGAACAGCGCGGAGGCGGCGATGCAGATGCCGACCAGGCGCTCCGCGTCCGCCTCCGGCAGCACCCGGCACATCAGGCTCACGCCCTCGCACTCGCGGAAGATCCGCTCACTGCCCTTCAGCCGGACGTCCGTCAGAAGCGCACGGAACCAGGCGTCGTGCTCGGCCCTGATCAGGTCCTCGTCCGGGTGCAGGCGGGAGGCGCGCAGCCGCCCGTGCGGGAGGTCGAGGTCCAGCGCGAGCACCTGCTCGCGGGCGGTCCTCGCTGCCGCGCTGGCTGAGCTCATCCGGTCTCTCCTTTGCCGCCTACCCGCATGGCCGCTGCGCCGGGCCCGTGTCCTCGCGCCGCCCGACCGCGTCCCGACGCGTGCCCAACGAGGCAACCTTCGCGGCGGCACGCCGATTGCGCCACGCGGGTGCGCGAACGGGTGAGCCTGGGAGCTGGGTCGCCTCAGGCGGGTGCGACGCCCGGTTCCGCGGCCAGGTCGCGGTCGTCCGCCGGCGTCGCCGACTCGGCGGGCCGCCGGGCGGCGAGCGCGAGGGCGTGCGGGTCCGTCCGCACGTCGTAGCGCCACAGGGCGGGGAAGGCGCAGGCGAGCGCGGCCACACCGGCCACGCAGGCCAGGCCGCCCGCCCAGACGGAGGTGCGCACCCCGAACGCCGCCGCGCTCCACCCGGCCCGGACCGAGGCGAGCTGCGGTCCGACCGAGTAGCTGAGCAGCTCGACGCCGGCCAAGCGGCCGCGCAGCTCCTCGGGGATCGTGCCGTTCCACAGCGTCGCCCGGAACAGCCCGCTGATCATGTCCGCGGCCCCGGCGACGACCAGGCAGCCCAGCACCGCCCAGACGTTCGCCGACAGCCCCGCGCCGGTGATCGCCACACCCCAGCCCAGCGCGGCGACCACCACCATGCGGCCGTGCCGCCGGATCCGCGAGGCCCAGGCGCTGGTCAGCGAGACCAGCAGCGAGCCCACCGCGAACGACCCGTACATCAGGCCGAGCGCCCAGGAGGCGTGCAGCCGGTCCGCGAGGAAGGGGAAGATCGCGACCGGCATCGCGAAGAGCATCGCCGCGAGGTCGACGGCGTAGGTGCCGAGCAGGTCGGGCCGGCTCCGGGCGTAGCGCAGCCCCTCCACGATCGAGCCGACGGAGGCCCGCTCCGCGCCGGGCGCGGCCGGGATCGGCCGCATCCGCGCGATGAGCAGCGCGGACACCGCGAAGGTCGCCAGGTCGACGTCGAAGGCGACGCCGACACCGGCGGTCGTCGCGATGAGCCCGGCCAGGACCGGGCCGACGATCGCTCCGACGTTCCAGCGCAGCGAGTTGAGCGAGGCCGCCGCGGTGAGCTGCTCGTGGGGGACCAGCTTCGGGGTCAGCGCGTCGATCGAGGGCCGCTGCAGCGCGCCCGCGGCGGAGCTCAGCGCGGCGACGACGTAGAGCGGCCAGAGGACGGGGTGCGGCAGCGCCGCGTCGACGACCAGGACCAGCGTGCACAGGCCCTGCGCGATCTCCGTCCACAGCACCAGCGCCCGCCGGTCCAACGCGTCGGCGAGCGCGCCGCCCCACAGCCCGCAGACCACCAGCGGCACCAGCTCGACGGCGCCCACGGCGCCGACGGCGAGTGAGGAACCGGTGATCGCCTTGATCTGCAGCGGCAGCGCGACCATCGTCAGGAAGCTGCCGAAGAGGGTGACCGCTCCCGCGCTCCACAGCAGCCGGAAGTCACGGGAGCTGCGCCAAGGGGAGAGATCCATGCCCACGTTCACGGGCCCATGCTCGCTGCGACCTGAGCCCTGGGCAATCGAATATCCACCTCAGGGGCGCGAGGCTCTGCCGATATGCGCCTCCGGCGCGTGGGCGCGACGAGCCACCGACGCGCGGATGGTCCGCACACGCGCAGGGCCGTCCGCACAGGGTGGTTTCTTGCGCAGTTCCCCGCGCCCCTGGACAGTGCGACGTCCCCCAGGACTACCAGCCGATCGGGGGCGGCGGAGCCGAGAGGTGGTCGACCAGGCGGCCGAGGCGGTCGCGGAGCGTGCGGGCGCCGCGGCGGGGGCGGGGTGGTTCTCCCGCCGCCGCGCTGACCAGGTGCTGGACCAGCTCGAAGGAGGGGGCCGTCGGCTCGCGCCGCACGGTCAGCGCCTCGTGCGCCAAGCCGCGCAGCTCCGGGTCGTCCGCCTCCAGCGCCAGCACCGTCGCTCCGGTCCGGCGCGCGTCGTGCACCCGTTCCAGCAGGCCCTCGCCGGCCGTGTCCGGGGCGACGACGAAGACGGTCTCGCCGCGCCGCGCCTGCTCCAGACGGCTCAGCGGCACCGCGAGATGCGGCGGCGCGCCCGGCGGCACACGGTGGCGCACCAGGACGGGGGCGAGTTCGGGGAGGTCGGCGTAGGCCGCCTCGTCGGTCAGGTGGGCCGCCAGGTGCCAGGGTTCGTCCAGCTCGGTGCCGACCAGAAGCAGGCCGCCGGGGCGCGCCGCCCCGCGCAGCGCGCCGCCGAAGCCGCGTGTCCGGGCGAGCCAGGGCGTGTCGGCCAGCAGCTCGCGCAGCATTGTGACCCTCACCGCATCCATGGCAGCCATGCTCCCGCACCGCGGCGCCGTAATGGGAGGATCGGGCCATGAGTACATCTGATGCAGCGTCGACCGGCGCAGCTGCCGCCGCCCGGACGCCTTTCGACCTGCCCGACGTCTCCGAGCTCGTCGTCGGCGTGCTCGGCGGCACCGGCCCGCAGGGACGCGGGCTCGCCTACCGGCTGGCGCTGGCCGGCCAGAAGGTGATCATCGGCTCGCGCAGCGCCGAGCGCGCGGAGGCGGCTGCGGCCGAGCTCGGCCTCGGCGTCGAGGGCGCGGACAACGCGGGCACCGCGGCGCGCAGCGACATCGTGATCGTCGCCGTGCCCTGGGAGGGCCACGCCGAACTGCTGGCCTCGCTGCGCACCGAGCTGGCCGGAAAGATCGTCGTCGACTGCGTCAACCCGCTCGGCTTCGACAAGCAGGGCGCCTACGCGCTCAAGCCGGAGGAGGGCAGCGCGGCCCAGCAGGCGGCGTCCCTGCTGCCGGACTCGCGGGTCACCGCCGCGTTCCACCACCTGTCGGCGGTGCTGCTGGAGGACCGCGAGGTCGCGGAGATCGACATCGACGTGCTGGTCCTGGGCGAGGAGCGCGCGGCGACGGACGTGGTCCAGGCGCTGGCGAACCGGATCCCCGGCATGCGCGGCGTCTTCGCCGGCCGGCTCCGCAACGCGCACCAGGTGGAGTCCCTGGTGGCGAACCTGATCTCGGTCAACCGCCGCTACAAGGCCCACGCGGGCCTGCGCATCACCGACGTCTGACCGGGACGTCCGACCCGCAGGTCGGACCCCGGGAACGGGACGACGGGCCGAAGAGGGAGAATGTCCCTGTCCGGCCCGTCGTCCTCGTGCTCTCTGGAGTTCCCCCGATGTCCCGCTTCGCGCTCTTCGCCTTCGCCCTCGCCGTCCTGGCCCTCGCCGCCGCGGTGGTCTCGGTGCTGGCGCAGTTCTGGCTCGGGCTCGCCTTCGTGCTGCTGGCCGGGGTGGCCAGCAACGTCGGCTGGGTGCAGTGGAAGCGCTCGCGCGCCTGATCAGTTGCCCCCGAAGCCGCCGAAGTTCAGGCTGAGCCGGGGGAAGAGGTAGTCGCCGTACTTGGCGAACTCGTCGGCGTGCCCGAACCAGCCCATGATCGGGAAGATCAGGTCGTTGAAGAACCAGTTGTTGATCGTGGTGTTCCACAGCAGCAGGAAGACGATCATCATGCCGTAGGGCGCGAGGTGCGCCAGCGAGCGGCGGGTCTCGTAGGAGAGCCAGGGCTCGATGATCCCGTAGCCGTCCAGGCCCGGCATCGGAACCAGGTTGAGCAGCGTGGCCATGACCTGGAAGAACGCGAGGTAGCCCACCGCGCCCCAGAAGTTCGCGTGCACGCCGGTGTTCACCTGGCTCAGCACCAGCAGCAGGACCAGCGCGAAGAGCGCGTTGCTGAGCGGCCCCGCCGCCGAGATCAGGCTGTTCTTGGTCTTGCTGCGGATGCGCCCACGCTCGATGAAGACCGCGCCGCCCGGCAGGGCGATCCCGCCCAGGATGATGAAGACCAGCGGCATCACGAAGCTGTACACGGGGTGCGTGTACTTGAGCGGGTTCAACGTCAGGTAGCCCTTGGCGCCGACGCTGATGTCACCGCCGTGCAGTGCCATCCGCGCGTGGCCGAACTCGTGCAGGCACAGGGAGACCAGCCAGCCCGCGCAGACGAAGAGGAAGACGCCGAACGAGGTGTTGCCCCAGCCGGTCCACAGCGCCCAGCCGGACGCCGCGCAGATCGCGAGCAGGACCCAGAAGACGGTGCTGATCCTACGGTCGGAGTGGCGATGGGTGTCGAACGCGCTCATGGGTGACGGGGCTCCGGTCCAGGGGACATGAAGTGCCGATAATGCCGGGTCCGCACGGACAACACCAAGCCTGTCGCGGGACCCTCTCGTGCACCCGGTCAACGCCGGGGAACCCGGCGGCGTTCCAGCCGGCGTCGATCATCGCACCGCGTCGACGACAATGGTGCGATGCGCTTCGGGATTCTCGGCAGCACGACCGTCACCGGTGACGACGGCGAACCCGTGGCGCTCCCCGGCGCCCGGCTGCGCGCGCTGGTCGCGGCGCTGGCGCTGCGCGAGGGCCGGCCCGCCCAGGCCTGGGCGCTGATCGAGGAGATCTGGGCGGAGAGCCCTCCCGCGGATCCGCAGGACGCGCTGCAGACCCTGGTCGCCCGGCTGCGCAGGGCCGTCGGCGCGGAGCGCGTCGGTTCCGGCCCCGAGGGCTACCGGCTGCGCGGCGGGGACACCGATGTGACCGCCTTCCGCGCCCTCGTCGCCCAGGCAGCGGCAACCGACGACCCCGCAACCGGCCCCGCCGCCGCGTCGACGCTGCTGCGCTCCGCGCTGGCGCTCCGACGCGGCCCCGCCCTGGCCGACCTCCCGTCCCGCGACGACGCCGCCCGCCGGCTCGACGCCGAGTACGCGGCCGCGCACCGCGCGCTGCTCGGCGCCGAGCTCGCGCTCGGCCGGGCGCGGGCCGTCCTGCCCGAGCTGGCGGAGCTGCTGGCGGCCGAGCCGCTGGACGAGTCGCTGCAGGAGCTCCGGCTGCGCGCGCTGCGGGCCGTCGGGCGGACCCCCGAGGCACTGCTCGCCTACGAGGCCTTCCGCCGCCGCCTGGCCGACTCCCTCGGCGCCGACCCCGGTCCCGCCCTGCGCGCGCTCCACGCCGAGCTGCTGGCACCGCGGGAGGCGCCGGCCGCCACGGCGGCGTCACGGCCGACGCCCCCGAAGCCCCCGACACCCCCGCCGTCCGCCGCGGCAGTGCGCCCCGCAGGGAACCTGCGGGCCAGGCTCACCAGCTTCGTCGGCCGCGAGGACGAACTCGCGGCGCTGCGGGCTTCGCTGCCGCAGGCACGGCTGCTGACCCTGACCGGGCCTGGCGGCACCGGCAAGACCCGGCTCGCCCAGCAGGCCGCCGAGTCGGTGGCGCACGCGTACCCGGACGGCGTCTGGATGGTCGAGCTCGCTCCGCTGGACGACCCGAGGGCGGTCGTCGACGCCGCGCTGGGAGCGCTCGGGCTGCGGGTGACCCGCCTGCCCCTGGGACGCGCCGAGGCGCTCGCGGCCGGGGCGGTCGCCGAGCCGGAGACGCCGCTGCAACGCCTGCTGGAGCACTGCGCGTCGCGCACCCTGCTGCTGGTCCTCGACAACTGCGAGCATCTGGTCCAGGCCGCCGCGGAGTTCGCCGCACAGCTGGTCGCGGCCTGTCCCGGCGTCACCGTCCTGGCGACCAGCAGGGAACCGCTCGGGGTGGCCGGCGAGACGGTCAGGCCGGTCGGACCGCTCCCGGACCCGAACGCGCTGCGGCTGCTGGCCGATCGCGGCGCGGCGGCCCGCCCCGGATTCGATCCGGCCGACCCCGCGCACGACCCGGCCGCCTGCGCCGAGATCTGCCGCCGCCTGGACGGGCTGCCGCTGGCCATCGAGCTGGCCGCGGCCCGACTCCGCGGCCTGACGCCCCGTCGGCTCGCCGACCGGCTCGACCGCCGCTTCGCGCTGCTCACCAGCGGCAACCGAACGGACCTGCCGCGGCAGCAGACGCTGCGCGCCGTCGTCGACTGGAGCTGGGAGCTGCTGGAGCCCCAGGAGCGGACCCTGCTCGCCCGGCTCTCCGTCTTCGCCGGGGGCTGGACCCTGGAGGCCGCCGAGCCGATCTGCGCCGACGGTGTGGAGATCTCCGCGGACGAGGTCGCGGGCCACCTGCTCTCGCTCGTCGACAAGTCCCTGGTGCAGGCCGATCTCTCCGGGCCCGCGCCGCGCTACCGGATGCTGGAGACCATCCACGAGTACGCGGCCGAGCGGCTGCGCGACTCCGGCGAGCGCGACGCCCTGGCCGTCGCCCATCTGCGCTGGTTCCGCGAACTCGCCCGCACCACCGACCCGCTGCTGCGCTCCGGCGCGCAACTGGAGGCGCTGGCGGTGCTCGACTCCGAGCACGACAACCTCCGCGCCGCGCTGCGTCGCGCGATCGAGGCGGGGGAGGAGCAGGAGGCACTGAGCCTGCTGCTCGGCCTCAGCTGGTACTGGATGCTGCGCAACCAGCGCGCGGAGGCGGCGGCCTGGTGCGGGGCCGTGCTCACCCTGGTTCCCTGCGACCCGTTCGACGCCGAGCCGGTGCCGGTGCCCGAGGGGCCGGCGGACCTGCCGCCGCCGTGGCCGCGGCCGGTGCTGGAGGAGGCGCGCCGCGCGGCGGCCGTCACCTCCTTCCTCTCCACCGACGGCGACTTCGGCCGCGATCCGGAGCCGGCGATGCGCATCCTCGGCGAGAAGATCGTCGACGCCTATCCCGACGCGCTCCCGCAGTCCTCCAGGCTGCCCGCGATCCAGCGCGTCTACGTGCTGATGTTCGCCGGACTGCTGGTCCAGCTGCGGCCGACGATCGACGCGATGGTCGAGGGCTGTCGCGGGTTCGGCCGCGACTGGGAGCTGGCCTGCGTGCTGCAGGTCCGCTCCAAGCTGCTCAACGACGTGCCGGACAGCCGGCCGCAGGCCGCGGACGACGCGGTGGAGAGCCTGGCGATCTTCACCCGGCTCGGCGACCGCTGGGGCTGCGCGGAGGCGCTCGCCGGACAGGCCGAGGTCGCCAACTTCAACGGCGACTTCGCCGAGGGCGTGCGCTGCGCGCGGGAGGCGATCGTGCTGGCCCGCGAGATCGGCGCCGACCAGGCGCTGCCGGTCCTGCGGGTCAGGCTCGGCGACGCGCTGCTCGGCCTGGGCCGCTTCGACGAGGGCGAGGCGGAACTGGAGGGCGGCATCGGTGACGCCGTCGCCTACGGTGCGGCCGGGCAGGGCGCCGGACTCTTCGGCACGATGCTGCTGGCCGGGCTGCGCACCCGGCAGAAGCGCCTGCCCGAGGCCCGCGCCCTGCTGGAGGGCCTGCTGCCCGACCACGACGGGCAGGGTTTCGGCACCATGCTCAACGGCCTCATCACCGGCATGCTGGGCGCGGTCGACGCGATGGAGGGCCGGCCGGCGGAGGGGCTGCTGCGGATCCGCACGGGCCTGGCCGAGATGCGGACGCACCCGCTGGCGCCCTACGTCGCCGAGCAGCTGCCGCTGGTCCTGATCCCGGCGCTGGCCTCGACCCTGCTGCGGTGCGAGCGCGCGGGCGCCGTGACGGCGGGACAGGAACGCCCCGCCGTCACGGCGGCCATGCTGATCGGCGCCTTCGACCGGCTGCAGACGCGCTCGGCCGCGCACCATCTCGACCGTGCGGCCCTCGACGAGACCGTCGCCGGCCTGCGCGAGCTGCTCGGCGACGCGGGCTTCGAGGCCGCGTACGCGGCCGGCGCGGCCCTGGACGCAGAGGCGACCGTGCGGCTGATGCTGGCCTGAGCCTGCCGGGCCGAACCTGTCGGGTCGAACCTGCCGGGCCGAACCGCGCGGGGCCGGGGGCTCAGGTCCGCTTGCGGAAGCGGGCCACGGCCAGCGGCGCGAAGGCGAGCGTCAGCCCGACCGACCAGGCGAGCACCTTCAGCGCCGGGTGCAGCACCTCGCTGCCGTTGATCAGCGCCCGGCTGGAGTCCGCGAGCGCCGACAGCGGGTTGTACGAGGTGAAGGCCTGCAGCCAGCCAGGCATCGAGCGGACCGGGGCGAAGGTCGAGCTGCCGAACTGCAGCGGCATGATGATCAGCATCCCCACGCCCTGCACCGACTGCGGGTTCTTCAGAGACATGCCGAGCAGCATGGAGACCCAGACCATGCCGGTCCCGAAGGCCATCGCCAGCCCGAGCGCGGCGAGCAACTGCAGCGGACCAGTGTGCACCCGCATGCCCAGGCACATCGCGAAGGCGAGCAGGATCACCAGGGAGACCGCCGAGCGGCAGCTCTCCGCCAGCAGCTTGGCCACCAGGACGGACGCCCTGCCGATCGGCAGGGTGCGGAACCGGTCCATCACGCCGGTGGTGAAGTCGCTGTTCAGGCCGGTTCCGACGGCCATGGCCAGGCTGATGCCGATCTGCCCGAGCATGCCGGGGACCATGTACTGGACGTAGTTGTGCGAGTTGCCGGAGACGGCGCCGCCGAAGACGTAGACGAATAGCACCGTGAACAGGATCGGCATCAGCAGGGCGTCGAGCATGGACTCGGGGTCCGCCTTGATGCGCATCAGGTTGCGGCGGGTCAGCGCGCCGACGTGGTGCGCGCTGGCGCGCAGGCTGATCCGCTGGTCGAGCAGGGGTGAGGCGTAGACGCTCATGCGACGGGCTCCAGGGTCGGCGCGGAAACGTGCTGGTTCGCGGCGTCCGCCGGGACGCCGGTGATGGCGAGGAAGACCTCGTCCAGGCTGGGCAGCCGGGTCTCCAGGCCGGCGATGCCGAGCCCGGAGCCGCCGAGCGCCGCCACGACGGCGGTCATCCGTTCCTCGTCCCCGGCCGGGACGCTGACCAGGCCGTCGGCGGTCGCGCTCGCGGCCAGACCGCGGTCGGTCAGGCAGCGGACCATGGCGTCCAGCTGCTCGGGCCGGGCCGGACGGATCGTCAGGGTCTGCTCGCCGACCTGGCGTTTGAGCGCGTCGACGCGGCCAGCCGCGATGACCCTGCCGTGGTCGAAGACGGTGAGGTCCTGCGCGAGCTGCTCCGCCTCCTCCATGTACTGGGTCGTGAGCAGCACCGTCGAGCCCTCGCCGACCATCTGCCGCACCTCCCCCCAGACCTCGTTGCGGGTGCGCGGGTCGAGGCCCGTGGTGGGCTCGTCGAGGAAGAGGACGCGCGGGCGCCCGATCATCGAGGCGGCCAGGTCCAGCCTGCGGCGCATGCCGCCGGAGTAGGTGCGGGCCGGACGCCGCGCGGCGTCGGTGAGGGAGAAACGTTCCAGCAGCTCCTCGGCGCGAGCCTTGGCGCCCTTCGCGCTCAGGTCCAGCAGCCGGCCGATCAGGTAGAGGTTCTCGTAGCCGGAGAGCAGCTCGTCCACCGAGGCGTACTGCCCGGTCAGGCCGATCGCGCGGCGCAGCTGCCGCGGCTGGCGTTCGACGTCCCAGCCGGAGACGACGGCGCGCCCGGCGTCGGGCCGGATCAGTGTGGAGAGGATCCGGACCAGGGTGGTCTTGCCCGCGCCGTTCGGGCCGAGCACGCCCATGACGGTGCCCTCGGCGACGTCGAGGTCGACGCCGTCGAGGGCCCTGGTCGCGCCGTAGTGCTTGGCCAGTCCGCGCACGGAGACGGCGGTGTGCGCGGTGGCGGCGTTCGTCGGTTCTTGCCTCAGCTCCATGCCGAGGACTCTGCCGGGGCGCGCCGACGCGGCTCCGTCAGAGCTCCGTCAGCGCGCCGTCACGGCGTCACGCGCGGCCCGGCGGGGCCGGGCCGCGCCGGTGTGCCGTGCTCAGTGGAAGCTGTGCTCCTCGGCCGGGAAGGTCGCGGCGCGCACGTCGTCGATGTACTCGCGCGCCGCCCGGCCCAGCTCGGCCCGCAGGTTCGCGTACTGCTTGACGAACTTCGGCACCCGGCCCGCCGTCATGCCCGCCATGTCCGTCCAGACCAGCACCTGGGCGTCGCAGCCGACGCCCGCGCCGATGCCCACCGTCGGGATGTGC
This sequence comes from Streptacidiphilus rugosus AM-16, assembly GCF_000744655.1. Lineage (NCBI taxonomy): Bacteria > Bacillati > Actinomycetota > Actinomycetes > Kitasatosporales > Streptomycetaceae > Streptacidiphilus > Streptacidiphilus rugosus. Next base: position 5,404,621 of record NZ_JQMJ01000004.1, on the reverse strand, counting down.
ACCTCGGCGGTGACCTGCGCGGCCAGCTCGGCCGGGACGGCCTCCAGGACCACGGAGAAGGCGCCGGCCGCCTGGACCGTCTTGGCGTCGCGCAGCAGCTGGTGCGAGGCCTCGTCGCCGCGACCCTGGACGGGGTAGCCGCCCAGCGCGTGCACGGACTGCGGGGTCAGCCCGAGGTGGGCCATGACCGGCACGCCGGCCTGCACCAGCATCTCGATGGCCGGCGCGGAGCGCTCGCCGCCCTCCAGCTTGACCGCGTGGACGCCCGCCTCCTTCATCAGCCGCACCGCGTTCCGCAGCGCCTGGGCCGGGGACTCCTGGTAGCTGCCGAACGGCAGGTCCGCGACGACCAGCGCCCGCTTGGTGCCGCGGACGACCGCGGCGGAGAGCATCGCGATCTCGTCCATGGTGACCGGCACGGTGGTGTCGTAGCCGAGGTGGCAGTTGCCCATGGAGTCGCCGACGAGCAGAACCGGCACGCCGGCCTCGTCGAAGACGCCCGCGGTCAGCGCGTCGTAGGCGGTGAGCATGGCCCAGCGCTCGCCGCGCAGCTTGGCGGCGGCCAGGTCGCGCACGGTCACCCGGCGCGAGGTCACGCCGCCGTAGAGGGAGGTGGGCGCGGAGTCCTTCGGGGCAGGCGGAAGCGAACCGTTCTGCATGACGTGTCTCCTGTGTGTCGTCTCGTGGCGCCGTTCGGCGTCCCCGGATCACGTCCATGCTGGCACGTCGCCGTGAGCAAGGGAAAGGGGAAGGGAGGGGGCGCGCGAGTCGCGCAGATCACCTTGCCGGGTGGTTTCGCCGAGGGATCCGGTCTCGTTTTCGATACGAGACGTTCTCGTATCGAAAATCGCGCTACGCTGCTGCCATGACGACCACTGCCGCTGTCGCCGCGCCGCCCCGGGTGCCCGAGGCCATCCACAGGCGCCGCTGGGCGATCCTCACGGTTCTGGTGTTCAGCCTGCTCGTCGTGGTGCTGGACAACTCGATCCTCAACGTGGCGATGAAGACGATCGCCACCCCCGCCCCGGTCGGCCTGGGCGCCACCCAGAGCCAGCTCGAATGGGCCATCAACTCCTACACCCTGGTCTTCGTCGGCCTGCTCTTCACGGCCGGTCTGCTGGGCGACCGGCTGGGCCGCAAGAAGGTCCTGCTCTTCGGCATGGTCGTCTTCGGCCTCGGCTCGCTGCTCTGCTCCATGGCGAGCAGCCCCGGCGAGCTGATCGCCTTCCGCGCCACCATGGGCTTCGGCGGCGCCTTCGTGCTGCCGGCCACGCTGGCGATCATCATGAACGTCTTCGAGCGCGAGGAGCACCCGAAGGCCATCGGCATCTGGTCCGGCGCGGTCGGCCTGGCCATCGCCATCGGCCCGATCGCGGGCGGCCTGCTGCTGGCCCACTTCTGGTGGGGCTCGGTCTTCCTGGTCAACGTCCCGATCGTGGTGGCCGCGCTGATCGGCATGGTCGTGCTGGTCCCCGACTCCCGCGACCCGAGGCCCGGCAAGCTCGACCCGCTGGGCGTGCTGCTCTCCATGGTCGGCCTGGTCGCGCTGATCTACGGCATCATCAAGGGCGGCCAGGACGCCGACTTCGGCGCCACGGAGAGCTGGGTCCCGATGCTGGCCGGCGTGCTCGTGCTGGTGGCCTTCGTGTTCTACCAGCGCCGGGCCAGGAACCCGGTGCTGACCATCTCCTGGTTCCGCAACAAGCACTTCTCGGCGTCCGTCGTCGCCATCGGCCTGGCCTTCTTCGCGCTGATGGGCGTCACGTTCTTCGGCGTCTTCTACATTCAGAGCGTGCGCGGCTACAGCCCGCTGCAGGCCGGTCTGCTGCTGCTCCCGCTCGCCGTCGCGCAGCTGATCTTCTCGCCGCGCGCCCGGCTGGTCGTGGACCGCTTCGGCGTCAAGGCCACGGTCGCGCTCGGCATGGCGCTGATCGCGGTGGCCTTCGTCGGCTTCCTGGCGCTCGGCCGGCACACCGGCATCTGGGTGCTCGAGGTGGTCGCGTTCGTCCAGGGCGCGGGCATGGCGCTGGTCATGCCGCCCGCCTCGGTCACCATCATGGCCAGCCTGCCGCGTGAGAAGGCCGGCTCCGGCTCGGCGGTGAACAACACCTTCCGGCAGGTCGGCGGCTCGCTGGGCGTCGCGGTGCTGGGCGCGCTGCTCTCCACCACCTACCGCAGCGGCGTCCAGGACCACCTGGGCACGGTGCCCCCGGCGCTGCGCGGCGCGGCGGGGGAGTCCATCGAGGGCACGCTCGGCATCGCCGAGAAGCTGGGCCCGTCGGCGGCGGGCGTCGTGGAGCCTGCCAAGAGCGCGTTCATCGACGCCATGCACACCACCTCGCTGGCGGCCGCGGCCGCGGCGGCGCTCGGCCTGGTCGTCGCGCTGCTGTTCCTGCCCGGCAAGTCCGCCTCCTACGGCGGGGCGATGGCGCCCAAGGACGGCCCGGCGCCCGCGGACGCGCAGCCGTCCCCCGCGCCGGGCGACACTACCGGGGTCCAAGCGGAGTGAGGGAGGATGGGGCGGTGAGCAGCAGCAGCGCGGTCGACAGCGAGTTCGAGCACCTGATCAGCCGTGAGATCGGCGAGCGTCAGCCCGCCGCCCCAGCGCCCGTCCGGCGGGGCCGACCCCGCAACGAGGCGGTCGAGACCTCCATCCTGGAGGGCATGCTGCGGCTGCTCGCCCGCGGGTCCAGCCTGGCCGGCCTCAGCATCGACGCCATCGCGGCCGAGGCGGGCGTCGGCAAGGCGACGATCTACCGCCGCTGGCCCGACAAGGACGCGCTGCTGCTGCATCTCCTGGTGAAGCTGGAGTCCAAGGTCGAGCCGGTCTGCGACCAGGGCTCGATCCGCGACACGCTGGTGGCGGTGCTGGAGAGCATCCGGCTGAACGCCGTGAACCGCCGCTCCGGCACCGACCTCGCCATGATCGGCGCGGAGATCCGGGCCATCCCCGCCCTCTACAGCCGCTACCACGAGGCCGTCATCGCCCCCCGCCGCGCGCTCCTGCGCGAGCGGATCGCCGAGGCCCAGCGGCGCGGCGAGCTGCGCGCCGACCTCGACCCCGACCTGCTCGGCGAGCTCGTCGTCGGCCCGATGCTGTCGCGGTCGGTGCTGCATCCGGACGCCTCGGTCGAGGATCCCGACCTCGCCGCGACGATGGTGGACGCGCTGCTCTCCGGCCTGGCCGCTCACCCGACTCACACCTTCGCCGAGGGAACCTGACGTCCCCGCCCGGCGTCTTCCCACCCATAGGCTGAACCGCAGCAAACCAGGCAAAGGGTGAGGAACGGCGCATGGCATTCGGCATCGGGGATCTCCACTGGCGCGGGCGGGACGGCAGGGGCCGATCCACCTGGAGCCGTGGTTGGGTCCTTGCCGGACTGGCGCTGCTGACCGCCGCGATCCTCGCCTTCCACCGGCAGGTCCCCGACGACGTCGGCAACTTCGGCAGCCTGATGGAGACCTTCCTGCCCTGGTTCGGCCTGGCCGTCCCGGTGCTCCTGGTCCTCGCGCTGCTGCGCCGCTCCGCCACGGCGCTGGCGGCGCTGCTCGCGCCGACGCTGATCTGGGTGATGATGTTCGGCTCGCTGGTCACCGACAAGAGCGGCGGCGGCTACGACTTCACCGCGGTCCAGCACAACATCAGCGCCACCAACCAGGACGTCGGGTCCTCCATGGACACGCTGATGCAGGCGAAGCCCGACGTCATAGCGCTGGAGGAGATCACCGGCGCCCAGCTCCCGACGATCCGGCAGAAGCTGGACGGCGCCTACCCCTACCACGTCGTCGAGGGCACGGTCGGCCTCTGGTCCAAGTACCGGCTGACGGACACGGGGCCGGTCGACATCAAGATCGGCTGGACCCGCGCCCTGCGGGCCACCGTCGACTCGCCGAACGGCCCCCTCGCTGTCTACGTCGCCCACATGCCCTCGGTCCGCGTCAAGTTCGACGGGGGCTTCACCGCGAACCAACGCAACCACAGCGCGGAGGCGCTGGGCGAGGCGCTGACCAGGGAGCCGCTGAAGCGGGTCCTGCTGCTGGGCGATCTCAACGGCACCATGAACGACCGCGCGCTGGCCCCGATCACCATGCAGCTGCGCTCCGCGCAGGGGAGCGCGGGCGACGGCTTCGGCTTCAGCTGGCCCTCCTCCTTCCCGACGGCCCGCATCGACCAGATCATGTCCCGCGGCATCACCCCCACCTCCGCCTGGACCCTCCCGCAGACCGGCAGCGACCACCTCCCGATCGCGGCCCACTTCGAGCTCTGAAAACCGCTTGGGCGCCACGGACCGCTTCTGCCCGCGCGCTCCTGCGCCGCGCCCGACGGTCTGACGGACATCGGCCGGCTCGCTCCCGAGACGCGCACCGCGCTCGAAACCGCGCTCACCCTCGACCGCCGGCTCGCCTCCTCGGGAAGCCGGCGGGTGTTCCACGAGGACGCGCAGATCCGGCACGCCGCAGCCGACTCCTCGTCACCGCTGCCTGACCGTCCGCCCCCCTGACCGTCGCCGCGTCAGCTCTCGCGCCAGCGGTTGGTGATGGGCTGACGGCGGTCGCGGCCGAAGTTCTTGGAGGAGATCTTCGTGCCCGGCGGGTACTGCCGGCGCTTGTACTCCGCCGT